>NZ_CP009170.1:87500-725000 GCF_000763575.1 Thermoanaerobacter kivui
AGGCCGCAGAGAAGAGGCCCAAGCGACTGTTTACCAAAAACACAGGTTTCTGCTAAGTCGAAAGACGAAGTATAGGAGCTGACGCCTGCCCGGTGCTGGAAGGTTAAGGGGAAGTGTGAAAGCACTGAACCGAAGCCCCAGTGAACGGCGGCCGTAACTATAACGGTCCTAAGGTAGCGAAATTCCTTGTCGGGTAAGTTCCGACCCGCACGAAAGGCGTAACGACTTGGGCGCTGTCTTGATGAGGGGCCCGGTGAAATTGTAGTACTCGTGAAGATGCGAGTTACCCGCGATTGGACAGAAAGACCCCGTGGAGCTTTACTGCAGCTTGCCACTGGATTTTGGTAATTTCTGTACAGGATAGGTGGGAGACAGGGAAGGTGGTGCGCCAGCATCACTGGAGTCGGCGTTGGGATACCACCCTGAGATTACCGAAATTCTAACCTAGCACCGTAAACCGGTGTAGGGACACTGGCAGGTGGGCAGTTTGACTGGGGCGGTCGCCTCCTAAAGAGTAACGGAGGCGCCCAAAGGTTACCTCAGCGCGGACGGGAATCGCGCGAGAGAGTGCAAAGGCAGAAGGTAGCCTGACTGCGAGAGAGACATCTCGAGCAGGGACGAAAGTCGGGCTTAGTGATCCGGCGGCAGTGAGTGGGAACGCCGTCGCTCAACGGATAAAAGCTACCCCGGGGATAACAGGCTGATCTCCCCCAAGAGTCCACATCGACGGGGAGGTTTGGCACCTCGATGTCGGCTCATCGCATCCTGGGGCTGAAGTAGGTCCCAAGGGTTGGGCTGTTCGCCCATTAAAGCGGTACGCGAGCTGGGTTCAGAACGTCGTGAGACAGTTCGGTCCCTATCCGTCGCGGGCGAAGGAAACTTGAGAGGCACTGCCCCTAGTACGAGAGGACCGGGGTGGACGAACCGATGGTGTACCAGTTGCACCACCAGGTGCACAGCTGGGTAGCCAAGTTCGGAGGGGATAAACGCTGAAAGCATCTAAGCGTGAAGCCCGCCTCAAGATAAGGTTTCCCACCCGTAAGGGGTAAGACACCTCGAAGACCACGAGGTAGATAGGCCGGGGGTGTAAGAGTGGAAACACTCTTAGCTGACCGGTACTAATCAGTCGAGGACTTGACCTTTGGCTTTGTGCAGTTTTGAGGGTCTAGATTTCCGGTGGCGATAGCGGAGGGGAAACACCCGTTCCCATTCCGAACACGGAAGTTAAGCCCTCCAGCGCCGATGGTACTGCTTTCGCGGGAGAGTAGGTCGCTGCCGGTAAAATTTTAATAAGCCCCCTTTATAAACTCCTTTTTAGGAGTTTATTTTTTTATATAAATTTCCCATACGCCAGTTAATACTTCATTTATTTTTAAAATACTACCTTGCACATAATCTTTTTTATAAAAGTATGATTCTATATTATCTAAAGAACATCTATGGTCTACGACTACTTTTAATATATCACCTTCTTTCATTTCTTCCAGTTTTTTTATAGTTTTTAAAAGAGGCAAGGGACAAATTTCACCCATACATATAATTTCTTGTTCCATTTTTACCACCTCAACAGAATAGATTTTGTCCGTTGATTTTTATAAAATCAATAAAATCTTTTTTTGATTTTTTATATATTTTTTTATTGTAAATGATAGAATAATTGTAAGTAAAGTCTATATCATCGACGTTTACTATAGATAAAGTTTTTGTATATAATTCTTTTTTTATTGCAATATAGGGCAAAATTGATAATCCATGTCCAGCTGCTACAGAAGATTTGATTGATTCGATTGATGGGGATTCCATTTCAATTTTTAATTTTTTAATATCAACACCATGTGACAAAAGTGTTTCTTCAATTATCTTTCTTAAGCTACATTTTTTGTGTATTACAAAAAAATTGTAGTGGAATAATTTGTTTTTTGACAACTTTTTATTTTCCCAACTACCATTAGCAACAAAATGCATTTTATATTCTCCTAATGATATACAGTCAATATTCTCATCTGAATAGCATCCTTCAATGAAACCTATGTCTATTCCTGCTTCTTTTACATTATAAATTACTTCCGGTGTAAAATTATGCTCAATATGCACAACCAGATTTTTCTGCCTTTTTTTAAACTCATGAATAGCACATGGGAGGGCATATTGTCCAATAGTAGGACAGCAGGAAATTGTGAGTCTATTTACACAGTCATTTTCATAACATTCTAAGTCTTTGATCATATTGTCATATAAATTTAATATTCTCTCGGCATATTGATATACTAATTCTCCTGCTAGAGTGGGGACAACACCTCTATTACTTCTTTTAAGGAGAGTGGCTTTTAAGTCTTTTTCTAAAGCTTTTATTTGCTGGCTTATGGCAGGTTGAGAAAGATATAATTCCTTTGCTGCGGAATAAATGCTTTTATAATATACAGTCTTATAAAATGCTTTTAAATTATCAATATTCATAAAAAACTCCCCCCTATTGTTAAAAACATATCTTTATGTAACGTTTAATTTTATTATACTATAATGTTTGTTATAAGTAAAACTAATGTTATATAAGAAAAACAAATGATAAAGAGCGAAAATTTTATAGTATAATAAAATTGAAATGTTAAAAATATAACAAAATTAAGAGGTGAAGTAAAATGAGTAATGAAGTTAAACCCACTTACACTTTAGATGAAAGAGGTGAAGTTTGTCCAGTTCCGGACGTGGACACCAGAAGAAAACTCAAAGAAATGAAGTCAGGTGAAGTTCTTGAAGTGCTTATCGATTATGCACTTTCAAAGGAAAGGATTCCAGCAGGAGTTAAAGACGTAGGTGGGGAAGTAATTTCAATTGAGGAGATTGGACCAAGCGAGTGGAGACTTCTCATTAAGAAGTTATAATTTAAGCTAAGGGGGAAGATGTATGGATCCCAGGTGGCAAGGACTTTTAGTTGGAATCCTCTTTGGCATAGTTTTACAAAGAGGAAGAATATGTTTTAACTCTGCTATTAGGGACGTTAAAATGACAAAAGATAACTACCTCATGAAGATGGCTTTGGTAGCAATACTTGTGGAAACAATTGGCTTTCAGCTGGCTGCGCAATTGGGTTGGATTAAATTAAATCCCCTTCCATTGATTCCTCTTGCGCAAATAATTGGCGGCTTTCTATTTGGCATGGGAATGGTTTTGGCAGGAGGATGTGCCAGTGGTATTACTTATAGGATAGGTGAGGGTTATGTAACTGCTTTTGTTGCTGCTGTTTTCTTTGGAGTTACAGCATCAGCAGTAAGAGGTGGCCCTCTTTCCTTTATAAATAATTGGCTTGGGAAGCCTATTACAACTACTAATAATCCAAATGGATTTTATGCAGCAAAAGATGGAGCAGTGAATCTGACAATTGCAAACTTGCTTAATATAAATCCATGGATTATTGCCATTATTTTTGCAATTTTGCTTTTAATAATAGTTATTTATTGGAAAACAACTGAAAGAAAAGTATCTGGGCTCAATTGGATTACCGGTGGCATTTCTCTTGGAATTGTAGGAATTATAGCCTATCTTTCACAAAAGACATATCCTCTTGGTATTACAGGCGGTTGGGTGAACCTTTTTAGAACAACTACTGCCAATCTTGACCTGACACAACCCATTCCATATAATTGGATGGGTATGGAAATAGTAGGAGTTATAATCGGAGCTTTTGTAGCAGCACTTATAGCAAAAGAATTTAGATTTAGAGCTCCTAAAGACCCAAAAACTTTTGCTCAGGTAGCTTTAGGTGGAATTTTAATGGGTATAGGTGCAGGAAGTGCAGGAGGCTGTAACATAGGCCATATTCTTTCTGGACTTCCACACCTCGCAATTAGCTCTATTATATTTACAATATTTGCTGTACTCGGCAACTGGCTGATGGTTTGGTATCTTTTTGAGAGGAGATAATTTTGGGAAGGGTTCTGCCCTTCCTATGAAATTTTGATAAATAGGAGGGAAATGTATGCATATAACGATACAGTTAAATGTACCGCCTTATACAAATGAAGATGTAGATACAGCGATCCATTTAGCGGAAACGCTTCTAAAAAAAGGACATAAAGTTTCAATATTTTTATTTGCTGATTCTGTTCTTGCAACGAATAAACTTGTTAAACCTATGAGGGCTGATAGAAATCTTCCTTCTAAGTTGCAAGAATTATCAAACAATGGAGCGGAAATTCACATTTGTGGTCTTTGTGCACAGTACAGAGGTATTACAGAAGACATGAAAATAGACAATTCAGTATTTTCAGGTCTACCAGAAATGGCCTCACTTATTTACAATTCTGACAGATATATAAATTTAATGCCCTAGGAGGTTAGAAAAATGAAAAAGGTATTGTTTGCAGTGTTCAATTCTCCTGTAGGAAGTATATGGATAAATGAGGCATTTAGAAGTGCATTTGGAATGTATGGAGAAGACTTAGAACCTACTGTGCTTTTTGTAAATGAAGCAGTTCTAGCAGTTAGAACGAGTTGTAAACCTTTTCTGTCTCTCTTTCAATTTTTTAAAAGATTCAGTTCTAGCAGTTAGAACGAGTTGTAAACCTGAGCTGATTGGATGCTTGCCATTATCCATGACCTTTAAGTATATAGAAAAATATAAGACAGAAGTTTATGCGATAAAAGAAGACATTGAAAAATATAACATACAACAAAGTGAAATTGATCCTCATTGGGATTTAAAAACAATAAAGGCAGAAGAACTGCCAGAATTTGTACATTCTTTTGACAAGGTAGTATTCTTTTAGGAGGGAAAAATATGGCATTAATAATTGTTAAGAAAAGTCCTGAGAATAAGATTTCGGAATTTTTATTAAAACTTGCTTTGCCTCATGATAAAGTTATTTTCATACAAGATGGGGTCATCTTTGCCATTGAAAAGAATTTGAAGACAATGGTAAAAGATGGGGTAGAACTCTTTGCACTTAAGGAAGATTTTATTGCAAGAGGATTTGAAGAGAGTGAAAGCCAAATTCCTTTGATAGATTATGAGGGATGGGCTGATCTTATAGAAAGGGATGAGAAAATAATTTCTTAGAGGTATGATTGGCTATCACGCTGGAGGTATGTCAAATGAATGGAGAGATAAAAGTGGCTGAATTCTCAGATGTCAAAGAATATGATTTAGCTGTAATAGGGGCAGGTCCTGGAGGATATGTTGCTGCTATTAAAGCTGCTAAAAAAGGTGCAAAAGTAGCTTTATTTGAAAAAGATAAATTAGGTGGTACCTGTTTAAACAGAGGATGTATACCGACAAAAGCTTATGCAAGAATTGCAGAAGTTTATGACATTTTAAAAAGAGCAGGGGAATTTGGATTTGATGTAAAAATAAACACTTTTGAATTTGCACAAGCTGTGAAAAGAAAAAATGAAATTGTAAATGAACTTACTGAAGGCATTAAGGCTTTACTTAAAGCCAATGGAGTAGATGTTTTTAATGCTGAAGCAAAAGTTGACAAAGAAAAGAATATACTATTTGGAGAAAATAAAATTAAAGCGAAAAACATTATTATTGCAACTGGGTCATCACCTGCTGAACTTCCTATTGAAGGCATTAATTCTAAAAATGTCATGAATAGTGATACTATTCTTGAAATGACTTCTTTGCCACAAAGTTTATGCATTATAGGTGGCGGAGTAATAGGCATGGAATTTGCTTTTATAATGAATCAATTTGGAGTAAAAGTGTCAGTTGTTGAAATGATGCCTAATATTCTTCCTACACTTGATAAAAAGATAAGTTCCTCTATTAAATTCGTTGCACAAAAAAGAGGAATCAAGATATATACTTCTTCAACGGTTGAGAGAATAGATGAAGAAGAAAACGGAGGGAGTATAGTAACAGTTAAAAATGGTGAAAATATAAAGCGCATATACGCAGACAAAGTATTTGTGTCTATAGGGAGGAAGTTAAATACGGATATTGGTCCAATTGTAGAACTATTAGAATTTGAAGGAAAAGCTATTAAAGTTGATGAGCACATGAAGACAAATGTAGAAGGAGTTTATGCAGTAGGTGATGTCACAGGCAAGATGATGTTAGCTCATGTTGCTTCAGCACAAGGGGAAGTAGCAGTTGACAACATTTTTGGTGAATCATCTACCATAGATTATATGAAAATACCTGCTGCAGTATTTACAGAACCAGAGATTGGATATTTTGGGTATACAGAAGAAGAGGCAAAAAAGAAATTTGGGGAAATAAAAGTAGGGAGATTTGATTTCAAGCACAACGGAAGAGCTAAAACCTATGGAGAAACAGAAGGATTTGCAAAGATAATTTCAAATGAAATTGGAGAAATAGTTGGTGCATGGGTAGTAGGAAATGGAGCTTCTGAACTTGTTCATGTACTTTCAACGGCTTGCCAAAGCGGAATAACTGCAGAAAATTTAAAGGAAGTTGTTTATGCACATCCAACCAGAAGCGAAACTATTATGGAAGCTGTTAAGGACATCTTTGGGGAGTCTATACACAAAGTGTAATTTTCTTAAATACAACTATTATTAAAAACTAAAGTTTGGTAGTTTTTTAAATGGACAAAATATTTCATGAAATAGGAGGTTTTCCAAAGTGGAAGTTTTGGAAGGATTGTACTATTCGAAAGACCATGTATGGCTCAAAATAGAGGGAGATAAAGCATATATAGGAATAACTGATTATGCACAGGATTCGGTTGGAGATATAGAATTTATTGATTTGCCTGAGGTTGGTGAAGAACTTGCAGCTGGCGATGTTTTAGGTGTAGTAGAATCTGCGAAAGCAGCTTCTGATGTGTATATGCCGGTGGACGGTAAAGTGCTTGAGATAAACAATAATGTTGTTGATGACCCTTCTCTTGTAAACAGCGATCCATATGGGAATTGGCTTATTGTAGTAGAAATTAAAAACAAATCACAACTTGAGGATTTGATGACGGCCGAAGAATATAAGAAATTATTAGATTAAAAAGGATGCCTGAGAGGCATTTTTCAGACTGTAGCCAAACCTTTTTTCATATAGAAGGGGCATTTTGCATTTGTGAAACGACTTGTTACAAAGCGGCAACTAAATTTAGTGAGACCGAAAGACGAAGGCAGGGCCGAAGCCAAGGATGGCGAAGGCGGGCACCTGAAGCATGGAAGCCGATTGTGCCCGGAACCTTGCCGGAATTTGAGGCCGAGCTTTAGTTTAGTCGCTTTGTAACTCTGGAGTGAACGATGCAAAATGCCCCTTTAAAAAATAATTTTGTCGACAAACCAAAAAATGCCTGAAATGGTATTCTTTTTTGTTCTATTGACTTTATTGATGATTTTAGCAATAATATAATTACTTTAAAGTTATTTTATTCAGTAAAATATACGAAATTCTTAAAAATAAGGATGTGGGCAATGGAGGGATAAAAATGGGGAAAATCCTATGCGGTGTGGACTTAGGGGGGACAAAGATAAGTACAGGGCTTGTAGATGAGAAGGGCAATATCATAAAGAGCATCAAAATACCTACTATGGCAGAAAAAGGGCCAGAAGAAGTAATTAAGCGAATCGAACAAAGTGTTTATGACGTTTTAAAAGAAGCAGGATTAAAAATATCTGATTTAAAAGGAGTTGGGATTGGATCTCCAGGGCCCCTTGATGCCAAAAGGGGGGTAGTTATAAGCCCACCTAATCTTCCAGGTTGGGACAATGTTCCCATTGTGGATATTTTATCTCATAAGCTGGGAGTTGAAGTAAAATTAGAGAATGATGCAAATGCCGCAGCTATTGGAGAACATTTATTTGGCGCAGGAAGAGGTATAGACAATTTTGTTTATATAACTGTAAGTACTGGGATTGGTGGTGGCGTGATAATTCAAGGAAAACTTTATAGCGGAGAAAATTCTAATGCAGCTGAGATTGGGCACCATACTATAAATTTTAATGGGCCTCGATGTAATTGCGGAAATTATGGGTGCTTTGAGGCTTTTGCTTCTGGTACGGCTATTGCGAGATTTGCTCAAGAAGGAATTCAAAATGGGAAAGATACAATGATAAGGGATTTAGCCAAAGATGGAGTAGTAAAATCGGAACATGTATTTGAAGCGGCAAAATTGGAAGATGAGTTTGCGGAAGAATTGGTTGACAATGAAGCTTTTTATCTTGGAGTGGGAATTTCAAATATCATGGCTTTTTATAATCCAAAAAGAATTGCCATAGGTGGTGGCGTATCCACTCAATGGGAGATGCTTTATGATAAAATGATGGAAACAATAAAGAAAAAAGCTTTAAAGCCTAATGCCGAAGTATGTGAAGTAGTAAAAGCAGAGCTTGGAGAAAACGTGGGTGTTTTAGGAGCGGCAGCATTACTTTTATAAGAGGTGAAATATGAATAGGTGTCCTTGGTGTCTTAGTGACGACATTTACATAAAATATCATGATGAAGAATGGGGAGTGCCTGTTCATGAGGATAAAAAACATTTTGAGTTTTTGGTTTTAGAATCGGCACAAGCAGGTCTTAGTTGGATTACTATTTTAAGAAAAAGAGAAAATTACAGAAAGGCCTATGCTGACTTTGACCCTATAAAAGTGTCACAATATGACGAAAAGAAAGTAGAAGAACTCATAAAAAATAGTGGAATTATAAAAAACAGAAAGAAAATAGAGGCTTCAATACACAATGCAAAAAGGTTTATAGAAATACAAAAGGAATTTGGAAGTTTTGATCAATATATTTGGGGTTTTGTAAATTATAAACCTATAATAAATGCGTGGGAAAAAATTGAAGATATACCTTCTAAAACTGAATTATCAGATAAAATCAGCCAAGACCTTAAAAAGAGAGGATTTATTTTTATAGGTTCTACTATTATATATTCCTATATGCAGGCGGTTGGAATAGTAAATGATCATTTAATAAGTTGCTTTAGATATAAGGAGTTAGTTGAGACTTTTAAATAATACAGGCAGGGCTTGGTGCAATTTGCATTGAGACTTGCTTTTTTTCTTTTACGAAAAAATATAATGAAATTAGGAAATACAAAAAAGGGTGAATATATTTTTGCACAAAAGGGAATAATTACATTAGAAAATTTTGAAAGATGGTGTTGCATATGGAAAGCATAGCAACGAAAAGGAAATGCTTTATATGCGAACAGGAATCACAAGATGGAATAGAAGTGTTAGGAAAGTTTCTCTGTACAGAATGTCAACATAAGCTGATAAACTTATCGCCATTGGATGAAGCTTATGACTTTTACAGGCGTAAAATGATAGACATATGGGAAGGATACATGAAAGATATAAAATATGAAAACCGGATGTGAATCCGGTTTTCATATTTTTATGGTATAATCAATATAACGAAAAATTATGATTATACGGAGGTATTGTATGACAGCTCCATTATATGAAGCACTTATGGATTATGCAAAAAACCAAATTATACCTTTTCACATGCCAGGTCATAAACAAGGAAGGACTTTTCCAGGAGAATATCTTGTTAATTTGGCAAAGATTGATCTAACAGAGGTACCAGGACTTGACAATCTTCACAACCCTGAAGGTCCCATACTTGAGGCACAAAAACTTGCAGCAAAAGCTTTTGGGGCAAGAGAGTCTTTTTTTCTTGTAAATGGGACGACATCCGGCATATATGCAGCGATGTATGCAGTGTTAAATCCTGACGATAAAATACTTATAATGAGAAATTCTCACAAATCTGTGTACAATGGCCTTGTATTGACAGGAACAGTGCCTGTCTATATAAACCCGGAAATTGATTATGAAGACGGTATTCCAATGGGAATTGACATAAACAAATTGGAAGAATATTTAAAAAAAGATGAGGCTATAAAAGCAGTTGTGATGACTTATCCCAATTATTACGGGTTCTGTAGCGATATCACAGGAATTTCTGACATTGTTCATAAATACAATAAAATTTTAATTGTAGATGAAGCCCATGGAGCTCACTTTCCTTTTTCTAATAATTTACCTCATTCTTCTTTACAAGCAGGAGCAGACATTGTGGTACAGAGTGTACACAAAACCTTGTCTTCTTTTACTCAAAGTTCTATACTTCATTTGAATTCTGATAGAGTAGATACAAATCGACTAAAATATTCTTTAAGCCTTTTTCAGTCAACTTCGCCTTCCTATATACTCATGTCCTCTCTTGACCTTGCGAGAGATTATATGGAGAAAGAAGGGAAAGAGAGGTTGAGAAAAGCGGTTCAACTGGCCGATTATGCGAGAGATGAGATAAACAAAATTGAAGGAATAAGGTGTTTGGGGAAAGAAATAATCGGGAAATACGGCATTGTGGATTTTGACAAAGCAAAATTGACTGTCAGCGTAAAAAATTTAGGCATAAAAGGACCAGAGGCAGAGAAATTTTTAAGAGATAATTTTAATATACAAGTAGAGATGTCTGATGCTTTTAACATTCTTGCCATGGTTACATTAGCGGATGATAAAAGTCATATTGATTCTTTTATAGAAGGGATAAAAAACCTTGTAGCTATTAAGAGAGATAAAGAGCCAGTTGAGGAAATAAAAAATTATCCTGATATTCCGGAGATGGTTTTAAAACCTTCTCAAGCAGTGACGAAAAAAGCTAAGTTGGTGCCTTTAGATGAGGCTATAAACTCTATTTCAGCAAATTTTATTATACCTTACCCGCCAGGTGTTCCGCTTGTTTGTCCAGGAGAGCGCATAAAAAAAGATATGGTAAAATATATAAATGTGTTATATAATAAAGGTATTAAGATATTAGGACTCAAAAATAATAACATATTGGTGTGTGAAATATGAAAGGCAAGTTTATAACTTTTGAAGGAATAGATGGCTGTGGCAAAACTACACAAATAAAACTTCTTAAAGAGTATCTTTTTAAAAAAGGTTATAATATTTTGGTATTAAGGGAGCCGGGAGGAACAAAAGTCGGAGAAAAAATTAGAGACATTCTTTTGGATAAAGATAATTTTATCTTTCCTATGACTGAAATGCTTTTATATGCTTCTTCAAGAGCCCAATTGGTGTCAGAAAAAATTATACCTGCTCTTCAAAAAGGTAAAATTGTAATAGCAGACAGATTTGTGGACAGTTCCTATGTCTATCAAGGATATGCGAGGGAGTTAGGAATTGAAACTGTTAAGGTTGTCAATGAAATAGCGACGATCGGGATTTTACCGGATATAACAATTTATATAGATATAACGCCAGAAGAGGCAATGAAAAGACGGGGGAAGAGAGAGGCTGACAGATTGGAAAAAGAGAGTATGGAGTTTCACGAAAAAGTCAGAGAAGGGTATGTTAAATTGATCAAACAACATCCTGAAAGATTTGTTATAATAGATGGAATGCAGGAAATATCGAAAGTACATCAATGTATAATTACTGTTATAAAAAAATATCTGTAAAGGAGGTCTAAATATGAAATTAGTGCTTGCCATTGTACAAGACGAAGACGTAAGAAGGCTTATGGATGGCTTAACTGAAGGGGGATTTAGTTTTACAAGAGTGGCATCTACAGGCGGATTTTTGAGGTCTGGCAATACAACTTTGATAATAGGTGTTGAAGACGAAAAATTAGATGATGTTATCAGCATAATAGAGAAGAAGTGTAAAACTCGTGACAGGATAATTACTTCCCCTACACCTATGGGAGGCGCAACAGATATATTCTTGCCACAGGCTGTTGAAGTTACAATTGGCGGAGCCACAGTATTTGTGCTGGATGTAGAAAAATTTTTCAGAATATAGGGTGTTGTTATGAGGATCCAAGAGATAAAATCTCTCAAAGTTTCTTCTGACATAAAAAGTGAATATCATAGGTATGATAAAGTCTCAAAGAAATTTATTGACTCTTTGGAAGAAGAATTAGAGCAATTTCGGCAGGATAAGCTAAATAGCATATTATCTGAATTAGATAGTGCAGCGCAAAAATTAAAAGAAACTTTAACTTTAGAAGACTTGCTTAACTACAAAAAGCTTGTCAAAAAGTTTTTGCAAGAAGCCACAAACGGTATGTTAAAGCACACTAAAAAGGAATACGTAGATTTAAGAGGAAGAAAGAAAATTTATTCTCTTGTGGAAAAGGTTAATGACAAATTAGAAAAACTTACAGAAGATTTTTTAAAGGATAGCAAGCATATAGAACTTTTGAAAATGATAGATGACATAAGAGGGCTTTTAATAGATATTTATTCATAGGTGATAGCGTGTATAGGATTTATGGTCATGAAAACATATTAAATATATTTAAAAGCATTGTTTTTAAAAACAAAATTTCAAATGCTTATTTGTTTGTAGGCGAAGAAGGATTGGGAAAAAAATTTATGGCAGAATATTTTGCCATGATGATAAATTGTAAAGACAATGTTTCAAAACCTTGCTTTAAGTGTAATTCTTGCATAAAAATGATATCAAAAAATCATCCGGATGTATTTTTTATAGAACCAGAGGGAAATTCTATAAAAGTGGACACTATAAGGTATATTACTAATGAAATTAATATAAAGCCTTATGAAGCGAATAAAAAAATTTTTATCATAGATGAAGCCCATAAAATGACTACAGCTGCTCAAAATGCTTTTCTTAAGACATTAGAAGAGCCTCCCTTATATGGACTTTTTATACTTATTGCGCCTCGGCAGGAGGAACTTTTGCCTACAATCGTATCCCGGTGCAATGTCATAAGGTTTAATAAAGAGGATAAAGATACTATAAAAAATTATTTAGTTTTTGAGCACAATATTCCAGAAAAAGAAGCAGAAACCTTAGCGTATATTGCTGACGGAAACTTTGAAGAAGCTGTTAAATTAGCTAAAGAGGAATATATAAACCTTAGGAATGAAACCATAAGAGAAATAGAAGGAGTAATAAATAAAAATGACTTCGATGTCTTAGATAAATTTACTTTTTTTGAGAAAAACAAGGATAATGTAGAAGAGATTTTAAAAATTTTGCTTTTGTATTTTAGAGACATATTGATTTATAAAACTACAGAGGAAAGAACCTTTATCAAAAACATTGATTTTTTAGAAAACATACAAAAGATGTCATCTAAATTGACTATTTACAAGCTTAATAATATAATTAATAGAATAGAGCAATTTAATTCTCAGCTTAAGTCAAATGTAAATTATCAATTGGCGGTAGAAAATTTACTCTTAGATATTGCGGGAGGTTTATAATTTTGGTTACGGTTGTAGGTGTCAGGTTTAAAAAAGCCGGTAAAATATATTATTTTGATCCAGCAGATTTACCTATAAAAGTTGGAGACAAAGTAATAGTAGAGACAATACGCGGGATAGAATTCGGAGAAGCTGTCGTCGGAATAAAGGAAGTCCCAGAGGAGGAAATTGTGGTTCCTCTCAAAAAAGTAATAAGAATCGCAACACCTGAAGATGTTGAACATTATTATGAAAACAAGAAAAAAGAAGCTCAGGCTTTTAATATATGTCTTGAAAAAATAAAGGAACATGGGTTGGAAATGAATTTAATTGATGTAGAATATACTTTTGACAACAACAAAGTAATATTCTATTTTACTGCAGAAGGGCGAGTAGACTTTAGAGAATTGGTGAAAGACCTTGCGGCAGTCTTTAGAATGAGAATAGAGTTAAGGCAGATTGGAGTAAGAGACGAAGCAAAGATAATAGGCGGATTAGGACCTTGTGGAAGGCCTCTTTGTTGCGCTACATTTTTAGGAGATTTTGAACCAGTTTCTATTAAAATGGCAAAAGACCAAAATCTGTCTTTAAATCCTACGAAAATATCCGGTATTTGCGGGAGGCTTATGTGTTGTTTAAAATATGAGCAAGAGATGTATGAAAGCATACGGGCGGAACTTCCTAAAGTTGGAAGCATAATTAGAGTAGGCGATAAAGAAATGAAAGTTACAGAAGTAGATGTTATTAGACGTAAACTCAAAGTGAAAATGAAAAATGCCGAAGGAATAGAGATAATAAAGGAGTACAACCCTCAGGAAGTAGAGGTTGTAGAAGAAAAATCAGAGGAAATTGAAGAAGTTTATGATGAGGAACTGTTTGAAGAAGATTTAGAAAAAATAGAGGAATGATTTCTCTATTTTTATTCTACTTTTCCGAGTATAAAACTTATTATGAGTATTATAAACACAAGAGTGGTTATTGCAGTGTATAAATAATCTTTCTCGTGTAAAAAAGTAATTATCGATACAGCTACCCTAAAAACTGGCGTAAGTATAAGCAGCAAAAGGCCTGTAAGAATTACAGCATAAGGCTTTAATGATATAAAACCTTTTAAAATTTCAACAGGAGATGTGGGATAAAATCCATGAGGATATCCACTGTTTCCTGTTATTATAAGCATTAAAAGGCCAATGAAAATCACAATTGCACTGGTTGTAATACCTATAGTTAGAGCTTTACTTATTATAAGCTCCATAGCTCTTAATTCTTCATTTTCTTTTTCCAACATTAAATCTCTATCAACTTTTTTTTCCATGGTTTTATACCCCCAGACCTTTTATGAGCATCTGTATTGAAATATAAGCAAGCACTGGTATAAATATTTTTCTTATGGTTGTATTTCTCATTTTTTGCATTATCCTTGTGCCCAAAGTGGCACCTAATAAAACTCCTAAAGCTACCGGACCTGCAATTTCAGGGTCTATGTAACCTCTCATCAAGTATACTCCTGCACTGGCAGCAGCTGTAACGCCAATCATGAAATTGCTTGTAGCAGTAGAGACCTTCATAGGAAGTTTCATCAACAAATCCATCGCCATAACTTTAAAAATACCACTTCCTATTCCTAGAAGCCCTGATATCACACCAGCAACGTACATTGTCCCAAATCCACTGTAGACTCCTGCTACGTTGTATTTTACTTCTTTATTTAAGACTTTATCAAAATAAGACCCTTCTAATTTCAATTTTTTAGCTAAAGGGTGAGATACGACATTTTGAGGCAATTCTTCATGCCTTTTTCTAAGCATAGCCAAAGCCGAATACAAAAGCACAATGCCAAAAATTATATAAAGATATTTTGGGCTTATCAATCCTGCAATGTAAGCTCCTGTTATAGCTCCTGTAGTTGTAGCGATTTCCAAAAACATCCCTATTCTCAAATTTGTAATTTTGTCTCTCACATATGCAACTGCTGCCCCACTGGAAGTTGCGATGACTGAAACTATACTTGCACCTATAGCGTATTTGATATCTACACCTAATAACAAAGTAAGAGCTGGAATTACAATTATTCCTCCTCCTAATCCTAAAAGGGCTCCAAAAATTCCTGCTATAAAAGAAAAGGCGAGAATTTCTAGAGAGGTTAAAACCACATTATCATCTCCTTGTTTTTGTTGGGTCAATTGCTACAATAACAATTATAACATACCATTTAAAAGGAGCCAAATATAAAGGCTACAGTGATTATTTATTATACCTTCCTTTGAAGGAGTAGTAAAATAGGAGGTATTGCGTATATACAGGTAGTGGCTGCTGCTACAATGCCAGCATCGTTGAAGGCAAGAGCAAAAAGCATACCTACGATACTGCCAAAAAATCCGTAATACACGTATTTATAATTTTTGAAGATGTTTTTAAGTACTCCCGTTGGTCTATAAGATAGTATAAATAGTACTAAAATAGATATTATAAGTACCCATGACCATATAGTGTATCTTATAAGGTTAAGCTCCATTTGAAGCTTTCTTGTAAAAATTTGGAACAAAGAATTTATACCTTCACTTTTTACAATAATAGCTGTTTGGGCCATATGGGTAGTAGTTCCAAAAAACATTGAAGCTATAAACATCAAAAATAGTAATATTACCATAGAGATAAACATTATTAAAAAAGTTTTTTTATTTATTTTTACTCCAAAGAGCATCAAAATTGTGGAACCAAAAGCCATAAAACCAGTTATAAATCCACCGACTTTTGCTCCAAATTGTGGTAGAACCATTAACCAAAATGCAACAGTAAAAAGGATAAAGCCTAAAATTTTTACGCTCTTGGTTTTATATTTTTCAATTAATGCCATAGTTCCCATAATTGAAGAACCTATCAAGACTCCCATGTATTCATTTCCTATTCCATAGAACCTAGCTCCGCTTATGACGTCATATCCTAATATAGAGTTTTTCATCAAAGGAGAATTAAGTAACAAATCTATTATTATTGTGATTGTGGTTACCAAACTTATTACCATTAGTCTATCTAAATCATTTTTTACAAAATACATGATTAACCCGTCAATTAATCCAGTTAAAACAACAACAGCCACAATGTTTAAGTAAAGAGATAAGGGGCCTAATAAAGGCAGAATTAAAAATGTCAGAGGAACAGTCATTATTCCTAAAATTATAGGTGTCAAATACTTTAAATATTCTTTTTTCAAGAACAATAGGCCTATATAAAGTATTAGCACAATGACTAAAAACAAAACGTAACTTTTCAATACCAATGGTTTAGCATTGTGGACAGAAACTATCATTTTATCTGCGTTGATAAGATAACCAAGGGCGTTTTGGTATTTGATGCTTTCAATTGGATGTCCCAACATTTCTACAGGGGGTTCTATGTTAAAGTATGATAATATTGTTGGTGCTATGTCTAAATTTGTAATAATTCCTTGGCGCTTTGTAGTATTAGAAGTCGCAAAGCCTTGTGAATAAGAAGGACCTGCTATTATTACAGGGGTAATTAAATTGTTATTTTGTATATCTTGATTAGAAGGATAAGGAGTCACGACAATAAATAAATCTTTAGACAAATCCAAATCAGATAATATTTTACCTATAAGTTTATCAGATTCATATAATGCCTTTTCTCTGTAACGCTGAGCCAAGGAAGGGGAAGTATATTTAGAAAATACATCTGCCCTTAAAATATCTCCAGGGTCTATAATAATGAGGCCACCATTTTTACTGTATTCTACAAATTTATTGTAAAGTTTTTCATAATCGGCTTTTACCATGTAAGGACTATTATCATCTTTTACTAATAAATCTTCGCTAATATCTCCCTCAGATATCCCGTTTTTGTCCATGCCAATTAAAGGGGCATATCTTTTATAGGATATTCCTGAGGGAGTCTTTATGTCAGAGTTCCCTAATACGTACACGTTAATTTCATTTCTTTTTAAAAGTTCACCTAACAATCCCGGCGTAACAGTATAATTTAAAGTAGAAGCTTGATTTATTAAATCTTGTATTCCTAAGTTAACTATATTACCTTCTTGTGGAAGTTTCCCAGTGTAAAGGTGATATAATTTTTCTGCAGAAGTATAGCCATAAACTTCATCATTGTTAAAACATAAGCTACCCATTTCACCAGCCGAAGCTCGGGTACCTGTTCCTATGGTGAGATAAGAAGAAGGTTCTGAATAACTTCCGGCTGCTCTTGTATTCATAAGTGCTAAGGAACCTATGTCTAATAACTTTTTTATATTTGGAAGATTGTATTTAGCAAGGTCATTAATACTTGTCCTATCTAAAATAAAGAGCACTGCTATTTTATTCTTTGTTGGAGATGCAAAAGAAATTGAAGGGGAAACTGCAAAGAAAATAAACACAAGACATAAAAAAATTGCAAAAAACTTTTTCATAGATTATCCTTCCTTTTCAATTAGTAAATTGACACCCAAACATTATACCATTAAATTATTAAAAATTTATTAACAACAGAAAGGTTAAATCTGTTAATTTGTTAATAACTTTTCAATGCAAATTAAAAAATCCCCTTTTTTATGCTTTAAATTTGTGCATAAAAAGGGGACTGTGATTTAATTTATTCTCTTAAAAGGGGCATAGTCATACAACGAGGGCCGCCTCTTCCTCTTGAAAGTTCCGACCCTTCAATAGGGATTACCTTTATTCCTTCTTTTTCCATTATTTTATTAGATATTTCATTTCTAGAATAGGTTACAATAACTCCCGGAGCGATAGCTAAAGTGTTTGTACTGTCATTCCATTGCTCTCTTGCAGAAGTTATTGCATTTAACCCGCCAGTTGGTATTATATCTATTGTGTAGAGATTTAGCGCATTTTTTAATGCTGTTTGCAAATCTTTTTCCTGATGTATAGAGAAACCTTTTTCCTCTTTTATGATGCTAAATACTCTCAACTCGTTTTTTATTCCTGGATAAAAAACAAATCTGTTTGTGTCAACCATGGTGAAAACTGTATCTAAATGCATATAAGAACGGTTTATAGGGATTTGCACTACCAATATTCTTTCGACAGAGGAACCTTTTTCAAATAAATTATGGGCTAATTGTTCTATTGCCTGAGGAGTTGTTCTTTCACTACATCCTACTGCAATTACTTTTTCGCTTAATACCAGCACATCTCCGCCCTCTATGGAATGAGGATAGCTATCATCATACCACCAAGGAATATTATTTTTTCTAAAAATTTCATGATATTTATAAATGTATTTTAATATTAGAGTTTCTGGTTTTCGCGCTGCTGTTTTCATAGAACTTATCATTAAGCCGCCATCTATCATTGCTCCGGGGTCTCTTGTAAAATAAAGGTTTGGTAAGGGCTTTATATAAAAATAATTATCTTGGTATATGTATTCTGCTAAACCCATCATAGATTTTTTTATCTTTATTTCATTTAGAGCCAAACCTGCAATTGCTATTTCGGCAACCTCGTTTGAAGATTTTTCTTTAAGGAATTCTTTTAAATAGTTATTGATTTTTGGAGAGGTAACTCCATTTACTTGAAGTAATTCCTCAATAAATTTTTCTTTTACATCTTCTTCTTTTAATATTTCTTCTAAGAGATTTTGTAAATACAGTACTTGGACTTCATTTTGCTGCAATACTTTTGCAAAGTTGTCGTGTTCTTCTTGGATCCTTCTAACCCAAGGGATATCGTCGAAAAGAAGCTCGGATAAATTTTGAGGGGTCAATCTTTCCAATTCTTTCCCTGGCCTGTGCAAAATCGTTGTTTTTAATTTATTTATTTCTGAATTTACGCGGGGAGCAGTAACTACTTTTGTCAACTTTTCATCCTCCTAATGTTTAAATTCTTTATATAGTATACTGTGCACTACTTCAATTTTCAATACGTATTTAAAAAGTTAATAAAAACTTTTGGCAATTGTGATAAAATAAATCAAGAATATTATAGAGGTGATAAAATGTTAAGAGATGGGGAAAGATTAGATGAATTAAACTTGAAAGATTTAGTTATAATTCAACACAAGGATAAATTTAAATTCGGAATGGATGCGGTATTGCTTGCTAATTTTGTTACTGCTAAAAAAGGAGATAAAATTGTAGATTTAGGATGTGGGTCTGGCATAATACCTATTTTAATTGCTGCTAAAACTCAAGATACCTTTATTTACGGTGTTGAGATACAAGAAGATATGGCGGATATGGCTACAAGAAGTGTAGTTATTAATAAAATGGAAGAAAGAATAAAAATAATAAAAGGCGATGTAAGAGGATTAGAAAAGATATTAGGATATGAAAAATTTGATATAGTGACTTCAAATCCTCCCTATATGCCAGTAAAAACGGGATTTGATAAAAAACAAAAGTCAGAAAATATCGCGAGATACGAAATATATGGAGGACTTGAGGAATTTATAAAGGCTGCTTCGAAACTTTTAAAATTTGGAGGAAAATTTTTTATGATTCATAGAACAGAAAGATTAGTTGACATTTTGTATTTTTTGAGAAAATACAATTTAGAACCTAAAAAATTGAGATTTGTGCATCCTTATGTAGATAGTAAACCCAATCTTTTGCTAATAGAATCAAAAAAAGGTTCTCAGCCAGGTTTAAACATATTGGCTCCCCTTTATGTGTATGAAAAAAGTGGGGAGTATACAAAAGAAATTATAGAAATATACTCTAAAATGCAATTAGAGGAGGAATAAAGATGGAAAATTATGGGGTATTATATTTATGTCCCACTCCTATTGGTAATTTAGAAGATATAACTTTAAGAGTTTTAAAAACTTTAAAAGAAGTTGATATTATAGCTGCCGAAGATACGAGGCAAACTCTTAAACTTTTAAATCATTTTGACATAAAAAAACCTCTTACCAGTTACCATGAACATAACAAAAGGACAAAAGGGGTAAAACTTATAGAGGAATTAAAAAAAGGGAAGTCAATTGCCTTAGTTACAGATGCAGGTACACCTGCAATCTCAGACCCTGGGGAAGACCTTGTGAAACTTTGCATAGAAGAAGACATAAAAGTTGTGTCATTGCCTGGTCCAACTGCTGCAATTACTGCTTTAGTTGCTTCAGGATTAAATACTTCTTCCTTTGTTTTTGAAGGTTTTTTGCCGACAAAAAATAAAGAAAGAGAAGAAAGGCTAAACCGTATTTCAAAAGAAGAGAGAACTGTCATACTTTATGAGGCACCTCATCGTTTAAAAGAAACTCTCCACGAATTGAAATCTTATGTAGCTGAAAGAAAGATTGTCATAGCAAGAGAACTTACTAAAATTCATGAAGAATTTATAAAAGGGACAATAGATGAGGTTTTAACGAAACTGGGGGATGAAATAAAAGGTGAAATTGTACTAATTATTGAAGGAGCACAAAAACAACAAGTTGAAGAAAAACCAGAGATATTAATTCAAAAATACCTTGCAGAGGGAATGGATAAAAAAGAGGTTATTAAAAAAGTTGCTAAGGAATTGGGAATACCCAAAAGTCAAGTGTATAAACTTACTATAGGAAAAAAGTAAAGAAGTTGGAAATAATAGTTATTATCAATTGAATTTGATTTTCAATATCCCAAATTAAAAATATTTGCATATTTTTCACCAATAAACTATAATATATATCAACAGTGAAATTTCAATTGAGAATATGGAGGATGTTATGAATAAACAAAACGCAGCTTTGCTATCTGTGGTTTCTAACAGTGTATTGATAGCTATAAAATTGTTGGCGGGAATACTAATGCATTCAGTAGGGGTAATTTCTGAAGCCATACATTCTTCAATTGATTTAATTGCTAGTCTAATTGCCTTTTTCTCCATACGAGTAGCAGTAAAACCCGCAGATGAGGACCACCCTTTTGGACACAGCAAATATGAGAACGTTTCTGGCTTTGTGGAAGCTATTTTAATTTTTTTTGCAGCTATACTTATCATATATGAGGCAGTGCGAAGAATAATTACTGGTACTTATGTAGAAAATTTAGGAATGGGCATTATTGTCATGATTTTTGCATCTTTTGTAAATGGAGTAGTATCATATTTTTTGTTTAAAGTATCTAAAGAAGAAAATTCTATTGCCTTAAAAGCAGATGCAATGCACCTTTTAACTGATGTATTTACGTCTTTGGGAGTTACACTAGGACTTGTTGCCATAAAAGTCACTAAATTGGATATTTTGGATCCAATCATAGCTATTTTTGTTGCATTGCTTATTATAAAAGCATCAATTGAGTTGACAAAGGAAGCTTTAAAAGATTTGACAGACACTAGTCTTCCAGAAGAGGAAGTTAAAGAAATAGAGAATATAATAAAATCAAATTCTGAAATTACAAGTTTTCACAAATTGAGAACGAGAAAATCGGGGCCTCGAAGAGAAATAGACGTTCATTTGAGAGTGGACAGAAATTACAACATAGTAGATGCCCATGAATTGTCCCATAAGGTTTCAAAACAAATAACTGATAAATTCCCTGATTCCCATGTGATAATCCATGTAGAACCGGAAAGAAAAAAAGAAGAGGATAAATAATAGGAGGACACACCCTCCTATTATTTATCCTGCTATTAGTCTACAGATTTCTTTAACTCTTCAAGGCAATTTTTACATATATTTTTGCCTTTGTAGTTTATTACATTCTCAGCGTTGCCGCAGAAAATGCAAGCAGGCTCATACTTTTTGAGGACTATTTGTTCCCCATCAACATAGATTTCAAGAGCATCTCTCTCTGCTATGTTAAGTGTCCTCCTGAGCTCGATTGGTATTACTACCCTTCCCAATTCGTCTACTTTTCTTACAATACCTGTGGATTTCAACATTTTTCTCCCCTCCTGAGTTACAAAATTCGACAACTAAACTTCACTTATAATAATACCAAGTTTTGAAAAATAAGTCAACACCTTTTTTGGAATTTTTTAAGGTTAATAACATAAATTTTATTACATAAGAAGAAAAGCATAAACGAAGTTTTTTTGGTAATTTGGGAGGGCTATACCATGATAAATTACATATGGTTTTTTATGATAGCGATAGGAGTTTTAGTAGGAATAATAAATGGCAGAATGGCAGAAGTATCCAAAGCTATAATTGATTCAGCACAGACTGCTGTTGCTATTTCGATAGGGTTAGTTGGTGTAATGTCTTTATGGCTTGGAATAATGAAAATTGCAGATAAGTCAGGCCTTACAGATATTATCGCAAAATTGCTAAAACCTACAATTATAAGGCTTTTTCCTGATGTGCCAAAAGACCACCCAGCTATTTCAGCGATGATAATGAATATATCAGCTAATATGTTGGGATTAGGTAATGCAGCAACACCTTTTGGGATTAAGGCTATGGAATACCTTCAAGAGCTTAATAAAAAAGACAGTGCTTCAAATGCAATGGGCCGTTTTTTAGTGATAAATACAGCTTCAATACAGCTTATACCTGCAGTAATGATTGGAATAAGGGCTTCTTTGGGAGCTAAAAATCCTGCGGATTTTGTGATTGTCAGCGTACTTTCAACTAGCACTGCACTTGTAGCTGGCCTTATTTTGAATAAATACCTTGAAAAAATGCCTATATTTAAGGAGTGAAAATAATGATGAAAATTATATCTGAATGGATTATTCCTATACTTGTTCTTCTTATTCCTTTTTATGGAATCATAAAAAATGTCAAAGTGTATGAAGTGTTCGTCGATGGGGCAAAAGAAGGAATTTCTGTAGTTATAAAAATTTTTCCAGCTCTTGTAGCAATGCTTGTGGCAATAGGTGTATTAAGAGCGTCAGGCGCCCTTGACTTATTGGGGGAATTTTTAATGCCTTTTACAAATAAAATAGGCATGCCACAGGAGCTTGTGCCTCTTGCTTTAATAAGGCCTCTTTCGGGAAGCGGTGCTTTGGGGATTGCGACTGAGATTATAAAAACTCATGGTGCTGATTCTCTAATCGGAAAAATGGCTTCTGCTATGTATGGATCTACTGAGACCACTTTTTATGTTCTTGCTGTTTACTATGGGGCAGTGGGAATAAAAAAGATGAGACATTCTGTTATCTCTGGAATTTTTGCAGATATTATCGCAATACTTTCTTGTGTATTTTATAGCAGATTATTTTTTTAATACTTGTACACTTTTTCACTTTTGTTATACTATATATTGTAATGTTGTTTTTGCCTTTTAAAAGGAAAGGAATGATTTTTTGTGGCAACAATACCAAAATTAATAAGAAAATTAGGAAAAGAAGCATATAATTTGTATATTGTTGGGGGATACATAAGGGACAGGATTTTAAATAGAGAAGCTAAAGATTATGATTTTGTAGTTCAGGAAGATGCAGAGAAAATCGCCAAATTAGCGGCAGAAAAATTAGGGGGTACTTTTGTGCCTTTTATGGAGGAAAAAGGCACATATAGGGTTGTTGTAGGAGATGAAATATTGGATTTTACTAATTTAAGAGGAGAAGACATATACATAGATTTAGCTCATAGAGACTTTACAATGAATGCTATGGCTATAAAACTGACGGATTATTTTGAATTTGAATATATTATTGACCCTTTTGGTGGCATGATGGACATAAAAAACAGGGAAATAAAGCATGTTGGTGTGATGACCTTTAAAGAAGACCCTTTAAGAGCTTTGAGGGCCGTAAGATTTGCTGCGACTTACAAATTTGATATTGATGAGGGTACAAAGGCTAAAATAAGAGAAGAAGCGGCCTTAATAAAACAAGTAGCGCCAGAGAGAATAATGAATGAAATTTTTATAATATTAAAAGAAAAGAATTCTCACAAATATTTAAGAATGATGGAAGATTTAAAACTTATGGAAAATATATTTGAAGAAGTTGCTAAAATGAAAGAAGTAGGAAAGTGCTATTATCACCTTACGAATGCTTGGATACATTCACTAAAAACCGTAGAAGAATACGAAAATATCATAAATTCTATGAGATTTCCCAAAGACGTATATGATATAGTTTCGGAGTATTTAGATAGAAAGCTTTCTTCTGACAACAAAGTAAAGGACATAATAAAACTTGGAGCTCTTTTTCACGATATAGGCAAACCAGAATCCATATACATTGATACTGAAAATAGAGTACATTTTTACAACCACGAGACAAAAGGAGCAGAAATCGTAAAAAAGATAGCATCAAGGATGAAAATGCCCAAAAAAGAGTCTTCTTTGCTAAAGAAGCTTGTCCTTTATCACATGAAGCCTTTAATGTACTATGTAAATGGCGGACCAACGAATAAATCTCTTTTTAGATTTTTTTCCGAACTTAAGGATGATTCAATAGCGATTCTACTTTTATCTCAGGCTGATTTTACTGCTACAAGGCTTAATTTAGGTAAAGAGGAAGAGATACCAAAGTTTACAGATTATATTACCAAGCTTTTAAAAAGATATGTAGAATTTAAAGAAACAGAAAAACCATTACTTTCGCCGCTGGATATAATAATAAATTTTGATGTAAAAGATGGGAAAAAATTAGGACAGATTTTATATGAGATAAGAAAAAATAGATTTTATGGAGAAATTCAAGATAAAGAAGATGCTGTAGAGTTTGTAAAAGAAAGAATGAAAATAAATAAAGTATAAGAGAAAAGGTAGTTGACAATACTTTTTATAAACGGTATATTAAAGAATAAATAGATATAGTAAAAGGCGATGAAGGAAAGAGTAAAAAGCTTGAACTTTCACAGAGAGTCGGGCGAGGTGCGAACCGATAAAGTTTGGGCTTTTGAAGATGGCTCCGGAGCCGTACTGCCGAAGGCTAGTAGGTTTTACCGGGAACTCCCGTTACAGGGTAGGAGTGTGTTAGCACTCTGTGAGGCATGCGTCGTGAGGCGCATGTGAAGAAGGGTGGTACCGCGAAAATCTCGCCCCTTATGTGGAGGCGAGTTTTTTATTTACAAAAAAAGAGGAGGATGGATATGAAAAAGACTTTTTACATTACGACACCTATCTATTATCCCAGTGATAAATTACATATTGGTCATTCATATACTACAGTTGCTGCAGATGCGATGGCAAGGTTTAAAAGGCTTACCGGATATGATGTCAAGTTTTTGACCGGTACTGATGAACATGGGCAAAAAATTCAAAGAATAGCAAGAGAAAAAGGGATGTCTCCTAAAGAATATGTAGACGGGATAGTTGAATGGATAAAAGATTTATGGAAGACAATGGATATAAGTAATGACCAATTTATTCGCACAACCGATAAATATCATGAGGAAATAGTACAAAAAATATTCACGAAATTGTATGAAAAAGGAGATATATACAAAAGCGAATATGAGGGATGGTACTGTACTCCTTGTGAATCTTTCTGGACAGAAAGCCAGCTTGTAGATGGGAAATGCCCAGACTGTGGTAGACCAGTAGAAAGGGTAAAAGAAGAAGGGTATTTTTTTAAATTGTCTAAATATGGGGATAGGCTGTTACAATATTATGATGAACATCCTGATTTTATACAGCCGGAGTCAAGGCGCAATGAGATGATAAACTTTATAAAATCAGGTTTGGAGGATTTGTTTGTCTCAAGGAGTTCGTTTGACTGGGGTATAAAGGTACCTTTTGACCCAAGACATGTGATTTATGTTTGGATAGATGCTTTGTCAAATTACATAACTGCTTTAGGATATTCTACAGACCATGACGACGACTTTAAAAAATACTGGCCAGCAGATGTTCATTTGGTTGGAAAAGAGATAATGAGGTTTCACACAATAATATGGCCAGCAATGCTTATGGCTCTTGACTTGCCCCTTCCTAAAAAAGTGTTTGGACACGGTTGGCTTATACTGGAAGGAGGCAAGATGTCAAAATCTAAAGGCAATGTAGTAGACCCTAAAGAGCTGGTTAGGAAATATGGCGTGGATGCTGTAAGATATTTTCTTTTGAGAGAAGTTCCTTTTGGGGCGGATGGAGTGTTTTCTAATGAAGCTTTGATAAACAGAATAAATTCAGACCTTGCTAATGACCTTGGAAACTTGCTGAGTAGGACTGTTACAATGATTGAAAAATACTTTGAGGGCATTCTGCCAAAGCCTTCACAAAAAGAAGAAGTAGATGATGACCTTATAAATACTGCACAGAATCTACCTAAAACTGTTGAAGAGTACATGGATAAACTTCAGTTTTCCAACGCTTTAATTGAAATATGGAAATTAGTAAGACGAGCTAATAAGTACATTGATGAAACAATGCCTTGGATTTTAGCGAAAGATGAAAGCAAAAAGGAAAGATTGGGTACTGTTTTGTATAATTTAGCGGAAGCTTTGAGATTTATTGCAATACTTATATCTCCTTTTATGCCAAATACCCCGCAAAAAATGTTTGAACAATTAGGAATAGAAAAAGATTTGACGACTTGGGAGAGCTTAAAGTTTGGTTTGTTAAAAGAAGGTACAAAAGTAAAAAGAGGAGAAATTATTTTCCCGAGAATAGATGTAAATAAGGAACTGAGTGCTATAGAAGAAAAAGCAGAGGAGGAAGAGAAAAAGATAGATTATATCACTATTGAGGATTTTGCAAAAATTCAGCTTAGGGTTGCAGAGATTTTGGAAGCCGAAAAAGTGGAAGGCTCTGACAAGCTTATAAAGATGAAGCTTAAAGTGGGAGAGGAGACAAGGCAAATTGTAGGAGGAATTGCTCGTTATTACACTCCTGAAGAGCTTATAGGAAAGAAAATAATTATTGTATATAATCTGGAGCCAAAGAAACTAAAGGGTATTGAGTCTCAAGGAATGCTTTTAGCAGCATCTACCGAAGGAAAAATGTCCCTTCTTACAGTGGACAGGGATATAGAAAGTGGGGCAAAGATAAGCTAAGGAGTGATAAAATTGTTGGTAGATTCTCACGCTCATCTTGAAGATGAGAAATACGATAGAGATAGAGAAAAAGTTATTGAAGAATGTAAAAAAGACCTCACATTTTTAATAAATGTGGGGTCTAACCTCTTAACTTCTAAACAGTCTATTGAGCTAACTCATAACTATGACTTTATATATGCTTCTGTTGGAATTCATCCCCATGATGCACAAAGGGAATTTGACAAAGTGGAAGAAATAGAGAGATTAGCTTTACAGGAAAAGGTTGTAGCAATAGGAGAAATAGGGTTAGATTATTATTACGACGACCCTCCCAAAGAGTTTCAAAAAGAGATTTTTATAAAGCAAATAAAGCTTGCAAAAAAGCTTAATCTTCCAATAATAATACACGACAGAGATGCTCATGGAGATATATTAGATATACTAAAAAAGGAGTGGACGAAAGATTTAAGAGGGGTTTTTCACAGCTATTCAGGAAGTATTGAAATGGCTTTTCAAGTAATTGAAATGAATTTTTACATTTCTTTAGGGGGACCTGTGACATTTAAAAATGCAAAAAAGCCAAAAGAAGTAGCAAAAGCTGTTCCCATCGAAAAACTTTTAATTGAGACAGATAGCCCCTATCTTACTCCTGAGCCTTATAGAGGGAAAAGGAATACACCGGTGTATGTGAAATTTGTAGCAGAAAAAATAGCAGAATTAAGAGAGATGTCTTATGAGGATGTTTGCAGGATCACTGCTGAAAATACCATAAAACTTTTTAACATCCCTATCAAATAAAAATTTTAAAAAAACAACCTCCTGCTTTTAGGGGATGTATTAAATGAGCAAATTTTGTATATAATATCATTAAGTTGTTTTTCCATATATGAAAATTGCTGCATAAAAATTTGACAAATTTATTTAATTGACTTAAAATTACTAAAAGACTCCCCTAATTAAATTTTTAACAGGAGGTTTTGGGATGAATACAGACAAGTTTAGAAAGCGACTTGGTGAAATGGTTAAAAAACCAGTTGCTCTTCTAACGTTGGCTGCAGTATTCCTCTTAGTTGTGAGTCTTGGAGCATACGCAAGCTTAAAGAAGGAAGTAACCATACAGGATGACAATAGAAAAATAGTTGTTACAACGCTAAAATATACAGTTAAAGATTTGTTAGAAGAGAAAAACATTAAGCTGAGAAAAGAAGATGTAGTATCACCTTCGTTAGATGCTGTTTTGAAAAATGGCATGAAAGTTACTATTAAAAGAGCGGTGCCCGTTACTCTTTGCGTTGATGGAAAAACTAAAGAAATTTACACTGCTGCATCAAACATAAAAGATGTGCTTACCCAAAATGGGATAACTTTAGGCCCAAAAGACAAAGTAAATATGGCATTGGACACATCAGTATTTAAGTACATGTACATCGATGTTACAAAAGTTACAGAAAAAATTATCACACAAGAAGTTGATATACCATATCAAACAGAAACAGTGAAGAATGACAACATGGAAAGAGGACAAGTGAAAGTAGTTCAACAAGGGGAGATGGGGAAAAAACAAGTTGTGATGAAAATTACATATGAAAATGGTAAAGAAGTGGCAAGAAACGTCATAGAAGAAAAGATAATAAAAAACCCCATAAACAAAATGGTACAGGTTGGAACATTAGGAATTCTCACTACATCAAGAGGAGAGACTTTTAGATACAGAGAAGTGAGAATGATGATTGCAACGGCTTACGATAGCAGCGAAGACAGTACAGGTAAGAAACCCTCCGACCCAGATTATGGAATAACGGCTACAGGTATCAAAGCTACACGGGGAGTAATAGCTGTAGACCCTAGAGTTATACCATTTGGTACGAGGATGTATGTGGAAGGATATGGATTCGGAATTGCTGCAGATACTGGAGGCGCTATAAAGGGCAATATAATTGACGTTTATTTTCCAACCCATGAAGAAGTCCAAAAATGGGGAAGAAGATATGTTAAAGTTTATATTTTAAAATAGACAGGGTTACCCTGTCTTGTTTTTTGAGGTGAAATATGAAAGTAAAAGGTGTTAATGTAAAGAAGAGATTGGGTCAAAACTTTATATTGGACAAAAACATTTTATCAAAAATTGTAAATGCTTCAGGTGTGACTTCAGAAGATTTTGTATTGGAAATAGGAGCAGGGCTTGGCACTTTGACAGAAGAGCTAGCTAAAAGAGTAAAAAAAGTGGTTACATTTGAAATTGACAAAGAGCTTTATGAAGTGTTGAAGGAGAAGCTAAGAATTTACGATAATGTCGTGGTTATAAATGAAGATATAATGAAGGTGGATTTAGAAAAATTAGCCCATGAATACTTTGAAGGGGAAAATTTCAAAGTAGTTGCCAATCTTCCCTATTATATTACATCTCCCATAATAATGCTACTTCTTGATTGCAAATTTATAAAAGATATAACTGTTTTAGTACAAAAAGAAGTAGCACAGAGAATTTGTGCAAGCCCCGGCACAAAAGAATATGGGATACTTACTGTTTTTATAAATTTTAAGGCGAAACCTAAAATACTTTTTAATCTTCCTCCTTCTGTTTTTATTCCTCCACCTAAAGTGCAGTCTTCTCTGATAAAATTTGAAATACTTGATAAGCCTGTTGCTCAGGTAAAAGACGAAAAATTATTTTCTGATGTGGTAAAAGCTGCTTTTGGACAGAGGCGAAAAGTTTTATCAAATGCTTTGAAAACTTTAAACATTGACAAGGAAATCATTGAAAGAGCCTTTGATTTATCAGGCTTATCTTTTAAGCGGCGGGGAGAGACTTTGACTGTAGAAGAGTTTGCACTTCTTGCGAATAATATATATGATTTAACAATTAAGTAATATTAATTCCCCTTTATTCATAATATATATTGCAAAAGTTATAATTTGAATAAGGGGGATAAATAAATGCCGCTAAGCATATATAAAAGGTCTTATATTATGTTTAACCCAGAGGAGAAAGGATGCTCTTTATATAAAGATAAGGAAGTAACAGGCTATCTAAAAGTAGAAGTCCGTGGAAACAGAGGGAGGTTGACTGCTGCTTTACAAAATCTCAATCCGGAGTTTTCATATAATGTTAAATTGTTAAAATATGATGATGAGATTGCTGTAGTAGATTTTGGCGCTGTAAAGGTGGACGATAAAGGGAGGGGAGGAGCAGAATGGACATTTAACGTGGAGGATGTAAAAGATACAGGAATCAAGTTGGGGGAGTTTTCTGTAGCTTTTGTTGAGGCAAATTATGGAGATAAAACTTTAATACCATTAGCGAGCGTTATTGATAAAAGGAGTTTGAACTGGAAGTCAGCTTATAAAAAATATTTATCAAATTCAATGCAAGAGGATAAATTAGAGGAAAAGAGTGAAAGAGATGATAGAGATGTTAAAGACGAAGAAGTTGAAAGTGAATTACCCTCAACCGATGAAAATAAGGAAAATGAGGTTTTTGAAAATGAAGTTGCTGAAGAAAATATCCCAGGAGAAGAAAAAAACGATGATGTTACTCAAACTGAAACTGATTCCAGTTTACAACATGAAGAAAAAACTTCAAGTAGCCATTTTAAAATCGAGGAAGAAGAGGGATATATAAAATATCTAAAGGAGTATGTCAATAATATAGTAAACTTTCTTGAAGAAGTGCAGCCTTTTGAAAAAAATTTGGAAGGCTATAGATGGTGGAAAATTAAAACAGGTTATAAAGAGGGAGCTTTTGACCATTATCTTGTCGGCTTTGTGAATGGTGAAGATGGTTCATTAAAGTACATTGTCTATGGAATGCCAGGATTTTTTACTCTTGCAGATCAACCTTTTGGCGGGATGACTGGATTTGTAGTATGGAAACCTGTTAAAGAGAACTTAAGAGGTTCAAGGGATGAAGGGTACTGGATTTTGCACATAGACGCAAAAACGGGGCAAATAGCTGTTCCAATAGAGCCTACTCCCCCACCTTTGGTATAAAAATAAAAGCGTAGTTTATACGCTTTTATTTTTATACCTTTTACACTGCAAATTCTTTTAAGTCCTCCTCTAATTTTTTCAAACTTTCTTCATCATTGGTGTGAGGTATTACAGTGAGGACGTTTTCTAAATTGAGGCTAAAGTAATTGTTTTCAAAAATAAAATCCCTCCGATGAGGGATTTTATTTAATATCCAAGCTTATATCAATATCCACAGAGATATTTATATTTTTATCTGTTTTAGCACTTATTTGTGTAATTTTACCATCATAAGTAAAACTTTTTATGTCATAAGGATAAGTGATAGCTGGTGTCACAATTGCGTCAGGAGAAGGGTCTACATATTTTACTTCAACTTCTAGTATGGTATCTTTCGATGTTTTTGTTATTTGGGCCTTTTGTATATTTATGATATATCCACCTGTTCGCATCATACCGCGGGTTGCGATTACATAATATACTCCATTTTCTTCTACTAATTTAACAGCAGGCTTATTTTTAATAGCTTCCACAGCAGATAACACTTTTTGAGGAGGATTTGTGACTTTTTTAAGTTCTATAGGAATCACTTCCTCACTTTTATTATTTAACACTTCCACAAATATTATATTATTTTTGGAATCTAATATTAATCTTATTTGATAACCGGTCTTTAGATAATCTATTCCTACGTACTCATTCCCATTGTACACTGGTGCATTTTTTAATATATTGAAGGTTTTTAGTACACCATTGACTTTTACCGTTATGGTATTGTTATCTATAGCATAAACAGTAGCAACGACATCACGGCCATTGAGGTCATTTTGTATCCTTTCGTCAAGCCTTTCAAGTAAGACAGCCATCTCTACTCTTTTGACGGGGTCGTTTGGTTTAAGTTTTTTTCCATCTCCTTTAATGAGGCCCTTTTGTACAGCTACATACATATAACCTCTTACATTTTTCGGAATTTTATCCCAATCTTTATAATTTAAAACTTTATCTATGTTTTCTTGGGCCTGTTTTTCAAAACCTAAAGCGCGAACTAAATATTTTGCTATTTCATATCTTTTTGCCTTTTCATTTGGGTTAAATTTTTTTAACTCGTCGTAAGTCAATATGCCCTTTTGATATGCCAGCGTGATAAAGCTTTTTCCCCAACTAAGTTTAGGACCTTTATACTCTTTAGGGAGTTCAGTTATTTTGTTAGCGTCTTCTTCATAACCCATTGCCCGCAAAATCATGACTAATGCCTCTAAATGAGTGACAGGCTTTGAAGGGTCAAATTTTTTATTTCCAACTCCTTTTATAAAGCCTTTTGCGTACATTTTTTCGATTGCTTTTACTGCCCATGTGAGGTTTTGAATGTCATCAAAAGAGTATTGGGGCTGAGGTTTTGCATAAGCTGCCGAAGAGAACAACAGTGAAAGGATTACAACTACTGAAATAAAAAGTCGAGATTTTTTTAGCATTTAATCTTTCACCTCCTTCATTTTTTCATTATATTCTTCGTTATTTTTGTTATCTTTTGGGGGATAGTTTTCTATTTCTTTTACATTTTTGTCAATATTTTTAACGGTAGTTTTATCAGAATTGTTAGATTTATTGTTATCAGAAACAGGTTTTGCTTTGCTTTCCTCTTTTTGACCAGAAGTATTGTTGTTTTGAGAAGCATTGCTGTTTTGTGATTGTGTGTTTGGTGCGCTTTCATTATCTTTCAGTTTAGATATATTATCATTATTCTCTTCTTTTTTAACTGGGGTATTTTGGTTTTTTACTTCTTTATCTTTTACATTTTTTATTTTTTGTGTAGTTTCCTCTTTGTAAAGTTCTTTTTCTTTTATTTTAATAGGTTTATCTGGAGTAATTTTAACTTTAGAAAGAGTTTTTTCTTTATTTTTTTCTATTTCTTTATTTTTAGAGTAATCTTTTATTTTTGTGTACGCTTCTTTTAACTCCTTAAAAAATTCAGAGCTATTTAATTTATCTTTTGGTATTTCTACTCCTTCTCTTTTGGCATTTTCCCACAAGATGAGTCTGCCAGGAGAAGTTTTTTCTTTTTTTGCTTCTTCTCTTTGCGCTTTACTGGATTTCAAAGTTTCTATTTGAATTTTGGCATTTGTCTTTTTGATGTTATTAACGGCTTTTTGTATGTCTTCATTTATAACTTGTGAATTTTTTACAGGAACAGTAGTTATTATTACTGTATCTTCTTCTTTTAAAAAACCAAGTTTTTGTGATTCTACCACTGTTTGAGCTAAAAAAGTTGTAATGTCAAGGCCTTTATAAGGGAGTTTATCTAAAATTTTTTTGCCATCTTCATTTAGAGGAACGGCATTTATTATTTTACCATTTTTATCTATTGAAACTTCTATGCTTGGGTTTATGTCTATATACACATAAGCGTAAACTTCTGGTGGTTTAAAATTTATAATGGCAAATATTAGAGCAAAAATAAGAGAAGCTGCTATTACAATTTTACCAATATTCTTATAAATTTCAAAATCTGGCTGTAATTCAATGGTTTCTCCTATCTGCACATTTTGCAAATTTTTTAAGCATTTAAACTGGCCATCTTGAGTCATGACATAGGTTCTATTTTTTTCTTTTTGGACTACTACAGCTCTCATATTTTTGCCACCTCACTTTCCGAACTTATGTACTGCTTAAGTATGGGCAAATCTTCCGAAAGGATTATTACCAACGCTATTATGTATTTTCTGTGCTTTTCTATGGTTTTGCGGCTTATATTCAAAATATGTACTAGTTCTTTAACGGGAAGCGTTTTCTTCGTCTTAAGAAATGCCAATAATTCACTGTTTTCACATATAGTGTAGGCAATTTTTACTGCTGTTTTTCGCGTGTCAGAATGTTTGGGGGATTGCTTGACTAAGTCATCTAAAGTTATGTTGTAAAGGCTCAGTAAACTGACAAAAGAAAACATTTCCAATTTTCTGTTTTCGCTTTCGTAATCTTCGCCGCTTTCTATATATAACTCTAATGGGATGGTCTCTGTGTGATTTTTTCTGAAAAAGTCTATAAGGCGTCTTTTTATTAACATGCTGGAAAAACTTAAAAATGAACCTTTAGTGTTGTCGTAATTGTCAATTGCCTCATTAAAAGCTAAGAGTCCTATGCTTAATTCGTCACTGTTTCTTTCATCTATGTATTTATTTGTCATTTGTGATAATTGCTTTATCACAAAGGGAGTGTATTCTTTGATTAATTTTTCTCTTTCGGTGGGGTCTTTTTTTGCTACGTATACTCTGTCGTTTATATCCACTTCAACCACCCCAATATATTATTCGAATTTATAAATTTTTTTAAGGGTATTCTATTAATAATGATTATATATTATAATATAAATGTCAACAAAAAAATACCAAGAGGGGGTATAAAATTGGTTACAAAAGAACAAGTACTAAACGCATTGAAAGAGGTTTATGACCCTGAGATAGGCAAAAGTATAGTCGACCTTAACATGGTTAAAAATGTCCAAATAGATGGTAGCAAAGTCATAGTTGACATAAATCTCACTGTGAAAGGTTGCCCCCTTCAAGATACCATTAAAAAGGATGCAATAGAAAAAGTATCCGCTATTGAAGGGGTAGCTGAAGTGGTGGTAAATTTAGGTGCTATGACTGAAAAAGAGAGGCAAGATTTAGCTAGAAAACTGTCTGGTGGCAAAAAGCCGTTGTTTGAAAATACTCGAGTGATAGTAGTAGGCAGTGGCAAAGGTGGAGTGGGTAAGTCCACTGTCTCTGTTAATTTAGCGGTAGCCCTTGCTCGATTAGGTTTTAAGGTAGGTCTTTTGGACGCTGATGTGTTGGGATTTAGCGTGCCAAGGCTTTTAGGCATTGTGGGTGAAAGACCTTATGCGTTGGATGAGCATACCATTTTGCCTCTTGAAAAGTATGGCATAAAAGTGATTTCAATGGGAAATTTTACTGACGAAGATACGCCTCTTATTTGGAGAGGTCCACTTTTAGGAGGTGTTCTCGATCAATTTTTTAACGATGTATATTGGGGAGATTTAGATTATCTTGTTTTGGATTTACCTCCAGGGACTGGGGATGTGCCTCTTACTGTAATGCAAAAATTGCCTGAGGCAAAATTTATACTTGTCACAACTCCTCAAGCATCAGCTTCCCATGTGGCTGGCAGAATTGGGTATATGGCTAAGAAAGTTAACTTAGAAGTTATAGGTATTGTGGAAAATATGTCTTATTTTGAATGTCCTAACTGCCACCAAAGATATAATATATTTGGCGAAGGGGAAACAGAAAAGTTGGCAGAAGATTTAGGGACAGAGATACTCGTAAAGATTCCAATAGAAATTAAAGTAAGGGAATTGAGCGATATAGGAACACCTGCTGCACTCAGTGATGGCGAAGAAGGATTACCTTATATGAAACTTGCGGAGAAAGTTGTGGAAAAAGTAAGGCCGATTAAATAAAATTAAGCCCTATATTGGGGCTTAATTTATTTATAGAGCTCTTCTTCAGGGATGAACTCAGTTAAATTTTCAATGCAAAAAGCCTCAGGTATAGTTATTACTACATCAGTTCCTTTGTCAAGAAGAAAATCTACAACAGCACTTCTCCTTCCTTCTTTTAAAGAATATCCGGGTTAACGTACTTTTCGGTATTTTGTTTTTGTGTGTCAAAAATAATTATATATGGACCGTTAGGCAGTTTTTAATATAACCTTCTTTTGTTATTGTGACAGCTATTCTCATAAGAATTTGCCTCCTTTTTTAAGTATAATTTAATTATACTTCTTTTGAATAGTAAAAAAATAAAATTTTTAATATTGTGTTCAATATATATTCTATGATATAATACAGTATATCACAGACAAGGAGTGAGAGCTTTGCTCAAGGGAATAAGATGGCAGATTGTTTTGATTACTTTTGCAGTAGTTTTTGGATTTTTGTTCGCCAGCTTTCAATTGTATCAAAACAAACTTCTACCAGATAAGATTTCAAAAGACGTAAGTACGGTTAAATTTGTTAAAATGGTAACAATTTCAACTGATACTAACGGATATATTATGAAAGTTAAATTGGATAAAGTGAAAGATTTAATGCAGACTTACAAGGATATAGAAGATAAAGTAAAAAAATATCCTGTCAAAATTAATATTTTGCTTATTGACAATCCCAATGACAAGTTAAATAATATTTATTATAATTGTCAGTTCGCAATTTACGAGGGCATACAAAATGGTGATTATATAAAAATGTACGAAACAATAAAGGATATTGCAAATAAAAATGGTGCAACATCTTATGTATACATTGATAAGCAAAACATTTATGTAGATTTGAGAGAGGGTTCTAATTATTTTTATAAAGTAATACCGCGGGAGTTTTACAAGGGGGAAAATTAGATGTTTAAAGAAATTTTACTCGGAATAACTATCGCTTTTGCGTTATTTGCAGCTTTTCTTGGTATAAATGGTGCTCCTTTGTTCTTTATTGCAGGGGTGTTCTTACTGCTCAACTATATTATGGAAAATAAAGGATTGATAACAAGTGCCAAAAATATTGGTAAGCCTGAATCAGAAATTTCTTTTGAAGATATTGGAGGGCAAAACACTGCGATTTCAGAGTTAAAAGAGGCTTTGGATTTTGTAATAAATAGGGACAAAATAGCTAAAATGGGCATAAGACCTATAAAAGGTATATTGTTAAGTGGACCTCCGGGAACAGGCAAAACCCTCCTTGCTAAGGCAGCAGCCAAATATACAAATTCCAGTTTTGTAGCGACTTCAGGCAGTGAGTTTATTGAAATGTATGCTGGAGTAGGTGCTCAAAGGGTTAGAAAACTCTTTGAAACGGCAAAAAATCTTGCTAAAAAAGAAAACAAAAACAGCGCAATAATATTTATTGACGAAATTGATATATTAGGTGCTAAAAGAGGCACTAATGAAAGTCATCACGAGTATGACCAAACCCTCAATCAACTGCTGGTGGAAATGGATGGCATTAAAAGTGATGGAGACATAAGTATTTTGGTAATTGCTGCTACTAATAGACCTGACTTATTAGATCCTGCTCTTTTGCGTCCTGGAAGATTTGACAGGCAAGTGGTAGTGGACTTACCGGATAAAAGCGGAAGACTTCAGATTCTTAAAATTCATACTAAAAACAAACCATTAGGAGAAGACGTCAATCTTGAGGCTATAGCTGAAGATACTTTTGGATTTTCAGGAGCACATTTGGAGAGCCTTTGCAATGAAGCGGCGATTCTCGCGATGAGGGATAATTCTGACGTTATTTTGCAAAAACATTTCGTAGAAGCAGTGGATAAAGTCATACTGGGAGAAAAAAGTGACCGAAAACCGACAGAAGAAGAAATATACAGGGTTTCTGTACACGAAGCAGGGCATGCCATCATAAGCGAGATGGTAAATCCAAATTCTGTCGCAACGGTTACGATTGTTCCAAGGGGGAAAGCCCTCGGATTTGTAAGGCAGACTGATAAAGAGGATACTCTTATTTACACAAAAGAACAATTAGAAAAAGACATAATGGTGTGCCTTGGGGGGACCGTTGCTGAGCTTTTAGTATTAGGTAACAGAAGTACAGGCTCTGCTAATGACTTTGAACAAGCTGTTGACATTGCAAAGAAGATAGTTTATACAGGGTTATCAAGTTTAGGCATAATTAGTAGAGACGACGTGTCGAAAGAAAAAGTCAATGATGAGATAAATGAGATTATGAGAGAACAGGAAGAAAAAGTTCAAAAAATGCTTGAGAAGAAACTTGGGCAGTTGAAAGAGATTGCAAATATTTTAAGAAAAGAAGAGACTATATCGGGAGATAAGTTAAGAGAGCTCATAAGTGAAAAAGAGGCTGCTATAGCGTGATTTGAATTAAAAGTAGTGTCTTTTTAAATGGCACTTTTTTTTTATTGTTTCTTTTATTAATGCACTTTGCGCATAAAAGCATAGACTTTTTCTTGTCATTCTGAGGCAAAGCCATGAGCCGAAGCCCTGAGCATAAGCGAAGGGGCAGCGAAGGACCTATGCGAAGAATCTCATACTTAAGAGGAATATTTAATAAGTTTATGTTTTTATTTATGCCATAGTGCAAGCTGTACGAGGAGAGTGTGTGCAATTGTTAAAATAATAACAATAAAAATTATCATTATTTAAAGATAAATATTCTTTGTTGTTATTGACATTAAGGGTATAAAACTTTATAATCAATTTAGGAAGGTTGCTATTAAATCAAAAAGGTGTATACAAAATGTATTACAATATGTCATGTAACTATTTTAAATTGTCTGAAAGAGGTGTTTTTATGCAGTCAAATATTGCTACTTAATATCGTCTTTCCAATTGTTGCTGGAATTATTACGTTTTTATAAATAAACCTTTAGTGAGAAAGGAGGTTGTTGCTGTATCTTTAACCCGTAATCGTTTTAACAACGCTTTTGATAATAAGAATTTAGAAGAAAAGAAAGTTTCTCCCACAAGGCAGCCTAGGTTCTTTTATTCCGAGTTTTGCGGTATCAGGTATTTAAACTATTAGGTTTTAAAATTTTGAAAGTGGGGAGGCAGTTAAATGACATCCTTTATACCCATAATGTTAGTTTTATGTATGATATGGACCTTCTTATTCGACCTTGGGGCTCTTTTGCAAAAGGATATAAGAAAAATGCTGATTTTTTCAAACATTGCTGGCCTTGGTTTTATTGGGGCGGGCTATTTGCTTGAAGAAGGCGGCAAGTTGCTGGGAACTCAGGAGTTACTCAATTATGTTATTATGCGTACTTTGATGTTTTTAACAATTGCATCTTTAGCAGGCAAGGCAAAGAATTTTGATATTGATAGTTTAAAAGGTAGAGGCACCATTTTAAAAGGTCAAGGGATTTTGTATACCCTTGCTGTTGTGGCTGTTCTTGGAGTTTCACCTATAAAGAGCTTAACAGCAAGACTTGATATATTTTACAATATGATAAAGGAAAGCGACATAATGGCAGCAGTAATAGGCTTTTTAGCAGTAATCATAGAATTTTGTTATTTTTTTAGAAGTGTGCAAAAGATTATGTTTGCGCCTTATGAAGGCGAAAAAGCTGACTTAAGGGATAATTTTTTAAGCTACTTTGTAGGAGCTTTAGCCATTTTAGCTTGTGTATTTAATCATGAGGTGCAGCATTATATACAGGATTTTGTTGGCGTAAATGCAGAATCTTTATCGGAACCATGGCCGAGGGAAATTGTAACCTTAGCTATATCAGCTTTTGTTGTATATACAGTGGCAAAATTCAGCAAATCATTTGGTGGAATTTTAGCAGTAGCTGCAACAGCTTATGCAGCAATGGATATCACGAAAGAGTATATTAATAACATCTCTTCAATAAAATATCTTATAGCTACTTTGATGCTCTGGCTGATAGTTCTTGTTGTGGTCTATATAATGGGTACTATAAGTAAAGAGAAAATAAGTGGACTTCTCTTTTTTATCATCTATTTAAGCGCCTCTATTATAGGTCTTGTTAAAGCTGAAAGCTCAATAGAGTTTTATGAATTTTGGGAATTGTTCACTATCTCTTCATATTTTATGGCAGTAATGCCATCAACCAAAGAAGCAAGAAAATCATCTTTGACGTATTTGTTAGCGGCGGTTTTTGTTGGTTATGCTATGTTTACTGGTTTTGTTGTTTTGTCTAAAAATGCTGGCAGTTTTGAATTTGACAAAATGGGAGAATATTTAACATCTCCTGCTTCGATAACAGTGGCAGTTTTTGCTTTGCTTGCCATAATTGCAGGTCTTGGTCTAAAAGCAGAGTTGTTCCCGCTTTATGGATGGGTGCCAGGTTTATACGCAAGTGCTGATTCATCTGTTTCAGCCCTCTTTGCCGGTGTAATGAGTAAGGCTGGTATTATAGGTTTGATAACCGTTTTATATGTTCTTTTAAAAGATTTTGAAAAAGCCGATAGTGTTTATATGCTTGTTGCATGGTTGGGTGCGTTTACCATGCTTTTCGGGACAATGAGGGCTTTGATGGAGAGCGATGCAAAAAGGCTTTTAGCATATTGCTCAATCAGCCAAATGGGATATGTCATAACTGCATTGGCTATTAAAAATTCGTCTCTTGGATTTTCAGCCGGTATATACCATGCTGTGAACCATATGATGTTCAAAACATTGCTTTTCCTTTGCGTTGGAGCTGTTGTCCTAAAAGCCGGAACATCTGACATGAATAAACTTGGTGGCTTAGCAAGGAAAATGCCTGTTACGACAGTGTCTGCATTGATAGGGGCTTTTGCAGCAGCCGGATTACCTCTGTTTTCAGGTTTTAACTCTAAATGGATGATTTATCAGGCACTTATTTCAGAAAAAAATCCGAATTATGTTGTGATAGGCATAATAGCAATGGTTGCAAGCGCTGGTACATTGCTTTATATGCTTAAATTCATTCATTCTATATTTTTTGGAAGATTACCCGAAAACTTGCAAAATATTAAAGAAGATAGCTTGTTAACAAAACTTTCAATGCTTATATTAGCATTTGTAAATATTGTTCTCGGCATAGCGCCAAATGTTATTCTTAAGCCTATTTCTGATGGAATGCGTGAACTTGGATTAGAAGGCGTGTCAGATTTTAGTATAGTTAAATCATTAGAAACTTATAATACTGGAGTGCTCATTTTTGTACTTGTTGTTGGTATTTTAATCGCACTCTTTCTTCTCAGTATTAAGCCTAAGAAAGAAATACGCAAAACAGTACCGGTTTTTGCCGGTGGTGATGAGACGAAATACAATAATATTACAAATCAAGAGATGCAGATTGCAGGTATCAATTTATTTGATAGTATAGTTTACGTAATTAAAGAATTTTTCGATGCATGGTCGTTTATAGATAAGATCTTTTTACCCATTCGTAAGCTGCTCAATGCAGGGGAAAATTAAAGGAGGGATTTGAATTGTCGGAAATACTTATAAAATTATTAAATGTGCTAATTTTCCCCGGATTTTTGTATACAGCAATTGTAGGGCTTTTATTCTATGGCATTCACATGAAGATATTGGCAAAGATACAGAGAAGGATAGGACCTCCTATATCTCAGCCATTTAAAGATTTTGCAAAGTTAATGCTAAAAGATACCTTAGAAATAGAAGGAGCGACAGGCTGGCTTTTTAAATTAGCACCTCTTATAATGATAGTAGCTATTGTTATAGCAATGATGTTTGTACCGGTTGGTATGTCAGCAGTTTTTACAGGACCTGGTGCCATTATAGTGCTTCTATATTTAATTTCTGCAGCGGCTGTTGGTATTATACTTGGAGGTTCTGCTTCTTCATCGCCTTATTCTGTAGTGGGAGCTTCAAGAGAACTTGCTTTGATGCTTTCTTATGATATATCGCTTGTCGTAATTTTTGTTACCGTTGCATTAAAAGCAGGGATGGGCTTAGGTTTGACAGCAGACTTTTCACTTATGGATATAGTTAAGTATCAATTAGAACATGGAGCTTTTATAACTAATTGGGTGATGATACCCGCATTCCTTGCGTTTATGATGATAATACCCGCAAACTTAGGATTACCTCCTTTTGATGTGGTAGAGGCAGAAACAGAGATTGCAGGAGGACCAATGGCTGAATATACAGGGAAAAGACTCGGACTTTTTTATTTGGCAAACGCTATGAAAATAGTGTTGCTTACATCAACAATTGTTGCTATGTTCTTACCTTCGCCTACAACTGGGAATATCTTTTTGAATGCGGTCTGTTTTACAATCAAAGCATGGCTTATATACTTTATAGGTGGTACATTGGTTGCTGCTTTTACTGGTAGAAGAAGAATTGATCAGGCTGTGAGATTTTACTTAACAGTTCCCCTCGGACTTTCCATTTTAAGTTTTGCGCTTGTTCTATTAGGGCTTTAAAGGGAGGTGAGTTTATTGAGCATTAAAGAAAAGCTGGAAGATCTTGCTGCAGGTTCACCATGGGTTTACCGATTAAATACCGGTTCGTGTAATGGCTGTGATGTAGAGGTGGCTACTACCGTCTTATGTCCAAGGTATGATTTGTCAAGATTTGGTGTAAGACTGGTTGGAAGTCCTAAGCATGCTGATATTGTTCTGATTACAGGGCCTGTTACCGAAAGATGTAAAGATGCTGTCTTGAGGATATTAGAACAGGTGCCTGAACCAAGGGTAATTTTGACCATAGGGAATTGTCCAGCCTCGGGTAATGTTTATCAAGGTAGCTATTCCTTAGCGGGTCCTGTGAGTGAGTTAATACCTGTTGATGTAAGCGTACTTGGCTGTCTACCAAGTCCCTGGGCAATAATTGATGGAGTTGTAAAGGCAAAGGAGATTTGGAAAAAGAAACTCAGAGAATATCAAATCAAGGAAAGAAAAGAGGGGTAAATGATGTTAAAGACCATTGGAGCGGTTTTATCAGCTCTAAAAAAAGGCAGAGCTACGGTAAATTATCCATATGAGCCTATAACTCCGCCACAAAATTATAGAGGAAAAGTGCAGTATGATTCTACAAAGTGTATTGGATGTGGTACATGTCAATATGTTTGTGGAGGAAAGGCTATAAAGATAGATACTTATAATGACCATTTTGATTATATTTTGTGGGATGCTGCATGCACAAGATGTGGTATGTGTGTGGAGTTTTGTCCGACAGGCGCATTGACGATGTCAGAAAATCTGCACAATGCTATATTAGGGGAAGAGATTTTAGAAAGAATTCATTACAAAAACATACCTTATGTGCGCTGTGATATATGCAAAAAATACATCAAACCTTTACCTGATGTTGTATATCAGGAAATTTTAAAAGGCAATAATTATGCCTTTAAGGAGAATGAGCATATATGTCCAGATTGCAGGAGAAAACTTCATGCAGAGAAATTATTTAAAGGTATAAATACTTTGGTCAATAGATAAATGTAGAGGAGGTAATTATAGATGTCTAAAAAAGTATTGTTTGAGCCTAACATATGTGTAGGCTGTGAAGAGTGTGTAAGGGCATGCGCAAGATGGCATGAAGGAGAGACAAATGCTTATGTAGAACAAGTAGGTGTTTATAACATTCCTATGAGATGTATGCATTGTGCTGATGCACCCTGTGCCCAGATCTGTCCTGTTAAGGCGATTTCTATCAATGAAGATGGCATTGTGCTTGTGGATAAGAGCAAGTGTATAGGCTGCGGAAGCTGTTTGCTTGTTTGTCCTTTTGGTATACCAAGGATTGACCTTTCCTCAAAGATTATGAGAAAATGTGATCTTTGTATTGACAGACTGAAAGAAGGCAAGCAACCGGCTTGTGTTCAATTTTGTAGCGTAGGGGCATTGCAACTTGTTGATCCTGAGGAGATAGAAAAGAGAAGAAGACAGAAAGTTGCTTCAAAGCTTAATGAACTTCAGAATCAACCTAATGTTCTTCCGGAGGTGAAATAACAATGGTAAAATCAAAACTTTTGCCGCTAGATAAGATACTTTCTCAACTTGATAAGAGTGATAGGATTGCAATAGTCGCTTGTAACAACTGCGCAAGGGTTTGTGGAGTTGGTGGAAAAGAAAATGCTGAGAAGATGGAAGAGATATTGGATAAAGAGGGTTATAATGTTGTAAGTGTTTGTGATGTTATTGCAGCTTGTAATGCTTATTATTATGATGATGCAAATATCAGCCCTGCAGCAAATACAATTTTGGTGTTGAGTTGTCCATCAGGTATAAGACTTGTGAAGAGGTTGTTTACAGATAAAAAAGTTATTACTACAACAGAAATAGAAGGCGGTATAATTGCTTCACCAACTTTAGGAAGATACAAAGTTGTAGAAGTCTTTACTGGTAAAGAAGCTTTAAAAGGAAAAGAATACAAGATTTATACTGATGTTGAATTGAAAGACACAAAGTTATAATAAAGGGGGAATGAAAATATGGAAATTGTTGTAAGAACAAAGACTTATGATGACCTCAAGGCATGGTTAAAACCCGATGATAAGATAATTCTTATGAGCTGTAATGTATGTGCAAAAGGCTGTGGTGTTGGCGGAGAAAGAATACTTGAAAGATTGCAGAAGAAGCTTGAAAAGGACGGTTTTAATGTGATATATAGCACATTAGCTGGTTTTACATGCAACAGAGATATTTTAGAGGATTTGAAAACATGTCCTTTTACAGCTAAGTATTTCGAAGAGGCTACAGTGATTATTCCTATTGCATGTCATGATGGTATAGAGAATGTTGAGCATGTATTTACAGACAAAAGAGTATTTCATGGCTATAAGTCCTTGGGTGTAGGATCTGTTTCTGTAAAAGAAGGTATAAAATTAGAAATACCTTTTGATGCAAGCCTCATTGAAAAGCTTGGTATTGGTGAAGATGGAATACCAATAAAGGATGCTGCTGCAAAACTTGGCTACTATACAGGTCCATTTTGATATTATTAAATTTTAAAATGAATTTGAAACTGCTGAGTGTGCACTGGTGGATAGCTGTGTGTTATGCGGTAAATAATATTGTTTGGTGGTCATCACACGATGAAGCAGAAAGTTTTCATTTTTGTTAAAGGGTATTTGACAGTCCCGTTGTAAAAAAGGAGTGATGGATTTGTACCCTAATTTAAAAGAAGCTTTGTTAAAGATTGTTGGGAAAGACGTAGAAGTTTTTGAGAGCAAGGGAAGTTATTGGGCGGTTCTTGAAGATGTCACAAAACTTAGAGAAATCGCAAAATGGATTAAAGCTATTCCTGGTAGGTGTGTTACAATTTCTCCTTTGATGAGAGATGAAATAAAAGAGCTTATATATATATTTGATTTTTATGAAGGTCCTACGTTTAATTTAAAAGTTAGATTTAAAAATGGAGAAGAAATTGATTCAATAAGTGATATTTTAAAAAGTGCCTATTTTACCGAGTTGGAGTTGGCGGAAACGTGGGCTGTTCCTTATAGGAATTTGCCACAGATACGATGGGGAAGATGGATATTAGAAGATACCATTGAGAAAGGTGTATTATATGCAGGACTATCCGAGACATTAAGTCCTGAAACCGAGACAAAAATGTGGCAAAAAATAAGAGAGAATATAAAAATAAATGAGGAAAAAGGTGAAACCAATGGCTAAGTATGCATTGCCTATAGGACCAATTCATCCTGCCTTGGATGAACCCTTGTATTTCCGTTTTGAGATGGAAGGGGAAACAATTAAAAATACTGAGATCATGTTTGGTCATGTTCATCGAGGTATGGAAAAGCTTGCTATGACAAATACCATCTCACAGAACGTCATACTCTGTGAGAGGACCTGTGGTCTTTGCTCAAGCAATCATGGTCTTTCATATTGCAGAGTTATGGAGACCATAGGAGATATAAAGGTGCCAGAAAGAGCTGAATATATAAGAGTGATAACTGATGAATTGAAAAGGATAGCCTCTCATGCGTTTGCAGTTGCACTTATTGCACACGTGATAGGTTTTGATACGCTGTTTTTATACGCATTCCAAGAAAGGGAAAAAGTATTGGATTTGATAGAGGCATTTACTGGAAATCGTTTCCACACAAGTGTAAATGTAATTGGCGGGGTAAAAAGGGATATAGATGAGGAGTTGGCAAATAGGATATCTAAAGACTTAGAGGAGTTTAAGCATAGTTGGGAAAAAGTTGCTGAGATTTATTCAACAGATCCGAATATTTTGTCAAGGACAAAAAATGTGGGTGTGCTGACTAAAGAAAAGGCTATTGAATATGGTACAATGGGACCAATTGCAAGAGCCTCTGGGATAGCATTTGATGTAAGAAAGCAGAGTCCGTATCTTGTCTATGATGAGTTGGATTTTAAGCTTATAACCGAAACAAGTGGAGATGTTTATGCAAGGACAATGGTCCGAATAAGAGAAATTTTTGAGAGCATAAATCTAATACAACAATGTATCAAGAGAATGCCTAAAGGTCCTATAAATTTAGGATTAATCCCCAGGATACCGCCAGGTGAAGCATCTGTAAGGACTGAAGCACCTCGTGGCGAGCTTATATACTATGCAAGAACAAATGGAACTCAAAACCCTGTGCTTGTAAAATGGAGGGTGCCTTCTGTTGTAAATCTGCCTTCTTTGGTTGAGATGTTTAAAGAAAACAAGATAGCAGACATACCTGTAATAGTTGCTTCTATTGATCCATGTATTTCTTGTACTGAGAGATAAGAAGGTGAATAATATGTGTATTGCTGTTCCTATGAAGATTTTAAGTATAGAGAATAACAAAGCAGTTGTAGAATTAGGCGGCATAACAAGAAAGGCGAGAATTGATTTGATACCTGACCTAAAGGTTGGGGATTATGTAATTGTTTATGCAGGTTTTGCTATTGAAAAAGTTGATGAAAAAATGGCAAAAGAAGTTCAAGAAATTTTCGATGAAATACAAGAATATGAATAAGCTGTTGAAAAATTATAAATAAATTAAAAAATTAAGATAAGAACTCCCCACCTGATGTTTAGGGTGGGGGTAGTTTATAACATAAAAGATGGGGGATAATTTTTAATGCATGAGCTGAGCATAGCTGAAAATATATTATCAATTATTACAGGAGAGGCTAAAAAATACAATTTGAAAAAGATAAAAGAGATTACCGTAAAAGCGGGTGAACTTGCTGGTATCGTTCCGGAAAACCTTATATATTGTTTTGAGATAATCAGCAAGGGTTCTATTGCCGAAGGAGCTGAAATCAAGATTGAAAGAGTGCCTTTAAAGGTATTGTGTCTTGATTGTGGTGAAGAGTTTGTGGCATCTTTGCCAAACATACAATGTGTTAAGTGTGGCAGCAGAAATCTCAAGATTGTTGGGGGAAAAGAATTTTTTATTGAGAGTATGGAGGGTGAATGAAATGGGGATTAAAGTACTTCGTAATATTTTTGAGAGCAATATAAAACGCAGTGATGAGTTAAAAAAGATTTTTAAAGAAAAAGGGATATATGTTATAAATGTCATGGGTTCGCCAGGAGCAGGAAAGACAAGTGTTATAGTTGAGATTATAAAAAGCCTCAAGGATGATTTGAGGATAGGGGTTATTGAGGCAGATTGTGAAGGTAAGTATGATGCTGAAAAGATAGATAGTATGGGGATTCCTGTTGTTCAGTTGAATTCAGAAGGGGCATGTCATATTGAGGCGGTTTCGGTTGATAAAGCTATGAGCAATTTCCCAACTTGGGATATTGACTTGCTTTTAATTGAAAATATTGGTAACCTTGTATGTCCTGCTGGATTTGAAATAGGGGAAGATTTGAGAATGGTTATTTTAAGTGTCCCTGAGGGAGACGATAAAGTTGCTAAATACCCTTCTATGTTTTATAGATGTGATGTTATGGTTATAAATAAGATAGACGTGAAAGACTATTTTGATTTCAATATGCAGAGGATTTTAACAGATATTCAAGGCCTTAATCCTAAAGTAGAGGTTTTTCCTGTGTCTTGCAAAACAGAATATGGTATTGACAAGCTTTCAGCGTGGATAAAAAGAAAGGTGCTGGATAAAAAGAAATCAAATTGAAATGGATTTTGAAAATTTACTTTGAATATTCAAAATTGGTTTGTCACCTGGATTGTTAAATTTTAAGCAATCAAAAAATAAGTATGATAGTTTTCAGGAGAAATAAAAAAAGGGGGATTATTTTCCCCTTTGCTCAATCAATGTTCTTATCACTAAAGAGTATTTTATATGCATTTTCTCCGTTGATTTTCATTTTTTCTTCTTCGGTCAGATTTGTTTTGCTCCATTCCCTGTAATACCTCGCAGGAGACAGCAGAGGAAAATCACTTCCTAGCACGACCTTATCTAATACTCCTGCCGATCTTGCAGCTTCATATACCTGAGGTTTGTAAAGATAAGGAGATGCAGCGTTGTCGTAATATACATTTTTTAAATTTTTTCGCACTTCAGGCATTAGCTCATAGAAGAAAAGGCCTCCGCCCCAATGGGCGTATATGATTGTGTTTTCGGGATTATTTACTGCGAAGAGATAGGCTTGTTCAGGTCCCATTTTTCCTTTGCCGGGATAATAGTGACCTATAAGCTCGTTGGCGTGCATGAGGATGGGGAATTTAAGTTTTTGACATACGGCCGCAAATTTTCCAATTTCATCTTGTTTGCTTATATCAACATGGACAGCATCAGGTATTATTTCACCAACGCCTTTTAATCCTGCTTCAGCACAGCGTATAAGTTCTTTTTCCATTTCTGGGTGATTAGGGGGGACGATGGCAAAACCGATAAATCGGTCAGGATATCGCTTAACAACATCAATGATGTAATCATTAGCTTCCTTAGACATCCCCATATCTAAACATGAAAAGCCGAAAATTACAGATTTGTCTATACCTGTCTTATCCATTTCCATTAGCACATCTTCTGCTGTGGCAAATTTAGCTTTAGGGTTCGAATGAAGGAGTTTAAAATGCGCGTCCCTTTCTATGTTCTTCTTAATGTCTTTTATAAAATCAGGTGACAGGATATGCACATGCATGTCTATTTTCATCGCAAAATCTCCACCTTTTTTATTTTTTTTTTATAATTATACCACAAAAAGATTGCAATAATAATAATTAGCAATAAAAAAGCCTGACCATTTTGAAAACCCCCTTTTTTTTTTTAAGATTAAGTGTTAAACTTATATTATAGAGATTCTACTTTCTGTTAATATTTTAACACTTAAATTTTATCATAAAAAGGGTAATTTCCATTATGATGGAATACAAGCTTTGAATCCAGATGCACCAATCTTTTAAGTTTCTGCAAGGACTGGAGAAGGCTTTGGAGGGTTTGCAAAATGGTTAGAGGAACAGTACGAAAAATACAGACAAAACAAATAGAAATATCTGGTATTGTACAGGGCGTAGGTTTTCGCCCTTTTGTATTTACACTTGCAAAGAAGTATCATTTAGGAGGCATAGTCTATAACACCTCTTCAGGTGTTTATATAGAAGTAGAAGGGGAGGAGGAAAATGTCAACAGTTTTATAAAAGAATTAAAAAATAATCCTCCTCCACTTGCTGTTATAGATGAGGTAAAAGTAAAAGATTTAGAAGTTAAGGGTTATGAGGATTTCGAAATTATATCGAGTCAAGAAAATGATGGATTTGTACCTGTATCTCCTGATATGGGGGTATGCGACGACTGTTTAAGAGAAATGAGAGACCCAAATGACAGAAGATATAGGTATCCTTTTATAAATTGCACTAATTGTGGTCCAAGGTTTTCTATAATAGAGGATATTCCTTATGACAGACCCAAAACTTCTATGAAGGTATTTCCTATGTGCGAAAAATGCGAAAAAGAGTACAATGACCCCAATGACAGGAGATTTCACGCGCAGCCGGTAGCCTGTTTTGACTGCGGGCCTAAGTTGGAATTTGTAGGAGCTGATTGTCAGCAAGATGAAATAAAATGTGCTATAGATTCCCTTAAAAAAGGCAAAATTGTCGCTATTAAGGGAATAGGGGGTTTTCACTTAGCAGTAAATGCCCTTAGCGATGAAGCTGTCTCTACCTTGAGAAGTCGAAAAAAGAGGTATGGAAAGCCTTTCGCTGTCATGATGAAAGACATAGAACAGGTAGAAAAGTATTGTGTTGTAAGTGAAGAAGAAAAAAAGCTTCTTTTAAGCCAGAGAAGGCCGATTGTGCTTTTAAAGAAAAAAGGAGAAAAACTTGCGAAGGGCATTGCTGATGGCTTAGATACTTTGGGAGTAATACTTCCATATGCTCCTATACATTATCTTTTAATGGACCAAATAGACTTTCCTATTGTGATGACAAGTGGGAATGTCAGTGAAGAGCCACTGTGCAAAGACAATGAAGAGGCTATAAAAAATTTAAAAGACATAGCAGATGTTTTTCTTTTAAACAATAGGGATATAGTAAATAGAATAGATGATTCAGTTACTTCTTTTAATGCGGGTTATGAGAGGATTATAAGAAGGGCGAGAGGTTATGCTCCTCAACCTATTTTGCTTAAAAAAGATACTAAGGTCAATGTGCTGGCGGTAGGAGGTTTTTACAAAAATACTTTTTGCTTTACCAAAGGGCATTATGCCTTCATAAGTCATCACATAGGAGATTTGGACAATGAAAAGACTTTTGAGTATTACAAAGAAGAAATAGAAAAATATAAACGGCTTTTTAAAGTGACACCTGAGGTAGTAGCTCATGACATGCATAAAGGATATCTTTCGACGCAGTATGCTTTATTGTGTGGTTTGCCTCTTGTTGAGGTTCAACACCATCATGCTCATATCGCTAGCTGTATGGCGGAGTACAACATTACAGATAAAGTAATAGGGATAGCCTATGACGGTACTGGATATGGTACTGACGGTAATATATGGGGTGCAGAATTTTTTATATGCGACTTAAAAGATTTTATAAGAGTAGGGCATCTCGAGTATAAACCGCTTCCAGGCGGTGAACTGGCAATAAAAAAGATATACAGAACAGCTTTGGGATTTATTTCAGAAGATATAGGAAGTTATGGAGATTTTTTGGAAAGGTTTGACCAAAAAGAGGTTGAGATAATTTTGAAACAAATTAAGAGAAAAATTAATACTCCTTATGTGTCCAGCATGGGCAGGTTTTTTGATGCTGCTTCTTCTCTACTTGGATTAAGAGATGAGGTGCTCTTTGAAGGACAAGGTGCTATGGAGCTGGAAAGTTTGATAGTTGACACTGACAGCTTTTATGAATTTGAAATTTCTCATAAAGATGGCTATATAATAAACACAGATATAATATTACAGCAATTGTACAATGACTATAAAAAAAGAGTAGACAAAAGAATAATTGCAGCAAAATTTCATAATTCCATTGTAGAATTTACCCATTATTTGGCTTTGGAATTGAGAAAAGAATTTGGAATTAACAAAGTAGTATTGAGTGGTGGCAGTTTTCAAAATAGGTATTTGCTAAAAAAACTATTATCAAAACTTAGTGATTCAGGCTTTGAGGCTTATTCTAACAGTAGAGTTCCTTGTAACGATGGGGGAATTTCGTTAGGGCAAGCTGTTATTGCAAATAAAAAACTGGAGGGATAATCATGTGTATTGCTGTGCCATCAAAAGCGATAAAAATTGAAGGTAAAGTTGCAGAGACAGAGCTTGGTGGCGTCATAAGAAGGGTATCCATAGAAATGGTTCCAGATGTTAAAGTTGGAGATTATGTTATGGTTTATGCGGGACTTGCCATAAGCGTTGTAGACAAGGAAGAAGCGGAAATGGAAAGGGAGCTTTGGGAAGAGGTTACGGAGGTTTTAAAGGATGCAGCAAACCGAAATGATTAAAAAAGCTAAAGAAATAATTGATATTTTAAATCCGGGTATGCAATTTAACATAATGGAAGTCTGCGGCTCCCACACAATGGCTATTTCAAAATACGGTTTAAGGCAAATTCTGCCTAAAAATATAAGGCTTATATCAGGGCCAGGATGTCCTGTGTGTGTGACAGCGCAGAATGAAATAGACAGTGTTATAGAACTTGCTAATAAAAATGTTGTAATTGCCACTTTTGGAGACCTCATAAGGGTTCCGGGTAACAAGTCATCACTGCAGGCAGAAAGAGCAGCTGGCAAAGATGTAAAAGTGTTTTATTCGCCTCTTGATGCTTTAGAATACGCTGAGAAAAATCCAAGTAAAGAGGTAGTTTTTATAGGGATAGGATTTGAAACCACTATTCCCACTGTGGCTGTCACTATTAAAGAGGCAGAAGAGAAAAACATAAAAAATTACAGCGTTTACTGCCTCCATAAGACAATGCCTGAGGCTTTAAGAGCACTTCTTGAAGGTGGTTCAAAGGTACAAGGCTTTTTGCTTCCAGGTCACGTAAGTGCAATAACGGGAAGCAAAATATATAAATTTCTTGCTGAGGAATTTGGTGTCGGCGGTGTAATCTCAGGATTTGAAGCATTGGATATTTTAATGAGCATAATAATGCTTCTTAAAAATTACAAAAGTCCTTCAATCGAAATTCAATATAAGAGAGTGGTAAGAGAAGAAGGAAATGTTGAAGCGCAGAAGATAATTGAGGAAATTTTTGAGCCTTGTGACAGCACGTGGAGAGGTCTTGGGGAGATTAAAGGTTCAGGACTTAAGATAAAAGACAAGTATAAAGACTTTGATGCGGCGTTAAAATTTGATATAAAACCAATTGGAGAAGAAATCGAGATAAAAGGTTGCCGATGTGGAGATGTTTTAAAAGGAAATATCTATCCCAACGAATGTCCTCTCTTTGGGAGAGTGTGTACTTCTGAAAATCCTGTGGGACCTTGTATGGTTTCTTCAGAGGGTTCTTGTGCAGCTTTTTATAAGTACGGTGCTTAATGAAAGGATGAGAAGCGATGGATAAAGTTTTGCTGTCCCATGGCGGCGGCGGGACCATGATGGAAAGATTAATTGAAGAAGTTTTTGCTAAAACCTTTGACAATGAATATTTAAATGCAATGGAAGATGCGGCATTGCTTTTTGGAAATATCACTCTTACCACTGACAGCTTCACAGTGAAGCCTATTTTCTTCCCCGGGGGAGATATAGGGCGGTTGGCTGTGTGCGGCACAGTAAATGATGCTTCCATGAGGGGAGCAAAGCCTTTGTTTTTGACTTGCGCTTTTATAATTGAGGAAGGATACCCTATAGAAGAATTAAGACGTATAGTAAAATCTATGGCTGAGGCAGCAGAGGAAGCAGGTGTGAAAATAGTTGCGGGAGACACTAAAGTCGTAGAAAAAGGTGGTGTTGACGGAATATTTATAAACACTTCCGGCATAGGTGTGGTATACGAAAATGCAGATGTATCGATTAAAAATGCGAGGCCAGGAGATGTGGTGTTGATTTCCGGCACAATAGGAGACCATGGAATGGCTATTATGAGTGCGAGAGAAGAATTGCAATTTGACCCTCCCATTTTGTCGGATGTTTCACCTCTTAACAAGTTGATAGAAAAGCTTATGACTTTGGGGAAAGCCGTTAAGGTGCTGAGAGACCCTACAAGAGGGGGAGTAGCAGAAGTACTTTACGAAATATCAAAAATGAGCGGTGTCGGCATTAAAATATATGAAGATAAATTGCCTGTAAAAGCAAGCGTAAAATCTGCCTGCGATTTGATGGGATTTGATTTTTTGCACCTTGCAAATGAAGGAAAGTTAATTGCAGTCGTTGACAGGAAATACGCTGATGAAGCTTTAGAAATCATGAAATCAGATAAATATGGAAAAGATGCAGCGATAATTGGTGAAGTAAATGATTCAAAGCTTGTTACAATCGACACGTTTTACGGTACTTCAAGAATTATTGACAGGCCAATAGGAGAACTGCTTCCAAGAATATGTTAAAATGGGTAAGGAACGGGATAGTTGCCTTTTCTCAGGCCGTAGGCAAAGTCATTTTTAATAAGTCTCCGCTTTTATGTGCAAAGTGCATTGCGGAAGTATCTTAGTGTGCCTGCATTTAATCATAAAAGCAGGAGACTTTAAATACAATAAAAAGGTTTGTCAACAAACCGGGAACGGGATAATTTCCCGTTCTATTTTTATCATTTTATTTTACGTGTACATATATATTGAATGTACTATACAGATATGGTAATATAACGTTAATATAAATTGCTTGTTACAACAAACAATTAATAACTTCTAAGTTTTAAGAAAAGGGTGAAGTAACTTGTTTACAGGCGAGAAGGTAAGACTTAGGGCTTATAGAAAGGAGGATGTGGAATTGGCTTTGAAATATATAAATGATCCAGAGTTAAAAAGGTATTTGAAGCCAGGAATTCCATATCCTTTAACATTGGAGGATGAATACAGATGGTTTGAAAATTTATCTTCTTCAAAGGACACATATAGTTTTGCAATCGAGACGCTTGAGGATGGAAAGTACATAGGAGGCTGTGGAATAAATAAAGTTGACTGGAAAAATAAAGTTGCAGTCGTGGGAATTTTTATCGGTGACAAGGAATATTGGGGAAAGGGATATGGAACAGATGCAATGAAAGTACTGATAAGATTTATATTTGAACAGATGAACATGAACAGAGTAGAATTATACGTGTATTCTTTCAACACTCGTGCTATAAAATCTTACGAAAAATGTGGGTTTGTAAAAGAAGGTGTGTTAAGAAAAAGGTTGTTTAGAGATGGCAAATATTATGATGAGTATGTAATGAGCATATTAAAAGAAGAATTTGATGAGAAATATAACAAAGCATAGTAATCATAGGTTTGGTTATAAATGCATAAATTGGCATTAGTGAGTGGCGATATTACAAAAAATCCCGAGCATGTGAAGCGAAATTTAGATTTATTAGAGATGGATATTGACGAAAAAATAGTAGACAAAGCAATAGTAATTGCTAATGCCTAAATTTTTTTAATAAATTTTTAATTTAAAAAGAGGAATATTTATTTTTTTGTAGAATATTAATTATTGTGTGTTAAAAAAAGATTATGGATGTAAAAAGGTGGCAAAGATGGGCAGGATTTTGGTTTTAGATGACAACAAGGGAATTTGTAATTTATTAGAGGAGATTTTTACAATGGATGGTCACGAAGTAAAAGCCTACAGTGATATTAGCCATTTTGACAGAGAATTAGACAAATTCAAACCAGATGTAGGCTTATTTGACTTACACATGGCAAGCGATATGTTAAAAATTGTTAGAAAGATTAAAAAAATCCACCCAAATATAAAAAGTATCATTATGTCGGCTGATGAACCCGAGGCACCTTTTACGGAATTCCCTTTTATATCTAAACCTTTTGACATAATAGCGTTAAAAAATTTAGTTTATGATAACCTAAAAGAGCAAATGGTTGTATAAAAGGTACGCATGTACCTTTTTTATAATTTTCTTGAGCTGTTTTCAAACAAATGTTATAATGAAAAAGTAAAGTTACATAATAAAGATAGTATTTTGAAATCAGGTCTAACAAAGGAGTTGTTTGAAATGTTGGTAACAGGTATAGAAATACTAAGCAAAGCTCATAAAGAGGGATATGCAGTTGGCGCTTTTAACACCAGCAATTTAGAGATTACTCAAGCAATTGTTGAGGCGGCAGAAGAGACAAAATCTCCTGTTATTATTCAAGTCAGTGAGGGAGGATTAAAATACGCCGGCATTGAGACGATTTCAGCGATAGTAAGGACAATGGCTGAAAAAGCTTCTGTTCCGATTGCGCTTCATCTTGACCATGGTACAGATTTTGATATTGTGATGAAGTGCTTGCGAAATGGTTGGACTTCTGTCATGATGGATGCGTCTAAATTACCCCTTGAAGAAAATATTAGAGTTACAAAAAACGTGGTACAAATTGCCCATGGCATGGGAGTTTCTGTTGAAGCTGAAATTGGCAAAATCGGTGGTACAGAGGATAATATCACGGTAGATGAGAGAGAAGCGGCTATGACTGACCCTGAAGAAGCCTTAAAATTTGCGAAAGAAACAGGAATAGATTATTTAGCTATAGCCATCGGAACAGCCCATGGACCTTATAAAGGAGAGCCCAAACTTGACTTCGAGAGGCTTAAAAAGATAAAGGAAATGCTCAATATTCCGCTGGTTTTGCACGGAGCTTCAGGTGTCCCTGAAGATGCTATAAAAAAAGCCGTAAGCTTCGGCATAAACAAAATAAATATAGATACAGACATAAGGCAGGCTTTTGCGCGCAGACTTAGAGAATTATTAGAGAAAGACCAAGAGGTATATGACCCCAGAAAAATTTTAGGGCCTTGCAAAGAGGCGATGAAAGAAGTAATTAAGCAAAAGATGATATTGTTTGGCGCAGCAGGAAGAGCGTAAAATATTGGCGGGTGCAGACCCGTTTTTTTATATTTTATGTATATTTTTTTATAAATTGTCAATTATAAATTTAAAAGAGAGCAAAAAAGAAGAAATAAATACTTGACATTCCCAAAAAATATAAATAAAATAAAATAAGTACGGTATTATACGTATTCATTTCCCTTCGAAGTTTTTTCAGTCTGCTTGTTTTAATTTTGTAGGTGATTAATCTCTTGAAAAGCCTTTGTATGGCGAAATTCTTCTTTATTACCCAATTTAAGTTTTAGACAAACAATTTTTAGTAATTTAAATTTTTTATTTATAAAAATCTAATTTTTGGGAGGTGTGCTTTTGGACTTTAACATTAATAATTTGGAAAATTTAAGCTTGATGGAGCTTCGAGAAATTGCAAAAGAATTAGGTGTTAAAAGCATCACAAAGTACAGAAAACAAGAACTGCGGGAAAAGATTTTAGAAAAAGCCAATCAGCTCAAAATTGAAGATGTAATTAAAAATGAGCCTAAAGAAGAAGATAAAAATTTAAAACAAAAGGAAGCTGAAGAAAATAAAGAAGGTAGTCTAAAAAACTCTTATGATAAAAATTCAGTTAAAACAGCTGATGTTTCAAAAAATGGCCATGCCAAACTTGTAACTTCTGAAAATACCAAAAACGAGTTGGCAATTCAACCCGCTTCTTCAAAAGAAAATTTGCCACTCATAAAAGAAATTTCTGATCCGTTGAAAGAACTCATAGAGACGCAGGGAGACGTTGTTGCAGAAGGCGTTCTCGATATAATGCCAGATGGTTACGGTTTTTTGAGGGTGGAAAATTTTGTTCAAGGGCCTAAGGATATATACATTTCTCAATCTCAGATAAGACGTTTTAATTTGAAAGTGGGAGATAAAGTAAGAGGTATAACAAGAATTCCAAGAGAAGGAGAAAAATATTCGGCTATATTATATGTGGAATCCATAAATGGCGAAAACCCTGAAAATGCTAAAAAGAGGATTCCTTTCGATGAACTAACTCCTATTTTCCCAAATGAAAAATTAAGATTGGAAACATCACCTACGGAATTTGCTATGAGATTAGTAGATATCATTGCACCGATAGGAAAAGGACAAAGAGGTATGATTGTAGCGCCTCCCAAAGCAGGTAAGACTACTCTTCTCAAAAAAATCGCCAATAGCATTTCAGAAAATCATCCAGAGGTTGTCCTTATTGTCCTTTTGATTGATGAGAGGCCAGAAGAAGTTACTGATATGAAAAGGTCTATAAAAGGTGAAGTAGTGTATTCCACATTTGATGAACTTCCAGAACATCATACAAAAGTAGCTGAAATGGTATTAGAATATGCTAAAAGACTAGTGGAATATAAAAAGGATGTAGTCATTCTCATGGATAGCATTACAAGACTGGCAAGGGCTTACAACCTTATAACGCCTCCTTCTGGAAGAACCCTTTCCGGTGGCATTGACCCCTCTGCATTACACCCTCCAAAGAGGTTTTTTGGAGCTGCAAGGAATATAGAAGAAGGTGGCAGTTTGACTATTCTTGCTACGGCTTTAATTGAAACAGGAAGCCGTATGGATGATGTAATATTTGAAGAATTTAAAGGAACAGGAAATATGGAACTCCATCTTGACAGAAAACTACAAGAACGTAGGATATTCCCTGCAATTGATATATACAAATCAGGTACCAGAAAAGAAGAATTATTGCTTACACAAAAGGAATTAGAAGCAATGTGGATGCTGAGAAAGGCTATGTCCAACTTGCCGCCAGCAGAAGTTACAGAAATGCTCATTGAAAAGTTAGTAAAAACTAAATCAAATGCTGAATTTATTGATATGATAAGGTCCCAATTATATAATAGGCAATATCAATAAATATATTAAGGTATATTAAAAATTTTAACAAAATATATAATTTCTTAATTCAAGGAACCATGAACTTATAGAACCCCTTGGTGGGATTCGCTTACTGTAAGGCTAATTCTAGTCTTGCATAGTTAGACGCCGAAACAATGGTGCGCATAAGGGAGTTGAAAGTATTCACCAACGCATTTGTAGAGAGGATAGAGGGTGTGGATCTTGATATTGTGTATAAGTTGTGTTATAATTTCTGACGTATGAGTTTAGGTTGAAAGAGGTGAAAACTTTGAAAGCGAATATACATCCTACCTACTATCATGATGCTGTTGTAAGATGTGCTTGTGGCAATACTTTTGTAACAGGTTCTACAAAGAAGGAAATTAGAGTAGAAATATGCTCTAAATGCCATCCTTTCTTCACAGGACAGCAGAAAATTGTTGATACAGGCGGAAGAGTCGAAAGATTTAGGAAAAAATTTAATTTGGAGGAAAAATAATTTATCGGTTAGAGTGGATAAGGCTCTAACCTTTTGTTTTTAATTTGACATTGGAAAGGTGGTTTTGTAAATGATATATGGTTCTTTGGACCATGGCTTTATTGAGGTTATAGTCGGTCCTATGTTTAGTGGTAAAAGCGAAGAGCTCATAAGAAGAATTAAAAGGTCTCAAATCGCGAAACAAAAGGTGCAAGTTTTTAAACCAGCTATTGACGATAGATACTCTATTGACAAAGTAGTATCTCACAATGGCACTAATATAAATGCCATAAGCATAGTAAAAGCTTCCGAAATACTTGAACATTTAGAGGAAGATACAGAGGTTATTGCGATTGATGAAATTCAGTTTTTTGACCATGCAATTGTTGATATTGTGAGGGGAATTGCTGATATGGGCAAAAGAGTGATTTGTGCAGGCCTCGATATGGATTTTAGAGGTGAGCCTTTTGGTCCTACTCCAGACGTAATGGCAATTGCTGAATCTGTCGATAAGCTAACAGCCATATGTGTAAAATGCGGTAATCCTGCTACTCGTACACAAAGGCTTATAAATGGAAAACCCGCAAAATATGATGACCCAATAATTTTAGTGGGGGCCCACGAAACATATGAGGCGAGATGTAGAAAATGTCATGAAGTTCCTCGTACATAGAAAAGAGGTGTGATGATGAGAAAAACTGATATAGGCGGCCAAGCAGTAATTGAAGGAGTTATGATGAGAGGCCACAATAGTGTTGCAACTGCTGTAAGGCATGGGGGGGAAATAATTATAAAAAAGGAGTATGTTAAACCTCTTACAAAGAGGAATAAATTTTTTTCTCTGCCTTTTATAAGAGGTACTTTTGCTCTTTTTGATTCTCTCATAATAGGAATAAAAAGCCTTACTTATTCTGCGGAACTTTTTGAAGAGGATGAAGAAGAAAACGTTTCAAAATTCGACTTGTTTTTACAAAAAATCTTTGGAGATAAACTGGATGACGTAATTATGTATTTTTCTGTTGCAATATCACTAATTATTTCCATTATTGTATTTTTCATAGGTCCTACATACGTTGCTGATTATATAAAAATATTTACAAAAAATACCACAATTATAAACTTTGTCGAAGGACTTCTTCGTGTTGTCATTTTTATTTTGTATCTTGTGTTGATATCACAGATGAAGGATATAAGAAGAATATTTGAGTATCACGGTGCCGAACACAAAGCCATTCACTGTCTCGAACATGGAGAAGATTTGACAGTGGAGAATGCGAGAAAATACACTACTCTCCATCCCAGATGTGGAACAAATTTTCTTTTTATAGTCATGATTGTCTCTATTATAGTTTTTTCTTTTTTAAAATGGCCTGCTCTCTATATAAGAATATTAAGCAGAATCTTTTTGCTTCCTGTGGTTGCAGGCATATCTTATGAAATAATAAAAATTGCAGGGCGGAGTGACAATAAAGTAATAGCAGCTTTTGTTTATCCTGGCTTACTTTTGCAAAAGCTTACCACAAGGGAGCCTGATGACAGTCAAATTGAAGTTGCAATTGCTTCTTTGAAGAGTGTTTTGGAAGATGAGGGAGGACGTGAATTTGAAAGTATATGAAGCAGTAAATTTGGGGGCGGCAGAGCTTAAAGGAATTTGTGCAAACCCCAAATTTGAATCTGAATTACTCCTTGCTTACTGCCTTGGGATTGATAGGACAAAGCTTATACTTAAAAAAGAGGAAAAACTTGAGGGAAAACAGCTAAAAAAATTTTTAGAACTTTTAAATATGAGGAAATCCCGCATACCCTATCAGTACATTGTAAAAAAACAGCATTTTATGGGGTTAGAATTTTTTGTAGATGAGAATGTGTTGATTCCCAGGCCTGATACAGAGACACTTGTAGAAGAGGTATTAAAAAGGTTGAGAAAAGGCGATGTTATCATTGATATTGGTACGGGTAGTGGGGCTATAGCCATAAGCATAGCTAAATATTTTAAAAATTGCACAGTGTACGCTGTTGATATTAGCAAAAAAGCTCTTGAAGTTGCTAAGTACAATGCTAAAATGCACGGTGTTTTAGATAAAATAGTTTTTATAGAAAGCGATGTTTTTTCTAATGTTTCAAAAGATTTAAAGTTTGATTTTATTGTGTCAAATCCCCCCTATATTAAGAGAAGTGAGATTGAGACTCTTCAGAAGGAGGTAAAAAAAGAGCCTATTATTGCATTAGATGGAGGACCCGATGGGCTTTTATTTTACAAAAAAATTATAAAAGAAGGTCCTTTTTATATAAATATAGAAGGTAATATAGTATTTGAAATAGGATATGGACAAAAGGAAGCAGTGACTGATTTATTAAAAAAGAACGGTTTTGAGGATATTGAAGTGATAAAAGATTTAAGCGGCATTGACAGAGTGATAATTGCAAAATACAAGTTATAGTTTTCACAAAAAATAATATGTGGTATAATCAATCTTTGAGGTGAGATGATGATTGATAAATTACAAGCAATAGAAGACAGGTATGTAGAATTGAGCCAAAAAATAAGCGACCCCGAAATAATCTCAAATGTGAACGAGTGGAGAAAGTATGTAAAAGAACATGCAGCCATTGAGGATATTGTATTAAAGTACAGGGAATACAAAAAAGTGATTGAAGATATAAATTCTACTAAGGAATTGCTGTCCAGTGATGATTTGGAACTGAGAGAAATGGCGGAAGAAGAGCTTTTAAAATTGGAAGAGAAAAAAGAGGAATTATTAAAGGAAATAAAAGTTCTTCTTATACCTAAAGACCCTAATGATGAGAAAAACGTCATAATGGAGATAAGAGCAGGAGCAGGAGGAGAAGAAGCAGCCCTTTTTGCCCATGACCTTTTTAGAATGTATTCAATGTACGCAGAGAAAAAAGGATGGAAAGTGGAAATAATGAGCTCAAATGAAACGGATATAGGAGGATTCAAAGAAGTAATTTTAAATATTTCTGGAAAGGGAGCTTACAGCAGATTAAAATACGAAAGCGGTGTTCATAGAGTCCAAAGAGTTCCAACTACAGAAGCAGGGGGAAGAATTCACACTTCAACTGCGACAGTGGCAGTTTTGCCTGAGGTGGAGGAAGTAGATGTACAAATAAATCCAAATGATATAAAAATAGATGTTTTTAGATCTGGCGGTCATGGTGGACAGAGTGTAAATACAACGGATTCGGCTGTGAGAGTTACTCATATCCCAACAGGAATTGTGGTAACTTGCCAAGATGAACGGTCTCAGATTCAAAACAGGGAAAGAGCTTTAAAAATTTTGAGAGCAAAGCTTTATGAAATGGCTTTAGAAGAACAGGAAAGAGAAATTGCCGAGACCAGGAAGTCTCAAGTAGGAACCGGTGAGAGAAGTGAAAGGATAAGAACTTATAATTTTCCCCAGGGTAGAGTCACTGACCACAGAATAGGATTGACTTTGTATAGGTTACAAGAGGTGCTTGATGGTGACCTTGATGAGATTATAGACGCTTTGATTTTGAATGACCAAGCGGAAAAACTCAAAAACATGAATCTAAACTAAAGGACAGGCATTTTGTTGACAAACCTTTTTATTGCAATTAAAGTTTCCTGTTTTTATGCTTAGGTGCAGGCTCACGTATCTAAGTCGTGTCATAGGCTTCCTTTGGGCAGCTTCCGAATTTGCTTTCTTTCTTAATATGAAAGACAATTTTGTTCTAAGTTCAAGAAAATTTTTTAAGTTAGTACATATTTTTTTAAGACTGCTCATGGGAAGCTACTTTTCCAAAACTTCGCCAAGCCGTCTCCGATACTTCCGCAATGCACCTTGCGCATAAAAGCGGAGACTTATTAAAAATGATTTGTCTGCAGTGTGCAAGAACAGGGAAGCCTGTTCTTTTTATTTTGTAAAATGTGTTTATAGCAATATTTTGTCAAAAAGTCGTAAAGTGTGTATTATCAAAAAAGATAGGCATAATTAAAATTTTTGTGCTTGACTAAATAGTCATTATAAATTATAATTATAAAAAAATACTTTAGTAAGCTAAACTAAAAAAATAGCAGTATGCAACAAAATACCTACAATTTGACATTGCCCCCCAGCTGTCCTCTATAGAGGATGCTTTGTTCGCTCGATGGTCCTCCTACCTTCGAGCGAATTTTTTTATGTCCAATCATAATGCTTATTAGGGATTAATACATTTAAGGTAGAGTATATTTTATGTTTAAAGCGTAAAAAGGAGATGTTTTATATGTCTACCTTAAATGCCATGATAATAGGTTCTTTGGTGGGGGTAATTGGCACAGGATTAGGGGGAGCGGCCACTTATTTTTTTAAAAATCCTTCTAAAAAATTTTTCAGTGGACTTATGGGAATTGCTGCAGGTTTAATGCTTTCCATTGTAGCATTTGACCTTTTGCCTCATGCTTTTGAAATAGCAGGACTTTCTATGGCGATAATTGGTATATTAATAGGGGCTATCTTGGTTTCACTTTTTGATATGTTAATTGCTGAAGGAGGAATTACTAAAAATACATATATAAAGGAAGGTATACTTTTAGGTATTGCAATTGCTCTGCATAATTTTCCTGAAGGGCTGGCGATAGGCTCCGGCTTTATGGTTTCTAATTCTTTAGGTGCCAGTATCGCACTTGTTATAACTTTGCATGACTTTCCTGAAGGTTTGGCAATGGCAACTCCTCTATCTATAGGGGGTGTATCCCCTTTTAAGAATGTAGTATACACTGTACTTGCAGGAATCCCTACGGGTATAGGTGCTTTGGTTGGAGTTCTGACGGGAGGTATTTCTCCCTATTTTATTGGCTTAAATTTAGGTATAGCGGGAGGTGCTATGCTTTATGTGACTTGTGGAGATATGATTCCACAGGCGAGAAATATTTATAAAGGAGAAATTTCTATTTTGGGGATGATATTAGGTATTATAGGTGGTATAATAATAACAAAGTATTTATGATCTATAGCTTTTTACCAAGGAGTGCCATATATGACGAAAATAATAAAAATTGATAGAAATAAACCAGATGTTAGCCTTATTGATTTTGCAGCGGAAGTCATACGAAAAGGAGGACTTGTGGCGTTTCCTACTGAGACTGTCTATGGCATTGGGGCAAATTCTTTTGATATAGAGGCAGTGAAAAAAATTTTCATAGCAAAAGGAAGACCACAAGACAATCCTCTCATTCTTCACATAGCAGATATTGAAGTAGTGTATGACCTTACTTTACATGTCCCTGAAAAAGCTAAAGTGCTTATGGAAAGGTTTTGGCCAGGTCCATTGACACTTATTTTTAAAAAATCCGATAAAGTTCCTTCGGTTAATACAGCTGGAATGGATACTGTTGCTATCAGAATGCCTTCAAATAAAATAGCCCATCTTTTAATTAAAAGGGCGGGAGTCCCCATATCTGCCCCCAGTGCTAATGTTTTTGGGAAGCCCAGTCCTACAGACGCCTCACATGTTATTGAAGATTTATACGGAAAGATTGATGTAATAATAGATGGGGGAAAATGTGACGTTGGTGTGGAATCGACAGTTTTGGATTTGACAGAAAAAGTGCCAGTAATTTTAAGGCCAGGAGCAGTCACCGTAGAAATGCTAAAAGGATTGATAGGGGATGTTTTAATAGACCCTTCTCTCTTAAAAAAGCCAGATGAAAATATAAAACCTAAATCCCCAGGGATGAAGTACAAACATTATTCTCCTAATGCAGAAGTGTACATAGTAAAAGGAGACCTTAAAAAAGTTGTTAAAAAAATTCAAGAATTGACAGAAGAACAATTGAAATACGGCAAAAAAGTTGGTATAATGGCAACGGTACAAACTTCGACACAGTATAAAAATGGAGAAATTATTGTCGTAGGTGATAGAGACAAGCCCGAGACGATAGCGAAAAATTTGTTTGAGGTTTTGAGGGAATTTGACAGGCGAGGCGTTGATGTCGTATTTTCTGAAAGCTTCGATTATGACAATATTGGACTTGCCATAATGAATAGACTGGAAAAAGCTGCTGGATATAAAGAAATAATTGCTGAAGGGGAGTCTCAATGAAGGTATTGTTTGTATGTACAGGTAATACATGTAGGAGCCCGATGGCAGAGGGCTTATTCAATGCTCAGGCTAAAGCCTTAGGTAAGGATTTTAAAGCAAAATCTGCAGGAGTTTTTGCGCCGGAGGGTTTTTCTGCTTCACAAGAAGCGATAAAAGTATTGAAAGAAGATTACAATATTGATATATCGAATCACAAGTCAAAAAGTCTCACACGACAAGATGTGGAACAAGCCGATTTGATTTTGACAATGTCAAATTCTCATAAACGCAGCATACTCATGCAGTATCCTGAATATTCTCATAAAGTTTTCACCATAAAGGAATTTGTAGGATTAGATGGTGAAGTAGAAGACCCTTACGGTATGCCTATAGATGTTTACAAAAAGACGGCTGAAGAGTTAAATGGCTTAATATCAAAAGTTATACAAAAGATTTCACAAGAAAGGTAGGGTGTGTTATGATTGCATTAGGTGCTGACCATGGTGGATATGAACTCAAAGAGATTATAAAAAAATATTTAGAGGAAAAAGGAATAGAGTACAAGGACTTTGGCACTTTTAGCACAGAATCTGTTGATTATACTGATTACGCCTTAAAAGTGGCAGAAGCTGTTGCTTCAGGGGATTGCAGCGAGGGAATATTGGTTTGTGGTACAGGAATAGGCATGTCTATTGTAGCAAACAAAGTGCCAGGGATTAGGGCTGCTCATGTGGAGGATGTCTTTTCGGCAAAAGCTGCAAAAGAACATAATAATGCCAATATTTTGTGTATGGGTGGACGTATAACAGGTCCTGGCCTTGCTGTGATGATGGTAGAAGAATGGCTAAACGCTACTTTTCAAGGAGGTCGCCATCAAAGGAGAATTGACAAAATAGCAGATATTGAGAAAAAATACAATAAATAAAAACTTTCGTGTTAATATAATTTCGAATCTTAAATTTACAGGAGGTACAAAATGTATAGAAATGTATATGTCATTGACCATCCGCTTATACAGCACAAAATAAGCCTTATAAGAGATGAAAACACGGGTTCTAAAGAGTTTAGAGAATTAGTTGAAGAAATTGCAATGCTCATGGCATATGAAGTCACAAGAGATTTGCCTCTGGAAGAGATAGAGGTAAAAACTCCTGTCGCAATTGCAAAGACAAAAGTAATTGCGGGGAAAAAATTAGGCATAATCCCCATATTGAGGGCAGGACTGGGAATGGTAGACGGAATGTTAAAACTCATACCTGCTGCTAAAGTAGGTCATATAGGAATTTACAGAGACCCTGAGACTTTAAAGCCTGTGGAGTATTATTGCAAATTGCCTTCTGACATAGCAGAAAGAGACCTTATTGTAGTTGATCCGATGCTCGCTACAGGCGGTTCTGCTTGTGCTGCTATACATTTTCTTAAAGAGAGAGGCGCGCAGAACATTAAGCTTGTGAATTTAATAGCTGCTCCTGAAGGAATTGAAGCAGTGCACAAAGACCATCCTGAGGTTCCTATTTATGTAGCTAGTATAGACCAAGGCTTGAATGAACATGGATACATTGTGCCGGGATTAGGTGATGCAGGAGACAGGCTTTTTGGAACAAAATAATTTGGGCATCTCTTTATTGAAAGGAATGTAGGTTAAATGAGACCTTCATGGGATGAGTATTTTATGCAAATTGTGGATGTAGTTAAGAACCGTTCTACCTGTCTGAGAAGACAGGTGGGAGCTATTTTGGTGGTGGACAAACACATAATCTCTACAGGGTATAACGGTCCGCCGACAGGGCTTTTGCATTGTGAGGAAACAGGGTGCTTAAGAGATCAATTAGGAATACCTTCTGGAGAGAGGCCGGAACTGTGTAGAGGGGTACATGCGGAGCAAAATGCGATTATACAAGCGGCATTGTATGGGGTAAGTACTAAAGGGGCTACTCTGTATGTGAGTGCTAGCCCTTGTGCTATATGTGCTAAGATGCTAATTAATGCAGGAATTAAACGCATTGTATACGAAGAGGAATATTCTGATGAATTGGCTTTTAAGCTTCTAAAAGAAGCAAATATTGACTTAGTAAAAATTGAGAGATAAAATAGTATTGGCATATGTTGAAGCGAATGAATAAGATAGAGTGAAAAACTCCGAAGGAGTGTTAAAAAATGAAAATATACCTTTTATCTTTTGTTGTGGCATTTATAGTGTCACTTATTGCTACTCCCGTAGCGAAAAAATTGGCTTTTGCGATTGGGGCCATTGATATACCTAATGAAGAGAGGCGCATACATACCAAACCTATTCCAAGATTAGGTGGATTAGCTATTTATTTTGGTACCATAACGAGTATATTGTTATTTTTACCCAAAACCCACGAAACCATTGGTATAGTCTTAGGAGCCACAATAATTGCAGTCTTGGGATTGTTTGATGATAAGTACAGTCTTAGTGCAAAAATTAAACTTTTAGGACAAGTTGTAGCAGCCGTAGTACTGATAATAAGTGGTGTGAGAATAGATTGGCTTTCTAATCCTTTTGGAGATGGAATGATATATCTGAAAAGCTGGGTAGCCATTCCTCTTACGCTTTTTTGGGTAGTAGGGATTACGAATACTATGAATCTCATCGATGGCCTTGACGGACTGGCAGCAGGAATAGCAGTCATATCATCGGGTTCTCTTTTTATAGTCTCTCTTTTAAATGGCAGATTTGCAACCGCTGTTATTTCAATCGCTATTGCTGGTGCTGCTTTAGGTTTTTTGCCTTACAATTTTAATCCTGCAAAAATTTTTATGGGAGATACAGGGTCTATGTTTTTAGGATTTGTGCTGGCAGCTATATCCATACAAGGAGCAGTAAAATCAGCAGCGGCAATCGCTATTGCAGTGCCAATTCTTGCCTTAGGAGTTCCGATATTTGACACAGCCTTTGCAATTATTAGAAGATTAATAAACGGCAAACCAATTATGGAGGCAGATAAAGGACATTTGCACCACAGGCTTTTAGAAAAAGGCCTTACACAAAAACAGGCTGTGCTTATAATGTACGGTGTTAGTGTATTACTGGGGATAAGCGCTATATTGATATCTTCCAGCAGTGAAATAAAAGGTTTGATTATCCTCTTTATTTCGATTTTGTTTGTAATGTGGGGTGCAGATAGGATCGGACTTTTGGAAAGGCAAAGGAAAGGTACACAGACTCGTTGACGATTGTATTCTTTTAAGGAGTGAATTAAATTATGGCACTAAAAATCATATCTGTTTTTGGTACAAGACCTGAAGCTATTAAAATGGCACCTCTTATTAAAGCTTTGGAAAGAGAGAAGAATTTTCAATCAAAAGTTTGCGTTACAGCCCAGCACCGGGAGATGCTCGATCAGGTGCTGAGGCTTTTTAATATTACTCCGCATTATGATTTGAACATCATGAAAGAAAAACAGACATTATCTGAAATCACTACTTCTGCCCTTATAGGGCTTGAAAGAGTCTTTAATAGCGAAAAACCGGACCTTGTACTTGTACACGGAGATACTACAACAACTTTTGTTGCTGCATTAGCAGCTTTTTATCACAAAATTAAGGTGGGACATGTAGAAGCAGGGCTGAGGTCTTTTAACAAATGGTTTCCATATCCCGAAGAGATAAACAGAAAGCTTACAGGAGTTTTGACAGATTTACACTTTGCTCCTACAACTACAGCAAAATCTAATCTTTTAAAAGAAGGTGTAAGTGAAGAAAATATTTTTGTTACAGGTAATACTGTTATAGATGCAATGGCATATACTGTAAGGAAAGATTATGTTTTTAGGGATGAACGGCTCAACCAAATTGATTACAATAATAAAAAAGTCATTGTTGTTACAGCCCATAGAAGAGAGAATTGGGGACAACCCCTTGAAAATATATGTAATGCTCTTAAGAATATTGCCAAAAATTACAAGGATACCTATATAATATATCCAGTACACAAAAATCCTGTGGTGAGAGAGACGGTATTTAGCATATTAAAAGGGCTTGACAATGTGCTTCTTCTGGACCCACTTGATACAGACGAAATGCACAATCTCATGGCAAAATGCTATATGGTAATGACAGATTCAGGAGGTTTACAGGAAGAAGTACCTTCTCTTGGCAAACCTGTGCTTGTTTTGAGAGATGTTACCGAGAGACCGGAGGCTGTTGAAGCAGGTACGGTAAAAGTCATTGGAACAGAACAGCAGGTTGTATACAATGAAGGAGCATTGCTTCTTGAAAATAAAGAAGAATATGATAAAATGGCTAATGCGGTAAATCCATATGGTGATGGTAAAGCCTCTTTGAGAATAATTCAGGCGATAAAATATGCGTTTAACTTGACTGACAAAAAACCAGAAGAATATAAAGGCGGGGAATAAACCCCGCTTTTATGAATTTATTTTATTTATTAGCTTCTGCTTTTGTTTGGCTTTTTGCGATTAAGTACCAGATGAAGCCGATTACTATTGCTCCGATGAATCCGCCTATTACGTTGTAATCAGCGACCATCCAGCCCCATTTACCTAGGTAAGCGCCGCCAAGCCATGCTCCGATTAGATGTGCTACAAGTGCTGCCCAATATGTTCCGTAGATTTTATTTAGTTTTTCACCGTAAGATTGTCCGGCTTTGTAGTTAAACAAGGGATGAAATATAAGACTAGATATGATGCCGACCACAAGAAGTGCTACCCAGAACATGGTTTACACCTCCTTATTAAAATATTTTACCCTCTACCTATAATTTTAATTAATAAAAATTATAAAACAAATTTAGATTTTGACCTTTTTTGACCAAAAATCCTCAATAGGAAAATTTATCTATGTTTATCTGACCTTATCTGACCTTTTCTCTTTTTATCTAATTCTTTCTAATAGCTGTCCTTTTTTCCTATTATGCCAGTAATAAAAATTTTTAAAACCTATGAATAAAATTTTTTGTTGTGGTTAATAATTTAAAATAGAAGGGCGGTAGAAATCGGCGAATTCATTCTCCCCCTTGTGGATTCGTCGATATTTTACCGCCTATTCTTTTTGTAAAAAATATATGGCGAGGTATGAGGTATGTTTAAAAAAATAATTACAGGAATAATAATTTTTGTGGGTTTGTTTTCTTTATTAAGTGTCCAGAGGCAAGCTTTTCTTTCTTTTAATGATGATGTAGAACTTGTAAAGAGAAGCTTTTTAAATACTGGTGCAAAATATCAATATGCGAATATAAACGCATGGGCAAAGATTAACAATGATTTTACATCTTTTGACAAGTTGAATGAATATATCGAAGTCGCGATAAAAGCTATGAATATTGACAAAGATAAAGCAAAAATATCTCGCATTGAGGAAAACAATTTTAGACAAGTGGGAGTAGAATATGCGGAAAATACCAGACAGGTAAACATTGCAGTACAAACTTTAAAAAATGGCTCAAAAAGCGAAACATATATGTTGATAGACGAGTATCTTCTTAAGGGATATGACGATGTTTTAAAAGAGAAAAGTCTTATAAATAATTCTTTTAAAATGTTAAAACTAAAAACTAAGATGGCAGTGTGTTTTGTAGGTATTTTTAATGGGAAGTTGAATAAAGAAAAAAATAGTAGTATAGTTAAATTAGTACTTAATGAACTTAATGCACAAAAAGTAGAAGGTATGGAAGATGAGAATGTAACAAGCGTTTCTGCCTATTCTGACAAAATCAAGGAATATATTAAGCTGGGGAGTGAAAAAATAAATTTAAACGTAGCAATAAGATACAGTTCTTTTGACGATAAAACTTATATATGGGTTGCCACGCCTATTATAGCGATAGAATATTAAAAAGAGGGTGATAGCAACGAAATTCATTGTTGAAAAAAGTCCACCCCTTAAAGGAACTGTAAAGATAAGCGGTGCTAAAAATTCTGTCCTGCCTATAATCGCTGCATCTTTGTTGTCCTCAGGAGAAGTGGTGTTAGATGATATACCTAAATTAGAAGACGTCAATGTCATGATAGAACTAATTAAACATTTTGGTGCTATATGTGAATTTGAAAATGAGAGGTTAAAGATAAAGGTTGATATTAAAGACGTTGAAGCGCCATACGATTTAGTAAAAAAAATGAGAGCATCTTTTTTGGTGATGGGACCCATACTTGCAAGGCTTGGTCATGCAAAAATTTCTATGCCGGGTGGCTGTGCCATTGGCTCGAGGCCTATAGATTTGCACTTAAAAGGTTTCCAAACGTTGGGAGCAGATATCACTATAGGGCATGGTTATGTAGAAGCAAGAGCTAAAAAACTTACAGGTAAAAAGATTTATTTAGACTTTCCCAGTGTTGGCGCTACAGAAAATATCATGATGGCAGCAGTATTTGCCGAAGGTGTTACTACAATTGAAAACGCTGCTGAAGAACCGGAAATTGTAGACCTTGCCAATTTCCTCAACAAAATGGGAGCAAATATTAAAGGCGCGGGGACAGACACCATAAGAATTGAAGGAGTAAAAAAGTTAAAAGGTGCTGAGCATACTGTGATACCTGATAGAATTGAAGCAGGGACTTTTATGGTGGCAGCTGCAATGACCGGCGGAAATGTCCTTATAGAAAATGTTATAGTAGATCACGTGAGGTCTATAATAGCAAAACTTACAGAGTGTGGAATTAAAATAACGGAAGAGCCCAAGGGGCTGCGAGTTAAAGGAGTGAAAAATTATAAAGCAGTTGATATAAAAACCCTCCCTTATCCAGGTTTTCCTACAGATATGCAGGCGCAAATGATGGCAATGATGACAGTGGCAAAAGGAACAAGTGTTATAATAGAAACAGTTTTTGAAAACAGGTTTATGCACGTAGATGAGTTAAAACGGATGGGAGCGAATATAAAGATAGAAGGAAGAAGTGCTGTTGTCACTGGAGTAGATCATTTAACAGGGGCGGAAGTTAAAGCAACTGACTTAAGAGCAGGAGCAGCACTTGTATTAGCTGGACTTATTGCGGAAGGTAAAACTGAAATAAATGATATTTATCATATTGATAGAGGATATGTAAAAATGGAAGAAAAATTAAGAAATCTCGGTGCAATCATATATAGAAAATAAAGGCGTTATTTGGACGCCTTTATTTCATGTAGAAAAAATTTTTAGTAGCGGGTATATTTATGGGTATAATGGCAGAAATGATGCATGTTCCTGTGCTTCCTGCTTCCTTTTGCATTAGGACTTTATCTGCCATTTGAACTCAGTGCTGCTATTGTCATCGGCGGTATAATAAGATGGTTTGTGGAGCAAAGGTACAAAAAGGACGAGAAATTGTACAAAGAGAAGACAGAAAAAGGTATTCTTATTGTTTCTGGACTTGTCGCTGGAGATGCCTTAATAGGACTTGTCATTGCTACATTTGCTGGTTTAAAAATAAGTATAGACTTTGCTTCTAATTTGGCTACGAACACTGCATGGTTTGCACCTTGGCTTTCATTAGCAATGTTCTTGCTTGTAGGGTTGTTCCTCTATACTTATACATGTAAAGAGGACAAAGGTCAGGGATAAAGTATAATGCTCCCACCCTTTGGGTGGGAGTGTTGATTTAAAGGGTGATAAAAATATGGCAAAGAAACAAAAAAAGAGCGACAATTTTATGCTTTCTGTTCCGCATTATAGCAAAAAAATAGAATGGAAAAATAAAAACGGAAAAGTCATATTTGTATTTTATCACAACAAGTTAGTTGAAAGGTTAGTGAGACTTTTTGTAAAAAAACCAGAGACAACTACTTTGGAATTATACGAAATAGGAAGTACTGTATGGAATCTTATAGATGGGAAAAGAAATGTCTATGAAATGGGGCAAAAGTTAAAAGAGAGATTTCGAGATAGTGTTGAGCCTTTCTATGATAGATTGATAATTTTTATGAGGTATTTAAATAGAAGAGGATGGGGGAAATACTAAGTAAGTTAACATTATGTTTTTGATGTTTTAAAATTTTTTATAACTTCTATTTTTTGTGGAAGGATTTTTGACATTTTTGTAGAATTAATATATTGAAAAGGTTTTGATAAAAAATGAATAAAGGGGAGATATAGTGTGAAGATTGGCATCCCAAAAGAGATAAAAACTGCAGAAGCTCGTGTGGCTATTACTCCTGCGGGAGTGGAAGTTTTTATAAAAAATGGACATGAAGTATATATTGAAAAAAGTGCAGGAATGGGAAGTGGCATAACTGATGAAGAATATGCAAAGGCTGGCGCTAAAATACTTTCTACTGCAAAAGAAGTATTTGATGTAGCAGATATGATAATGAAAGTAAAAGAACCGCAGCCAAGCGAATATGACTATTTCAAAGAAGAACAGGTTCTTTTTACTTATCTTCATTTAGCTCCTGATAAACAACAAACAGAAGCTCTATTGAGGAAAAAAGTGGTAGGAATTGCTTATGAGACAGTACAACTAGATAATGGAGCTCTTCCTCTTTTGACTCCCATGAGTGAAGTAGCTGGAAGGATGTCGGTGACAATAGGAGCTTATCTTCTCACCAACATAAATGAAGGAAGAGGAATTGTAATGGGGGGAGTCCCAGGAGTAGAGCCAGCAGAAGTGGTAATAATAGGTGGGGGAACAGTAGGTACAAATGCAGCCAAGGTAGCTGTGGGGATGGGAGCAAGAGTTACAATATTGGATGTAAATCCTGCAAGACTTGCATATCTTGATGACATATTTGGAGGACGAGTTACAACTTTGATGTCAAATAGTTTTAATATTGCTCAGAGTGTGAAAAAAGCTGACTTGTTGATAGGAGCAGTTTTGATACCTGGAGCAAAAGCACCAAAGCTTGTGACAGAAGAAATGGTAAAGACGATGAAGAAAGGTGCAGTAATAGTGGATGTTGCAATAGACCAAGGTGGTTGTATAGAGACTTGTGATAGAACGACTTCTCACAAAGACCCGTACTTTATAAAACATGGAGTAGTACATTATTCTGTGCCTAACATTCCAGGAGCTGTTCCGAGAACCTCTACTTTTGCTTTAACTAACGTAACATTGCCTTATGCTTTAGAAATAGCAAATAAAGGATATAAGAAGGCTCTACTTGAGAATAAAGCTTTATTAAAAGGATTAAATGTTTATAAAGGAATGGTAACATACAAACCTGTTGCAGATGCTCAAGGTTTAGAGTATGTCGATCCTGTTGAAGCTTTAGATAAAGAGTAAGATTTTCTGAATGGAAATATCTACCTCTCACAAAGAAATTTTGTGGGAGGTTTTTTGTTGTTTACTAAAAACTCTCATGTTATAATTTGTGTAAAGTTAAAATGTCAATAGGCGGTGAAAAAATGGCTGGGACTTTATTATATAAAGATTATGATCCTCGCTTGAATAAAAAAAATAATGAGAGAATTTTTGGAGAAGGGCATATTGGAGGGAAAGCTTCGGGACTTTGTTTTGCAGAAGAAGTATTAGAAAAATATAACGATGTTTTTAAGCAAAGTGTAAAAATACCTGAAAGCTTTTTTATAGCTACTGATTATTATCAAATGTTTTTAGATTATAATAATTTGAATGATATAACGGAAGATACTCCTTATGAGGAAGTAGAAATAAGATTTAGAGAAGCTAAATTTCCTCCAGAATACAAAAAAATGCTGATAGAGATTTTAAATAAAATGTATTATCCTTTAGCTGTGAGGTCTTCTTCTTTATTAGAAGATAATGTAAAATATTCTTTCGCTGGCAAGTATTATACCACTTTTATTCCTAACAAAGGTACAGATAGAGAAAGGCTTAAACAATTAGAAAAAGCTATTAAAGAGATTTATGTAAGCGTATATGGCCCAGATGCTGTCGCATATAGGAGAAAACATGCTCCTGATCAAAAAGAATTAATGGGGGTAATTGTGCAACAACTGATAGGTTCACAAAAAGGCATGTACTTTTATCCAGAGGTTTCTGGAGTAGGCTTCTCTCGAAACTACAGACGGTGGACTGACAGAATTAAAATAGAAGATGGAGTTGTGAGATTAGTTTTTGGCTTAGGGACAAAGTGTACAGGTAGAGGATATGCGAGAATTTTTTCTCTAACTAATTTGAGACTAAGGCCCGAAGGAAATAATCCTAAAGAAATTGCCAAAAATTCACAAGAAGCTTTTGATGTATTAAATTTAATCACAGGAGAAGTAGATACTTATAACATCAATGAAACACCGCAATTTTTAGCTTATCATGAAAAAATAGGTGATATTGCTCAAATATATTCAAAAAGAGAAAATGCGATTTTTGACATAAATATGCTAAATAGCAGTGATGCCTCTAATAAATATATCTTTACATTTGAAAATTTTCCCAGAAGGCATAAAGGATTTTTTAATATAATTTCTAAACTATTTAAGTATCTCGAAGAAGAGATGGAAATGGCGGTTGATATTGAATTCACTTATGACTTAAAAAAAGGCGAATTTTATCTTCTTCAAACACGACCATTGACTTCTTACGAAAGTTTCAGAAAAGTCCACATTCCTAAGGATATTGAAAAAAAATGTGTCTTGTTGAAAGGGGATAGGATGCTTACAAATGGCATCTTGAAAAACATAAGATATATAGTATACGTAGACCATGAAGTTTATAGCCAGTATAAAGATAAACATGAAATTGCGAGAATAATAGGTAGACTCAATAAAAGTATAGGAGACAAATACATTCTTGTAGGTCCAGGAAGATGGGGGTCCTCCAATCCCTATTTAGGGGTACCTGTTATATACAACGAGATATCTAATGCCGCTATGATTGTAGAACTTGGAATAAAAAATGGCGATTTTATGCCGGAACTTTCTTATGGTACACACTTTTTTGCTGATTTAGATGTAGACAATATTTTGTATATGCCAGTTTTTGATGGATATGAAAATAACATTTTTAACGAAGAATGGTTTAAAAAAGGGGCATATATCGACACAGGAGTAAAAATTTTTGAAGGACGGTTCGACGCCTATTTAGATGGAGATAAAATGATAGGATATGTGATAGCACAAGAAAAATAAAAAAGTCGATTTATGTATAAAAAGATATAAAAATAACAAAAAATGAGACTTAAGTCCTATTTAAAGTACCAAAATAATGTAATATAATTTAAACTGTAAGAATGATTCCCCTTTTCCCCATAAAATTTAATATATTCTGCACCCCCAACCCAATATAGGCTGCTTTAAAGCAGCTATTTTTTTGTTTTTGCTAAAGTTTAGCCTTTAAAATGCCGATAAATAAAATTAGAGGGGTTTTTGAGAATTGTTTCACATAGAACATTTTACCATTTATTCATAAATCTGAGAGGAGCATGTCGAATGAAGAGATTTTTGTCATTGGCTATTGCTGTAAGCATGATATTGTCACTTTTCCCGGGAAATATGTCGAAAGCATATGGAGCATATTCTCCAAATATAACATCGGTAGCTTCTTTGAGATTAGATGGGACAATGGCATCTCCTGCTAAAGGTCCTGTTGACCAATACACTGACATAAAAATTACAGGAAGCGGTTTTGTTACATACGACACAAATGGCAATGTAGTCTCTTCTGTCAGTGCAGTTTACATTGATTCACCCATAGATTCCAATAAGCTCACAATACTAAGTGCAAATGAAAATACAATTTATGCAAAAGTTCCCCCAGCGTCTAAAATTGGTCTTAGCCCAGATACTCCTTATACTATAATAGTTCAGCGAAGTGACGGACAGAGTGCAGCTATATTTAATGGCTTTACATATATAAATAACCCATATATTTCAAAAGTAGCTCTTGATAACTTTATTACACTTGTCAAAGATTCCAATGGCAATATTATAAACAGAACTACAAAGTCATATATAAGAATGGAAGGAAGTTATTTAAACGACATAGGATTAGCTCAGATCAACGGAGAAACAGCTTCAGTTGTTTCGCAAAGCGGTTCTGTGCTTATTACGACTATTCCTCAAAACATTAACATAGACCCTACAACTTTATACACTGTAAATGTCACAAATATATACCGTGGGCGTTCTAATACAGTGCAAACGAATATTTATGCTGTAAATCAAGACATAACAGGATTATCTCAGTATACTGTCATTGTAGGAGATACAATTACTATATATGGTCATGGTTTTTCCACTCTTGGTAGCGGATTTAAAGTGTATGTAGGAGCGAATCTTGTAAATTCTTCAGATGTAAATATAGTAAGCGATACTGAAATGACTGTAAAGGTTCCTGCTCCTAAAGATACGACACTTGAGTATCAAAATATTGATATTGTCGCAGCTGACGGTTCTACTGCTACTCTTGTGAATGCTTTAAAAATAATACCTACACCTGCTGTAATTACTATAGATAATATTACTCCAAATGCAGGTTCTGTATCAGGAGGAACAAAAGTTATAATTGTAGGACAAAATTTAAGAGAAGATTTAATAGTAAAATTCGGTGGGGTTGTAGCAAAAAGTGTACAAAGTATCACTTTGCCTGGTCTTACAGCAAATCAGCGTGCTATACAAGTTACTACGCCTCCTTACAGTAAGTCCGGTCCTGTGGATGTGAGTTTAGTTGACCCTATTACAGGGTATACTGTAACCAAACAAAATGGATTTTTTTACCTTGCTGTTGAAGATACTATGGTAGTTGTTGATATGAATCCCGACCACGGATATGAAAACGGAAACACAGATGTAACACTATGGGGATTTAATTTTCAAAGAAGCGATGACCCGTCTACTTACACTGCTAATTCTGACAACACAGAGATAACTTATACCAATACAAATTACACTTACAAAGACCCTGCAACAGGAAATTTAGTAGAAGGTTCCAGAGAAAGAAAACTTTATGTCACTTTTGGCGGTAACAAAGCCCAGATAAAAAGCATATTCAATCCTGGAACAGGACAACAAACTTTGAATGTGTTGTCTCCTAGTGTGACACTTAATCCCCCTGGACAAGATATGCCAGTAGATGTGGTTGTTACAGTGGAAACGACTATAAAAGATGCTAATGGAAATGTAGTCATGCACTACTCTGAACAGAGTTCTCCACCTACAAAATTTACTTACAATCCATTGCCTTCAAATCCCCAAATTTTAAGCATATCACCCAGTTCAGGAAGCCGTGCCGGTGGAGATACAGTGATTATTCAGGGATTTGATATAAGGCCAGGTGTAAAAGTGTACTTTGGGGATAAATTAGCTACTGTTAAAGATTTAACAACTGGTGGAGACAATAAGTCAGTGCTTACAGTTATTTCGCCACCATCTACTGCTTTGGGTTATGTAGACGTGAAAGTTGTAAATAAGGATGCGGATGCCAATAGAGGCTTTGCAATTTACTCAAAAGGCTATTATTACTATACTGCTCCTTCTATAAGCAATATTTTTACAAATTTTGGTTCAAAATACGGTGGTAACCTAATTACGATAATAGGTAGTGATTTTTATGTAGGGCAGACAGTCATAGATGGGGTGTATATGCCTAAATATCCTGATGTAAGAATTGGAAATATTCAATTAAAAGTAATTTCTGTTGAAGACAAAGATGGCAATATAATAGATGGAAAGAAACTTAACATTGGTACAAAGATTAAAGCTATAGTACCTGAAACACAAGTGCCTTATACAGTTGGATGGCAAGATATGACAATTCAAAATTACGATGGCATAAGTGGTACTGTAGGCGGAAGTGTGACTTTGCAAAATGCTTTTGAGATAAAAGATACTCAAAAGAATCCGACTATTACCTCCGTTGACCCTAATAAAGGGCCCACAAAAGGTGGCACACCTATCAAAATTTTGGGAAGCAATTTTGAAAAGGGAAGCATAGTTACAATAGATGGAGTGCAGGCAACCGTCACAAAAGTCTTAAGTGGCAATACTGAAATAGATGCGACTACTCCACCGGGGACATTGGGCAAAAAAATAGTTCAAGTTGTAAATCCTTCTGATGGCGGTACAGCGACATTAGTAGATGGATTTGAGTATCTTTTGATTGAGACAAAGCCCCAGATAACTAAAGTTGTTCCTAATTACGGCGGCAAAGGGACGCTTATATACATTTTTGGAAGCGACTTTTCACTGAAAGCTGGGGATAGCGAAGGAGCAAAAGCTTATATAGGAGATACTGTTCTTGAAAATGTGTATGTAATAAATGACACGACAATTACAGGAATAATACCTGACATGAGGTACTCTGGCCTTTACGATATAAAAGTTGTAAATCCTGATACTGCTCAAGCTGTGGCTCCCGAAAAGTTTCATTTCCTTGTACCAGAAAGTAGCCCAATAATAACTTCTGTATATCCGAACTTTGGTACAGTAAAGGGTGGTACTTCTATCTTGATTGAAGGAAGTGATTTTAGAAGGGGTGCAGAAGTATTTATAGGAGGCAACAAAGCCACAAACGTAACTGTAAGTTCTGATGGAAAGACGATAACTGCTACTACTCCTCCAGGAGTTCCAGGGAAAACTTATGTAACTGTTGTAAACTATGATGGTGGCAATTATACTTATGGACTTCATGAAGGGGAAAGCGGGTTTACATATGTTGTGCCCAACAGCCAGCCTGTCATTACAAAGATAGAACCTAATAGCGGCTCTACTTATGGAGGACAAGAAGTGACCATATATGGTCAAGACTTTAGAATTTCTAAAGACGAAAATGGAAATATACTAAAAGATGAAAATGGCAATCCAATAGGCCCCGAAGTATATTTTGGAAATGTCAAAGCGGAGAAGGTCACTTATATTGATTATGGAACTTTAAAAGTTATTACACCTCCTAACGCGCCTGGAAAAGTCAGAGTAACTGTTGTAAACTATGATGCAGGGCTTGGGTACATTGACAATGGATATACTTATATTCAATCGAAACCTCAGATTAAAGAAGTTATACCTCCAAAGTTTGATAAGGCTGGAGGAACTTATAGTATTATCATAGGAAGTGATTTTGCAGTTCCTGTATATGATAACGACAAATTAGTAGTACCGGGTTCTTCTGTTTATATTGATGGAGCTTTAGTGCAGGATGTAAAAGTTGTAGACAGTACAATGATAAAATTTACTGCTCCTCCAGTGGACAAAGTAGGCATGAAGGAATTAAAGGTGGTAAATCCAGATGGAGGGACTGCTGTATTTAAAATAGAGTATGTATCTCCAAACTCACATCCTTTAATAACTTCTATAACTCCAAATAAAGGCAGTATTAATGGGGGCACTTATGTAACTATCAAGGGACAAGACTTTAGAGAAAAAGTTAAAGTATATTTTGATGCTTATGAAGCGAAAGTAGTTGCGAATACCTCTGATACTATTACTGTAATCACTCCTGCCGCAGACCCGCAGAAAGACTTAGACCGTCTTGTGGATGTGACAGTGTTTAATATTGATGACGGAGGAAGTTATACTTTAAAGGAAGCATTTATGTATATCGCTACAGAGTCCAACCCGAAGATAACTTCTATTACTCCTAATACAGGGTCTACAAAAGGAGGAGAAACAGTAACCATAACAGGTAATGACTTTAGACAAGGAGCAAGGGTGTTTTTTGGAGATGTAGAAGCTTATAATGTAATTGTGAAAAGTTATAACACGATTGTCGTGACAACCCCAGGGCATGCAGAGGGAAAAGTAGATGTAATTGTGAGAAATCCCGATTATGCAAATGCTGTTTTGCCTCAAGGTTTTACCTATGTGCAAACAGTACCGGATAATCCAGTAGGCTTTTGGGCCGAATCAATAGCCGGTAACGACCATACATTATATTTACATTGGTCAGAGGCAAAAGGAGCAAAATATTATGAAATCTATGGTAAGACAGCTAATTCGGCAGATTACAAATTCATCGCTGCAACAGATAAATTGGAGTATTACGTGACAAATCTTTTGCCAAATACTACTTACTCCTTTGCCATGAGAGCTGTAAATGATTTGGGGCCCAGTGATTTTGTATACACTTATGCTACTACTGATACTTCTTCTAACAGCAAATATGACACTTCTGTTACAGGAGCTAAAAACGATACAACTTATGCGACGGCGAATGGAACACTTGTCATTACATTGGGAGATGACATTTTAAACGGAACGCCGATTGATTTGACAGGCAAGAAATATAAAAATATAAACAAATGGGTTATAAATATACCGTCTAAATATAAAAATAAAACCTCTACTACTATATGGGTTATAATGCCTGGATTTAATATAAAATTTACCCTTAACAGCCTCTACCTATCAGGAGATTATGACAGAATAACAATAAATAAGCTATCAGATAAAACTTATGACGAAATATCAAGGAATATGCCAAAAGGCTATAAGATATTATCTGACATTTATGACATAAGTTATGAAAAAATTGACGGAGATAAAACAACTAATTATCCAGATTTTTACAATAAAATAACTGTAACATTAAATTTCGATAAAAATAGACTTGGCAATAGGAATATAAGCTTTTCAAAGCTCATGTATATAACTCCCTGTATGAGTAGTGTACCATGTACGGGGTTATCAATAAACAGAGATGGCATATCAAATATGATGGTAGATAGCGCATCGAATAATGTATTAGGTGATATATCTTATCCAGGCAGGTTAGCTGTTATTTATTGAGGAGTGAGAAAGTTGAAAAAGATATTTACAATTTTACTTACAATAATTCTATTTGTTTTAAATAGTGTTTATACTTATGCTTCGGACAATCCTGTATATTACGGTACGGACAATGTGCAAAGCATCTATTACAATATGTCCTTCAAAGATATAAAAAATAGTTTTGCTAAAAATGACATAATGAAAATGACTGCTCTTTCAGTTATTAGAGGTGGAGGAAGTCAAAAATTTTATCCTAAAAGCTATTTAAAAAGAGAAGAGGCAATAGCATATATTGTAAGACTAATGGGACTGGAAGAACAAGTACAAAAAACACCTATATCCTCCTCTACTGCAGTAGGGGGGAGTAACCCTCCTACTGCTAATTCTAATCAGACTGGGCAAAATAATGCTTCTTCTCAATCAGGTCCCAAAGTAGATTCGTGGGCACAAGGAATAGTTGATGTGGCAGCGAAAAATAATCTTTTGAGGAAAGAGGATATGGCTTTGGATTTTACAGCAAATGCAACAAGAGAGGAAGTTGCTTATTGGATAGCAAAAGGATTGAATCTTGCGCCGATTTACGGAAAAGATTTACAAAAAGTTTATGCTTTTTCGGATGTTAAAAGTTTTAATACTGATTATATGCCATATATTGAAGCAGTTTTAAAAAGTGGAATAATGACAGGTTACAATGATAGTAAATTTGGACCTAAAGACAACATAACCAGAGAGCAGATGGCGTCAGTTTTGAGTAGAGCTTTTAACTTAGGGTATAGTTTAATGGGCTATTCAATAATAAATGCTACAGTGCAGGATATACTTTACGAAGAGGTTGATGGGAAAAATAGTATAAAGAAAACTTTTGTTCTTCTCAATAATAAAGGGCAAAATGAGTATATTGTGGTTCAACGAACATATTCTTCAAAAGGAATAGTTCATAATTCAGATTTTTTGACTATTAGCAATGGAGTTCCTTCTTTTTCTGATTCTATTGAAAAAGGGGATAATGTGAATTTTTATATAAGCGGTCAAAATGTGATATTTGCTGAAAAAAACCCTGTATTTCAGAGCACTTTGTACGGAGAGATAAAAGACATATCAGCTTCTAACATAACACTTACATCTGAATCAGGAGTTGAATATGTATTTTCTTATAACCCTAATACAAAAATCTATATAAATGATTATCCTGCTTCTATAAAAGATTTACGATATGGTCAAACTGTCACAGTATACCTTAATGGTAACACGGCTTATGCAATAAATGTTGATTATGAAGATTTGGGAAGTGGGAAAATCGATACAGGCTCAAGACAAGTAACAGGAAGCATAATGGCTATAGATAAACAAGATAATGGCATAAATATTAAATTAGACAATGGACAGTTTTATTCTATTGCTTATGATGTGCCTGTTATAAAAAATGGAAATGCTGTGCCTTTGTCTTCAATAAAAGAGGGAGACTATGTAAATTTGTATTTTGATGACCCTTATACAAATGTACCCATCAAGGTATTAGTAGAAAATGGATATCACAAAGTCTACTATATCATAAGAGGAAATCTCGGAAGTTTATTGGCTTCCAACAATTCTATTTCAATAAACAATGTGGAAAAGTATTATCAAGGTACATGGCAAAGTGCAAATAATTTTGCTTATTATCCTTTAGATGAAGCTAAAATATATTACAATGGCTTTGAGGTCAGCAAAGAAGACCTTAAAAATTACAAAGGAAATCAAATATATGCTACAGTTGAGAAGCACTTTGGAACAGATTCGATTACGTTTATAAACATAACCCCAAGTTTTACAATGAGTTACAGTGGCATTGCAAGTTTTGATACTCAATCGATGATTCTTACATTAAATGATGGCAGAAAAGTAACTGTAAACGACGGCACAATTATTTTAAAAGATGGAATGAAGATACCCTATACTTCACTTATAGGAAATAAACAAGTATATGTATCTTTTTCCCAGACGGATAGAAGCTTATATGCTAATTTCATCTCAGTAATTGATAGTGTATATCCAGAATATTACTATGCGAAAGGTTTTATAACCAGTGCAACATCAAATTCTATCACTATTGGTAACTTATATACAAGTTGGTGGTATCAAGCATATGGGTATTATGCTATACAAAACAATCAATGGAATATTGTAGCAGGCACAAAAACTTTCTATGTGGGAGATAAAACTTATATAGTTGACAATAGAGATAAAGATTCAAAAGTTATTCCCTACACAGAGCTTTTGGATGTAAAATATGGAAAATCTAAATACACCTCTGCCCATGTGTATGTGGTATCACAAGGAGACAATGCTATTGCAATAAACATTATGAATTCAACGGGGCAAGAAAGAGTGTCTACTGCTGATGTTGTATCTATTGATGGTACCAAGTTAACTCTAAATAATGTAAATGATTGGAATGAATTAAATGGGGTTTGGAATCTGAATACTTCTCTTGATACAGTAGATGTATCAAAAACGGTAATAATTAAAAATGGACAGGCAGTCAATATAAGTTCTATAAATCCGGGAGATTCACTCTATATTATAAGAAATGGGTCATCTGCTGTTATTGTAACGGTGAAGTAAGAAAAACATTGGGGGAATTGCAATGAAAAAAATTATAGGGTTAGTTATAATATTCACCCTTTTGATTCCTTTTCCTGTTCAGGTTTTTGCCAATGATGCAGGTTTTGAAGGTGGTATTGCCAATGAGCAAGAATACAAAGAAGTTGTATTTATAACGGGACAACCTATTATATTTAGTGGTGTTCTTAAAGTTAATCAATCTGTAAGAGGTGATACTACTACAACAACATATAGGTATGACCTTGCTTCCGATTCAGGAGACAAACTCACACGTTCTCTTACTTTTGTTACCCAAGAAACAAAAAAGCCTGAATACAACCAAGTGATTAGTCAGACTACTCTTAAGACATATACTGAAAACATAAAAATAGGGGGGAATACTTACACTTTAGACAGAAATAATGGATATATATACTCAGGCTCTGAAGTAAAAAGCATAAACCCTGGTGTAACTTACTATGCTGGTAACTATTCAGGCGTAAAATTATACAGGATCAATGGCAATAAAGGGACTGTAAAAGTGACTATAGATGACAAAACAGTAGGATTTACTCATAAATACGGAAGTGCTGATACACATCAAATAGATTATTTAATCGAAAGCACAATGGGGTCAAATGGAGAAGTAAAAAAATGGGTTGGGGAGGCTCATGCAAATGTATCTTTTACTGATAAATCCAGTATTGAATATGTGGAAAATGACCCTCAATATATAAGTTTTAGGGGTGGATATCTTTTAAGGCGAAATAGCGGTGACATGATGAATTACACTTATAATCTCCCAAAACTAGATGATAACGGCAACGAAATAGGAAGAAACATAGGAAATGGAAGTTTGAAACTTGATGGTGTGTCATTCGAAGATAGATTGGTGGTCCCACAGGTTAAAGACATAAACGGAACATGGGGAAAAGAGGATATTAAAAAATTGATGAGCATGGAAGTATTTCCAAATGACTCAGAATACTTTGGTCCTAAACTTCCCATATTGCGCTCAGACTTTACCGTTGCAGTTGCAAAAGCGATTGGATTAAAACCGTATGAACCGCCCAAGAGTACGCTTTATTCAGCAAGAAACAAAAGCGCTATAGAAATTTCACCTTTTATTGATATATCTACTACTGATCCGAATTATGGATATATAAAAGCAGCCAGTGATGCAGGGCTTATCTCAGGTACTGCTCCAAATCAGTTCAGTCCTTCAAGGTCTCTTACTCGTGCTCAAGCGGCAGTGATATTTATAAGAGCTTTGGGGCTAGAAAACCTTGCGCCTTTGGGGAATTTTAATATAGGCTTTTTGGATGACTATGCCATACCATTGTGGGCAAAAAGAAGTGTTTATGTAGCACGAGAGATAGGACTTTTATCGGGTGATGAATACGGAAGGTTTAACCCCGATGACTATGTAACTAGAGAGGAAGCTGCTTCAATGATATCGAGGATGATAAACTTTATGATGAACGACCTTACTTTTGATTATGTAATGAGGATATTAAATTATCATAATTAAGACAAGGGAGAAGTCTATTGTTCAGACTGTAGACAAACAATTTTGTAAGATTGGCATTTTGTAAAGTAATGCAACTCGCGACAAGGCAGCCCGGCACTCAAGTAAGAAAGTTTATAAAGCAAAAATAGAAAAACAATCATACTTACTTGAGTGCCGGTAAACTTAGCAAGCTCAAAAGACGAAGGCGGGGCTGGAGCCACGGATGGCGGAAGCGGCCACCTGAGACAAGGATGTCGAATGTGGCCGGAACCCCGCCGGAGTCTGAAGGCCGAGCTTTAGTTTTGTCGCTTTGGAGCATCGGAGCGACGATGCAAAATATCTCCTTTGAATATTTTTTAACTTTGTCAACAAACTGTACAAGGGAGAAATCCCTTGTTTTTTTGTAGACAGAGATTTTTTAGTTTGTAGGGGTGATAAGAGGCTTAATTAGATAGAATAAATATATACATAAGGACATATATTTTATTTAGTAGTTCACAATCGGAGGGGAAAAATGAAATATGCCATTTATGGAATTTCTTTGATATTTTTTAGCTTAATAATTTTACCTTCTATAATAGTTTTTGGCTTTAATTCTCACAAAACTTCCTCAACGCCTGCGAGTGAGGTCAAGCTTATTGATGGAGGAAAGCTAGTAAAATTAGATAATTTAGATAATACAGATTTGTACCATACAGTGAATGTTTTTATAACAAACCAAAACAAAATACAAAAAATGGATTTAGAGGAATATGTAAAAGGGGTAGTCGCTGCGGAAATGCCTGCAGAGTTTGAAATGGAGGCTTTAAAGGCACAGGCTGTTGCGGCAAGGACTTATGCCCTTTCAAAAGAAATAGCTTTGGGAGGAAAAGGATGTGAACTTCATCCGGGAGCTGATGTGTGTACTGACCCTGAGCATTGCCAAGCATGGCAATCAGAGAAAGAGTTAAGAGATAAGTGGGGAGAAAATTTTGATAAATACTATGCCAAAATATCTCAAGCGGTGGAAGATACAAAAGGACTTGTTTTAGTCTATGAAAATGCTCTTATTGTTCCTGCTTACCATGCTATAAGTGGAGGCAAAACAGAAAATGCTGAGGAGGTGTGGCAAAATAAGATACCTTATCTGAGAAGTGTTTCTTCTTCTGGAGAAGATGTCGCATCAAAGTACAAAACTACTGTTGTGGTGTCAAAAGAAGAATTTATAAGTAAAATAAAACAAAAAGAACCTTCAGTAAAATTAAATGCGACTAATATTTTGAGTCAAATAAAAGATGTAGAAAGGACACAGGCAGGCCATGTCAAAAGCTTAAAAATAGGCAATGTAACTTTTAGTGGAAAAGACATAAAAGAAATCTTTAATCTAAATTCTACTAACTTTAGCTTTGACGGACAGAAAGATAATATTGTAATAACAGTTATAGGGTATGGCCATGGGGTAGGAATGAGTCAATACGGAGCAAATGCAATGGCCAAAGAAGGTAAAAAATTTGATGAGATATTGAAGCATTATTATACAGGTGTAGAAATAATTAAAATTGAAGACTTATTAAAAGTGCAGCACTGAAATTGGTGCTGCATTTTTTGTATAAATACATTGATTAATGGTTAAAATACCATTTGGAGGTGAAATATGTGAAAATAAAGAAGGAAAATTTAATAAAATTTTTTGACAGAAAAGGATTTTACATTGTGTTATTTTTATGCGTTGTGGTAGTAGGGGCTACTGCCGTATATGTGACTAATAACAATTTAAAAAAATTGGCTGAGCTTAAAAAAGCGCAACAAGAAGAAATTAATTCAGTCGTTGAAAGCAATTGGGATTATGAAGAAGATTTGAAACAGGCTAAGGAAGAGAAAACAAACGATAATTTAGCTGCCACGATGACACAAGGCCCAAAAGAAGACAAAGGGGTGGTTTCTAGTAACGACACTGCAGACAAGAAAGAAGAAAAAACTAATACAGCTTATGAATCTCCTGCAAAAAGCAATGTAACTGGTACTAAAGTGAAGGCTGTCTTAACTACTACTCAGCCGGCTAAAACAGAAAAACAAATAGCTTCTTCAGCTTTGGTACTGTTAAAACCTGTTGATGGAGAAATAATATTAGAATTTGCGAAAGACAAACTTGTTTATTCCAAAACTCTTGATGAATGGACGACCCACAAAGGTATTGACATAAAAGCACCAGTTGGAAGTCCGGTACTGGCGGCGATGGAGGGAATTGTGACTAAGGTGTATAAAGATGAAAGGTTGGGGAATACTGTTGACATAAAAAGCGGCAAATTTGAGACTCGATATGCAAACCTTGAAGAAGATATTTCAGTTAAAGAGGGAGACAAAGTAGAAAAAGGACAACAGATAGGCAAGGTAGGCAAATCGGCTAAGTTTGAAATTGCAGAAGAACCTCATGTACATTTTGAACTTTTAGAAAACGGAGTACACATTGACCCCTCAGTGTATTTTAAATAAAAAGTCTAAAGACTTGAATACGCATGGTATTCAAGTCTTTTTGTTTTTTAGAAAATATTCTAATGGTTTTATTTCGGCATATACATATATTGAGAAAATTTAATAAGGGGGTTTTTGTATTGAAAGACTACATTGAAGAGAGAACATTAGAGATATCAAAATACATAATAGAACACAAAGCGACGGTGAGGGAAGCGGCGAAAGTTTTTGGGGTTAGCAAAAGTACAGTTCACAAAGATGTCACAGAGAGGCTTCCCGATATAAATTTTGAATTATACAAGGAAGTTAGAGAAATACTTAGCAAAAACAAGGCGGAAAGGCATATAAGGGGAGGCAAAGCGACAAAGATAAAATATCAAAGGGCAAATAATAAATTTTGAAAACAAAAAGAGGATTTTGTAAGTTTGTAGCGAAATAATAAATTGATAATAAATTAAACATTTCGGCATCAATGTCGATAATTTTAATGGATGCCACTTTTGTCGAAATACAGAAGAAGGGTGTGTTTAAATGTTTGCGATTTCAAAAGATATAGGAATAGACCTCGGCACGGCATCTGTTCTTGTCTACATAAAAGGGGAAGGAATAATTTTAAAAGAGCCTTCGGTTGTTGCAATTGATAGAAACACCAATAAAGTTCTTGCAGTTGGTGAAGAGGCTCAAAGGATGGTAGGCAGAACGCCGGGGAATATATTAGCGATAAAGCCTATGAAGGCGGGGGTAATTTCTGACTACGATGTAACAGAAAAAATGCTGAGGTATTTTATCCATAAAGCCTGTGGCAGCAGATTTTTATTAAGGCCGCGTATAATGATTTGTGTTCCCAGTGGGGTGACACAAGTAGAAAAAAGAGCCGTCATTGATGCAGCATTACAGGCAGGGGCGAGGAAAGCGTATCTCATTGAAGAACCCATTGCGGCAGCTATAGGAGCGGGGTTGGATATATCGAAACCCTGTGGAAATATGATTGTGGATATTGGGGGAGGCACCACTGACATAGCTGTAATTTCTCTAGGTAGTTCAGTGGTGTCTAAAAATATTAAAGTAGCAGGGGACAATTTTGATGAGGCAATTATTCGATATATGAGGAAAAAGCATCATATCATAATAGGGGAAAGGACAGCAGAGGAGATAAAAATAACTATCGGTACGGCTTATTTTGATGGCAATGAAGAAAAAATGTTGGTTAAAGGACGAAGTTTGATTTCAGGTTTGCCTCAAAACGTAGAAGTTACTTCCAGTGAAATATGTGAAGCATTAAGAGAGTTACTTGAAGAGATTGTGGAAGCAGTCCATAGTGTATTAGAAAGAACGCCTCCTGAATTAGCTGCGGATATAAGTGACAGAGGCATAATACTTACAGGAGGAGGAGCATTACTTAAGGGAATGGATAAACTTTTAAGGGAGAGAATGAATACTCCTGTATATATGGCAAACGACCCTGTGAGCTGTGTCGCTTTAGGGGCGGGAAAAGCATTGGAGTCATTAGAAATATTAGAAAAGTCAGAAACAATCATTGATGCTTAAAACTTAGATAAGAAGGTGAAGGTTGTGTTAAGAGGGCTTTATACTGCGTCTTCTGGCATGATTACCCAGACAAAAATAATGGATGTTTTAGCAAATAACCTTGCAAATGTTAATACTGTCGGGTATAAAAAAGATGTTGTTGTCACTTCTTCTTTTCCGAATTTCGAAGTAACGAGGTATGGCGGTGACAATATACCTCCTAATGGAAAAATCGGGAGAATGGATTACGGCGTATTGATTGACACTTTTTATACAAATTTTGAAGAAGGGGTGCTGTACCAAACAAAGGGTAAATTGGACTTTGCAATAGATGGGAATGGCTTTTTTGTGGTGGACACTCCCAATGGTCAAAGATATACGAGAGACGGCTGTTTTACCTTGTCAAGAGATGGATATCTGGTAACACAAGAGGGGTATATTGTAGAAGGGGAAAATGGCCCGATTCAATTGTCACAAGGGGATATTTCTGTTGATGAGACAGGCAATATAATAAACAATGACCAGTTGGTGGACAGGCTTAGAATTGTAGACTTTAGTAATTACGATGGTTTAAGGAAAGAAGGCAATAATTTGTTTTTTATAGATAACAGTGCCAATGTACAAGTTATTCCTGCAACAGGGAAAATAAAGCAAGGTTTTTTAGAACAGTCAAATGTGAATTCAGTTAAAGAAATGGTAAATATGATAAGCGTGATGAGAAATTATGAATCTAATCAAAAGGTTGTCATTGCTTTTGACGAGACTCTTGGAAAAGCTGTCAACGAAGTTGGAAAAGTATAAGGAGGATGAAAATTATGATGAGGGCATTGTGGTCTGCAGCAACTGGCATGACTGCTCAGCAACTTAACGTAGATGTTATCGCGAATAATCTTGCGAATGTAAATACTACTGCTTTTAAAAGAGATAGGGCCGAATTTAAAGATTTAATATATCAAACTTTACAAAGAGAAAACGTATATGGTGGACAAGGTAAACCTGTCAATATGCAAGTAGGGGTAGGTGTGAGACCTTCAGCAATTGTAAAAGATTTTACGGAAGGAAGCCTCCAGCAGACAGAGAATCCTTTGGATTTGGCATTGGATGGAGAAGGCTTTTTTGCTGTGTTAGGACCGGATGACAAAGTTTATTACACGAGAGATGGAAGTTTTAAATTAAGTGCTGACGGCAGCACTTTAATGCTTGTAACTGCTGACGGTTATCCCGTATTAAATGACAGCGGTAATCCCATAGTTTTTGACAGCACTGAAAAAGACATATCAGTATCACCTATGGGGGTAATAAGCGTAAAAAACCCTGACGGAACTACTCAGGAAATAGCTACTTTGGGGATTTATAATTTTGTCAATCCACAGGGCCTTTTAAGTGTAGGTAGTAATCTCTATGAGCCAACAGAAGCCTCAGGACAGCCTGGTACAAGAGATGACTTTCAAGGAAGAATGGGCAAAGTCATGCAAGGATTTTTGGAAACTTCAAATGTTCAAGTAGTAAGAGAAATGGTGGATATGATTGCCGCACAAAGAGCTTATGAGATAAATTCAAAAGCTATACAAGCAGCCGACGAAATGCTGGGCATTGCAAATAATCTAAAAAGATAGCTATAACTGAAAGGGATGACCTTACATGGTGATAAATCCTATAGATAATATGACGAATAAACTACAAATTAATTTGCAAAAAGATGGAAGTGATTTTGAACGAATAATACAACAGGCGATAAAAGACAAAGACAGTAAAAAGCTTAAAGAAGCATGTCAGCAATTAGAAGCAACTTTTATAGGGCTTATGTTAAATGAGATGAGAAAGACAATTCCAGAAGACCCATTGACGGGAGATAGCCTAGCAAATGATATTTTTACTTCTATGTTATATGATAAATATGCTGAAATGTTGGCTCAAAATGGATCTTTTGGACTGGCTGACCAAATATATAATCAACTTTCTAAGAAAGTGTGAAAGGGCGCTTGCCCTTTTTATTTTTCATTTTTTTGTGATATAATCAATGATAAGCCACTGTTTTGTCATATCTTCTAATTCCGATAAAAAGAGGTGAAACATAGGGTGGAAAATAAAAACATAAGAAAAATTCTTCCTCATAGATATCCTTTTTTATTAGTGGATAGAATAATAGAAATTGAAGAAGGTAAAAAAGCTGTTGGAATAAAAAATGTGACCGCTAATGAACCTTTTTTTCAAGGGCATTTTCCAGACAATCCGATAATGCCAGGAGTTCTTATTGTTGAGGCATTGGCACAAGTAGCCGGGATTGCTGTTATGAATATAGAAGAGTTTAAAGGTAAATTAGGGCTTTTTACAGGTATTGATAAATGTCGCTTCAAAAAAGTGGTAAGGCCTGGTGACCAACTTGTTTTAGAAGTTTTAATAGATTCTATAAAGATGGGGCTCGTAAAAGCTAAAGGTGCTGCAAAAGTTGGAGATGAAGTTGTAGCTACTGCAGAGCTTATGTTTATAATGACTGAAGAAAATTAAGGAGTTGTATGTATGTCGACGGCTAAAAAAACTGTAAAAGCGGCTAGCGTCATAATGATAATAACTCTACTGAGTAAAGTATTTGGATTTTTGAGAGATATGGCTTTAGCTTCCCAATTTGGTACATCTGTTTCCATGGATGCATATAATATGGCGACTGTCATACCTATGATACTTTTTGCGGCGGTAACTGCTTCAATAGCTACTACTGTTGTGCCAATATTTACTGAATATTTGCAAAAAGAGGGAAAGCAAAAGGCTTTTGATTTTATAAATAACCTTTTAGGTGTGGTATTAATTTCGACTGTAATTTTAACTTTCTTAGGTTTCATATTTGCACCTTATATAGTAAAATTTGTAGCGCCAGCTTTTACAGGGGAAAAATTTGAGTTGACAGTTAAACTTACGACTATATTATTACCTACAATGGTGTTAATAGCTGCATCTAATATTTTCACTGGTGCTCTTCAGGCGATGGAACATTTTACTGTTCCTGCTATGATAGGTATACCTTACAATATTATCGTAATAACAGTAGCAATTTTATATGGGAGCAAATTTGGGATTACGATAGTAGCTTATTCTATAATTATTGCTACTTTCATACAAGCATTAATGCAATTGCCTGTTTTATACAAATTAGGTTACAAATTCAAGTTGAGAGTGAATTTTAAAGATGAAGGAGTAAAAAAAGTAATTGTATTGGCTATGCCTGTGTTAATAGGCACGGGAATTCAAGTTATAAACGTATATGTAGACAGAGTAATAGCTTCCTTTTTGCCAGATGGAAGCATTGCAGCATTAAATTATGCGAATAGACTTAATATGTTTGCCCTTGGGATATTTTCAACAGCGATTGCCACTGTCATATATCCTGTGTTGTCAAAACACTCGGTATCCGAGAATAAAGAAGGATTTTTAAAAGGGTTGAATCTTGCAGTAAATGCAATTTTATACGTCTTAATACCTGTTTCAGTCGGTGCAATGGTATTAAGAGTGCCTATAATAAAAGTATTGTTCGAAAGAGGAGCTTTTGATGAGAGGTCGACATATCTTACTTCTATCGCGCTTTTTTATTTTTCCATAGGAATGACTGCTTATGGGCTAAGGGATGTTTTAAGCAGAAGTTTTTACTCTATGAAAGATACAAAAACACCTATGATAAATGGGGCAATGGCCGTCTTATTGAACATTGTGCTTAATCTGATTTTAGTAAGGTATTTACAACTTGGTGGACTTGCGCTTTCTACTTCTATTGCAGCTATATTTACAACGTTTCTTTTATTTACTTCATTAAAAAAGAAAATCGGAAGAATAGGCGGAAAATCTATGTTCATGAGTTTTTTAAGGGCGATGTTTGCATCAATTATCATGGGTATTACAGTACATTTTGTGTATAATAATTTGATTATTAGGATGCCTTCAGATAGGATGATTTATGAAGCTATAGCTTTATTTATAACCATATTAATTGGTGCTGTAATTTATTCTGCCATTGTCTTAATAAGTGACAAATCTGCCCTCTCTTATTTCAAAAGGGTCATAAGATTTGTAAATTCTAAACTCGTGAGAAATTAATTTTGTAAATGAGGTGGTGTTATGAAGTCAAAGGTATATTTTTACAACATGAGGGCAAACAAAGCTACCAGTAGTTTGTCTTCCAAAGTAGCAAGGATTTTCGATGTAGCAGGGTTTAAAAATATTTTTTCTAAAAATGACCTTGTGGCTATCAAAATTCACTTTGGAGAAAAAGGGAATAATGCATACATAAATCCCATATATGTGAGAAAGATTGTTGATAAAGTCAAAAGTTATGGTGGCAAGCCATTTTTGACGGATACAAATACTCTTTACAAAGGCAGCCGTTCAAATGCAGTTGACCATTTGGTGACAGCAATTGAAAATGGTTTTGCATATGCTGTTGTGAACGCACCAATAATAATTGCTGACGGTATTTTAAGCAAAGACTCTGTAGAAGTGAAAATTGATAAAAAGCATTTTGACACTGTAAAGATTGCTTCAAATATTTTCTTTGCAAACTCGATGATTGTGATGTCACATTTTAAAGGTCATGAATTGGCTGGCTTTGGAGGAGCTATCAAAAACTTAGCTATGGGGTGTGCACCTGCGGCAGGAAAACAACAGCAGCATTCAACAGTGCAGCCTGTCGTAGGAAAGGGATGTACCGCATGTCAAATGTGCATCAGGAATTGCCCCGTAAATGCGATATCTTTGGTCAATGGTTCAGCTTATATTGACCCTTCTATATGTATAGGGTGTGGAGAATGCGTGTCTATTTGTCAATATGGTGTCATAAAGCCTCAATGGGGAACTGATATGGATGCTTTTGTAGAGAGAATGACGGAATATGCTTATGGCGCTTATTTTACAAAAAAAGGCAAAATTGCGTTTATAAATTTTGTCATGAATGTTACACCACTTTGCGATTGTACGCCTTGGAGCGATGCGCCGATTGTCCCTGACATAGGAATATTGGCTTCCTTTGACCCTGTTGCCATAGATCAGGCAAGCTATGACCTTGTGAATCAGCAATTTGGCCACAAAGGCGCAGCTTTAGAAGAAGCGGGATATGGCATGAATCCAGGAGAAGACAAATTTAAAGCATTGCACCCTGAGACTAAGGGAGAATTGCAATTAAAATATGGAGAAGAAATTGGCTTGGGTACAAGAGATTATGAACTTGTTGAACTAAAATAGTAGGTTAATCCTGCTATTTTTTAATAATTTTTAGTGACTTATGAGAACGTTTGTAGTATTATATAATTAAAGAGGGGTGGGGAGGGGGATTTATGGAAAAATATTTTGTTCTTGCTTCTATTATAGCAGTAATTACCTTTGTGCTATTTTTAATAGCCTCGGTCCTTTTTGTGCAATGGACAAATAAACTTTTCGGAATTGAAGAAAATAAAAAAGAAAAAGAGAAAAGGAAAGATAAGTTACACAGTTGATAAAGGAGTGATACTTTGGAAGTAGGTTTTAAAAGGAATGAGGTAAAAGGAGTAGTTTTTTACACAATACCTTCTTTTGAAAGGACGGGGCTTGTCAAACACCTTTTTACTACTCGGATTGGGGGTGTAAGCAAAGGCAAATACGCTTCCTTGAATTTAAGCTTAAAAAGATATGACACTAAAGAGGAAGTCTATGAAAATTTTAAAATAATATGTGATATTGGCGGTTTTTCATATGAAGATATGGTTTTTTCAGACCAAGTTCATGGTAATGTTATAAGAAAAGTAACTTTAAAGGATAAAGGCAAAAACTTTGGTGGAAGTGATATCTCTGGTGTAGATGCCCTTATGACTAATGAAAGAGGCATTCCTCTTGTTACATTTTATGCCGACTGTGTGCCTTTGTTTTTCTTAGACCCTGTCAAAAAAGTTATTGCCCTTGCACACGCAGGATGGAGAGGCACAGTAGCCTACATTGGGCCTAAAACAGTTAATGCCATGAAAGAAGAATACGGCTCAAATCCAAAAGATATACTTGTAGGGATAGGCCCTTCTATATACCAATGCTGCTATGAAGTAGGTGATGATGTTGCGAATAAAATTAAAGATGCTATTGGTGAATGGGGAAAAGTTCTTGTGAAGAAGGCGGAGGGCAAATGGATACTGGATTTACAGCTTACAAACTACATTGAACTTATAAATACTGGCATACCTGATGAAAACATTACAGTAAGCCAAATGTGCACCCATTGCAATAGTGAATTTTATTCCTATAGAAGAGACAAAGGCATGACAGGCAGTATGGCAGCTTTTATGGAACTTAGCTAGTTTTTCTTTTATGATATTTGTCTAATATATAAGTTAAAGAAATGGTTATTTGTGTTTTTTGCATATTGACTATTTCTATATTGGATAATATAATCAAATTGAATAATATGATAATATAGTAAATAAAGATAGTGAAAGAGGTGGTAAGAATGAGAGTAAATGCTACAGAATTCAAAACAAGAGTCGGTAAATATTTAGAATTAGTTGATAAAGAAGAAATTATTATAACGAAAAATGGCCGTGAAGTTGCGAAACTTATTCCAGCGAAAAAAGAAGGTACACCAAATGCAGATTTTTTATATGGAATTTTATCTGACTATCCTGACAAAAATATAACGGCTGAGCAAATACGGGAAGAAAGAATAAGAAATAAATACAATTAAAGGGGAGGGGAAAATTACCCGTTAAATAATAATATGGGTATAATAGGTTAAATGATGAAAGTGTTAATTGATACTAACGTTATTCTTGATGTTTTACTGAAAAGAACTCCCTTTGATGTAGATGCTTATAACATATTAAAATTAGCGGAAGAAAAAAAGATAGATGCTTATTTAGCTACTTCTTCAATCACAGATATATATTATTTCATAAATAAAAACCTTTCTCACAATGAAAGCATAAAAGCATTAGAAGCTTTGTTAAGTATAGTAGAAGTAGTGAGTATAACAAAACATGATATAAAGAAAGCAATGAATTTTAAGGAGTTTAGAGATTTAGAAGATGCTTTACAAATGCAATGTTTGAAAAAGTTAAAGGGTGATTTGATTATTACAAGAGATGAGGAATTCCAAAAATTAACTAATAAAGCAATATCACCAAAAGATTTTTTATCCAATGAGGGCTTAATTAAAAACTAATACAAATGCTACCATACTTTTTATGCCATAAGACCTATTAAGGTCTTTTTTATTTTATCTACTATAGATGAGAAAATTTGATTACAATAAATTCCACATAATAAAATTATAGAGACAAATGCTCACTTCTGTGATATAACTTTAATTACCACAAAAAAATCAATAACAGGAGTGGAGCATATGTCTCATGATAATAGAATAACAGAAAACTCAGCAATTTACCAGTACCTTTTTAAATTAAATTTTATGCTATACTTCACCAAACCTGTTATTCGCCATATTGTGGAATTTATTATCGCTGCTGTTCAAAAAGGTTACAGTGGCACTGTTACTGATATTGTTAATTTAAGCTTTGCACATTGTCATAGAACTACCTTTGGCAAATTTTTAAGCCAAGGTGTTTGGAATATAGAATATGCATGGAGAGCTATAAGGCGAGAAGTTATTCGTATTATTTATCAACTTTCTCAAACCCATAAAAGTCCTTTGTTTGTGATATTTGATGATACTATTGCTGAAAAGACCAAGCTTTCGTTATAGGCTAAACATCCTATTCAAGCAACAGGATTTCATCAATCGCATTTAAAAGGAAAACAGGTTTGGGACCATCAATTTCTTGCTATGGTGATATCTTGTGGCAGAATAGTATTGCCATACTACATTATGGTATCAACACTCCCGATACCCAAAGGGCCAGCATATGGTCTTTGTGATTCCTGGTTTGCAAATGAAAAAGTAATTAATGCACACTTTAAGCAAGGCTATCATCTTATTGGTGCGCTTAAAATCAACCGCATTATATATCTCAAAGGGATTCGCATCCAGATAAAAGACTTTGCCCAGTATATTGATAAGAACGAAGTTCACCTCGTTACAGTGAAAGGTTCTAATTACTGGGTATATCGTTATGAAGGTGCTTTAAATGGGATAGATAATGCTGTAGTTCTAATATGCTGGCCTGAAAAAGCTTTTAAAAATCAAAAAGCTCTACATGCATTTTTATGCACTGATACTGAACTAAATACTGAGACTATTCTAAATTACTACAGTCAGAGGTGACCCATAGAGATTTTTTTCAGGCAGACAAAGAACAACCTTGGCTTAAATACATATCGAGTACGCTCTACAAAATCAATAGATAGGTTATTATGTCTTATATCATTGACATACCTGTATTGTACAGTTTCAAGTGATAAATATTGTCAATTTGGTTGTGGAATAGTTATAGTTCGTAAAGATGTACAAAAGCAGCGTATTCAATGGAACTATGATCAAGCTAAAAATAATATACCTATCGATGAGATTTTTGAGCAACTAAAATTGACTTAGATAAAGTGTATCTATCTAATGGTAATATTTGTTATTAAATTTTCTCATCTATAGGTGTTAAACTCATGTTATGGAGATTCTCCTTTCTGTTAATGTTTTTGTTTGTCACTTAAATTTTATCAGAAAAAGGGGAATCTCCATATATTTTTTGTAAAAAATTTTTCACTTAATTTAGCCCTCAAATGGCTCTATTTGGGCATTTCGTAAATTCACTTGCCGAATCCAAGTTTAACATAAAGCCATGGAGAAGTTGCTCCATGGCTTTATAACTGAAAGGAATACTATCCAAGGAAAGTAGAATGATTGACTCTATGACAGTAATTTGTTATAATTTAGACGTTGAATCTTTTCGCTTTAAACATTTTATCAGTAAAACCCATAAAGGCCTTAATAGGCCTTTTCTCCATAGTGAGGTGATTTTCTATAATAAAAATAAAACTGACACCTACTCAAGTACTTGCTTTAGGATTTGTAGCTATTATATTAATTGGGACTTTATTACTGATGTTACCTGTGGCAACTAAAAGTGGAGAAAGAGCAGATTTTTTAACTGCGCTTTTTACGGCTACCTCAGCTACATGTGTTACTGGCCTTGTAGTTGTTGACACAAAAACATATTGGTCTACTTTTGGGCAAATAGTGATAATGTTGCTGATACAAGTTGGCGGTTTAGGTATTATGACCATGTCAACGCTTTTCGCGTTGATCCTGGGTAGGAGAATTACCTTTAAAGAGAGATTGGTAATGCAAGAAGCTTTTAATACAAATAGCCTTGGAGGCATTGTGAAATTTGCCAAGTATATACTAATGGTTTCTTTTTTATTTGAAAGCATTGGCGCAATTATATTGACTTTGAAATTTTTACCGCAGATGGGATTAAAAAAAGCAGTGTATTACGGCTTTTTCCATTCTATTTCTGCATTTAATAATGCTGGCTTTGATCTTATGGGTAACTTTAAGAGCTTGACAGGTTATGTATCTGACTGGGTGGTAAACCTGGTCATAATGGGTTTGATAATATTTGGTGGATTAGGATTTTACGTTTTGCTTGATATATACGAACATAGACATTTTAATAAATTTACATTGCATTCAAAAATTGTTATAACTATTACATTGTTTTTGATTGCTGCTGGTACACTACTTATATTTTTATTTGAATACAATAATCCAAAAACATTAAAACCATTGGACTTTCCTACAAAGATACTTGCATCATTATTTCAAGCTGTGACACCTAGAACAGCTGGTTTTAATACGTTATCGCTTTCTGACATGACCATAGCATCTAAATTTTTGACAATAATACTCATGTTTATTGGCGCTTCTCCAGCTGGGACAGGGGGAGGTATCAAGACAACTACTTTTGGAGTTATATTATATACTGTATTATCAGTTATAAGGGGTGAAGAAGAGACAGTACTTTATAAGCGCACTATTAGCAGAAACATAGTCTATAAAGCTGTAGCTATATCCTTTATAAGCGTTTTTATTATTTTCTCTGTGACTATGGTTTTATCTATTACTGAAACATCCGACTTTTTGACCTTGTTATACGAAACAACCTCAGCTTTTGGAACTGTAGGACTTTCACTTGGGCTTACACCTGAATTAACTCCAGTGGGCAGAATTATTATAATATTTACAATGTATACCGGCAGAGTTGGTCCTTTAACATTGGCGTTAGCATTGGCACAAAGGCAGAAGAGACCTAAACCTCTTATGAAGTATGCGGAAGAAAAAATTATGGTAGGTTAAAATAGAGGTGGGACGATGAAACAGTTCGTTGTTATTGGGTTAGGAAGCTTTGGCATAAGTTTGGCTAAAACTTTATATGAAATGGGCAATGACGTACTGGTTATAGATAAAGATGAAGAGTTGGTACAATCTATGGCTGGTCTGGTAACTCATGCGGTGCGGGCTGATGCTACTGATGAAAATGTACTTAAGTCACTTGGTGTGAAAAATTTTGATGTGGCTATAGTTGCTATAGGAAAGAATATGGAATCAAGTATTATGGTAACAATGTTGGTCAAAGAAATGGGGGTAAAATATGTAATAGCAAAAGCACACAATGAATTACACGCAAGAGTTCTTTACAAAGTTGGAGCAGATAGAGTTGTAATGCCTGAAAAAGATATGGGTATAAGGGTTGCTAGAAATATTTTTTCAAGCAATTTATTGGATGTTATTGAGTTTTCTAAAGATTACAGCATAGCAGAAATTCTCCCAATTGAAGAGTGGTTTCATAAAACATTAAAGAACATAAAGATGAGAGAAAGATATGGATTAAATGTCATAGCTGCCAAAAAGATGAATGATGAGATTATTGTGTCACCAGGGCCAGATTATGTGGTTGATGAAGGCGATGTATTGGCTGTTTGCGGTAAAAATATAGACATTAAGAAATTCGAGATAAAAATGTAGATCGTAAAAAAATCTATGAATGTAACTGGATATATTACCAAAGATGCAGCTGAATTAATAGGATTAAAAGATGGAACAATAACAAATCTCTTATTTTGAAGGTAGGTTTTAACAGAAGATATGCGCCTATGTATCAAAAAGCCTTAGCTTTGTTTCATGGCTTAAAACCTGAATTGTGCATTATGGTGAAAAACAGGAATAATGACATCAAAAATAGTGTTAAGTTTACACTTTATGACGATTTCATTCATGTAATAGACACTTTATGCTATATAGTTAAAGATGTTGATGACATAGATGTAAATATTTCAAAAGAAAGAGATTCATTAAAATCCATAGAAGTAGTATTAAAATCTAATAGTTTTACAGCGATAGGAGTCATGCATAGAAATGGTGGAAAAGATTATGAAAGGTTAGAGATACACGGGCATGGCAAAAGTGCAGTTGTGGAAGACATGGAAAGTATAAGAATAATGGAAAATGGCAAAATATATGTGCATAATTTTGGAAGCTGGGATACTATATCTTATAGAAGGGGCTTTGAGACTGCCGTAAAAAGCTTTTTAAAGGACGTATTAGAAGAGAATTATGCAAATGACGAATTAAAATGTACTTTAAAATCTCACGAGATTATAGAGAAAATATTAAAAAAGACAGTCTAAAATCAGGGTACAAAAAACCCTGATTTTATAATAATGCTTCTATAATAAATGTGCAGGTGTTTTAATAAGCAAATACATCTTTCAAATCTATTTCTAGATCTTCAAAAATAGAAACTTTAATTTTATCTTCCTCTGTGTAAACTTCAGGCCTGCCATAACGATTATTCTCTTGTAACGTAAAAACACTTACTATCTTTGGCTCAGGTTCTACTATCCAGTATTCTTTTACTCCATGCTTTTCATATAAATTAAACTTTTCTACTTTATCTTTTCTTCCAGTCGATGGAGAAGTAATTTCAACAATTAAATCAGGAGCGCCTTTACATCCTTCGTCATCTAGCTTTGACTTATCGCATACTACCACGATATCGGGTTCTACAACAGTTTTTATTTCTTTATCACTTTTCTCATTTCCAGAAGGAAACCTTACTCCAAAAGGTGCACTAAATACTTCACATTGCTTACCTCTAAGATATACAGCGAAGCTTGTAAATATTTCTCTTGATATTCTTTGATGAATTGTCGATGGAGGAGTCATTAAATAAATCTGCCCATTTATTAATTCTATTCTTTGATTATTTGGCCAGTTTAAATAATCCTCATAAGTATAAATATCCTTTCTTTTTGGTAAAGGCATAATTAAACACCCCTTTAAAACTCTTCTTATACTAAGTTTAACATTTTATATTTCTAATATCCAGAGCAAAAATATCTCCCTTTTTTATCAAGCAATGAATAGATTACACCTACATTATTCCAAATAGTTTCTGAATACTGCTCATGCTAGTTATTTACTATTTTCACTATAGTTTCTATTTTTTTATTTGTTGCATTTAATTATACAACTAACCCTTTTCAAGTGCAATTACAGCTGGCATGTTAAAAGACGGTTCTCCATTAATTATAGCAGTATTAGCAGGTTTAATAATAGGTACCGGTTTAGGATTTTTTAATGGTTTTGTCATAATTAGATGGAATATACCACCCTTTATTGCGACATTTGCCATGATGACAGTAGCAAGAGGTCTAACATTGTATATACCAATGGACAACCAATAACGGGTTTAGGTGCGGCTTTTGGTTATATTGGCAACGGTTATATTGGGCCGATACCTGTACCAATAATTCTTACGGTTCTTATCTTTGCGATAGGTTATTACATTTTAAAGAATAATAGACTTGGAAGATATGTCTATGCTACAGGGGGCAATATACAGGCTGCTAAATTGGCTGGTATTAATACTAACAATATAATTCTATTTGTGTATTCTTTAAGTGGCTTTTTAGCAGCAATAAGTGGTTTAATAATTACTTCAAGGTTAAATTCCGCAGCTCCAACAGCGGGACAGGGTGCTGAACTTGATGCCATAGCTGCGGTTGTACTTGGAGGTACAAGTTTATCAGGTGGCGAAGGGGGAGTAATAGGTACTCTAATAGGTGTCTTGATAATAGGTATTTTAAATAATGGCTTAAATTTACTTAACGTTTCGCCTTTTTATCAGCTTATAGCTAAAGGTGCAGTAATATTACTTGCTATAGCATTAGACAAAAAAGAAAGTAAATAAAGGGGGTGTTTTAGGAAGGTTTTAATTGAAAAACAAAAATTTTAAAAAATTAACAATTAATTAAGAGGGGAGAGTTTAATTATGAGAAAATTAAAAATTTTGTTCCTTTTATTAACATTTATTTTAACTGTTGCGTTAATTGCTGGATGCAGTACAGGTAATACCAACAATACTTCAAATATTAAAGGAGAAAAGACAATAGGTTTAGTTATATCGACGCTTAATAACCCGTTTTTTGTAACATTAAAAAATGGTGCAGAGGCCAAAGCAAAAGAATTAGGTTATAAATTGATAGTAGAAGATTCACAAAATGACTCTTCAAAAGAACTTTCTAATGTAGAAGATTTAATTCAACAAAAAGTAGACGTTTTGCTTATAAATCCTGTAGATAGCGATGCTGTAGTTAATGCGATAAAAGAAGCAAATAGCAAAAATATACCAGTTATTACTTTGGACAGGTCTGCAAATGGTGGAGATGTTATTTGTCACATAGCTTCAGATAACGTAAAAGGTGGAGAAATGGCAGCAGAGTTTATTGCCAAAACGCTAAATGGGAAAGGAAACGTAGTAGAACTTGAAGGCATACCAGGTACTTCCGCAGCAAGAGATAGAGGCAAAGGATTTGATGAAGCTATCGCTAAATATCCAGATATAAAAATTATAGCAAAACAAGCTGCTGATTTTGATCGTTCAAAAGGTTTATCAGTAATGGAAAATATCCTTCAAGCCCAACCTAAAATTGATGCAGTATTTGCGCAAAATGATGAAATGGCATTAGGTGCAATAAAGGCAATAGAGAGTGCAAATAGGCAAGGAATTTTAGTAGTTGGATTCGATGGGACAGATGATGCGTTGAAAGCTATAAAAGATGGCAAAATGGCTGCAACGATTGCTCAGCAACCAGCTTTAATAGGTTCTCTTGGAGTAGAAATGGCTGACAAATATCTAAAAGGTGAAAAGGTAGAAAAATTTATACCAGCTGAGCTTAAACTTATAACGAAGTGATATGATATCAATACAGATAAGGAAAATAGAAAAACGAATGCGAATCTAAAAAGCCTGCCTTGTGTTGGGCAGGCTTTTTTGCTAATATAATAAAATAATAGCATGTAAATGATGGAACATAGACTTTAATTAAAATAATGGTATAATATTATAAATACAGGATAAAAAATAGTAGGTGGTGATTATATGAATAAAATAGATTATCTTATAAATGAAATAAAATTACTTCCCCGCAAAGGATTGGCTAAAACCTGAGGAGGACGAAGCATGGTAGAACTTAAGACCATGCGAAACCTTGTGTAAATAGTTTAAAAACTTCTTCCTTGGTAAAAAGTGAAATATATTCTGGCAGGCTTTTAGTGGAATTATTTATAGTATTTTTAGCTTATTTTAAACCATTTAACTTATTTTGTAATTCGTTTTTAATTGTTTCAAAATCAATATTATTTTCTAAGCAATAATCTTTAATTATTGAAGTAGTATTTTGGATTTTTCTACCTAATATAGCTTCAATTTTTTCTTTTGATATACCCCAATCTATTATCTCTTTAAAAGTTGTGTTTCCTTTAATAGTTCTATCTGTTGAGCTTTGCGTGATATTACCTTCTGTTTTTACATTTTCTGATTGGTTTTGAATATTCACAGTATGGTTTTCTAAATATTTAATTTGTTCCTCGGTTAGATTGCCTTTAGATTTTAAAATTTCTACTGCACTTTGTGGTAAATATATGTCTTCACTCATGTCATATGGCAAGCCATTGTAAAGTGCTACAAATAACCTTACAGAAGAGACTCCTATTTCTGTACCATTATCTTTTAGATATTGGTAAATAGTTTCAAGCTGGTTTATTTTAAAAGATGCTTTATCGCTTGTATTTATTCCAAATGCCTGTGCTAATTCATCAATAGGGATTTTAAAGAATTTATTTATGTCAGTAAAAGTATAAGAACCTCTTATATCTGCTGGGTTATATTCTCCAGCAAATTCGCCGTCTTTATAAGTTGCTGGTACTTTTGAAGATTCTGTTTTCCAATAATTTGTTGCTTTTGCGATGCCAATTCCGCCAAATAACAATAAAAGCAATATAATACCTATAATTTTAGAATTAAGCTTCATATTTATCTTCCTCCTTGTTATTAACTTTTATAAGGAATAATTGATTCAATTGTTACAGTATTGTTAATAGGGCACGAATACTCAGATGTACATTTAAGACATGATATACACTGGTGGTCTCTGATTATAGTTTTTTCTGAAACTTTTATATTCATTGGACAATTACGATCGCACATTTTACAATTTATGCATGTTTTGTTATTTCGCTTGATTGGGAATATCCTAATTAAATTAAAAATGCCGAGTACTGCCCCATAAGGGCATAAATATTTGCACCATGGTCGCTCTATAAAAAGTGATAAAATAATTGTAATAAATAGTATCACAATACTTCCAACTGCAATTTCACCATTCCAAAAATTAAATAATGCATAATAGGGATCAACATCCTGGAATATCAATTTTCCTGTTAAAATTGTCGCGTATAAAACCCACGCAAGGACAAAATAGCGTAGATATCTTAAATATTTATCGTATTTGTAAGGGACAAAATTATTAAATCGTTTTTTGAAAATTTTCTTGCCTAGTTTTCCTATAAATTCTTGAAAAGTTCCAAAAGGACAAATCCAACCACAAAATAAAGGACCAAATAATATAGCTATGATAAATCCTATAATCATTAGAATGAATGAAGATTCATGTATTTTCTGGATAAAGGTTCCTGTTGTTAGATATTGATAAATTGTTACAACTCCACCAAAAGGACATAAAGCGTGAAGGGATGCAGTTGAAATATATGGTATAGATATGCCCTTTTCAGATAGGGTTTTATTTATTGAGATTGAAAGAATCAAAATAAAGAGAAATATTTGTATCAAAGTTCTAATATGGATTTTCTTTTTATGCATTCTTATCTCTCTTTTATATTTTATTTCCACAATATCACTATAAAGATAAAGGATGATAAAAAATTGATATAAAATGATGTTTTTATGAAATTTAGTCTTTAAGAGAGTCTTTTTTAGGTCAATTCAAATAATTTTTTATGATATAATCAAAATAGAAAGCTAAAAGAATGTTTAAAATGGGGTGAAAGCTTATGGAAAACCTTTTATTAAAGCATGGCGAAATATATACGGAAGATGAGATTATATATGACGGAGACTTATTAATTTCTGAGGGCAAAATTTTTGATATAGGTAAAAATATAAATATAAATGATATAAACGTTATCGATTTAAAAGGAAAAAAGGTGGTGCCTGGATTTATTGATATACACATACATGGTGGAGTAGGGCATGACACAATGGAAGGTACTTATGAAGCCTTAAATGCTATTTCAGTTCACCTTGCAAGGCATGGGGTTACATCTTTTTGTGCTACTACCATGACAATGGATATACCCTATATTTTAGATGCTCTTAGAAACATACATGAGACAATGAAAAAGGGTACAGAAGGTGCGCAAGTTTTAGGTGCATATGTGGAAGGACCCTTTATAAGCAAAGAACACAAAGGGGCACAGGATGAGAGGTACATCTTAGAACCAAACATAGACATAATGGACAAGTTTATTGAAGCTTCAAATGGGAATATAAAAGTAATAGCACTGGCGCCAGAGAAGGACAAGAATGGGGAGTTTGTAGAATATGTAACTAAAAAAAATATAAGAGTATCATTAGGGCATACAAATGCTACTTATGAAGAGATGAAAAATGGAGTTGACCATGGAGCGACAATAGCAGTTCATACATATAATGGCATGAAAGGGCTTCACCACAGGGAGCCAGGTGCTTTAGGAGAAGTTTTTTTGGATGACAGATTGTACAGCGAGTTGATATGTGACTTTATACATTCACATCCTGCGGCAGTAAAAATACTTTTAAAGATAAAAGGGACAGATAGAGTAGTATTAATTTCTGATGCTATGGCAGCTTGTGGTTTAGGAGATGGAGAATACAGTCTTGGAGGGCAAAAAGTTTACGTGAAGAATGGAGAGGCAAGACTTGAGAATGGCACTTTGGCAGGAAGTACTTTGATATTGGATAAAGCTGTAGCAAATATAACGTCTCTTGGAGTACCACTTTTTGAAGCTTGCAAGATGGTTTCTTTAAATCCTGCAAAAGCAATTGGCATAGATGACAGAAAAGGCAGTATAGCTATAGGAAAAGATGCTGATATAACCATTTTAAACAGTGATTTGACTGTAGATATGACAATGGTTAATGGGAAAATTGTGCATAAAAAATCGGATAATAACCGCTGATTGAGAGTCAGCGGCTATTATTTTTTTAGCTACAAAATCCTTTCGGCGAAGTGTTTTATTCTTTCAAGTGCTCTTGCTATTTTATCTATAGAATATGCGTATGATACACGAATAAATCCTTCACCGCTTGGGCCAAATGCGTCTCCTGGTACTACAGCTACTTTTTCTTCTTTTAAGAGTTTTTCACAAAATTCCTGTGAAGTCATACCCGTCTTTTTTATTGACGGGAAAATATAGAAAGCTCCTTTTGGCTCAAAGCAGTCAAAACCTATTTCGCGAAATCCGTTTACAATAAATTTCCTTCTCTTATCATATGTTTCTCTCATTTTTACTATATCTTCTTCACATTGATATATACCCTTTATAGCTGCATATTGTGCTGTTATTGGAGCGCATATAGTTGTGTACTGATGGATTTTATTCATTGCTTCAATAAATCCGTGTTCTGCTGCAATGTATCCCAGCCTCCAACCTGTCATGGCAAAAGCTTTAGAAAAACCGTTTATAAGTATTGTCCTTTCTTTCATGCCCGGAAGTGAGGCTATGCTTACGTGTCTTCCTTCATAAGTCAATTCACTATATATTTCATCAGAAATTACTATTAAATCATGCTCGATTATTATGTTTACAATTTCTTCTAATTCTTCTTTTTTCATGATAGCACCTGTAGGGTTATTGGGGTAAGGAAGAATTAATGCTTTTGTTTTCGAGGTTATTTTTGATTTTAGGTCATCGGGAGTGAGTATAAAATTGTTTTTTTCGTCGGTAGGTACAAACACAGGGATACCTCTTGTCAGAGTTACACAGGGGGCATATGAAACATAGCTAGGTTCAGGAACTAAGACTTCGTCACCGTCGTTTAAAAGAGCTCTGAGTGCCAAGTCGATAGCTTCACTGGCACCGATAGTTACCATAATTTCTTTTTCTGGGTCATAAGCTAAATTATAATGGGTCTTTAAAAAATAGGATATGGCGATTCTAAGTTCGGGCAAGCCTAAGTTTGAGGTGTATGTTGTGCTACCTCTATCTAGTGCGTCAATGCCTTCTTTTCTTATTTCCCATGGAGTTACAAAATCTGGTTCGCCAACTCCCAGTGATATTATGTCTTTTGAATTTGTCACAAGGTCAAAAAATTTTCTAATTCCGGACGGTGGTATGCTTTTTACTACATTAGATATATATTTGTCTGTGTTCATGGTGTTACCACCAGTCTTTTGTCATTTTGTCCTTCTTCGTAAAAAACGCCGTCCTTTTTATATCTTTTTAATACAAAATGGGTTGTAGTGCTTAAGACTCCTTCAATAGGTGCAAGTCTTTCAGCTACAAATAATGCTATTTCTTTCATGGTTTTGCCTTCTACTTCCACAGAAAGGTCATAAGTTCCGGAAATTAAGGAAACTGATTTTACTTCTTCGTACTGGCATATTCTGTGGGCTACTCTGTTAAATCCATGTCCTTGCTGGGGTGCTACTCTCACATCTATGAGGGCAGTTATGACTTCCCGGTCGGTCTTTTCCCAATCCACTAAAGTAGTGTATTTTAACAACACTTTTTTGTCCTCAAGACTTTTTATTGTATTTTTGACTTCTTCTTCACTAAGCCCTGTAATTGTTGCAATTTGTTTTTCTGTAAGACGACTGTTTTCGCACAAAAGGTCAATGATTTCCATAGATTTATCCATATTTCATCCACCCTCCTAAAAAGATATTTTATGCACATTATAATACAAAGATAGGCGTAATTCAATAATTTAATAAATTGAAGTATAAAATTTTAAATAAAAACGTTTAAAATTGAAGTAATACAAGATTGTTGGGTTGACAGATACATGTAAAGAATGTTACAATTTTTATAGGGATATTGATAATTATTTTCATTTATGGAGGCTGCATATAAATGGGAGAAAATACTATTATAAATCTTATAGAATTAAAGGAAAATCGTGAAGGAGAGATTGTACTAATAAAAGCAGGAAGAGCAGCTACGCAAAGGTTAAATGAAATGGGGCTTGTCCCGGGGACAAAAGTTAAGCTGGTTAGAAAAGGTCCTTTAAGGGGCCCTGTGGAATTGGAGGTCAGGAATTCTCACCTTGTGATTGGATATGGTCTTGCTTCAAAAATATATGTAAAAATCGTCTGACAGAAAGGGCGATATGCGATGAAAAAAGAAATAATTATAGCCTTAGCAGGAAATGCTAATGTGGGTAAAAGTGTCATATTTAATCAATTAACAGGATTGACACAGATAATTGGTAACTGGCCGGGGAAAACAGTCGAGAGGGCAGAAGGTGTACTGCGGTTTAAAGGACGGACTATAAAAATTGTTGACCTTCCTGGTATTTATTCACTTTCTGCTTATTCTCAAGAGGAAATTGTTTCCCGTGAGTTTATAGCTTTTGAAAAACCGGATGTTGTAATAAACGTGGTGGATGCTTCTAATCTTGAGAGAAATTTGTTTTTTACAGTGCAACTTTTAGAGCTTCATGTGCCTATGGTTATGGCTTTAAACCAAGTGGATTATGCTATTAAAAAGGGTATAGATATAGATGTGAAGAAGTTAGAAGAGCTTTTAGATATTCCAGTTGTAGAAACTGTTGCTACAAAAGGCAAAGGGCTTCAGGAATTAATAAATAAAGCTTTAGAAGTTGTGGATTCGCATAAAGAAGTGGATGTAAAAAGGTATGATATAAAAGAGGAAAAAGTTCTCAAATATAGAAATGAAGTAAGTGAATATGTAATGAAAATTTACGACATCCTTTTGAAACACAATGTAGACCTTATAAATTTGTTTCATCCTCTGTGGATTTCTCTAAAACTGATAGAAGAGGATAGCGATATAGTAGAAAAGTTAAAAAAAGAGCCTAATGGGGAAAAAGCTTATGAAGAAATTCAAAAAGAATTAAAAGGTTTAAAGGTGAAGACAGATAGTCCTCTTGCAACTTTAGTTACAGCAGACAGATATGATATTGCTTCTTTTATTGCAAGCCAAACTGTATCAGAGATTCACCATAGAATTACTTGGACTGATTTAATTGACAATGTAGCTCTTCATAAGATATGGGGCTATATATCAATGCTCATTATTGTATTTATATCTTTTTATGGAATATTTAAATTTGGAGAGTATTTCTCAGGTGTGCTGGAGGACTTTTTTGACGGTTTTAAGCCTTTAGTGTACAATTTGAATATTCCAAATATGTATAAAGATTTTCTCTGGAATGGGCTTGCTGAAGGGATTATTTCTGCTATAACTATAGTGCTTCCCTATATATTTCCTTTTTATGTGTTTTTATCAATACTTGAAAACACTGGTTATCTTGCAAGAATTGCATTTTTAATGGATGAGGTTATGCACAAAGTTGGACTTCATGGTAAAGCCCTTATTCCAGTATTGATGGGGTTTGGGTGCAATGTCCCTGCAGTATTAGGCACCAAAATTTTAGAAACGGATAGAGAAATATTTATTGCGTCTTTTATGTCCACTCTTGTGCCTTGTTCTGCAAGAATTGTAATAATTTTGGGAACAATAGGGGTCTTCATGGGGCCACAATACGCACTCGCTGTTTTTGCCTTAGACGTTTTGGTAGTTTATATAGCGGCGTATTTTGCAAATAAAATAGCGCCTGGAAAGCCTTATGATTTGATAATGGAACTTCCTGGCTACAGGATGCCTGCTTTAAAGCCTACATTGAAGCAGATATGGTTTAGAATAAAAGACTTTTTGTATGTAGCTCTTCCAATAATTGTAGTTGGCAGCTTGGTTCTGGAAATATTGAAGTACTCTGGCATATTTAAATATGTGACTTATATAATGGATCCGATTGTTGTAAAATGGTTGGGATTGCCGTCAATAGTTGGGATAGTATTGATTTTTGGGATACTCAGAAAAGAATTGACACTTATAATGCTTTTAACACTGTCTGGGACAAGTCACATCACACAGATTTTGACGCCAAAGCAGATGATTGTCTTTGGTGTTGTTACAATGCTTTATATTCCTTGTATTGCTACAATTGCGGCATTAAAAAGGACAATTGGCTGGAGAAAGACATGGTGGGTAGTTTTTGTTAATATTTTTATTGCAATACTAATAGGGGGAATATTAAATCGAATTCTTACTTTTGTATAATTGTGCTATAATGTTAATGGGTGAAAAACAATAGAATTTATAGAAAAAAATAAATTGAAAATAGAGTAGGACACTAGACCTACTCTATTCAGACTGTAGACAAACTTTCGTAAAGGAGGTATTTTGCATAAGGAACGACTTGTGACAAAGCGGCAACAAAACTTAGCAAGACCGAGGGTGGAGGCAGGGCCGTAGCCACGGATGGCGTAGGCGGGCACTAAGACAAGGAGGTTGAATGTGCCCGGTACCCTGCCGGAACCCGAAGGTCGAGCTTAGTTTTGTCGCTTTGGAACATCGGAGTGACGATGCAAAATATCTCCTTTGAAATATTTTTTAACTTTGTCAACAAACTGAATAGAGTAGGACATTAGACCTACTCTATTATTTTTATCAAATCAGATTGGTTTTTAGCAAAAGCTCCTCATTATTAAGAATTTCCTCAGGTTTACCTATAGCTTCTATTCTATGGTCTTCGTTTAGCACTATTATCCTGTCTGAAAGTGTTGCTGCCATGTCAAGGTCGTGAGTTGCAATGACTATCGTAGTGCCTTTTTTGTTTAATTCTTGTAGCTTTTCCAAAAGCCACTTTTTTGACCGTGGGTCAAGGCCATTTGTAGGTTCGTCAAGAAGCAAAACTTCAGGATTTATTACCATGACTGACGCTAATGCGACTTTTTTCTTTTCTCCGCCGCTTAATCTGTGAGGGGGTCTATCTTTTAATTTTTCGAGTCCAAAAGAAATAAGAGTTTCTTCCACTATTTTTTGGACTTCGTCTTTCTTTAAGCTCATTTGAAGTGGTGCAAAGGCTACTTCATCAAAAACAGTAGTGTTAAAAAGTTGTACATCAGAATCCTGAAACACAAAGCCTACTTTTTTTCTAAATTCATATTCATCAAAAGTTTTTTTATCCCCCAGCAATTTGCCAAATGCCCATATTTCACCTTTGCCCGGATAAATTAAATTGTCCATCAATTTTAAAAGAGTGGATTTTCCACTGCCATTTGCACCGAGAAGAATTAACTTTTCTTCTTTTTTTACTTCAAAACTTATGTCAATTAAAGCAGGAATTGATTTGTTATAGGAGTAATAGACGTTTTTTAATTCAAATACTGTGCTCAATTTAAACCTCCTTATGGGTGGATATACCACAAGATGGATAAAAAAGTTATATTAAAACCTATCCATATATAATCATAAAAAGTTATTTTAAAAGTAGTTATTGTTTTGTATTCTCCTTTGTAACTTCGTGAAATCATGGCGTTATAAACTTCATCACTCAGTTGTTGAGACCTTATCAAAACATTTGCCATAGCAGAAGCGACAAATTTTCTTCCTTCACTACTATCACTTTTCCCGACATTTCTGCTTTTTCTTGCGAGGAACATGTTCATAGCAATTTCTAAAAGCAAAAAGATGTAACGTAAGGCCATTTCAAGTGTAGCAGTAAAAATGCGGGGAAGCTTAAAAGCTCTCAATGCTTTTAATATTTCTACCCATTTTGTTGATAGAGCTAATATATACACAAAAGATAAAGATATAAATGACCTCATCATAAAAACAATGGCACTTTCTAATCCCTCTTTTGTTATATAAAAATTTTTTGTGAAATATACTAAAGGCTGTCCTTCTTTTACTACATTAAAAAGTGAAGGTATCAGGACAATACCTGTAAAAAGTATTGAAACTGCTGATACCCTCACAACATATGCTTTTAAAGGAATTTTAGAAAAATAAGTCAACAAAAGTGTATAAATAAGAAATATTGTCATAAAAGGTATTGTTCTTCCAAAATTAACTATTATGATTAATACAAAAACAGAAACAAGTTTTATTCTCGTATCAAGAGACTGCATAATACCTTTCTTAGCAGAAATTGCATCAGAATAAAACATGTCTTCGAATACACTTTGTATGCTTAAAATTGTTTTTTCTAAAAAATCATTCATTTTTTTTCTGGGGTTTTCCCATAATCCTCCCTAATATTGCAAATATCAATACAATAGCTGCAATTCCTACAACTGCTGAAAAAATATAACCTAAAGCCTGTTGGAAGAAATTGCTGTCAAACCCAGGTATACTGTAGTCAGGCAGTATTGCTTTTATAACTTCTGAGAATCGGCTCATGCCTTCGGGTACATATCCTATCATACTCTTAATTTCATCAAGGCCCCATTCTCCCCATGCCGAACCAGGAGCCAAAAGTCCGAGAGGAGTGAGGAGTATTATAACTATAGCTGCAATATAGAGTTTTCTCATTTATTATCACCTCTGAGCTTGTATGAAAATTTATACAGTATATTTTCCTCATCAGTTTTTTCTAAATAATATACTACAAGACCTGTTATAACAGCTTCTACAATACCAGCTACAGTAAGATGAGCAAACATCATTGCAGGTATTGCTACGTTTAATCCATAAGGGAAATACAGAGGTGTTCCATTTGCTGTATGAAAAAGCAATGGTTGAAGTCCAAGTTCTATTGCTGTGGCAAGAGCTGCAGCATTTATTCCTACATATCCCCCTATAGCAGATGATAAAACCTTATTTAGTTTGAGAGATAACATAAGCCTGTAAATTCCATATCCCACAAAAGGAGCTATAAATGCCATATTAAAGCTATTTGCTCCAAGAGCCAAAATTCCTCCATCGCCAAAAAGCAATGCTTGAATAAATAAGGCTATCGTAAGAGATATACTTGCCGCCCAAGGTCCTAAAGTTATAGCAAGTAGGGTTGCGCCAATTGCATGGGCAGTTGTACCTCCTGGTATTGGGATATTAAACATCATTATTGTAAATGAAAAAGCAGACCCTATTGCCATAGCAGGAACGTCCTTTTTGTCAAAACTTTCGTTGACTTTTTTTGCTGCAACTGCAATTACTGGTACCATAGCAGCCCCCATAACGGCACAGGTTTGAGGACTTATATATCCTTCTGGTATGTGCATAAAAATTCCCCCTTATAAATTTTCTCCTGTTGTTGTCATTACCAGTTTTCTATGCTTTACTCCTTTTGTTCTAATTATTTCATCAGCAATTTTTGTGATTTCTTTGGCAGTGCCTTTTACTACCATTACTTCAAGACAGTTGTGTTTACCCAAGTGTACGTGTATTGTTGAGATTATGTTTTGATAGTACTTGTGTTGCATGTCTGTCAGTTTGTCACTTACTTCTCTCACTTCATGATTAAAAACATATGTAATTTGTTCCGATAGTTTCTACATCTTCTGCTTCCCACTGATTTACCACTATGAAATCCCTTCTTAAATCTCTTATGGCTTCAGACCTGTTGTTGTAATTTCTTTACTTTATCAATTCGTCCAATTGATAAAGATGTTTTGATTCCATTGAGACTCCGAGACGAATTATTTCCTCCAGATTTGTCACCTCTCTAAAATAGTGTTATCTTTCTAAAAATTATAGCACTATTTTGTACCACAGTCAACCAAAAATTAATTTTAGTTTAATATTCAATTAATGTTGCTTTAATGTTGGGGTTATAAAATAAACTTGAAAGTTGATGGTAAACATCAACTAAAATAAAAGAAAGGGTGGTTCAAATGAACAAAAAATTAATGGCTTATGTTGTTACAGGGGCAATGGCTATAGGATTACTAGGAGGAGCATCTTATCAAGGAATTGCGAAGGCTCAAACAAATGCTCCTGCTCCTTCAGCTGTGACATCTACTGCTACGATGCAATCTAACAAACAAAACATAAACGAGCAACAACCGATGTATCAGGGCACAATAAAAGTTGCAAATCCTCAAGATAATGCAATAGACAATGAAAAGAATGTAAAAGACAATGAAGCTCAGGATAATGCACAATTAGCTTCTCTTGCTAAAATAACTCCAGATCAAGCAAAGGCAGCAGCATTGAAAGTTGTACCAGGTACAGTGACAAAAGTAAGTCTTGACAACGAAAATGGATATCTTGTATACAGCGTGGACATAAAGACAAATACAGGTTTAGTTGAGGTAAAAGTTGATGCAGGAAATGGTACAGTATTAGCGCAAGACAAAGGTCAAGACAATGAAAAGCATGAAAAAGAAAAGGTAAGCGAAGTTAAAAAAGCAAATGCTCCTGACAACGACACTGTACAACTTGAACAGCAAGGAAAAAACTAAGAAAAGGGGCGTTTTGCCTCTTTTCTTAGTTGAATATGTTAACGATTTAATATGTAATGAAACATATAAAGGGGAGAGCTTGCCACACATTGTGGTTTCACCTGTCGTCGGCACGAGAAATTTTCTCCGGCAGGTTAGAAACTCCAGACGGAATTTTGAGCAAGACCTTTATAGTGTTTACCACTATAAAGGTCTTTTTTGTTTATATTTACAAAAGAAGGGAGTATATATACAATGAACGCTTTTATAGAAGGTATATTAAATCTTACATTAGGTCATATTATAATGTTTATCATTGGGGGGTGTTCTCATATATCTTGCGATAAAAAAAGAATACGAGCCAATGTTACTGTTACCTATAGGATTTGGCATAATACTTGCCAATATCCTGTTTTCAGCTGCTGTAGGTGAAAACGGCTTTCTCACAATTTTATATAATGCTGGAGTAAATACAGAATTTTTTCCTATCCTTATTTTTATTGCAGTTGGGGCAATGGTAGACTTTTCACCACTTCTTAAGCAACCGTTAGTGATATTTTTTGGTGCAGCAGCACAGTTAGGGATATTTTTAACTATAATTTTTGCGTATATACTAGGTTTTAATTTAAAAGAAGCAGCTGCTATAGGCATAATTGGCGTTGCAGATGGTCCTACGTCTATTTATGTAGCTAAAGTGTATAGTTTGGACTCCAGGGAAGAGGTTTTTAGATACTCTCATTAGAGGAGCTAAAATTTGAAAGAGGTGAACAAAATGGACTTACTTAATGTATTTAAAATTGTTATTGTGGGAATAGGAATGACTTTTTTGATGTTAGTCATATTTTTTTTGATGATCAAATTTTTAGTGAAAGTATTTAATAAATGAGATGAGTGGAAAAATTTTCACTTTTTTTTAATTATAAAGCTCTTGTGATATAATAAAATAAAGTTAGTTACAATACAGGAGGTAGAGTATGCCACTTAATGTAGTACTTGTTGAACCTGAGATACCACAGAACACGGGGAATATTGCAAGAACTTGTGTGCTTACAGGCAGCAGGCTTCATCTTGTAAAACCTTTAGGTTTCAGTATAGACGAAAAATACGTAAAAAGAGCTGGCCTAGATTACTGGCCTCTTTTAGACCTTACCGTTTACGATAATCTCGAACAATTTCTTGAACAAAACAAAGGGAAAAAGTTTTATCTTGCTACCACAAAGGCTAAAAAGTATTATCATGAAGTAAAATATGAAGACAATTCTTATATACTTTTTGGGAAAGAAACTGCAGGACTTCCTAAGTGGTTGATTGAAAAATACTACGAAGACTGTATACGGATACCAATGCATGAAGTGATATCTACAAGGTCTCTAAATTTGTCCAACTCTGTAGCTATAGTACTATATGAGGCCTTGAGACAACTGGGTTTTCCTAATATGAAATAAAAAATTGAGGGATGATTATGAAGCGAAAGATTATTCATGTTGATATGGATGCCTTTTTTGCATCCGTAGAACAGCATGATAATCCAGAGTATAAAGGAAAACCTGTCATTGTAGGCGGTTTGTCTGAAAGAGGAGTAGTTTCAACTTGCTCATATGAAGCAAGAAAATACGGGATACATTCTGCAATGCCGATGTACATGGCGAAAAAGCTGTGTCCACACGGTATTTTTCTTTCTGCAAGGAGAAAAAGATATGAAGAAGTGTCTGCTCAAATTTTCGATATTTTGTACAGTATAACTCCTTTAGTAGAACCTATGTCTATAGATGAAGCCTATCTTGATGTTACAGATATTGACAAAAATCCAGAGATTATTGCCCTGGAAATAAAAAAGAAAGTGAAAGAGACGACGGGGCTTACCATTTCTGCGGGAGTTTCCTATAACAAATTTCTTGCAAAACTTGCTTCTGATTGGAATAAGCCAGACGGATTTATGGTCATAACAGAAGAAATGATTCCCGACATTTTAAAACCACTTCCTGTTTCTAAAGTTCATGGCATAGGGCAAAAATCTGAAGAGAGACTTAAATCTATGGGAATAAATACAATAGATGACCTTTTAAAACTGTCACAGGAGAATCTTGTCGAAATTTTTGGTAAAGTAGGTGTGGAAATATATTTAAGAATCAGGGGCATTGATGAGAGGCCTGTTGAAACTATGAGGGAGATTAAGTCTATAGGAAAGGAAAAGACACTGGAAAAGGATACAAAGGACAAAAAGCTTTTACTTCATTATTTGAAATTATTTTCCGACATAATATCGGAAGAATTAGTTAGAGAGAAACTTTATGCCAGAACGGTTACTGTTAAGATAAAGACACCAGATTTTGCAGTTCACACCAAAAGCAAGACATTAAATAAATATATACGATTAAGTGAGGACATATACGATGTAGCCTACGAAATTATTGAAAGACTAAAATTAGACCAGTATATAAGGCTTATTGGTCTATCTGTTTCTAACTTGAGTGCAGTAAAATATGAGCAATTGTCCTTTTTGGATAAAAGGGTTATTAAATTTATTAAGGCAGAAAATGTAGTTAGAGAAATAAATAAAAAGATGGGGCAGGAAGTAGTGAAAAAAGCAAGTGAACTTTTAAATGAGGAAACGAAGCAACGGAGGGATTAAATTGGAAGCAAAAGAGAGGCATAAGCGCAATGTTGCTAAAGAAATTATAGAATTGGCTTGGCCTTCTATAACAGAACAAATGCTTATAATGGCAGTTGGAATGGTATCTACTATATTTGTAGGACGTGTTGGAACAAATGCGATTGCGGCTGTTGGGATGATTAATTCCCTTATTTTTTTCTTTCAAGCAATTTTTTCAGGGCTTGCCACTGGTTCCACAGTAATTGTAGCGAGGCTTATTGGTGAAGAAGACAAAGAAGGGGCTCGCCTTGCAGTTATGCAGTCACTTATTATGAGTATTGCTATTTTTATAGGACTCACTACTTTGGGCTATATTTTTGCAGTACCTATTGTTATTATGGCTCTTTAGAGTGACTATTGGATATATTCTTGGTAAAGTGTTTGGTATGGGAGTATATGGAATATGGATTGGTATATGTATCGACTTTGTTGTAAGGTCAGTAATGTATAGCTATAGGTTTAAAGCGGGTAGATGGAAATATATAAAAGTTTAGACTACACAAATTTATCACATATTCTTAATTTTTACATAACAATTTTTTGATATTTTAATTATACATCAATTTTTTAGAAGAGGTGGATTTATGAAGAGGAAATATTTATATGCGATTGTTGCAGTATTAATCATTGGAATTGCCACTTTTTACTTTGTAAACAGGGCAAAATCATCACAACCCCAGCAGCTTTCATATGTTACAGTTACTCGTGGTAATATTTCTATGGAAGTCACTGGGACAGGAAACTTAAGTGGCGATGTAAGAGCAATTACGTTAAAAGGCAGTGGAACAGTAAAGAAAGTGTATTTTAAGGTAGGAGATACTGTAAAGAAAGGAGACCTATTATACGAAATTGAAGATGACGATTTAAATAATCAGCTTGAAGAAGCCAAATTAAATCTTGATTTAGCACAGCAGCAATTAAATCAAGAAAAGCAAAATTATAATAATAGCCTTGCTAAGTTGAGTATAACTGCACCTTCTGATGGAGTTGTACAGGTATTAGTAAAAGAAGGACAGGATGTTACTCCAGGTATGCCTGTTGCAATAATTGGGGATAATTCAAAAGAGAATGAAACTGCAGAAAATAATGGGCAAACTACTCAAAATTCAGTTAATGTTACAGCACAAATTGCAGGTACAGTAGAAAAAGTATATGTGTCCCAGGGACAAAATGTAAAAAAAGGCCAACTTTTAATAAAACTATCCTCGAATAATATAAGTGATGCACAAATAAAAAATGCCGAATTAAAACTGAAGCAAGCTCAAAACAATTACAATCAGATTTTGCAACAAATTGATAACTTAAAAATTTACTCTCCTATAGATGGGAAGATCCTTAGCCAAAATATAAACGAAGGAGATATACTAGGTACTTCTGTAGCGAGCACTAACCTAAGCAATACTAATAGCCAATCGCAGCAAGCAGGTTTTGTGCCTGTTTTAGATATAACACAATTATCTACTTATGAGAGTCAACCAGAAACTGCGGTAATAGTGGGCAATTCTAATTATGTTGTCAATCTTTCTGTTGACGAGACAGACATAAAAAATATAAAAGTAGGGCAGCAAGCACAGCTTACGACAGATAATTTACCGGGTAAGACTTTTACCGGTACTGTTTCACAAGTATCACAACTTCCAACAATACAAAACGGAGTAGCTTCTTATAATGTAACTATTGAAGTAGAGCCAAGTGAAGACTTACTTTTAGGCATGTCAATGAATGTTTCAATAACTGTTGCAGAAAAACAAGATGCTTTAATACTTCCTATCCAAGCTGTTCAGACAAACGGTGATAGAAAATACGTAATACTCTACACAGACGATTTAAAAAATCAAAATATCAATAGCACTAACAATAGCACTAATAACAGGAACTCTTTCAGGAACAACATGCGATTTGTAGAGACAGGCATTTACAACGACAACTTTATAGAAATCGTGAGTGGATTGCAGGAAGGAGACAAAGTATTAATTCCAACACTTATTTCCTCAACAAACGCAAATAACCGTAATCCAAGTGCTTTTGGTATAATGGGTGGCTTTAGGCCAGAAGGCAATTTCAACAAGAATATGACTAATCAAGGTGGTAGTTACCAAGGCAGAAGCTTTAATGGGACAGGGCAAAATAACACTTCCACAGGGAGGTAAATGATGGATAACATTTTAATAAAAATAAGGAATTTAACAAAGATTTACAAAATGGGAGAAAATGAAGTAAGAGCGTTAGATGGTATAAACCTTGACATTGAAAAAGGGGAATTTGTATCAATTGTCGGTCAATCAGGTTCAGGTAAAACTACTTTAATGAATATAATAGGGTGCTTAGATGTAAAAACTTCTGGAGAATACTTTTTAAATGGCATAGACACAAGCAAACTTTCTGACAATCAATTAGCAGATTTAAGATGTAGCGAAATAGGGTTTGTTTTTCAAAATTTCAATTTGCTTCAAAAAATGACGGCTTTAGAAAATGTGGAATTGCCTATGATATACAAAGGTGTGCCTACAAAAGAAAGGCGGCAAAGAGCCCAGATGCTATTAGAGATGGTAGGACTTAAGGAAAGGATGCACCATAGACCTAATGAATTATCAGGAGGTCAGCAACAAAGAGTAGCAATAGCAAGGGCACTAGCAAATAATCCCCATCTCATATTGGCAGATGAGCCGACGGGAAATTTAGACTCAAAAAGTGGTAGTGAGATAATGAAAATAATAAAGGAGTTGAATGAGAGAGGAAACACAGTAGTACTCATAACTCATGACCCTAATATAGCTGCACAAGCAAAAAGAATAGTAAGAATAAAAGACGGACGCATTTTAGAAAACGAGGTGGTAACACCGTGAGATATGTAGAAGCTTTGAAAATAGCTATACGCAGTATTTTAAGCAATAAAATGAGGTCTTTTCTCACCATGTTGGGGATTATAATAGGTGTCACAGCTGTTATAGCCTTAGTAAGTATAGGCCAAGGCTCTACAAGAAGTATTACTTCTCAGATACAAAGTATGGGTTCAAACCTCATAATGGTAAACGTAATGGGGAGAGGGGGAGAAAGCTCTTTAACTTATGACCAAGCCATTGCTTTAAAAGACTCAAGCTTTATAGCTGCTATATCTCCGGTCATATCTAGCAGTGTAACGGCTATGTACGGAAATAATTCAGTGGACAACACAACAGTAAATGGAGTAAATGGAGATTATCAATCAATACGCGATCTACAAGTAGCAGCTGGCAGATTCATTTTGCCGATGGATGATGAAGGAAGGAACAAGGTGGCAGTTCTTGGCAGCAATGTAGCGAGAGAGCTTTTTGGCTTTACTGACCCTATTGGCAAGACTATAAAATTAAATGGCCAAAACTTCACGGTAGTAGGTATTTTGTCACAAAAAGGTTCTTCAATTGCAGGTTCTGATGATGATTCAATATTTATACCCCTTAAGACAATGTTCTACTTTGCGAAAAATAGAGACATAAGACAAATATATATAGAAGCTACAAGCCCAGATACTGTTGAACTTGCTAAAAACGAAATAAACAGCAAACTGTTGCAGATATTTAAAGGCGATACAAATGCCTTTAGAATAATGGACCAATCACAAATTTTATCTACAGTAAATAGTGTTACTGCTACTTTGAGCTTGCTCCTTGGAGGAATTGCAGGAATCTCCCTTTTAGTCGGTGGAATTGGGATAATGAACATAATGCTTGTATCTGTTACTGAAAGGACGAGAGAGATAGGGATAAGAAAAGCATTAGGAGCCAAAAAGAAAGATATATTACTTCAGTTTATAATTGAATCATTAACTTTAAGCGGATTAGGAGGAATAGTGGGAATTATAGTAGGATACGTATTGTCGATGGTACTAGGCTCAGCTATGAATATAAATGCTAAGCCTTCTCTCTCTACAGTATTAATATCCTTCTCTTTCTCGGTAATTGTAGGATTGTTCTTTGGCGTATATCCTGCAAATAAAGCTGCCAATTTAAATCCAATTGAAGCTCTAAGATACGAATAAAATACAAAAAAGGACAAACTTCTTAATTTTTCTTAAGAGTTTGTCCTTTTTAATATTGCTTTTTTGTCGATAAAAGTTTACAATGTAGTTAATGATAAAATCGGGAGGAGAGAGTAATTGAAGTGGACTGAATCTTTATCAGTTGGAAATGAACTCGTTGACAGCCAACATAAAGAGTTAATAAAAAAAGTAAATGATGTTTTGGAGGCTTGCAACCAGAAAAAAGGAAAAGAAAAAATTGAAGAAGTGATGAAATTTTTAAAAGATTATACTATAGAACATTTTAGCGCTGAAGAAGACCTCATGAAAAAATATCAATACCCTTCCTATGAAGAACACAAAAAAATTCATGAAGATTTCATTAAAAAAGTAGAGGAATTGGACGAAAAAATAAAAAAAGAAGGCATAAACTTATCAATTATAATGCTTGTCAATAAAACGTTGGTGGATTGGCTTATAAATCACATAAGCAAAGAGGACAAAAAGGTAGGAGAGTATATAAAAAGTCAAATGTAATTAAGCCTGTAAATACAGGCTACAGCTTGTTGACAAAATCAAAAATTTTAAAATAGGATATTTTGCATCGTCACTCCGATGTTCCAAAGCGACAAAACTAAGCTCGACCTTCGGGTTCCGGCAGGGTACCGGGCACAATCGACGTCCTGTCTCAGGTGCCCGCCTCCGCCATCCTTGGCTACGGCCCTGCCTCCACCCTCGGTCTTGCTAAGTTTTGTTGCCGCTTTGTCACAAGTCGTTCCTTATGCAAAATATCCTATTTTCGAAAGTTTGTCTATAGTCTGAAGCCTGTAAATACAGGCTGTTTTTTAATCATAAGTTATGTGGTAAAATATTTTTAAATCTAAAAATTTAAGGAGGTTTTATTGTGAGGCTTGTGCGAATAGATAAAGCGTTGAATGAATATGGAGTAATTGAAGGGGATAAAGTTATTGCATTTGGAAGTGAAGGCTTTTATTCTTATAACTTGGAGGAAGTAAAGCTTTTGCCTCCTTGCCTGCCTACAAAAGCTATATGTGTAGGGTTAAATTATAGGGATCATATAGAGGAAATGGGGGACAAAGAGCCGGAGGAACCGACATTATTCATAAAACCTTCAACAGCAGTTATTGGCCCTGATGATTTTATAGTCCTTCCAGAGATGTCAGAGAGGGTTGACTATGAGGGGGAACTGGCTGTTGTAATAGGCAAAAGAGCGAAAAATGTATCTTTAAAAGATGCGTTAGATTATGTCCTTGGCTATACGATAGCTAACGATGTAACAGCAAGAGATTTGCAGGCAAAAGATGGCCAATGGACAAGAGCGAAGTCTTTTGACACCTTTTTGCCTATAGGCCCTTGGATTGAGACAGACTTAGACCCTTCTTCTTTGGACATAACTACATATGTAAATGGTGTAGTAAGGCAAAAAAGCAACACCAAACACCTCATATTTAACGTTCCAAAACTTGTGAGTTTTATATCTCACATAATGACGCTAAACCCTGGCGATGTCATATTGACGGGAACACCCTCTGGCGTTGGACCCTTAAAATCAGGCGATGTTGTAACTATTGAAATAGAGGGAATAGGTAAACTGACAAACAGAGTAAAATAAAATCAAATTACAAAATGAATGATAAAATATATAACTAAACCAACTAAAGACAGAGGAATTCCTACCAAAGCCCATTCACGGCTTTTAATATTCAGCTTTCCTGCTGATATGATATTAGGTATGTTTCCTGGAATCAACATGCCGCCACTTATTAGAAGCCCCATCAATATTGCTTGGATTTGTTCTGTTGTCATAGCAGGGCTTATTTCAGCTGCTGCCAGTGTTGCGTTGTCAAGCACTGCTGAGGCCATATTTATCCAATATAAAAGTCGGCTATCAAGATGAATTATATAATTGTCAATAATAGGTTTGAATCCTGCACCTAAAAGTTCCAATGCCAGAATAAAAACGAAAATTTTAAATGCTTGAATAAAGATAAATTGAAATCTTTCAACTTTTTTAATTTCCTCTGCTTCTTTAACATAATTTTCTTCTATAATGAAATGGTTATTTATCTCTAATTTATTAATGTAAAGTAAACCTAAAAAACCCAAAGCTAATATACCTGGTATGACGTAAATGCCTAAAGTATTGAAAAGGTAAAAAAAGTTTGCATTTAATTTTGAAGTTACTATTGTGGCTAAAGGCTCTCCAATTGGTGTTAGTGCAGCACCCATGCCGATTGAAAGAGAGGCAATGACAGTAATCACCACTTTGTCTTTGTGTTTTAAAGGCAACAAGTGAATTATTTCCACTAATATTATTGAGGCTATTATGGCTGTAATTATACTGGCTGTCAAGCCAAGGATAATAATGATTAAAAATATAAATATTTTAAGTGGAATATGAGTTACTACTGTTCCTATAGATTTTTTAAATTTATCTTTAAATATCTCAAATAAAAGTCCTGATAAAAATACGGCTGCTGTTATTAAATACAAAAGATGATTTTTAAATATGTGTTCTATCAGGTCATAAGAAAATACTCCTGATACAAATGCTGCAGCAACTCCCATTGCAAAAAGAAAATATTCGATGTTGTGTTCTATATGCCTATTTGCAAGAGGCAAAATTAGGATCATTAATAATATTACTAAGAGTGCAACAATGACCACAATCCATCCTCCTTTTACATTATTATTTGTATTATTTTGTAAAATGAAAGGTGGAAAAACTCACCTTTAAGATGAGCTTCCCACCCAAGAAGCCAATAGTTCTTGAACAAGTTATAAAACTTGCCAACCGTCAAAAACTTTATTCACTTTATTAAAATTATAACACACAAGTATTTTTGTAAGCAATAGAGGCGAAGATATAAATTAATGAAGTATAGTGATTAAAAATATTCCGTATAACACTCCTCCAAACATCAGCACAAAAGGATTGACTGACTTTCTAATATTTATCCACATTAAATTTAAAATAGCTGAAGTTAAAGCTAACATGGCACTTAAAAAAGCTATTCCTGTTATGTTCCACGGGGTAAACAGTATACCAACAGTAACTGGTATGGAAGACTGAAACACCATTGCACCTGTTATATTTCCAAGTGCAAGGGTGTCTTTTTTTTGTCCTACCCATACAATAGAATTGAGTTTTTCAGGCAATTCTGTTGCAATAGGTGTTATGACAATTGAAAGTATAAGAGGTGAAATTCCCATCATGTGAGACAAATCTTTTACATATCCTACAAACAAGTGAGCGCCAAAAATTATTCCTAAAAGGGAAAGAGCAAGTTGCGTAGTTATCCAAAACAAGTTGGTGTCTACACTAAACACTTTTGTAAAATATAAAGTTCCTATGTTTTCTTCTATTTTCTGCTCGTCTGAAAAAGTGCGCTTTACGTAGAGAGCGTATGATACTAATATTAATACAACTGCAAAAGTTCTCACTTCATTAAATTGGTTAAAAACAGAGGTAAAAATTGCAACAGTGTATACTAAAATAAAATACATTAAATCTCTGCGAAATACCTTTTTATTTGCATTCATTTTTAATGTTCTTTTTCCGAAAAGAGAATAAATTATGACGGCAGCACCCGTTATCAAAAATCCTAAGGTAGAAAGCATAAAAGGAGCGCCCAGAATAGCACCTGTAGCTATTTGGCTTGCTTCCCTTCCTCCATAAAAAAGTATAGCGATAATTGGTATAATTGTTTCTGGAAGTGCTGTACCTACAGCAGCCAGAATACTTCCGACAACCCCTTGACTTAAGTTTAGCTTTTTCCCAAACCATTCTATTGAGTTTGTAAATAAGACACAGGCAAAAAGTATAAAAGCGAGACTAAAAAGCAGCATCAGTATATCTTGTGTCAATTTTTACAACTCCTTTTTGGGTGGTGTTTTAGACCATTTACAGTAATGTATTGTACCACAAAACGAGAATATAATTCAATAGTTTGAGTCTCTTCACCAAACATTAATAATGTGGTAACATTTATATTAGATATGTCTTTTCGCTTAAAGGAGTGGACGATATGAGTATAAGATTTATATATGGAAGAGCAGGTACAGGCAAGACTACTTTTTGCCTTAACGATATAAAAAGAAAATTAAATGATGGAAAGTCTCACCTCCTTATACTACTTGTCCCCGAACAATTTACCTTTGAGGCAGAAAAATATCTTTTAAATACAATTGAAAAAGATGAAAAGATGAGGGCACAAGTTTTAAGTTTTAAGACTTTGGCAAATAGGGTATTTACAGAAGTTGGAGGTCTTACCCGTCAGCACATGAAATCCTGCGGAAGGTCAATGCTTATTTATAAAATAATGGAAGACATACAAAAAGACCTTAAGGTTTATTCTAAAGCCTCCAGGCAGCAGGGTTTTATCAAAAAAGTTTCAGAAGTTATAACAGAGCTTAAAAGATTTGAAGTGACTCCTGAAAAGTTATTAGAGATAACTGAAACAATAGATAATTTAGGATTAAGAGAAAAACTAAAAGACATAAGTTTAATATATTCTAAATTTGAAGAGAGTTTACACCAAAATTATATAGACCAAGAGGATGAGTTGACTCTTTTAGCAGAGAAACTTGAATATTCTTCTCAATTTGAAGGAGCGGAATTTTGGATAGACGGCTTTACGGGTTTTACGCCAAAGCAGTACAGGGTAATAGAAAAGCTTTTAAAAAAAGCATCAAGAGTAAATATTACTCTCTGTATGGACACTTCTAATATCTCTGCTGAAATTGATACTACAGACCTTTTTTACACCACTAAAAAGACAGAAAGCAAACTTTTAGAGATTTGTCAAAGAAATAATATATCCTATGAAAAACCAGTAAATTTGAATATAGGGATTCCACAGAGATTTAAAGAAAGTGAAGAACTAAGTTTTATAGAAAAACATCTCTTTTCCTACCCTTACAAAGTATATCTAAAAGAAACAGAGGATATAAGCATATTTAAGGCTGTCAATGTCTATAGCGAAGTTGAAGAGACTGCAAGAGATATCATAAGGCTCGTGAGAGATGAGGGGTTTAGGTATTCTGACATTGTGGTAGCTACTCGCGATTTAAATAGATATCATAAACTCATAAAAGCTATATTTTCTCAATATGGAATTTCCTGTTTTATAGACATAAAGATGGAAATAAAAAACAATCCCATCATCGTTTTTATAACCTCCCTTTTTGACATTCATTTAAAAAGATGGTCTTATGAGTCTGTTTTTAGATACCTAAAGACAGGTTTTACAGATTTAGAAAAAGAGGACATAAACCTTATTGAGAATTATGTTTTAGCTAACGGTATAAAGGGAGATAAATGGAAAGAGGAAGTTTGGAATTACAGGTTAAATTACAGATTTGATAGACTTTCAATAGAGGAAGATGAAAAAGAGATAATAGAGAGAGTGAATGAGATAAAAGGAAAAATCGCAACTCCCTTACAGGATTTTTATAAGAAGTTTTCTAAATCAAAGAATATTAAAGAAGCTTGTGGTACTTTGTATGATTTTTTAGTTGAAATGAAATTGCCTCAAAAGATTGAAAAATTGATTGAAAAGTTTAAACAAGAAAAGGAATTTGACACGGCAAATCAATATGCACAAGTGTGGGATATTGTTGTAGATGTTTTAGACCAAATGGTAGAAGTGATGGGGGAGGAAAAAGTTACAGCAGAGCAGTTTGCAAAGATATTAAGCATAGGATTTGATGAATATCAAATTGGAAGTATTCCTCCTGCACTTGATGAAGTTTTGGTTACCAGTGTCGATAAGATGAAAAGTCACAATGCAAAAGCTCTTTACATAATCGGCGTAAATGATGGTATATTTCCTGCTTCTCTTTTTGAGGAAGGAATTTTGACAGATGGGGAGAGGGAAATTTTAGCTTCCCACAATGTGGAGTTGGACAGAGATACAAAGACTAAGATATTTGAAGAGCAATTTTTAGTCTACACTGCCCTGACTTCCACAAGTAAATTTTTAAAGATAAGTTATCCCATTGCTGACCATGAAGGGAAAAGCTTAAAACCCTCTATAATAATTTCCCGCTTGAAAAAGATTTTTCCTAGAATAAAGCAGTTGAGCAATGTGGTGGAGATGGATACGGAAGAAGAAAATTTAAATAGGGTTTCAACACCTCCTCCCACTTTTAATGAGATGATAAAGTCAATTAAGATGTGGGATATCACAAATAAAATGCATCCTCTGTGGTTGGATGTGTATAAATGGTATGCTAAAAGTGAATCATGGAAGCCGAAATTGACAAGGGCTTTAGAAGGACTTTATTACACTAATCAGGTTGAAAAAGTACCTGCCCACAAGGTAAAAAAGTTGTATGGGGATGAAATGTATTTTAGCGTATCCAGACTTGAAAAATACGCAGCTTGTCCTTTTGCTTATTTTGTGCAATACGGTCTTAAAGCGAAAGAAAGAAAAATCTATAGTTTTGAACCGCCTGATTTAGGGACTTTTATGCACAATGTCCTTGACAGGTTTTCTAAAGCACTGGAGGAAGAAGGACTTACTTGGCAGGATATTGACAGAGAGTGGTGCGATGAGGCTGTGGCTATTATTGTGGATGACATGATACAAAAAATACCAGGATATATTTTAAACAGCAGCCCCAGATACAAATATCTTGCTGAAAGGTTAAAAAGAGTGCTTTCTAATGCGGTATGGGTGGTATCTGAGCATATAAAGAGAAGTTCTTTTGTGCCTTTAGACCATGAGGTTGCTTTTGGCGATAACCAAAAGTATCCTCCTATAAAGATTGTGCTGTCAAACGGTGAGGAGATAAATCTCATAGGGAGGATAGACAGGGTTGATATATTTGAAAAAGAGGATGAAGCCTATATAAGGATAATAGATTACAAGTCTGGCAACAAAACTTTAGACCTTTCAGATGTTTTCTATGGTTTAGAACTTCAGCTTTTGATATATTTAGATGCTATATTAGAAAGTGCAATAAAGGGAAACACAAATTTAAATCCGGCTGGCATATTCTACTTTAAAATAGATGACCCGATTATAAAGGCAGATAAAGATATATCAGATGAAGAGTTGCAAATGCAGATTTTTAAAAAATTGAGGCTGGAAGGGCTTGTTTTAAATGATGCTCAAATTATAAAAGAGATGGACAAATCAATTGAAGGTACTTCTTATATAATTCCAGCAACAATCAATAAAGACGGGAGTGTAGGCAAAAACACCAAAGGAGCTACAAAAGAGCAGTTTGAATTGTTGAGAAAACACGTCAAAAAAACTATACAGCGTTTGACCGAACAGATGCTAGAAGGAGATATTTCAATTTCTCCATATAAAAAAGATAAAGAGACTCCTTGTAAATATTGCCCTTACTCTTCTGTCTGCCAATTTGAAACGAATTTTAAAGGGAATGAGTACAGGGTTATAAAGAGTAAAGATGTTGAGGAGATATGGAGTATATTGGAACAGGAAGTGAAGTCAGATGGAAACCAAATGGACTTATGAACAGCAGCTGGCCATAAATACAAGGGGCAGTAATCTCTTGGTGGCAGCAGGTGCAGGCTCTGGCAAAACGGCTGTCTTAGTTGAAAGAATCATAAAACTTGTCACGGATGACAAAAATCCTGTAGATATTGATAAACTTTTAGTTGTTACTTTTACAAATGCTGCTGCCTCTGAAATGAGAGAAAGGATAGCAGAAGCGTTGATTTCTAAGTTAGAGCAAAATCCGGAAGACAGGCGGCTTAGCAATCAGCTAACATTACTTAACAAAGCTACAATCACCACAATTCACTCCTTCTGCTTGGAAGTAGTGAGAAATAACTTTTTTCTCATAGATTTAGACCCTAACTTTAGAATAGGGGATGATACAGAAACTTTACTTTTAAAATTAGAGGCGTTAGAGGAGCTTTTTGAGGAATTATATCAAAAAGAGGATAATGAAGATTTTTTGACATTGGTTGAAAGTTATGGAGGCACAAGGGACGATAAACCCCTTGTAGATATTCTTTTAAAATTGTACGACTTTGTAAAATCACTTCCCTGGCCTGAAAGATGGCTTGGAGATGTATTACTGAGCTTCGAAGTTAAAGAAGATTTTAATTTTGAAAAATCGCAATGGGCTGCAGTCATCTTAGACAGTTTAAAAGTAGAAATGTCAGGGCTTTTAAATGGAATGTATGTGGCAATTGCTAAACTTCATAGTGAAAATAGGCTACAAAGCTATCTTGATAATTTTGAAATAGAGGCGGGAAATTTGGAAAAACTTCTAGACTGTGAAAATTGGGAGGAATTTAGAAAACAGATAAATGCTATAGAGTTTGATAGACTTCCCAGAGCAGGTAAAGATGCAGACCCTAAAGTAAAAGATGAAGTGACAAAAATAAGAAATGAGGTTAAAGCTAAAATTAAGGAGATAAGAAATAAGTTTTTTTCAGATGACATAGAAAAAATTGAAGAAGAAATTAAAGCTTTGTACCCTAACATGAAGGCTTTAGTGGATTTGATTTTACTTTTTGATAAAAAATATGCTGATAAAAAAAGGGAAAAAAGCATTATAGACTTTAATGACATTGAACATTTTGCACTGCAAATTTTGACAGAAGTCGATGAAAACGGGAATGTGAAGCCTTCAGAGGCAGCTTTGATGTATAGAGAAAAATTCCAAGAAATTTTTGTGGATGAATATCAAGATTCTAATTTAATACAGGAAGTTATACTAAGCACTATAGCCCGAGAAGACACACCTAACAGGTTTATGGTAGGAGATGTAAAACAGAGCATATACAGGTTTAGGCAGGCAAATCCTTATATATTTTTTGAAAAGTACAATACTTATTCTTCAAAAGAGGAAGATAAAAATAAAAAGATACTGCTTTATAAAAATTTCAGAAGCAGACCCCAAATCATAGATGCGGTAAATTTCATTTTCAAAAAGATAATGTCTAAGAATGTAGGTGAGATAGATTATACAGAGGAAGAAAAGTTAAATTGTGGAGCAGATTTTGGAACACCTCCTCTTGATGCCATTGTAGGTGGACCTGTGGAAATACATTTGATAGAGAAAAATGATGAAACTCCTGAAGAGGAAGAATTAGAGGTTTATGGGGAAGAAGAGGAAGAGATTATTGACAACATACAAGTAGAAGCAAAGGTGGTAGCTCAAAGGATAAAGGAATTAGTTACACAAAATGAGAAAAATACCTTTATGGTTTATGATAAAAACCTCAAAAATTACAGGCCTGTGGAGTATAGGGATATAGTAATACTTTTGAGGGCTACAGAAAGATGGGCACCTGTATTTTTAGAAGAATTTATAAATGCCGGTATTCCTGCTTTTGCGGACACAGGAACGGGATACTTTGAAACAACGGAGATAAAGACTATAATATCCCTCCTTCAGGTGATAGACAACCCAATGCAAGATATTCCATTGTTGGCAGTTTTGAGGTCTCCTATTTTTTCCTTTACCCCAGAAGAATTAATTGACATAAGGTTAGAAGAGCCTAATAGAGCTATATATGAAGCACTTAAAAAGGTATCACAAAGGGAGGATGAATTAGGGCAAAAAGCTAAAAGTTTCTTAGAATCATTGAAAAAGTGGCAAGAGGAAGCCATTTATATACCGGTGGATGAGTTTTTGTGGTATTTATATCAAGACACTGGTTATTATGCCTATGTAGGGGCAATGCCTCAAGGAGCGCAGAGGCAGGCAAACTTGAGGATTTTGTTTGAAAGGGCAAAGCAGTACGAGGAAACAAGTTTTAAAGGGCTGTTTAACTTTATCAATTTTATAAACCGCCTCAAAGTCAGCAGTGGCGATATGGGAAGTGCTAAAATAGTAGGAGAAAATGAAAATGTAGTCAGGATAATGAGTATACACAAAAGTAAAGGTCTTGAATTCCCGGTAGTCATAGTGGCAGGGTTAGGTAAACAGTTTAATTTAAAGGATTTAAGTCAAAGCGTATTGTACCATCATTTATTAGGATTGGGCCCTGAGTTTGTGGACTTCAAGAGAAGAATTTCTTATCCCAGCATTGTGAAAGAGGCAATAAAAAACAAAATAAAGTTAGAAAGCCTTTCTGAAGAGATGAGAGTTTTGTACGTTGCTTTGACAAGGGCAAAAGAAAAGTTAATATTAGTTGGAAGTGTTAAAGACATAAAGGGAAAAGTGAAAAAATGGTGCAATATTGCTATGTTGGAGAGTAAGGTGCCTGAGTATGAAATTTTAAGAAGTAAAAGTTATATAGATTGGATAGGTCCTGCTGTTATAAAGCATGCGGATTTAAAACCTTTAAGGGATTTTGCACAGGTACAATATGTGGCTGTGGAAGAGGATAGCTCACAGTGGCAGGTAAGGATTTGGAATAAAAAAGATGTGATTTTTGATAAAAAACAGGTTGAGGAAGAGACAAACTTATTGCAAAAGCTTGAAAACTTAGATTTAGATAGCCCTAGCAGTGAATTTTATGATGAAGTGACAAGGCGTTTAAATTATGTATATCCTTATGAAAAAGCCTGCCATTTGCCTGCGAAACTTTCTGTTACAGAAATTAAAAGAATTTTAAACGAAGAAGTAATAGATGAGGACACTACTTCAATATTTGAAAAAACAGTCCTTAAAATCCCTGCCTTTTTAGAAAAGAAAAAAGGACTTACTGCAGCCGAAAAAGGTATAGCTATGCACCTTGTCATGCAAAAATTAGATTTAAATGGGGATTTGAGTGTAGAAGGCATAAAGAAGCAAATTAAGAATATGGTGGATAGAGAGATTTTGACAGAAGCACAGGCTAAAGAGATAGACATAAGAAGAATTGAAGAATTTTTTAGAGCTTCTCTTGGAAGGAGAATGTTAAGTTCTCAAAATGTAAAAAGGGAAGTGCCTTTCCATATAAAAATTAAAAGTACAGAAGTTTACAAAGATTTGCCTGAAGAATACGAAAATGAATTTATAGCTGTGCAAGGCATTATTGACTGCTTTTTTGAAGAAGAGGGAGAAATAATCCTTATTGATTACAAGACGGATTATGTGACAGAGGAAATGATGGAGGAAATAAAAGAAAAATATAAAGTGCAGATAGATCTTTATGCAAAGGCTTTAGAAAAGATTACTGGCAAAAGAGTCAAAGAAAAATATATTTACCTCTTCTTTAATGGAATGATTCTGGAATATTAAGGGTGATAAAATGAGGATTTTACATACTTCAGACTGGCATTTGGGAAAAAGCCTTGAAAATTTTTCAAGGATTGAAGAGCAGGAGAAATTTTTAGAGGATTTTGTGCAGATGGTGGAGGAAAACAATGTAGACCTGGTCATAATTGCCGGGGATATATACGATTCTTCAAACCCTCCTGCAAGGGCGGAAATGCTTTTTTACACAACTTTAAAAAAACTTTCCAACGGGGAAAGAGTGATTTTGGTCATAGCAGGAAATCATGATAATCCAGAGAGACTTTCAGCTGCAAGCCCCTTTGCTTATGAGCACGGAGTGATACTTTTAGGTACTCCTAAAAGTATTGTGCCCAAAGGAGACTTTGGGAAATTTAAAATTTTAGATTCGGGAGAAGGTTTTTTAGAAATTGAGATAAAAGGTGAAAAAGCTGTAATTATAGCTCTTCCTTATCCCAGTGAAAAAAGGCTAAATGAAATTTTTACATCAGAATTGGAGGAAGAGAAAAGGCAGAAAAGTTACTCTGAAAGAGTTGGTGAAATTTTTAATGACCTTTCGAAAAAATACAGAGAAGATACTATAAACATTGCGGTATCTCATATTTTTGTTGCAGGAGGAGAGGAGTCAGGTTCAGAAAGGCCTATTCAGTTAGGAGGAAGTTTTACAGTAGAAATAAGGCACCTGCCACAAAAGGCGCAGTACATAGCTCTCGGACACCTTCACAAACCTCAGAGAATTTCTTCTACTCTTCCTGCTTATTATTCTGGTTCCCCTCTTCAGTACAGCAAAAGTGAGATGAACCATTCTAAATGTGCTTATTTAGTAGATTTAAAGGCAGGAGAACCTGCACTTGTGAAGGAAATATATTTTAAAAATTACAAGCCTATTGAAGTGTTTAGGTGTAATGGCATAGAGGAGGCTTTAGAGATTTGCAATGAATACAGGGATAAAGATATATGGGCATATTTCGAGATTAAATCTGAGTCTCCACTGCCTTCTTCAAAGATAAAAGAAATGAAGAGCATATTACCGGATATAGTTGAAATAAAGCCAATTTTGCCAGAGGATGAAATGGAAATTGAAGACTATGAGATAGATGAAAAAAGTGTAAAGGAACTTTTTGAAGAATTTTATTTAAAGGAAAACAAAGTTCCTCCAACAGAGGAGGTTTTAGAACTTTTTATGAGTATAATAAAGGAAGAGGATGAGGAAGATGAGACCTCTGAAGCTTAAAATTGCAGGGCTTAATAGTTTTGTAGAAGAACAAATTATTGATTTTGAAGTCCTAACAGAAAAAGGACTTTTTGGCATATTTGGTCCCACAGGAAGTGGAAAATCCACTATTATAGATGCAATTACTCTTTCAATGTACGGAAAAATTCCCAGAAATAGCAAGGATTTTATAAATACTCAATCTACATCTATGTCTTTGACATACCAGTTTGAAATAGGTGTTGATGGGGCAAGAAAAAGGTATATAGTTGAGAGAAATGTAAAAAGGGACGCAAAAAGCGGCGGTTATAAAACTACATTAGCAAGACTGCGGGAAATAGGGGAAAGTGGAGAAAGAGTTTTGGCAGAAAAAGATAGGGAAGTTCAGCAAAAAATAGTGGATTTAATTGGACTTACAGCAGAGGATTTTACTCGTTCTGTAGTGCTTCCACAAGGGAAATTTAGTGAATTTTTAAAGCTAACAGGCAAAGAAAGAAGGGACATGTTAGAGAGGATTTTTGGCTTAGAAAAGTATGGAAGCAAATTACTTGTTAGAATAAGAGATGTAAAGAGAGAAAAAAGTAATTTATTGAATGAGGTAAATGCGAAGTTAAGTCAGCACGAAGGTGTTACTAAAGAAGCATTGGAAGATTTAAAGAAAAAGTTTGAGATTTTAAAAGAAGAAGAGAAAACTTTAAAAGAACAAAAGGATAAATTAGATAAAGAAAGGGAAAAACTTAAAGGGATATGGGAAAAACAGCAGGAATTAAATCAATTTTTGCATAAGAAGGAAGTCTTAGACCGTAAGTTAAAAGAAATAGAAGATAAAAAGGAAAAGTTAAAAAAAGCGGAAAAGGCATTATCAGTAAAACCGTATATAGACTCTTTAGTGGAGACAGAGAAAAAACTCATTTTAAATCAAAAGGATGTGGAAAAGTATTCTAAAGAGTTGGAGGAGGCTGAAAAATTACTTGAGAAGGTAGAAAAAGAATATGAGGCTTCATTAAAAGAAAAGGAAGAAAAAATTCCTCTCATAATTGAAAAGGAAGAAAGGCTTAAAAGGGCTTTTAAACTGAGAGATGAGATAAAAAAGATTAATAGTGAAAGGGAGAAACTTGTAAAGGAGTATAAAGATTTAAAAAAGCAGATAGATGGGATAGAAAGAGAAATAAAAGCCCTGTCCGATTCTATAGATATAGCAAAAAAAAGCTTAAGTGAGAAGGAAAAAAGAATTAATGAAATTAAAGTTGATTCGAATAAAAGGGAAAAAATTTTTGCTGCTTTTGAGATTCAGAAAGAGTTTGAAAGGGCAGACAAAGAGAAAAAAGAAAAGGAGAAAAGAACTTTAGAATTAAAAGAGCTAATAGGTAAGCAGCAGAAAGATATTGAAAAAATAGACAATTTATTGAAACAAAAAGAAAAAGAAATACAAGAGGTTGACAATAATATAAAAAATCTTGAAATGCAAAAGCCTCCCACAAATGAAGACCTTTTGGACCTGCAAAAAAGTTTAGAAAGAAAAAGATTAGAAATTTTAGAATTAAAAGAAAAAGAAAAGTTAAAAAATGAGACGGAAAATAATTTAAAAGAAATTTTAAAAATAAAAGAAGAAATAAATAATGAGATAAAAGAGATTGAAGAGAAATTAAAAAATAAGAATAATAGTTTGGAAGAAGTAAAAAAAGATATAGAGGAACTTGTAAAAAACAACATGGCAGGTGAACTGGCAGAGGGATTAAAAGAAGGTGTTCCCTGTCCTGTCTGTGGTTCGATTCATCATGTAAGATTGGCACAAAAGGTAGAGGAAGACTTAATAAAAGAAAAGCAGGAAATAAAGGCAAACTTAGAAAAGGATATAATGGACTATCAAAGTAAGCTTTTTAAATTAAAAGGTGAATTATCAGGAATAGAAGTCAAAGAAGAGATGTATAAAAAAGAATATGATAAACTGTGGGATATATTAAAAGACATTAACCTTTTAAAGTTAGAAGAAGAATTAAATAAGATGGAGTCTGATTTTATACAGTGGAAAGAAAAATTAGAAAAATGGAATAAGAGTAAGGAAGAATTAGAGACCTTAATTAAAAAATTAAAGGAGGAAAAAGCAAGTTTAGATTTAGAACATACAAGATTAAAAGAAGGTATAAATAAAGATATTAGCCTTTTGAAAGAGTTTGAGTCTTCTCTTGAGGCTATTAGTATAACTTACAGTGAATTAGAAGGTCAGTTAAGAATATCAAGGGAAGAATTGGGGATTTCAGATTTTAAAGAAAAAGTGGAGGAGATAAATCAAAAAGAGAGGGAAATAGAAGGCCTGAGGAATGAAATAGAGAATTTTAAAAATACGATTGAAGAATTGACAAATAAAAAGGAAACCCTTTCAAACAATCTCAATGCTCTTTCAATAAGGAAAGGACAGATAGAGGAAATAGGTAAGGAAAAAAGTAAAAACCTTCGGGAGAGGCAGCAGGAGTTTGATTCTTTATCAGAAGGTAGAGACATAGAAGAATATTTAAAAGAGATTCAGTATAATAAAGAAAAAATTACAAAAATGGAGAGTGTTTTAAAAGAAACTTTAGAAAAGGCAAGAAAGGATAAACAAAATATAGAGAGTAAAAAGATATCTGCCCTTGAGAGTCGGGACCTTTTAAATAATATGTTTAGGGAACAAAGTGAAAAATTAGAAAATGCTCTATTAGAAAAGGGATTTAAGGATAAAAAAGAGGCTTTGGAGTATTTATTAGACAGTGAAAATATTAAAAAAATTGAGAAAGAAATTAAGAATTTTGAAAATGAATATGTATCTGTAAACAAAAGTATAGACAGACTGATGGAGATATTAAAGGGGCAGAAAATTAATGAAGAAGAATGGAATCAATTAGAAGAAAGCATTAAAGGGTTGGAACAGGTCTTAAACGAAAAAAGGAAGGAAATAGGCGCTACAGAAAAGGCTATTTCAGATATGCAAGAGAATTTGCAAAAAGTAGAAGAATTTACGAAGCAGAAAAAGGAATTAGAGCGTGTAGTGGATATATTAAATGAATTGGACAATCTTTTTCAGGGAAATAAATTTGTAGATTTTATTGCCGCAAGACAGCTTAAATATATAACCTTTTTTGCATCAAAAAGGCTTAAGGAAATAAGCAGGGGAAGGTATGCTCTTGAGATTGATTCAGACAACAATTTTGTAATGAGAGATGACTTCAATGGCGGAGTAAGAAGGTCTGTAGATACTTTATCTGGCGGTGAAACTTTTTTGACATCCCTTTCTTTGGCTTTGGCTCTTTCTTCTCATATACAATTAAAGGGAAGAGCACCTTTAGAATTCTTTTTCTTAGATGAAGGCTTTGGAAGTCTTGACGCGGAACTTTTGGATATAGTGATGACCTCTTTAGAAAGGCTTAAAAAAGACAAAATGGTAGTGGGCATAATAAGCCATGTAGAAGAATTAAAGGACAGGGTACCCGTAAAACTGATTGTTACACCGCCTGCCGCTTCTTTAGAAGGGAGTAAGGTGAGAATAGAATATACATAGAGAGAAGGGGATACCTTCTCTCTAAAACTGTCTTACAATTTTCTCAATTGCATCGAGAGTTTTTTCAATGTCTTTTTTACTTATGTAATAATGAGTTACAAATCTTACTGCAAAATCATTTCCGCCATTTATTAAAATTCCCTGCTCTTTTAATTTTAGAGCAAATTCTTTGCCAGTCATTCCTGTTTTTGATATGTCGGTCATTACTATATTTGTTTGTACCGTTTCCAGGTCGAGGTTTATTCCCGGTATATTTTTTAATCCTTCTGCTAAAAATCTTGCATTGTCATGGTCTTCCTGTAGCCTTTTTGTCATTTTTTCAAGTGCTACAATGCCAGCAGCTGCAATAAAACCTGCTTGTCTCATTCCACCACCTAACATTTTGCGGTATTTCCTCGCTTTTTCAATGAAATCTTTTGTGCCGACGACTACCGACCCAATAGGGGCGCATAAGCCTTTGGAGAGGCAAAACATTACACTATCTGCATATTTGGCTATTTCTCTTACATCTACTTTAAGATAAGTAGCGGCATTGAATATTCTCGCACCATCTAAATGAACAGGTATATTGTGTTTTTGAGCTATTTCGTATATTTCCTTCATAATTTCAATTGGAGTTACAGTGCCACCAGCTCTGTTATGAGTATTTTCAAGGCAGATAAGACTTGTGACGGGGTAATGTATGTCCTTTGGCCTTATGGCCTTTTCTACATCGGCAGGATTTAAGACACCTTTGTTGCTTTTCAAAGCTTTTGTCTGTACGCCTGCAAGGTATCCCACTCCTCCAACTTCATAAGTTATGATATGGCAGTTTTCTTCTACAATAATTTCTTCTCCTGGATGAGTGTGAGTCATTATTGAGACTTGGTTACCTTGTGTACCGCTTGTTACTAGCATTGCTGCTTCTTTTCCCAACATTTCTGCTGCCATTTCTTCAAGTTTTCTCACTGTAGGGTCTTCGCCGTAGACGTCATCACCTACTTCAGCCTTGTACATGGCTTCCCTCATTTCTTCAGTGGGCACTGTTACAGTGTCACTTCTTAAATCAATATATTGCATTTGTAATCCCCTCTCGCCAATATGATTCATAAAAATTTCTTTTGTTCTCATTATACCATATAATACCTGAAATTTTTAATAATTTATTCTCATTTATAGTATGGTATCAAAATATTTTAAACAAAGAAATTTAGTATAGAAATAAAAAGTTTAACATGATAAAATATATGTGTGTGGTAGACATTAAGTTAAAAGGTAGGAGAGTTGATATGAAATACAATTTTGATGAAATAGTAGATAGGAGAAATACAGATTCAATTAAATGGGGAAATTTAAAAGAGACTTTTGGTGAGGAAGACATTTTGCCAATGTGGGTTGCGGATATGGATTTTAAAGCCCCTACTGAAGTTATAGAAGCATTTAAGGAAAGAGTCCAACATGGAGTATTTGGATATACATGGATACAAGATTCTTTTTACGATGCGATTATAAATTGGGTCAAAAGAAGGTTTAATTGGGATATAAAAAAAGAATGGATTTTATTTATTCCTGGAGTGATTCCAGGGCTTAGTATTGGAGTTAGAGAATTGACAAATGAAGGAGAAAAAGTTTTAATACAGCCGCCAGTATATCCACCATTTTATGAAGTTATCAACAATAATAACAGAGTTATAAATAAAAATCCTTTAAAACATAATGGGAAAAAGTTTGTTATGGATTATGAAGATTTGGAAAAGAAAATAGATGAAGAAACAAAATTAATGATACTTTGCAATCCTCATAATCCTGTCGGAAGGGTGTGGACAAAAGAAGAACTTGAAATATTAGGATATATATGTGTCAAAAATGATTTAACAATTATATGCGATGAGATACACAGTGATTTTATTCTAAAAGGTTATAAACATACACCTCTTGCGACAATTTCCAAAGAATTAGAACAAAGGACTATAACTCTTATGGCCCCCAGCAAAACTTTTAATATTCCGGGACTTGCTACAGCATTTGCCATCATTCCAAATCCAGATTTAAGAAATAAATATCAAAAGGCTATTAAAGCCTTGAGAATAGATAATATAACTATTTTTGGAGCTTTGGGATTAGAGACGGCATACAATAAAGGGGAAGAATGGTTGGAAGAGTTGCTAAAATATATTGAATATAATATAGATTTTGCTATAGATTATATCCATAAGAATATACCTGAGGTGGAAGTAGATAGACCAGAAGGCACGTACTTACTTTGGCTTAATTTTAAAAAATTAAATAAAACTTCTGATGAGATATACAAAGCTTTAATAGAAGTAGGTAAAGTAGCATTAAATGATGGAAGGCAATACGGAGAAGAAGGAGATGGATTTTTTAGGCTTAATGTAGGTTGTCCAAAGGCTACGTTAGAAGAAGGTTTAAGAAGAATAGAAAAAGCAGTAAAAAGCTTATAAATTTAAGCGGGTCTATTAAAAAACCCTGCTTTTAGACTGTAGACAAACTTTGGAAAATAGGATATTTTGCAATCGGTGCGACTTGTTACAAAGCGGCAACAAAACTTAACAAGACCAAGGGTGGAGGCAGGGCCGTAGCCATGGATGGCGGAGGCGGGCACTAAGACAAGGATGTCGAATGTGCCCGGTACCCTGCCGGAACCCGAAGGTCGAGTTTAGTTTTGTCGCTTTGGAACATCGGAGTGACGATGCAAAATATCCTATTTTAAAAATTTTTGACTTTGTCAACAAACTAAAGCGGGTCTATTAAAAGACCCGCTTTGTCGAAAAGAAGGGATATTTTATGAAGTGACCTTATTTCAAAGGCTTGTGTACAAACCACCAGTCAAAAGCTTCAATTTCTTTTGATTTAATCTTTTCTTTTCTTTCATTTGCAGAAGCTTCATCAGTGGATGGTGGGACTATTACATGGTCTTTAATTAAGTAGTTGTTTGGCCATTTCTCAGGGAGTGCCACCCCGTATTGGTCTGCTGTTTGCAATGCTTTTAATGCTCTTAATATTTCATCTACATTTCTTCCAACTTCTTGTGGATAATACATTATAAGTCTTATTGTTCCTTTGTCGTCTACTATAAATACTGCTCTTACAGTATTGGTGCCTTTGCCTGGATGAATCATTCCTAATTGGTTAGAGACTTTTCCTAAGTCATCAGCTATGACTGGGAAAGGAATAGCTATGTTTGTGTTGTCCTTTATCCACTCTACCCATTTTATGTGGGAGAAAACTTGGTCAACTGATAGACCTATTAATTCAGTGTTTAATTCTTTAAAGTCATTAGCTTTCCTTGCAAATTCTACAAATTCTGTTGTGCAAACTGGTGTAAAGTCTGCTGGGTGGCTAAAAAGCACAAACCATTTTCCCGCGTAATCCTCAGGCAGTCTCTTTACTCCGTGAGTGGTCACTACCTCCATAGATGGGAATTTTTCTCCTAACAATTTCATTCTAATTTCCTCCATTTTTAAACCTCCTTATTTTTCTCATTACATTTTTTGCATATGCCATAAACATTTATGTCAACATTTCTAATTACAAAGCCTTTTAATTCTTCTACATTTATAATTTCCTCTGATACGGGAAAATCATATACATTGCCACATATCTCACATTTAAAGTGTCCGTGAAAGTAAGTGTTTATATCATATCGCAATTCTTTTTCTTTCAAAGATAAAGCATTTACAACTCCTTTTTCCATAAACAATTCCAATGTGTTGTAAACACTGGTTTTTGAAAGGGTTGGTATTTCGCTTATCAAGTATTGATAAATGTCATCAGCTGTTGGGTGTATTCTATTGTTTAAAAGGTATTCTAATACTTTTATCCTTATGGTAGAAGGCTTTATATCATGTCTCTTTAAATAATCTTTTAATTGCTCTATTGTATAAGTCATTTTCATTACTTCTTTCTCATGATTATTTTGCTGCGTAGTAGCATCTTTTGGGAGACATTATCAAGTCCTCTTTTTTTAGCTCTTTTATAGCTTTGTCTACTTCTTTTTTGTCTAAATTAGCTTTTTGAGCAATATCTCCTGGTCTTAGAGGCTCAGAGGATTCTTTTAAAGTTTTTAGTACCAGTTCTTTTAGTTCCATTTATCTCACCTCATTTGTATTAAATTTAATTTTGTATTTATTTCAATTTTATTATAATATCAATTTTTCTTTTTGTCAACAGTTTTTTATTTTATTTTTTCCTTCATGAGGAGAAATTATTAAAAAATGAAGCAGTAATCTTTAAAAAAACATTGACAATTTTAAAGGAAAAGTATATTATAATAGTAGAATGCATTCGGTTGCATAAAAGTTTTAGCATTTCTCCCCGATTTGATTAATTTTCATAATTAATCAAATTCTTTTTTTAATCTGACGATGCATTCGATTGCATTTACTAAAAAGAATAGGAGAGGTCTTACAAATGTCCGAAATAAGATATGACCTTATAACTGGTAAAAGGGTAATTATAGCTACAGAGCGAGGTAAAAGACCTCATGATTTCAATGTAAACTATGAGGAAAAGAAAAATAATACTTGTCCTTTTTGCCCAGGAAACGAAGAGATGACTCCTCCTACTTTAGTTGAAATTAAGGATGAAAAAGGAAATTGGTTAGTGAGAGGTTTTGAAAATAAATTTGCAGCTGTGAATAGAGATTTAAAAAGTTTTGAGGTGCCATCCCTTTATAAAGCGGAATATGGCTATGGTGTAGCAGAAGTGATAGTAGAGTCACCAGAACACGATGTAACTTTTGGAAGTTTATCTTTAGGGCAAATGCAAAAAGTTTTTATGGCAATAATTGAGCGTTATAAAAAAATTGCTCAAGACGATAAAATAAAATACATTCAGGTGTTCAAAAATTTTGGAGCAAGAGGAGGAGCTTCCTTAGAACACGGGCATTGGCAGATTATAGCTACTTCTTTTATTCCAGATGTTGTAGAAAAAGAGGTATTTGGGACACAGGAATATATTAAGAAGAATGGTAAATGCCCTTATTGTGAAATTATAGAATACGAAAAAAGAGAAGGAATAAGGGTAATAGCAGAAAATGACAAATTTATTGCTATAAGTCCGTATGCTTCTCAATATGCTTATGAGTCATGGATAATGCCTAAAGAACATCAGGAGCGCTTTGAAAAGTTAAGTGAAGAGGACCTTATAAGTCTAACTAAACTGCTTAAAACTATTATTGAAAAGTATGAGGGAGAATTTAATATGCCTCCATACAACATCGTCATCCATACATTGCCGGTTTCCGATATTCGAAATTATCATTGGCATATTGAAATAATGCCAAGGCTTACGACAGCAGCGGGGTTTGAATTGGCGACAGGAGTCTATATAAATCCAATGTCACCAGAAATGGCGGCATCGGTTTTAAAAATAGAATGAAACTCTATTGAAAGAAGTGGTCGGATGTATATCGATGAGAATCTCAAATTTGAAGACATTCCTTCAAAATTGGAAAGTATAGTAAAAAGTATGGATGATGAGACTTTAAAAAAGTTTAGATGGTTTCAAGAAAAAGCCTACACTATTTTAGAAAAGTATCTATTTGATTATGCGATATTACTGCAATATGAGGCTAAAATTATAATTGCGGCTATAATAGCATTTGTAGTAAAAGACCCGAATACAAAAAAAGAAAGCACTTCTTTGTACTATTTGCCTTTGATTATAACGAAATATTTGACTAATAATGATTTGATTAGCATCATAGAGGGATTAAATTTTAAAGCTTTTGTATATGATGGTGTTGATGATATAGAGTATGTGAAGCTTTTAAATAAAATATTGCGAGAAGAAGGCAGAATACCTTTTAAGTCAGATGCTAAATTGATAGCTGTCAGATTAAAACAAGAAGACATCTACAAGTCACGTCGGTTGAGCAATAAATCCAGTAACAGTCTCACGTTTTTGCAAAAAGATGAAATTATAAAGACGTATAGAAAGCTTGTCAAAGGAATAAACCCTGACCTTGAAATGACCCTTGAATTGAGGCGGATGGGTTTTGAAAATGTGCAAGATATAAGAGGTTATTTTTTGTATCAGGACAAAGAGGGGAAAAAACACACTGTTGCAATAGTTGTGGAGTATATTAAAAATATGGGGGATATGTGGCAGTACACTCAAGATTATTTGGCTTCATTAATCTCTCGCTTATCAGGTTGTGAAGATATAGATGAAGGCTATGTAAAAAGTTATTGTAGCGATTACATTGAAGAAGTAAAAAATATTGCAGGAATAATTGCTGACATGCATATTAAGTTGTCACAGATTGATGAAGAAGATTTTGGGAAAAGAGATGCAAACACATCAGACATCCAAGACCTTTTGAAAAGCATAAGAAGCAATTTCTACAGGCTTTTAAGTTTTATGAAATCGGGAAATTTTGAGGAACCGATAGATTCAATGATAAAAGAAATTGTGCTGCAACAAGATTTTTTAACTGCGAAATTACAAGAGTTTGAAAACAGCAGCGTTTTTGGCAAATACATGAGATGTCATGGTGATTTGCATTTGGAGCAAATTTTAAAAACTGAAAATGGATACGTGATAATAGATTTTGAAGGAGAACCGACAAAGCCGATTGAGATTAGAAAGAAAAAAATATCTCCTTTAAAAGATGTAGCTGGAATGGTGCGTTCCTTTAGCTATGCTGCATGTGCTGCATATTTTAATTACTTGCAACAAAGCGGAACATTAGAAAATGAAAGGATAGAAAGATTACTTTCTTTTTGGGCAGAAGTTGTAACACAAAATTTCATAGAAAGCTATGTGAATTTAGTACGAAAAGAGGCACCAGACATTATACCAGAGGATGAAAGTTTTGATGCGGCTCTTGCGCTTTTTAAGTTGGATAAAGCATTGTTTGAAGGGCTTTATGAAGTGAACAATAGGCCTTTGTGGTTTAAAATACCTTTGAAAGGCATATTAGAGTGCATTAAGGATTTAAAATTTTAAAAAGAAAGATTGGAGGTAAATTATGGATAATTTAAAAGTGACGATTTTTACAAATGAATATCCTCCTAATATTTACGGTGGAGCAGGGGTGCATGTAGATTATCTTACCAAGGAATTGTCCAAATTGATGGAAGTTGATGTAAGGTGCTTTGGAGACCAAAATTACACCGAAAATAATCTCAGAGTTCGCGGATATAAGGAATGGGATAAGTTAAAAGAAAATTCCGATGCAAGGTATCAAAAAGTATTAGGACCTTTTTCTATAGACTTGGCAATGATAAAAGACGAAATAGATTCTGATATACTCCACTGCCATACCTGGTATACTTTTATGGCAGGTTTTTTAGCGAAGAAATTGTACGATAAGCCATTGGTAGTTACAATTCACAGTCTTGAACCTTTAAGACTCTGGAAAGAGGAGCAGTTGGGAAACGGATATAAATTAAGCTCGTGGATGGAAAAAACGGGCATAGAAGCTGCTGATAGAGTTATAGCTGTTTCTAAAGGGTCAAAAGAGGATATCTTGAAATGTTACGACATTCCGGAAGAAAAGATTGAAGTGATTTACAACGGTATTGATTTAAATCAGTATCAAAAGACAGATGAAAATGTGGCGCGAAAAAAATACGGAATTGAGGGGAAATATATTCTTTTTGTAGGTAGAATTTCAAGGCAAAAGGGTATTACCCATTTAATAGATGCTGTTAAGTATTTGCCTAAGGACATAAAAGTAGTTTTGTGTGCTAGTTCTCCTGATACTCAAGAGGTATTGGAGGAAGTGGAACAAAAGGTAAAGGGCCATGACAATATTATTTGGATTAATAAAATGTTGGAAAAAGACGAGATAATAGAGTTATACAGCAATGCGGAAGTTTTTGCATGCCCTTCGGTTTATGAGCCTTTTGGCATAATAAACTTAGAAGCAATGGCTTGTAAGACTCCTGTTGTCGCAAGTGCTACAGGAGGAATTAAAGAAGTTGTGATACATGATGAGACAGGATTTCTTGTGGAACCAGGAAGTCCAGAAGAATTGGCAAAATATATAAATATACTTTTAAATAACAAAGAATTGGCAATAAAGTTTGGGGAAAATGGCAGAAGGCGCGTTGAGGAGATGTTTAGCTGGGAAAGTATAGCCCAAAAAACTTATGATATGTACAAAGATGTGATAGATAAGTATAAAAAATGAAAATGCAAAAGCAGGACGCTATACTTGTATTGTTCTGCTTTGTTTTTTTATGTTATAATATAACTGGAAAAAATGTTGGATGGTGTATTTATGGAAGGTCAAACGTTTCTTTATAATGCGATAATAAACTATGGATATATAGCACTTTTTATAGGGCTTATGATTGAAGGAACTGGAACGCCGGGACCGGTGGAAATATTATTTTTCGCTGCAGCGTATTTGGTTTCAAAGGGGGAAATGAACCTTTTTTATGTGATAGTTATTGCTGCTGCAGGAAATGTCGCCGGCAATATAATAGCCTACTTAGTAGGGTATTATAAAGGTAGGCCTTTTGTCGAAAAATACGGCAAATATTTAAAAATAACGGTAAAAGACCTTGAAGCCATGGATAAATGGTTTGCTAAATATGGAGGATTTACTGTTTTGTTGGGCAGGCTTGTAGGTCTTCCAAGGACGCCGGCTATTTGGGCTTCAGGTATAACCCGTATGAATTTTACTGTGTATGTGATATTTTCTGCTATTGCTGATTTTATATGGTCTACTTTTTGGGCAGTAGTGTCTTATCTTGCTGCTATGCAATTGATTAAAATAGACTTTTTTGCGAAAAATCAGCCGCCGTGGGTGTATTTTGTTTCCACGGTAGGCTTTATGATATTTTTATATTTTGTTTGGAGGGTAGTCCTTTGGATGAAAGAAAGGTATCTAACGTAATTATTAATGTGATAACAGGAGTTTCCGAACTTTTAGATATTGAGGATATATGGCATGAATTAGAAACCGTTTCGGATATTTATCCTTTTAATACTTTTGAGTGGGTGCTTAATTGGTGGAAATATTTTGGTTATGGGAAAAAATTATGGATATTGGTGATTTATGAGGAAAGCACTCCTATTGGTATTGCGCCTTTTATGATAACTTATTTTGAAAAGGGACTTTTGGCAAAAAGGATAAAGTTTATAGGTTCCAACAACAGCGATTATCTTGATTTTATTGTGAGGCGAGGATATGAAAATCAATTTTATACAAGCCTTGTAAGTTTTTTGGAAAGGCATATAGATGCTTTTACAGTTTTGGATTTAGAGCATATTCCTGAAAAGAGTGAGTTTTTCCCTTTTATCATGGGTAGCAATCTTTATTACGATTATGACGTTGAAGATATATGCCCTTATGTGGAGTTGCCTCAAAGCTGGGAGGAATATTTGAATAGCTTAGAAGGCAAATTCAGGAGAAATCTCAATTATGAAACGAGGAGATTTTTTAAAGAGTACGATGGGATGTTTTCTTGTGTAAAAGATATAGATGGACTTGATGAGGCTATGGACAATTTAATTGTTCTTCACCAAAGGCGATGGCGAGAAAGGCACATGCCAGGTGCTTTTTATTCAAAAAGAATGAGGGAATTCCACAAGGATGTGGCACGAGCTATGCTTTTAAAAGGCGCTTTAAGTCTTTTTGAATTAAAAGACGGCAGGAAGACAGTTGCCAGCCTTTTAAGTTATCATGTAGGTGGTAAGAGGTATTACTATATAAGTGGTTATGACCTTGATTACAGCAAAAGAAGCGTGGGGACAATAACTCTTGGACTTGCTATAAAACAATCTATTGAAGAAGGAGACAGTGTGTTTGATTTTTTAAGAGGGGATGAAAGGTATAAAAAAAATTGGAATTCTTTAAAAAAGAAGAACATGAGATTTGTTGCGGCAAAGCCTTCAATAGCAGGAAAGCTGTTTTGCTATTATATCATTGCGGAAAATAAAATTATTAAAAAAATCAAAGACAGGTTTAGCGAATAACCAAACCTGTCTTAATATATAAAAGAAGGTAAGAGGCTTTATTGGTTTACGGGCTTTGCGTAAAAAAAGCGGATTGGGTCGCTGTACTTAGGAACTACTATGTTATTTGAAGTTTGTATGTCTATTTTTATTCCATAAAATTTCAATGTATCCACTATTCCACCTTTTAAATTAAGAGCAGCCTGTAATGTTTCAGGATTTCCTATTGCCTTTATTACGTAAGGGGGAGCATATCTTGTAGAGTTGATGTTTATTGTAGGTCCTACACATCTTATCTCAGATATAGCTATTATCCTTTGGTCGTTTATTGAAATGGCTTCAGCACCACCAGCTCTTAATTCATTGACGATTTTTAACAAATCTTCATCATGTACCAAATACAAATTAGGGTCTTCACCATTTCTGGGTTGAATATCACTATCATTTACTGTTACTATTATTCCGGGTCCTTTCATATCTGTTAGTCCAGCTAGAACTTTGTATTTTTCCACGTCCTGTTGTAGGTTTTTTAAAGCAGCATCGCTTTTTGAGGCTGAATCTTCGTATTCTTTAAACCTCTTGTTAAGTTCTTCTAATTGTTGTTCCAAAGCTGTTTTTTCTTCTTCTGCTTTTTTAAGTTGTTGAATAAGTTCTTCCAGCCTTGCATGATTTGCTGCAGAAATAGACACTGAAGGTTTACCTTCTCCTTGCACAGTTTTAAACTGCATTGAAATCATGAGTCCCATTGATATGAATACGAGCATAAGTGATAATGTCTGAAGTATCTTTCCTCTCATTCTTCCACATCCTCTCCAATAAAAAGACGTACTGCTCTTACCTTCATTTCACTTTTTATGTGCTCATATAAATAATATACCATTTAAAATATTAAAATTTATTAAGAAATTATTAAGTTTTTATTACAAAATGGTTACAAACAAAAAACTCCGATATCTTCATATCAGAGTTTGTCAGAATCTATTGCGTTAGTTATAGAATTTTTTAAAGATAATATCTCTTCAAGTTCTTTGTTGTATTTGTCTATTTTAAGCATGGTGCTTTTGTATATCCGTATATCTTCTTCGTTTTTTTGTATGCATTTTTTGAGGGAATTTTTTACGCTCTCAAAAAGTGTATCATAACTCATGTAATTGTGTATTTCAAGGTCTGGTATTGGATTTGCAATTAGTTCGTCATTTTCTATTTTGTAGTGATAAAAAATGTTGTCAGGTTTTAAAATTATTTTTTCCTCAATGCTTTTGTCGTATATGATTATGCCTTCTCCTGTTTCAAAAGTTTTTCCAGTATAACTTCTAAGTTTTATATTTTCCATTCCAATATATTTTTTTATTGCGAGCAATATACTTTTGATTTCTGATATAGATTTTTCAAGCACTTCTTGCATTTTTTTACTTGCCAATTCTTTATCTTTTTCGCTTTTTGCAAGTTGTTCCATTAATTGCTTGATTTCTTGGATGTCCCCCATAAAATATCACCTCTTTCTTAATATTCCACAGAGAAATTATTTTAAACGTTGAATATCTTAAATTCTAAGAGGAAAAATAAACTTGACTATTTTTAAAGTTTGATAAACTTTTATTAATGGAAAATTAATATTGAAAAGGAGAAGATATTATGAGCAAGATATCTGTAATAGGCTCTGGATTTGTCGGTGCTACTACTGCATATACACTGGCTTTGAGTGGGATTGCTAAAACCATTGTATTAATAGATATTAATAAAGATAAAGCAAAAGGTGATGCTCTTGATATAAGCCATGGTGTACCGTTTATTAGTCCAGTTGAAGTGTACGCGGGAGATTATAGTGATGCTGAAGGTTCTGACATAATAATTATTACAGCGGGAGCAGCACAAAAGCCGGGAGAAACCAGACTTGACTTAGTGAAGAGAAATACAATGATTTTTAAAGACATTGTAGCAAAACTTATTAAAGTAAATGACACAGCAATATATCTTATAGTTACAAATCCAGTAGATATTCTTACATACGTTACCTATAAAATATCTGGATTGCCATACGGAAGAGTATTGGGTTCTGGCACAGTTCTCGACAGTGCGAGATTTAGATATCTTTTAAGCAAACATTGTAACATAGATCCGAGGAATATACACGGATATATAATTGGAGAACATGGCGATTCTGAGCTTGCAGCTTGGAGTATTACAAATATAGCAGGTGTACCAATTGACAATTATTGCAATTTATGTGGAAAAGCATGTGAAAAAAACTTTAGAGAGGAGATTTTTAATAATGTTGTAAGGGCTGCATATACGATAATAGACAAAAAAGGTGCGACATATTATGCGGTTGCTCTTGCAGTAAGAAGAATTGTGGAAGCTATTTTCAGAGATGAAAATTCTATTTTAACTGTATCATCTCCGTTAACCGGGCAATATGGTGTTACAGATGTGGCTTTGAGCCTTCCGTCCGTTGTCGGACGAAATGGAATCGTGAATATACTTGAATTGCCACTTTCAGAGGAAGAAATTGCTGCTTTTAAAAGATCGGCCGAAGTTATCAGTAGAGTAACACAAGAGCTTGATATATAAGAGGGGAAACCCTCTTTTTTTGTATATAAAAAGTCACAGTGTGAAAAGATAATAATTAAAATGATGATTTTTTAGGATGTGATGGTTATGCAAAAAATAACACAACAGGAGATTATACTAAGTGCTTTTGTTGAAGCTCAAAATTTAGAAAAAATCTTGCTTGATAAAGTTAAAGAGTACAGCAAAGAGATGTTAGACAATCAAACAAAAGCATTGTTAAAACAAATTGAAATAATGGTAAAAAATCACAAAGAAGATATAATAAAAGCCCAAAAAACTATGCATATTAGTTCGCTTTCCAAAAAGAACATGTCTCAAGAGCCTTTAGACATGCTTCAAGATTTGTTGAAAAATTTGGTCAATATTCAGGCGTTTTATAACGAAAGTGTTGTTAACATAACCAATCCTTATGTTAGACAGTTGTTTAATCAAATGAGAGATGATGTTATGAGGTTTATTTCTCTTCTCCAAATAAACATTGAGAGTATGGAGTCAAAGCCCTCTATACCCAATAATACAGTTTTAAATAGGCCGGAGATGAGCTAAAATGAAAGTAGCTATTATTGGTGCTGGAGTTTCGGGATTAAGTGCTGCAATAACTTTTGAAAGGTATGGTATTAAACCAGATATTTTTGAAAAAAAGTGTAAAATAGGAGAATTATTTAATCATGTAGGTGGACTATTAAAAGTGATAAATAGGCCTGTAAAAGACCCTCTTCATCATCTTAAAAATGTTTATGGAATAGACATTAAGCCAATTGATGTAATAGAAAAAATAGTCATGAAAGGACCGACTGTTAAATCTTCTGTAATAGATTCTCATCTTGGATATATGTTACTTAGAGGGCAAGGAGAAAATTCAATTGAAAATCAATTGTACAAAAAATTGAATATGCCGATTAATTTTAATGTGGATGCGGATTACAAAAAATTAAAAAATGAATATGACTACGTTATTATCGCTACAGGCAATTCTCAAATTCCTAAAGAATTGGGTTGTTGGCAGGAATTAGTTACTACATGGGTAAGGGTTGCGGAAGTTTTAGGGAATTTTGATACAAAAACCCTTATAATGTGGATAAACACACTTTACACTAAAAGTGGATATGTATATCTCATGCCTTACAATGAAAAAAGAGCTGTGTTGGCTATGATAGTGCCTTATATTTCAAAAGAAGAGTTACAATATTATTGGGATACATTTTTGAAAGTGGAAAAAATGAAGGTAGACATTGTCAATATGGTAGATTTACAGCACGATTCAGGCAATTGCTTTCCCCACCGTTATGAAAACCTGCTTTTTGTTGGAAATGCAGGAGGAGCAATAGAGCCCTTTTTAGGGTTTGGAACTTTTAACTCTATTGTAAGTGGTGTTGTTGCTGCTAAAAGCATAGCATCAGGAATTGACTTTGAAAAAGAAATTAGTTTTTTGTCAAATGCTAATATAAAAATGCTGGAATTTAGAAAAGCTCTTGACCTTCTGGATAATGATAAAATAGATAGGCTTATAAAAATTCTCACTTTTCCACCTATAAAAAAGCTTGTCTATGACAGTAATTTTAATGTAATAAAATATGGTTCTATCATCATGAAATATACTGTAAACAAATTACATAACAAGCCTTATGAACACAGAAAGAGGGTATAAAAAATGAAAGTAGCGATAATTGGGGCAGGAATGTCAGGTCTATGTTGTGCTTATACTCTTGAAAAATTGGGAATACATTGTGATATTTATGAAAGAAAACATACAATTGGCAGCCTCTATTCTTTCGGGGAATTGCTGTTGCAAATCATCCATAGGCCTGTAAAAGACCCTCTTGAATTTATAAAAAATCAATATGGTATTTTTATTGAACCCTTGAGCAAGGTAAATACTGTAATTATGAATTCGCCAAATAATACAGCGACCATTAAGGGCAATCTTGGTTACATATTGCAAAGGGGTCAAGGAGAAGAAAGTATTGAGAATCAATTAGCGAATAATGTAAACTCAAAGATAAATTTTAATGCAAATCCTGATTACAGAGAATTGGCAAAATCCTATGATTATGTGGTAATTGCTACTGGAAATAACATTATAGCAAAGCAGCTTACAGAGTTTAAAAATACAGTTTCATCAAAGGTTAAAGGAGGTATTGCATTAGGAGAATTTGAGCCTAATACTGTATGCATATGGTTTAATACTAGATATGCAAGGTCAGGCTTTGGTTATCTTGTACCGTTTAATCAAAATAAAGCATCGATAATTCTTGTATCTACATATACGCAAAAAGAAGAACTTGAGGATATGTGGCAGACTTTTTTATACCAAGAGAAATTAAATTATGAGATAATTGAAACTTTTGAGACAGAACTAGACGTAGGCATAGCAGATAGGCACCAAATAGACAATATATATTTAATAGGGAATGCGGGAGGTTTTTTAGACCCTTTTTTAGGATTTGGTCTTTTAAATTCTATAGAAAGTGCAGTTTATGCGGCAGAGTCAATAGTACACGGATACAACTATGAAAAGATGGTGAATAAAATAATGAAAAAAGTTAATATGTTTTCAGATTTTAGAATTGCGGTAGACAATATGAAAAATGAAGATTACGATAGAATAGTAGAAATGATTAAAAAGCCTTTAGTAAGAAGTTTTATTTACAATACCAATGTGAATGTAATTAAATATTTGCGTTCTATAGTAAAATTAGCAAATACAAAAGCAAAAAAACCCAGCAACTAAACTGGGTCTTAAATATTCCACAATTGAAGTCCTGTTTTTTCATCGTAAACTTTTTCGAGTTTATTATCGCCGTAATCTGATATTACAAATTCTGCGGCAAATATTATTGTTCCTTCCATCAAATGGCCGCCAAAAGCATTGCCGTAAGCAGTTGCTACAAGTTCGTGTAAAATTTCAGTATATTTTTCACCTACTAACTTTTGACACACACGGACTGTTACAAAAAGTTGTAAGATGAACTTAAGAATAGTATAATTAATTATTAAGAAGGAAAGATTGGTAAGGTAAGTTAAGGCATAGAAATTAAAACTTGTAAGGAGAAAGATGTATGAGACCTTATGAAAAAGAAATACAAAGCATAAAAAATCAGATAATTCAAAAATATAAGCCAGAGGATATATACCTTTTTGGTTCATGTGCGAGAGGTATAATAACTAAAAGAAGTGACATAGATATATGTGTGATTATTGCTACGGATAATAAAAGAAAACTCATTCAGCAAATGCTCATAGAACTTGATTACACCGTTGACATAGATATAATAGTTTACACTCCGGAAGAATGGAAAAAGTACAAAAATGACCCTTCAACTTTCGCTTATTTAATTAAATCAAAAGGAGTGAGTTTGCTTGGTTGATTCTAAAAAAATTGAAGACTGGTTTAATATGGCTAAGAAAGATTTTAATGGTGCAAAAATTTTGTATGAACATGGTGGCGATTATTATCTTATATGCTTTCACTGTCAACAAGCTATAGAAAAATATTTAAAGGGTTATTTAATATCAAAAACGGGTGTAATTAATGAAGGACATAGTTTGGTAAAACTTTGTAAAGAAGCACAAAAATATAATGAGAATTTCAAAAATTTTCTTAAGGATTGTGCATTAGTAAACTCATATTACATTGAAACAAGATATCCTGCTGAAGAACCTCTTTATGTGGAGGAAGAAGAGGTTTTGGAATGCATGAGAATAACAGAAGAAATTATGAATTTTATAGATAAATTAGTACAAGAAAAGAACTAAAAAGGCGGTTTTCCCGCCTTTTTTATCATCTAAATAGAGCCACAAAGACAAGGGTTATTGTGCTTATGAGCTTTATGAGAACGTGCAGTGAAGGACCAGCTGTATCTTTAAATGGATCACCTACAGTGTCTCCTACAACTCCAGCTTTATGAGCTTCAGATTTTTTACCACCGTAATTGCCAAGTTCTATAAATTTCTTTGCATTATCCCAAGCACCGCCGCCGTTGTTTAAGAATAAAGCCAGTATTACACCAGAAATAGTACCTATCATTAAGAAAGCTGCTGCAGCTTCCTTACCAAGGATTACACCTACTAATATCGGTGTTACTACTACGATAAGTCCCGGAATCACCATTTCTTTTAAAGCGCCTTTAGTTACAATATCTACTGTTTTAGCATAGTCTGGCTTTGCTGTACCTTCCATGATGCCGGGAATTTCTCTAAACTGTCTCCTAACTTCAAGAATAACATATTGTGCAGCTCTACCAACAGCTCTTATTGCAGTTGAACTAAAGAGATATACAATCATTGCTCCAATAAATGCTCCTATAAAGACTTCAGGTTTTCCTATATCTACAGCAAACCAAGAATCAATAGGTTTACCCAGTATCTTTTTGACTTCGTCCAAATATGCAGAGAAAAGCAAGAAAGTTGCAAGAGCGGCTGAACCTACTGCGTATCCTTTTGTCAAAGCTTTTGTAGTGTTTCCACAAGCGTCCAACCTGTCTGTCACATGTCTTACTGACTCTGGTGCTCCTGACATTTCAGTAATTCCACCAGCATTATCAGTAATAGGTCCAAATGTATCCATTGCAAGTATATAAGCTGTTGTTGACAGCATTCCCATTGTTGCAATAGCTGTACCGTAAAGGCCAGAAGTACCTATGTGAGGAAGTGCTAATTCACCAAGCTTATATGCTATAAATATTGCTGCGGATATAAATATGACTGGAAGGGCAGTAGACTCCATACCCACAGAAATACCTGTAATTATGTTTGTAGCAGCTCCCGTTGTGGAAGCTTTGGCAATTTCCTGTACAGGACGTTTATTTACAGAAGTATAATAGTCTGTCAAGAATACAAAGATGTAACTTAGTACAACACCTGTTACTACTGCACCATACAGTAACCAATAATTAACTTCACTGCCATCAGGCAAATGGCCAGAAAGCATTATTTTTACTGCAAAGAAAAGAGCAATTAAATTTACAATTGTTGTGACGAAATATCCTTTGTTTAAAGCTATCATTGGGTCTTTTGATTCATCTTTTGTATTCACAAAGTAAATACCTATAATTGAGGAAATTATGCCTATTGCACCAGCTACCAACGGGAACAGTATCCCTCTCCAACCGAATACGGGATAAAGACCTACTCCCAGTATCATAGCACCTATATTTTCAGCAGCAGTTGATTCAAAAAGGTCAGCACCTCTTCCTGCGCAGTCTCCAACGTTGTCTCCCACAAGGTCAGCTATAACTGCGGGATTTCTTGGGTCATCTTCGGGGATGCCGGCTTCTACCTTGCCCACAAGGTCAGCACCCACATCAGCAGCTTTTGTATATATACCGCCGCCCAGCTGGGCAAATAACGCTACAAAAGATGCGCCAAAGCCAAAACCGACGAGCAAGGAAGGAGCCTCTTTTATCAAAGCTTCTTGACCTGATAGACCTGATAGACCGCCATAAGCCAAAAACAAAGTAGCAACGCCAAAGAGCGATAAAGCGGTTACTGCAAGTCCTGTTACAGCTCCTCCTTTTAAAGCGATTTGCAGAGCTCTATTAAGGCCAGATTTTGCGCCAGCCGCAACTCTTACATTAGAATTCACCGCTATATACATTCCAATGTAACCTGACAATGCTGAGCATAAAGCACCTGTAATGAATGCAAATCCTATGCGCCATGCAAAACTTAATGCTGTACCAGTTCCTTCAGATAGATGTCCATAATAATTAGCTACAATAATTATTATAGCTACAATTAAGGCTAAAAGCGCAATTGTTTTATATTGCCTGTTTAGAAAAGCCATAGCTCCTTCTTTTATAGCGTCTGAAATTTGCTGCATTTTTTCATCGCCTTTATCTTGTGCAAAGATAAATTTAATTAAACCAATTATAACGAGGGCTGCAATAATTATAACCCCGTAAATTAGAGCAAGATAAGAACCCAATTTACATCATCCCTTTCTTTTTTATATATTTTTTATTATTATATCACATTATTATTATTATATTATAATATTCCATTTAGTATAGTATTTTTACTACTACTCATTATTATTTCGACAAACTTTTAAAAATTTCTTCAATCCTTTTTGACTAAATTAGTCTAAAAAATATCTCACTAGTGCCTTTAGTTTTATTTGATGGCTATGAAGTGAAAATGTTAGAAAATAAATAGGACATACTATTGAAAAAATAGACATAATGATTTAAAATATTAAGTATAAATAGTGCAACATTTTTAATAGAATTATAACATATCAAATCTCTGAAAGGAGGAAGTTGTGATGTCAAAAATAACTTTAACGGTGATTAAGGCAGATGTTGGTGGATCAGTAGGCCATACAGATGTACATCCAGAGCTACTTGAAATTGCTAAAGAGCATCTTAAAGAAAAAGGAAAAATGCTTATAGACTTTTGTGTAACACATGTAGGAGATGACCTTGAACTTATAATGACTCACAAAGGAGGAGTTGACAACAAAGAGGTTCACAAGCTTGCATGGGATGCACTTTGGGCTTGTGCACAAAGAGCAAAAGAACTTAAGTTGTATGGTGCGGGACAGGATTTGCTAAAAGATTCTTTTTCAGGCAATGTAAAAGGATTGGGACCGGGAGTTGCAGAGATGGAATTTGAAGAGAGAAAAAGCGAACCTGTTATAATTTTTATGGCTGATAAAACAGAACCAGGGGCATGGAATTTACCTCTTTATAAGATGTTTGCAGACCCCTTTAATACCATAGGTCTTGTAATCGATCCTAGTATGCACCAAGGGTTTAAATTTGAAGTTTATGATATGATTGGACATAAAAAAATAATATTTGAAACTCCCCAGGAGATTTATGACATGTTGGTATTTATTGGAGCTACAGGGCGATATTGCGTACGAAAAGTGTATACAAAAAACAATGAAATTGCAGCAGTGTCTTCTACTCAAAGGATGAATTTTATGGCAGGGAAATACATAGGAAAAGATGACCCTGTACTTATTGTGAGATGCCAAAATGGTCTTCCGGCAGTAGGTGAAGCATTAGAACCTTTTGCTAATCCTCATCTTGTTGCTGGCTGGATGAGAGGATCTCATAATGGCCCTATGATACCAGTCTCGATAGAAGATGCTGTACCTACAAGATTTGATGGTCCTCCAAGAGTATGTGCTTTAGGTTTTCAATTGGCAGAAGGAAAGCTTATAGGACCACAGGACTTCTTTAAAGACGTTGCCTTCAATAATGCAAGGAAAAAAGCATTAGAAATAGCTGATTATATAAGGAGCATGGGACCCTTTGAACCTCACAGGTTGCATTTAGAAGAGTTGGAATATACTACTTTTCCTCAGGTTGCTGAAAAACTTCAAGGGAGATGGGAAGAAGAATGAGGTGCAAGCTGGGGATAAAAAGACGGGTCCAACCCGTCTTTTTATCCCCCATTTTTCGATGGTCCTCCCTATTATTTGCTCCACTTTAAAACAGGATTTCTTGCAGCCAGTACCTCATCAACCCTTCTTACAGGCGTGTTGTGTGGAGCTTCTTTTAAAAGTTGTGGATTTTCTTTTGCTTCCTCTGATATTTTAATCATTGCTTCAATAAAAGCGTCTAATGTTTCTTTACTTTCTGTTTCAGTAGGCTCTATCATTATAGCTTCATCAACAATTAATGGGAAATATATTGTAGGCGGATGGAAACCGTAGTCTATAAGTCTTTTAGCTACATCTAATGTTCTGATATCATTGACTTTTTCTAAGAGACCAGCTAAAACAAATTCATGCATGCATACTTTGTCAACAGCTACTTTATAGTGATTTTTAAGTTTTTCTTTAAGATAATTAGCATTTAAGACGGCCATTTCGCTGGCTCTCTTAAGTCCTTCAGCTCCCATAGTTAGAATATAAGAATAAGCTTTTACAAGCACATTGAAGTTGCCATAAAAGCTTCTCACTTTTCCAATTGAAAGCGGCTTATCATAGTTTAAGCTATATATGCCATCTTTAAATTCTATTACAGGCACTGGTAAAAAGTCGGCAAGTTCTTTTTTGACACCTACAGGTCCTGCGCCAGGTCCTCCACCACCGTGAGGTGTAGAAAATGTCTTATGAAGATTTAGATGCACAACGTCAAATCCCATGTCTCCAGGGCGTGTAATTCCCATTATAGCATTTAGATTTGCGCCGTCGTAGTATAAAAGTCCTCCTGCTTCGTGTACTAGTCTTGCGATTTCTACTATATTTTCTTCAAAAAGTCCTAAGGTGCTGGGGTTTGTAAGCATAAGTCCTGCTACTTCCTCATTTAAAACGGCTTTTAACGTCTCAAGGTCTATTGCACCTTCTTTGTTAGACTTAATTTCAATAACGTCAAAACCAGCAACTGCTGCACTGGCAGGATTTGTACCGTGGGCAGAATCTGGAACGATTATTTTTTTGCGTTTTGTGTCGTTTCTGTGCTCGTGATATGCTTTAATTATCATAAGACCTGTCAGTTCACCATGAGCACCTGCAGCAGGCTGTAATGAAAATTTGCCCATTCCAGTTATTTCAGAGAGCATATTTTCTAATTCATACATGAGTTTCAAAGCGCCTTGCACTGTTTCTACTGGCTGGTAGGGATGTAGAGCTGTAAAACCGACAAGGGATGCCATGTCTTCATTTATCTTGGGGTTATATTTCATTGTGCAGGACCCTAATGGATAAAAACCTGTATCGACGCCGTAGTTTTTATTTGATAAAAGGGTGTAATGCCTTATTATGTCTACTTCACTTACTTCGGGAAGCTCTATTTCTTCTTTTCTCATCATTTGTTGCGGAAGTATGTCTTCTAAAGGTTTTTCTTCTACATCCAACTTAGGGAGAGTGTAGGCTTTTCTTCCTTCCTTTGACAATTCAAATATCAATTTATTGTACTTTTTCACACTATCACCTCCAGCAGAGCTTTTAACTCATCAATTTCTTCTTTTGTCCTTTTTTCTGTAAAGGCTAGTAACATTGTATTTTTGTATTTGTCGTAATCTCTGTGGAGGTTGTATCCGCCTAATATGTCCTTTTCTAAAAGTTTTTTATTAATTAAGTCTACATCTACATCAGCCTTTAATACAAATTCCATAAAGAAGGGCTTGCTAAAAGCAGGTTTATATTTTCCTGATGTGGTAAGCACTGAAAAAGCATAATGAGCTTTTTGAGTGCATTGATAAGCCACTTCTTTTATACCTTTTTTACCCATAGTTGCGAGATATATTGCAGCAGTCAAAGCATTTAATGAGTGGTTGGAGCAAATATTTGAAGTTGCCTTTTCTCTTCTTATGTGTTGTTCTCTTGCTTGCAAAGTAAGCACAAAAGCACGTCTACCATCTACATCTTTTGTCTGGCCTACTATTCTTCCTGGCATTTTTCGCACAAGCTTTTGCGTTGTAGCTAAAAAACCAATATAAGGACCACCAAAATTTAATCCGTTGCCAAGTGATTGACCGTCTCCTACAGCTATATCTGCGCCAATTTCTCCTGGCGATTTGAGTATGCCGAGAGGTATTGGATGTACGTAAGTTATTAACATTGCTTTGTTTTCATGTGTTATTTTCTCGATTTCTTGCAAATCTTCAATGATTCCAAAGAAATTAGGATACTGTACAATTACTGCCGCGGTATTACTACCAATTTCATCTTTTAATTTTTCTATATCAGTTACACCTTCTGTGTCCTCTATTTCAATTACTTGTATATCTCTAAAATGCATATAAGTTTTTAAAACTTTTCGAGTTTCTGGATTTACAGTTTTTGAAACTAATATGGTTTTTCTTTGTGTATTTTCACATGCCATAATTGCAGCTTCTGTACAGGCAGTTGCTCCGTCGTACATTGAAGCATTTGTGACTTCCATTCCTGTGAGGTTTGTAATCATCGTCTGGTACTCAAATATAGCTTGTAAAGTTCCTTGGCTTATTTCTGGCTGGTAAGGAGTATATGCCGTGTAAAATTCAGAATGAGATATTATATGCTTTACAACAGAAGGGATGTAATGGTCATATACTCCAGCGCCTAAAAAACTTGTCAGCTCTTCAAGGCTTTTATTTTCTTTGGCGTATTTCTTTATGTGGGCTGTAAGCTCTATTTCTGACATGGGCTTACCTAAATTTAAAGGCCCTTTTAAGCGAACTTCTTGAGGTATGTTTTCAAACAGCTCTTCTATAGAATTTTTTCCTATTGTTTTAAGCATTTCTTTTTCGTCATTGGAGGAGGTGGGAAGGTAGGGAAACATATTCTCACTCCTCATCTAAAAATTTTTTATATTTTTCGGCTGTCATCAAATTATCAAGCTGTGATTTATCTTTAAGTTCTACTAATATCATCCAGTTTTCGTAAGGGTCATTATTGACCAGAGAGGGGTCGTCTATAATCGAGGTGTTCACATCTATTACTTTTCCATTTACAGGTATGTAAACGTCAGATGCAGCTTTTACAGATTCTACAACTCCAAGTACATCGCCAGCAGAGAGTTCTGCGCCTACTTCTGGAAGCTCAATATACACTATGTTTCCTAAAGAATGCTGAGCATAATCTGTTATTCCCACATATGCTTTGTCCCCTTCCACTTTGACCCATTCATGGTCTTTTGAGTAATATAAGCCTTCTAAAACTTTCATATAAAGATTCCTCCTTACTTTTTATAATTTTTCTTGTAAAAGTTTTTGCTTATGATTAAAGCCTTAAGTGGCTTGTTTCTTATCACAATTTCAATTTGATTTCCCATTTCTGCGTATTTTGCGTCAATCAATGCAAGGCCTATGTTTTTCTTTAATGTAGGTGAGAAATATCCGGTTGTGATATAGCCGATTTTTTGATTATCAGCACGAACTTCATAGCCGTGTCTTGGAATTCCATTGTCTATCATTTCAAATCCTACGATTTTACGTTTAAGCCCTTCTTCTTTTTGCTTTAGTAAAGCATCTTTTCCGATGAAATTGCCTTTGTCAAATTTGACGAAAAACTCAAAACCTGCCTCTAAAGGAGTTATCTCTTCTGAAAGTTCATTTCCGTATAGAGGCAAACCGGCTTCAAACCGCAAAGTATCTCTTGCTCCTAATCCTACTGGTTTAAGCCCATATTCTTTGCCTGTTTCAATTATTTTTTCCCATAATTCTGCTGCGTATTTATTGGGCATGTAAATTTCAAATCCGTCTTCACCTGTGTATCCGGTTCTTGACACTATGCAGTCAACACCTGCTATTTTGACATTATCTTTGAAGTAGAAAAATTTGATTTGCGAAAGGTCAGTATCTGTAAGTTTTTGAAGTATTTCTTCTGCTTTTGGACCTTGTATTGCAAGTTCAGAAACTTCATCTGAAATGTTATTTATCTCTACATCATATACTCCTTTGTTATCCCTCATCCATTTATAATCCTTTTCTATATTAGCTGCATTTACAACAAGGTAGTAGTGTTTGTCAGAATATTTGTAGACCAATAAGTCGTCTACAACGCCGCCATCGTAATTGCACATAAAGGTGTAAAAAACTTGATTATCTTTTAATTTAGACAAGTCATTTGTTATGAGATTTTGCAGAAAGGCAAAAGCTTCTCTCCCTTTTACAGTTATTTCTCCCATGTGAGAAACATCGAATAGTCCTGCAGCGTTTCTCACTGCTTCGTGCTCAGAAATTATGCTTTCAAACTGAACAGGGAGAGCCCATCCTGCAAAGTCGATGATTTTTCCATTGTATTTTTTGTAAAGGTCAAAAAGAGGTGTTTTTTTGAGGCTATCCAAAAGACATCACACCCTTTCATAAAATTTTAAAAGAGGAGTTATGATGAGCACAACAAAACAAATGCCATCATAACTCCCCTGTTTTTTGACCTGAGAGCTTCTACTTAGTATTGCTCCTTCGGCGCTCTATACGAGACTTTCCAGAGGTCTATCCGATAGCGATACTTTTGCCTGAGAGCTTTTATAAAGGCTTGGCGGGCCTTTATATTTCCCCTTCGGCTATCTTTTTAAAAAAGATATCTCTCGCTATCTTCATCCATAGTGTAAAATTATCGTAGGATTTTTTAAGTGATAAAAAACAAGAGACAACCCCTGTGATAAAATAGATTATGGAAAACAAAACAATACAGAAAGGGGTGTCTCTTGTGAAAAAAAATATCTTTGAGGATATTATACTACAAAATGCTCTAAATTTCACTAAGGAAGTAGTAGAAATTTTTGGTGATTTATTAAATAAAGGAATGAATATTACAGAGCTTGCAGCAAGGATAAAGGAACTGACGGACAAACTAGGTAGAGAGGCAATAGAAGCAATTATTGAAGAGTTAGATAGGATAATAAAAGAAGATAAGAGAAGGAAAGAAAAATGGGTAGTAGAGAGGAAAGATAAAAAGAGATTAACGACAATCCTTGGGGATATAGAATATGAGAGGACATATTACAAATCCAGAGAGGATGGAAGATATACATACTTGATAGATGATGCATTAGAGATAGGACGGCACGATAGGATAGAGAAGGGAGTAAAAATAAAGTTAGTAGAAAACGCGATAGAAGAATCATATGAGAGAAGTAGTAAAAAAGCATGTCCAGAGGAGTTAAGTAAACAGACGGTATTAAACGCAATAAGGGAAATAGGAGAAGTAGAAGTAAAGAGAGAAATAAAAGAGAAGAAAGAGGTAAGGGTATTATACATAGAAGCAGATGAAGACCATGTGCCTTTGCAAGATGGCAGCAATGAAACACCGCGATTGATATACATACATGAAGGTAAAGAAGAGAAAAATGGTAGAAATGTACTGAGAAATGTGCATTACAAAGCATATGTAGGAGAGAAACCTGAAGACATATGGATAGATGTAGCAAATTACATAGAAGACAATTACAAAGAAGAGAAGATAGAGAAGATATACATAGCAGGAGATGGGGCACCGTGGATAAAAGAGGGATTAAAATGGATATTAAAATCAAGGTTTGTGTTAGACAGATATCATTTAAACAAATACGTATTAAAAGCAACATCAAAAGAGCCAAAGTATAGAGATAAGATATGGAGAGCAATAAATGAAGGGAATAAAGAAGGAGTGAAGAAGGTATTTGATGAGCTAATAAAGGCAGCAGAGGAAGAGAGAGAGAAAGAGAAGATAAAAGAAGCAAGGAAATACATACTAAACAATTGGGAAGGAATAGTGATATACAACAAAGACGAAGATGTAATAGGGTGCAGTGCAGAAGGGCATATAAGCCATGTATTTTCAGCCAGATTAAGCAGGAATCCACTAGGGTGGAGTAGAGAAGGATTAAAGTTAATGGCGAAATTAAGGGTATTCAGCAAGAATGGAGGAGACTTAAGAGAAGCAGAATGGGGTAAGAAAAAGAATATCAATGCTGGGAGTTATAATTTAACGAAGAAGCAAATAAAAGAAGCGGTAAGGAGAGTTAAAACGTCTACAAATGAAAAAATAAACAATATTACGGTTTTGAATATAGGGAAAGTAACGCCAATATATAGGGTTTTAAGAGCATTAAAATATGCACAAGTTATATAAAAAGCATGATAAGTTGAAGTATGAAATTAACTAAGTTTCAGGGGTTGTCTTAAAAAAATCCTACAGTATCTTGACACTATCATCTTCATCTAGAATAGTATTCAATTTTTTTAAAATATGTTATACTTTTATTATATCATATTACCTTTAATAGTCAATAATCGTTAAAATCAAGACAAGGAGAGGTGCCTATGCTATACATTTATAATAAAAACACAAATCCATATTTTAATTTGGCGGCAGAAGAATATATTTTGAAAGAATTTAAAGATGAGTGCTTTATGTTGTGGCGAAACGGACCCAGCATTATAGTAGGTAAAAACCAGAACACATTGGCGGAAATAAATTTAGATTATGTGAGAGAACATAAAATTCCGATTGTCAGAAGATTATCAGGAGGAGGAGCAGTTTTTCACGACCTTGGTAACTTAAATTTTACTTTTATAGTAAACGATGATGTTAGCAGTTTTAGCGACTTTAGAAGATTTACACAGCCAATAATAGATGTGCTTAGAAAACTTTCTGTCAATGCTGAGTTTTCAGGAAGAAACGATTTAACAATTGATGGTAAGAAATTTTCAGGTAACGCACAATATTACTATAAAAACAGGATATTACACCACGGGACCCTTTTGTTTTCCTCAAGCATTACCGATTTGTCAGCGGCACTAAAAGTAAGACCCATAAAATTTGAAGATAAAGGCGTAAAATCTGTATCTAAAAGAGTTACAAACATAAGTGAACATCTAAAAGAGCCTATTACAATAGAACAGTTTATAGACCTTATTATGAATCATATTAGAGAGCAAAGTGGTGGCAATGAATTGTATGAATTTACACAAGAGGATGTAGAAAAAATAGAGAAATTGGTCAGAGAAAAGTACAGTACATGGGAATGGAATTTTGGAACATCGCCTGATTATAGTTTCAAAAATGAAAAAAAATTTGCCGGGGGCACTGTTGAAGTAAATTTAAATGTTGAAAAAGGAATAATAAAAGATATAAAAATTTATGGAGACTTTTTTGGGAAATACGATGTCTCAGAATTAGAAAATCTTCTAAAAGGTGTAAAGCATTCGGAAGAGGAAATAAGAAAAGTGCTTTCAAATATTGATATAAACGATTATTTTGCTAGCATAACTGTTGACAATTTAATCGAAGTGATGTTTTGATAAAAAATATTTTTAGATTGTTGACTTTTTAACCAAAAAGTGATAAAATATATACAAACGAAATTGTTAATAATTGTCGTTTTTTATTTTATCAAATTTAGTCCCTCCCCATTAGGGGGGCGCCTATTAAATGAGATATTATTGGTGGGTAAAACTGCTAAGAGAGACGAATTTGGTGTGAAAGTGTCTGTTGTAGAAATGATGCCGGACATTTTTCCTACACTTGATAAAGAAGTAAGTTCTTTTATTAGGACTGTAGCTCAAAGAAGAGGGATTAAAATATATACTTCTTCAACAGTTGAGAGAATAGATGAAGAAGAAAACGGCAGAAGTATAGTGACTGTTAAAAATGGTGAAAATATAAAACGTATATATACTTCCAACAGCTTGCCAGGAGGGTGTAGATGCAGAAGCTTTAAAAAGAGCAGTTTACTCCCATCCCACCAGGGGAGAAGCTATTATGGAAGCTGTTAAAGATATCTTTGGAGAATCTGTACACAAGATATAAATTTTAATCCTTTATCTATACGCTTTCAAAGCTCTTATGGAGCTTTCGAAATATATAAATTTGAGAAATAAAAATAAAAGGAGGTATCTTTTAATGGCAAGCGTAGACATGAAGGAATTACAAGAAGGTATGAAAAAGCTGGGAGAAGGGGTACCTTCAGTGATGAGGGATTTCCAGAAACTTCACCATGATGCTAAAGCCAACGGGGCCCTCTCAACTAAGGAAAAAGAGCTCATCGCTTTGGGCATCGCTGTGGCTGTCCGTTGCTCCTACTGCATCCTCACCCACGTAAATGCGGCCCTGCAAGCGGGAGCTACCCGGGAAGAGATCATGGAGACCCTAGGAGTGGCTATACTTATGGGTGGAGGACCTGCTGTGACTTATGCCACTGAGGCTATAAAGGCTTTGGAAGAGGCTGGAAAGTAAAGTTGAATTAATTACAAAATATTGAAATAAGAGGAGAGGAATTGAAAATGGCAATTGAAACTTTTAAAGCAGTTTCAAGAAAATTACCAGAAGGTTTAGCAGTTGAGAGCGAAGTGAGAGGTTTCAAAATAGTACTAGATGAGCCAAAAGAATTAGGCGGTACAAATAAAGGGATGAACCCTGTAGAGGCTTTACTTTGCGCTTTAGGTTCTTGCCAGACAATTGTGGCATCAGCTTTTGCAAAGGCAAAAGGTATAAATTTACAAGATTTTTGGGTTGAATTAGAAGGAGACCTTGATACAGATGGTTTCAGGGGGAAAGCTAATGTAAGACCAGGCTTCCAAGAGATAAGATTTAAAATGCACATAAAAACAGACTCGCCAAAAGAAAAAGTAGAAGAATTTGTAAAGTTTATAGAAAAAACCTGCCCTGTAGGCGATTCTATAGCAAATCCAGTAAAATTAGTTTTGTCAGATGTGATTGTTGAATAACAGTCGAAAACACTCCACCCCAAAAAGGGGGAGTGTTTTTTTAGTTAGGAATTCAGTTCTTGAATAGATAGAGGATTTTTAAAACTTTTGTAGAACTATAACAATAAAACTATTGTTTTGGGAGGATTAGAGATGAATATTGAAGACAGAGTGGCAAAAAGAGCAAAGTTGATAGAAATATCTACCATAAGATATTTCTTTAACATGGCACGAGAGGTGCCAGGGGCAATATCCCTTGCTATTGGAGAGCCAGACTTTGTAACCCCTCAGCACATAAGAGATGTGGCGAAAAAAGCCCTCGATGAAGGTAAAACAGGATACACTGTAAATCCTGGGCTTATTGAACTAAGACAAGAAATTTCGAATTACCTTAAGAGAAGGTATAATATTACCTACAATCCAGAAACTGAAATTTTAGTTACAATTGGAGCTACAGAAGCTATATACGTCGCTTTAAATACTTTGGTAGAAGAAGGAGACGAAGTATTAATTCCAGAACCTTCATTTGTAGCATACCATCCTTGTACAATTCTTGCAGGTGCTAAATCTGTTTTTGTGCCAACATATGAGGAGGATGAGTTTGTATTAAGGGCAGATGTTTTAGAGAAGTACATTACGGACAAATCAAAAGTGTTAATTCTTCCTTATCCTAATAATCCAACTGGCGCGGTAATGCCAAAAGAAGCGATGGAAAAGATAGCTGAAGTGGTTAAAAAATATGACCTTATTGTGGTTACTGATGAAATTTATTCTGAGCTAATATATAGTGGTTTTGAACACGTAAGCTTTGCTTCTTTAAAAGATATGTGGGAAAGAACAGTTACTATAAATGGTTTCTCGAAGTCATATGCGATGACAGGATGGCGCCTCGGATATATAGCTGCACCGGAATATTTCGTGAAACACATGACCAAAATACATCAATACGGTGTGACAGCAGCAGCTACAATGTGCCAGTATGCTGGAATTGAGGCTATAAAAAATGGGGATGAAGATATTTTAAGAATGAGAGATGAATACGATAGGAGAAGAAAGTATTTACTTCAAAGTGTGAGAGAAATGGGACTTGATTGTTTTGAACCAAAGGGTGCTTTTTACATATTCCCTTCAATAAAAAAGACAGGCCTTACGTCGACAGAATTTGCTAAGAGACTCCTTTACGAAGCAAAAGTTGCAGTTGTGCCGGGAAATGCCTTTGGAGAAAATGGGGAAGGATATGTTCGAATGGCTTATGCAACTTCTATGAAAAACTTAGAAGAAGCAGTAAAAAGAATGAAAGAATTTATGTCAAAGTTTTAAAAATGGTTCTATAATAAATGTTGGGGTAGGCAAAAGAAATCTATAAAAAAGAGAGCACTTATTCTGAATGCCTGCTATAATAGAAGTGGTTAAAACAACCCAACAAAAGGAGGCATCAGAATAAGTGCAAGGTAATTATATCACAAAATTCTTAAAATCTGAAGATATAATTTGGGAAGGTGTTATAGAAAATGACACTTCATATTAAGATGAAACAGAAACCACATATTTGTTCAAGATGCGGGGAAATAACATCTAAGATAGATATTTTAAATGACAGAAAACAAGAGAATCTAACTGAATATTTCAAAAGATTTAAAGACAGGAATAAAGTAAAGTGGGTTATTATAGACATGATACTAATTCTGTAACAGAAGGTTACAATAATAAAATTAAGGTGCTAAAAAGGCTTGCATATGGCTATAGAAATTTTCATCGATTTAGAAAGAGAATATTATATTGTAATGCTTAATGTTCTAACTTAATACTATTTTTAGTGTTAAAGGATATTCAAGGATATTATAGAGCTTTGATAAAAAGGTATAGATAAATACCTACCCATACTTCTAGCTATATCTCTTATTGTAACTAGCAATTACAAATATTACCATATTATGTGATAAGATTTATAGGTGGGCATTCAGAAAAATACCCACCCCAACTATTGACAAAGAGCTAAAATTTTATGTTGAGTTTTAATAAATTTGCCAGGCAGAAGCCTGGCAGATTTTTTAGTCTTTCAATTGCTCTTCATACATTGTCGCAATATCTAAAAGCTTATCTTCTATAGATGGTTCAACTTGCCATCCATCTGTGAAAAACCACATATATTGTAATGCCCCTTCTTTTTTGGTGGTAATTTGTTCTCTACTGCTAATCTTCGTAACTCTTCTAATTCCTCTTTTATAAACTCGAGTTGGTCAACCTCTCCATATCCTGGTACACCTTTTTTTCTATCCTCTATCTCTTTTTCAAGCTCTGGCATTACATTCTCTATTGCTTCTATTAGTTCTCTTACTTTGTATAGCTTGTTCCTTTTAAGTACCATGCGTTCTTTCCCTCCTTTAATATTTCTGGATTTGGCACAAATATCTGTCTTGCTTCTCCTGATCTTTCCCATTTTTCATGGGCTGCTACTGTCCCATCTAATACTTTTGTGCCTTTCGGGATTATCCACTCCTGTACTTTTTCTGCTTTATTTGTAGGTGGCAATGCAAGTTCGTTCTCTGAATCTTTTAAAGTCTATATGTTAACCAATGACCGCGTGGCTCACCTTCACCACGTAGCATCTGAATGCTCTAAATTCTTTAATCCATTTTTATCCTCTTTCTACTTTATTTTAAGGCGGCAAAACTAATTTATTATTAGTTATCTAAAAACTTTGTTGCCAAATACCATATTTTATCAAAGTAAAAAACTATAAAATAATAAATATTTCACCAGTTATACTTTAAATTGTATAACTGGTGTTTTTAAGTCATTTTGCCAATGTAAATTATTTATATTATATTAAAAATTTTACTCTCTCAACTTTCTGTGGTATATATCAGCTATTTCTTTCAGGTTCTCCTCCAATAAAGGTTCAACTTCCCAATCTTCGTGAGTAAAATACCATCTATATCTAACCCATCTTTCACCCTTTGGAGGAAGCTTATTCTCCAAAGCCATCTTTTTTATTTCTTCCAGTTCCTCTTTTATTGCTTCTAACTGGTCTATTTCTCCGTATCCAGGTATCCCTTGCTTTCTATTCTCAAGTTCTTTATTTACTTTTGGCAATACTGCATCTATTTCTTCTATTAAATCTGAAATTTCGTATCTTACCTTTCTTTTTAGAACCACCTTACTCACCTCTTTATTTTAGTACTCCTGGATTTGGTACAAATATCTGAGAAGCTCCTCCAGACTTGCCCCAGTGCCTTTTAACACTTTAATTCCCTTAGGGATTATCCATTGTTGTACTTTCTCTGTTACATGTTTCCATGAGGTAAAGCTAATTCATTTACTGGATCACTTAAAAGCTCTGTTGTTAACCATCGCCCTCTTGTATTAGAATTACCACCATAATATCTATAAACTACTACGTCTTTATTTAATTCTATCACTTCTGCACCTGGATTAAATGCTTCTATTATATCACGCCTATCTTTTTGATTGTTTATCCCATTTTCTTTTAAAAACTTTACTACGTCTTTCAGCTCTTTAAACAATGCTTTTTCTGTAGTTTGTGTTGCTACTTCTTTTACTGCTGTTACTGCAGCTTTTTCTGCAACTCACACCACTTTCTCTTTTTTTGCTACATCTACTGCTGCATCCGCTGCTTTCGCAATCTATATTATTAAATTCTTGGTATTTTTATTTCTTTCTTGCTGTATTTTCTATTTTATTATTTTTATTGTATAATGTACAGCCTTTTCATTTGATAGACTAATCTGCCAGGGCTACCCTGGCAGATTATGAGAAATTAAAAAACAAATGGCAGAATCTATATCCTTAGGAGACAAAGAGACAAAGGGGACGAGACAAATGGGACGGTTCCTCTTGTCTGAATTTTTCGGATGAAAGAAACCGTCCCCTTTGTCTGCAGAGCCAGTTCTTCGAATGCAGGAGAGAGAGCCAAAGCAGTTGATAAAGTATATAAGTTTGTTGGAATACCTTACAGTTGGAGGGCAGATAAAAGCGATGATGAAAACTGGTATTGCTCAAAAGTTCCATGGGCCGCATATAAAAAAGCATCAGGAATAGATATAGACGGCAATATAGGCTTTTGGGTATTGCCAATTGACATCTTTATTTCAAAAGAAACAGATGTATTTGAATATTCTAATTCATAAGGCAGGTAATTAACCTGCTTTAAAAGTTGTAAAAACAAGTAAATTTAATGAAGATTGATTAACATAAAGACTATATTTTTGTATAGTTTTTTGATTTTTATGTAAAAACTATACAAAAATATAGTAGACATTGGTAAAATATCGCTGTAAAATGAAAGTAAAGAAATCAATTCGTTAAAAAATTGATCAAAAAATACTTAATATTAGAGGGAGGAGAAAAAAATTGATAAAAAAGTTAGTTTCATTACTTCTAGTTGTGTTATTTCTTACTGTTTCATCTTTTAGCCTTGCTTTTGCTGATGATTTAAATAACGTAAAAGATATGACAATGAAATCAAAACTTGAATTATTACAAAAAAATATAACATAGTTCTTTCTGACGTTAAAGTTCTTCCTCCAGGAATTGAACCACAAAAATTTTCAAGTGTAGAAGAATTTGAAAAATACTTAAAAGGAAGACAAGTTAGTAACAAAAATCTTATTAATTTAAAAGAAGTACCTAATGAACCAAATGAACAAATAAATAATAATATAGTAAGTACATTAGACAGTTCAAGTAGTCTAACACATAGAAAACATGTACATTTATTGGCTTGGTTGAACATACTAGTCAGATTTAATTATTAATTATCAAAGAAATCAATTTACATCATGGAATAGTGTTGATTCATGGTATGATGGTTATTCAGTCCCAACAAGTTATGAATGGGAACAAAAAAATTATTCAGCGCAAATATTAGATGGTGGACGTACTCTCGCGGTAACTATAACAGGTTTAGAAAAGCAATATGTACTAATTGGTAATATATTACAAATAATATCTTCTACAGTAAATTATTATGATGAATTTTATTATAATGAAATATAGAATAATTATAAATATAGAATAATTATAAAGTAATCTTTTAAAGTTTTTTGCCTCATAACTATGTTATATAAAAGAATAGGGATGTGCAAAATTAATAAAAATAATCACGAACAAAAGCCAAAATATGTATGACATACAATATATAGTAATAAAAACTGACAATCAAACATAAAGGAAGTGGTAAAGGAAAAGAAAAGACAAAAAGAGGAGCTAAAAAAGGGCATAAATATCCTGTAGAAGTCAAATGTTAAAAAGTGGCATGAACCAAATTCAGCAAAAGTTAAGCCGATTGCATCAGACCAACAAGGGACTTAAACTCATCAAATTTACCCAGTTTAATAGCTACAATAGCGACAGTAAGCAAAGTAATATGGCCAAAAGTATTAACGTTGCTGACAGAATTAATATTTCTAACATAAGCTTTTTCAAAATCTAGAGATTTAAATCGAGAATTATATCTTTCTGATTCTACTCTTAGTCTATAGACAGCCTTAAAATATAGGGAGTCTCTATTAATAGAAGACCTATAATCAGAAGATATAATAGCATACTTAGTACAGCCTCTATGCTTTTTGCCATTAAAATATTTAGGATGCTTTATAGGGCAGGCAGAGTCATCTTTAGAATTACAGAACTTGCAAACAAATTTTTGCTTAATAAAACCATCAAAATACTGCTTGCCGTCTTTGAGCATTTTAATACCTGCTTCACAAACCATATAACCATCATCAGTCAGTGGGGGATTTTTAGAATTACGCTTGTTAAGAGGAATAAAACAATGACCATGGAGAGTATTTCTAACATAATTATAGAGTTTCTTAACGTCATAACCTTTATCAGCGATAAAATTAGTACCAGTCAGTTTAAACCAATTATTAGTATCAGCAAGTAAAGACAAAGCGACATCAAAATCAGGGACATCAGCAGGAGTAGTAGTTTCAGCGATAGGTAATCCAGAGATAGCATCAACAATAATATGATTTTTATAGCCCCAATAAAACTTATAACGTTTATTAGAAGAATCATTAGAAGCAGAATAAACGCCTAATTTACAATCCTTATCAGACTTAGGCTGATTATCTTTAGAGAATTTATTTTTAGAAAAAGACTTAGGGTTATTTAACTTAGTGTTAGCTTTAATAGGGGTAGAGTCCATGGAAATAAACTCACCAGAGATAATACCCATATTTTTGAGGATATTGACTTGATTTTGAAAGATAGTGGTTAAATAATCATGAGAGAACTCATTAATAAAACGGCGGAAAGTCCAATAAGAAGGAAGAGGTTTAAAAATGTTAAAGCCACAAAGATGAGCAATGATAAGATTATTGCGGAGATAATCCAGGAGGTCAGAAATTGTACCGAATCTTAAAGCTTAATAACAATAAAAGCTCTAAACATTGCATGATGAGAGTAACCCTTACGGCCATGACTAGAGGAAGGGAATTCAGGTATTGAAGACAAGTCTAGATTTTTAAACATAGAAGAATAAAAGTCTATTTTAGACTGGGAAGTAAAGAGTTCAGGTATATTTAAAAGTAATTGAAGCTGGTACATGTAGGATTTCCTCCTCCTTAAGAAATATTTTCATGCTGTATATATAATAATTCGACAAATGGGAGGTGAAATCCTACATAAAAGATAAAAAATTCAAGAGTGATAGAAAAAAAGTATGTCTCCAGAATCGCTTAAATGAAGGCTTTTGAATTTTGCACAAGTCTATAAAAGAAAAGTTATGAGGTGAAATATTTTAATTGATAAACTCAAAAATAAAACTTAACAACAAGTATCACTTTAAGAATAACATTTTTTACTAGTAATGTTTATTGATTTAATATTAATCAGGCATTTTTATATATAATTTAATTTATTAAAATAATTATTAGGAATATTTTCACAGTTAGGAGGTTCTAATAGTTGGAATTAAAAAAGAGATTATTAAAAATTGTCGGGATAGTATTTATCATTATTGGATTAATTTGCATTATTGCGATCATAAAATCTGTTATATCTATGGATATAGAGCTTTTTGCAAATATATCTGATACAATAGATGTAATTGCTACTTTATTGTTTTTGTATGTAGGATATATATTTATAAAGTATAGTGAAGAAAAATAATAGATAAAAAGGCAGGCATTCAGCCTGCCCTTTTTATACGTGCGCCCGGCATGGGCGATAACTAGGCGGTGAAAGTCCGCTGTGGGCTTGGTAGTGGGAACCACTAGCCAAGAGCAAGGATGTCCATCGAGAGACAAAGGGGATGGTTTGCTATGTATCGGGTAAAATTGAGGATTGCGATTTATAATTATTTCCAAAAAGTTTCCTTGTTTTTCCTCATTCCATTTCCTTATTCTCTCTCCATGTGTTATAATTTTTTTAAGAGCCATTTTTATTCATCTTGATAACTTCACATATGGCAACACGATAAAAAACTTTTGGGGGGAAAGATATTATGGAAAGCTTTGTTTTTTCAAGCCCTACAAAAATTATTTTTGGTAAGGGAACAGAATATCAAGTGGGTGAAGAGGTAAAAAAGTATAGCAGCAAAGTATTATTTTGCTATGGCGGAGGAAGCATAAAGAAATCTGGTCTTTACGATAAAGTTGTAAATTCTTTAAAAGAAGCTGGAGTTGAGTTTATAGAGCTATCAGGGGTAAAGCCTAATCCACGGCTTAGCCTTGTGCAGGAAGGAATAAAATTATGCCGAGAAAACAATATCGATTTTATTTTAGCTGTTGGTGGAGGAAGTGTTATTGACACTGCAAAGGCTATTGCAATGGGTGCGCCTTATGATGGCAATGTGTGGGACTTTTTTACAGGAAAAGCAAAGCTTGAAAGGGCTTTACCTGTAGGTGTTATTTTAACCATCCCCGCAACAGGAAGTGAAGCAAGCGATGCTACAGTCATCACAAATGAAAATGGATGGTTCAAAGTAGGGTTTCATGATGAAATGATTAGACCTAAGTTTGCAATTATGAATCCAAAGCTTACATATACTCTTCCTGCTTATCAAACAGCCTGTGGTGTTGCGGATATTATGGCCCACGTAATGGAAAGATATTTTACAAATGTCAAAAATGTTGATTTGACTGATAGGCTTTGTGAGGCTACTTTAAAAACTGTTATAAACAATGTTCGTATTGTGCTAAAAGATCCAACAAATTACAATGCAAGGGCAGAAATTATGTGGGCAGGTACTATTGCACACAATGGTTTATTGGGCACTGGAAGAATAGGAGACTGGGCTTCCCATAAGATTGAACATGAATTAAGTGCCATTTACGATATTGCACATGGGGCGGGACTTGCAATTGTCTTTCCAGCCTTGATGAAATATGTATACAAACATGATATAAATCGTTTTGTACAATTTGCTGTAAGAGTATGGGATGTGGACCTACCTTATGAAAACCTCGAAGAGATAGCATTAGAGGGTATAAGACGAATGACAGAATTTTTTAAAGAGATTGGTCTTCCTGTTACGCTCAAAGAAGCAGGCATTTCTGATGACAGATTTGAAGAGATGGCCAATAAATGTACAAACAATGGCAACAAAAAAATTGGCAATTTTGTAGAATTAGGAAAGGAAGATGTTATCAATATATATAACTTAGCAAAGTAAGATTTCTGAAAGTCAGTCATTCTTGGCTGACTTTTTTAATGGGATTTTATATTTTTTTAATAATTAATTAATAATTTGTTACAATTTGGACATAAAAAACTGATATAATTTGTGATATAATCAATATGATGCAGTAGAAGTTAGTATTTTTAATATGGGGGATCGATATGGAAAATAAGGCAAATTTAAAGCGCAGTGAAAGAAGAAAGCATAAAGAAAAAAGTAAAAATAAAAGTACAGTAAGGAGTATATTAAAATTTATAATATATGCTGTTATAATCTTGATATTTGCAGGGATTGGGGCGATTGGCGGCAAAGTTTTGGCTATAATTAAAAATACTCCACCAATTTCACAGGAGGCTTTGACATCACAAAACCAGTCCTCTATTGTATATGCGAATGATAGCAATGGACAATGGAAAAGAGTAGCAATACTTCACGGCGCTGACAACAGACTGTGGGTTCCTATAGAAAAAATACCCAAAGATTTACAGAATGCTTTTGTTGCTATAGAAGACCAAAGGTTTTACAGAAATAATCTTGGGATAGACCCGAAGAGAATCATTGGAGCGCTTATTGCAGATATTAAAGCAGGGGGTAAACCGGTTCAAGGAGCAAGTACAATAACGCAACAGCTTGTAAAGAATACTATGCTTTCCAGCGAAAAGACGCTTTCAAGAAAAATACAAGAGGCTGTCCTTGCGTGGAGATTAGAGCAAAAGTACTCAAAACAGCAAATACTTGAAGCTTACCTTAATACCATATATCTTGGAGGACCTAATGTAAATGCGTATGGAGTCCAGGCGGCAGCTTTAGCTTACTTTGGCAAAGACGTAAGCCAGTTGAATTTAGCTGAGTGTGCTATGATTGCTGGTATTACCAATAATCCTTCACTGTATTCACCTTATGCAAATTTAGAAGCTGCTACAGAAAGGCAACACCTTGTTTTGAAAGAGATGCTCGAACAAGGATATATTACAAAAGAACAATATGACAAGGCAATAGCAGAAAAACTGGTATTCAAAAAAACAAATTTTACCACATATGACCATAAATATTTTATAGACCAAGTGATAAACGACGTAGCTGATGCACTGTCTAAAAAGCTCAACATCTCCCATGATGAAGCAATAAACAAAATATACAACGGAGGGCTCAGAATTTATTCAACAATGGATTTGAGAATACAAAGTTATATTGAGGAGGCGTTTAAAAATCCGAAACTTTTCCCTGTAAATTCAAAAATTAAAGATGAAGCCCAAGGTGCAATGGTTGTGATGGATTGGAAAACAGGTGAAGTCAAAGGACTCGTAGGTGGCCGTGATACTTCTAATATAGTTAGAGGATTCAATAGGGCAACTCAAGCTTATAGACAGCCTGGTTCTTCAATAAAACCTCTTACGGTTTACGCACCAGCTTTAGAGAGTGGGCTTACTGCTGCAACAGTTGTTGATGATGTTCCCACGACTTTTGGCAATTGGACTCCTCACAATTACGAAAGTTCGACTTACAGAGGACTTGTAACGTTGAGAGAAGCTTTGACTCATTCATTAAACATTCCTGCGGTCAAAGTTGTTGATAGAATAGGGATAGCTACTTCTGCTAATTATGGCAAAAAGTTTGGACTTGATATAACCAAGAATGACATGTATTTACCTGCTCTTGCTCTTGGAGGCCTTTACAAAGGGGTTACGCCGCTTCAAGAAGCTGCTGCTTATGGGGCAATTGCAAATGGAGGAGTTTACACAACCCCTATCACATTTACAAAGATTACAGATTCTGAAGGGAATTTGATTTTAGAAAATAAACCGTTAAGACATGTAGTTTTAAGCGAGCAAAATGCTTATATATTGACGAGTATAATGGAAGACGTTGTAAAATATGGGACAGGTACTCGTGCAAGGCTTCCTAATATGCCTGTTGCTGGGAAAACAGGTACTACTGATAATTACAGCAATGCATGGTTTACCGGTTTTACACCTTATTATGTTGCAACAGTGTGGATGGGTTATGACAATAATTCAATGACTTTGAGAGATGATAGAAGAGGCGTTGTTGTAGGTGGCTCTTTTCCTGCAGAAATGTGGAAGACAGTTATGCTTCAAATACACAAAGACTTACCCTATAAAGATTTTGTAAGACCGCCAGGAATCATTTCTGTCACAGTATGTAAGGATTCCGGAGAACTTCCTACGGATTTGTGCCATTTGGATCCTCGGGGTGACAGAACCTATGCTGAAATTTTTGCACAGGGTACTCAACCCACAACTTATTGCACTGTTCATGTTACAGCAAAAATAAATTTTCAAAATGGAAAGCTTGCAACTGCTTTAACGCCTCCTGAGCTTGTAAAAGATGCTGTATTTATAGACCCGCCAGGTAGAACACCAGCGCAAAATGCAGTGGCACGAGATGGGAAATATGTAGTGCCGACGCAATATGATGACACCACTTCAATATTACCGGGGAATAATGAATCTAATAATGACAGCGCACCAACTGATAATGGCCAGCAGCCACCATCTGACAATAACAACAACACACAACCTCCTGGTGGAGAATCACCTAATCCGCCACTTAATAATGACAATACTCAGACGAATCCTGACAATACTCAAAATACAAACTCTAATATCTTACAAAAACTCTTTCCAAGAAAAGGAAATAACAGACCATAAAAAACTTAAAGCATACTTGAAGGCCTGGCTTTCGAGTATGCTTTTTTTATAAAATGTGTTATTATTAAGGTAATGGATGGTTGGAGGGGTCAATTTGAAAAAAATTATTTTTTTGATAGTCATTTTAGTGATAATTTTATCAGGATGTAGTGATTTAAAAACGCCAGGGGAAGCTATAAAACCTCCTAAGAATATGGCAGCTGTCATTTCGCAGGATGGAAATTTGCCCCTTTGGACAATTAGCAGCAGTGGAGAGAGGTTTTTTGATACGGCTTTTATATCGGATGACAAAATTGCTACTTTAGTGTATAAAGACAGTGGCATATATTTGAGAAGTTATAAAAAAAGTGAAATGATTAAAGAGAAATTTTTAGGTACAAAGGCAGATTACAGAATATTAGATAAAGCTTTAGGTAGATTTGTTGTTAAAAAAGGTGAGGCAGAAATAATACTTTATGATGACAAACTAAATGCAATTTTAAATTTTAATGTGGAGGCAAAAAAAGATGTCTATCAAAAAAATGCATTAGATGCCATATTATCTCCTGACGGCAATGTTCTTGCTATTTCAAATGTATATTACAAGGACAATTATCCAGTTGACGGTGAAATTATCCTATTCAATAAAGGGAAGATTGTCCAAAAAATAGATAATGTAATACCGCAACTTGCAAATTTCAGTGATGATAGCGGTAAGTTTTTGTTTGTTGACTTAAGTAGTGAAAATAAAGGCAATAACACTTTTGTATATAGTCGAGAAGGGAATCAGATAAAAGGAATGAAAGTGCCCATTTATTCTTCAATAATGAAGGAAAATTTAAACATAGCAAAAGTTGCGGCTGTATTATCTGGCGATGGAAATGCAATTTTGTTTTCTAATTATTATGGTGATGGGCTATATATAGAAAAATTAAATGACAATAAGATAAAAATTCCGATGGCAACAGAAAGATTTTACACTAATAAAAATGCGACCAAATTTGTCATAGGCAATTATGGAGTTTCTAAGATTTATGATGGTTATGGAAAACTTTTAGATTATATTGTAGTGAACTATGGACTTATAAATGATGTACATTTTGAAGGTAACAATACTTTCTTTGCGGTAAATGGGACGACGGTTCCTAATTCAAAGAGTAAAGATTACATAGGTGTTATGGATGAAAGCGGAAATATGGTATGGACTGCGAAAGTTTATGATACTGTGGCTATGCTTAGATTTTCTCCAGATGGCAAAAAGATTATGGCACAGTCCTCAAGATTTATATCGGTGTACGACTATCACAATGATAAAATAGATGTTATACCTCGTCCTATAAATGGTAAATATCCTGAATTTATTTGGAAAAGGGTATTAAATGAAGATAATGAAGGGGAAAGTGCTTTTATATTTACAGATGAAGTAGGAAATATTTATGCTGCGAAAAATAAAACTTTGATAAAATCAACAAAAAATGGTAATCAGTTTTGGATTGTAGATACAAGTAAGCCGATTAAATTTTTCGCTTTGTCTCAAAATGGGGAAATGATCGCTTTAGCTGTAGAAGATGACAAAGGTAGTGAAATTATAGTTTACAATAAGTCGGGAATGGTGATATCTCACAAATATATAAGAAAGGGGCATCAAATCACTTCAATTGCAGTATCCCCTGATGGAAAATATTTTTCTTATGCTGTATCCACTCCTGAAAATGAGGAATATGGGTCATTTATAGACTTATTTAATGATAAAGGGTACATGATATGGGAACAAAAAATTAAATCAATACATGTTTATAATTTGGATATAAATAAAAATGTGGTTACTGCATGTTTTAATGATGGTAAATTTTCAGGATATTTAGCTTTAGATTTTAGTGGTAGAATGCTTTATAATAAAGATATGAAAAACAATATGCCTTTTATAAAAAGTTCGAGAGATGGCCAAATATTTTTTATAATGGGCTTAGATGATGAATTTGCGTTTTATAATAGAGAAGGTACGTCCTTAAGTGAAAGTTATACCAAGAAGGGCATTATACAAGATGTATTAATGTCTGAGGATGGTAAAGTTGCAGTATTGATATCTTCTAGTGAAGATTATAAAAAGTACGATATCACTTTTTTCAATAATTTTAAAGCCATAAAAAATGTAACTTCAGATTGGGGTATTACAAAAGCAGTCATGACACCTGATGGAAAGTACGTTGTAATTCTATCGCGGGAATACAGTAATATAATGAATAATGATAATAAATTGACCATGTATGACAGTGAAGGAAATACGTTATATACTTATTATCATAAAAGTGGTATTTATGATATTTCGGTTACAGATGACGGTACGAATTTGTACTTGTATTGTGCAGACGGTTATGTATACAGATATCGCAATAAATAGTATTTTATTGGAAGGGGGCTTTTAATTTGAAAAGCATTGACTATTTAAAAGAATTAACTAAGTTTGAACACAGGGGCTCTGCGACAAAAAATGAAAGGCAAGCCGCAGAATATATTTTACAACAATTGAAGAGGATGGGGTATAAAGTTGAGAAGCAGACTTTTAAAACTACAAGAGACAATCTATATATGCTTCCTTTACAAGTGGGTGTTTTGCTATTTATTTGCGGTTTTTTCTCATTGATGTACGGCGGACCTTTAGAAATAGCACTATTTTTACTCAGTTTATTTGCGATAAGTCTTTTGTTATTAGAAGTAAGTGGTAAGCCAGTTGAAACAAGTATAATGCCAAAGTTTTTATCTCAAAATGTTTTTACAAGTTTTGATGAAAGCCGCAGCAAAAGAATAATTGTATCAGCTCATTATGATACGCAAAGAGGCAGTATAATGTTTCATCCTAAAATTGTTGATAAACTGAGTATCATTTATAATATTTCTTATGTGGGATTTGGGCTTATACCAATTGGAATTTTGTTTAATATTTTCAATTTAAAATTTATAGCCTCTGCAATATTGTATATTGGACTTGTTATTGTTTTTACTGATATAGTTTTCATGGCTATATGTGAAATAACAGGTAGGTACACACAAGGGGCAAATGATAATGGCACAGGGGTAGCTTTAACTTTAGCATTGGCAGAGTATTATATAAACCATAAAGACAAATTGCCAGATAATGTTGATGTGATATTTTTATTTACTGGCAGTGAAGAAACAGGAGAAAGAGGGATGAAAAGTTTCATAAAAAAATACCGCAAAAAACTTTCTAAAGATACTCAATTTATAATACTTGACAACCTTGGAACTGGTAAAATTACATACCTTGAGGGGGAAGGAATGATATTTTATAAAAAAGCTGGAAAAATGTTACTTGATATAGCAGAAGAGATGGAAAGAAGTCATGCTGGAAAAGTTCAAAAAATGAAAAATTTGCTCCTTCCCACAGATGCTCTTCCAGCTATGGCAGCAGGTTTTGATGCTATAGCTTTCCTTGCAAAAGATGAAAATGGAAGACTAGGTAACTACCACTGGCATACAGATACGATAGAAAATGTTGACACACAACTATTAAGTTATGAAGAAGAGTTTTTTAAAGAGTATTTAGTTAAAGTAGCAGAAAGGTTGAACAAAATGTGAGCTTATTATGAAAAAGACCAATGAAGAGAAGACATTTTTGAATGGGTAGGATTACATCCTCAACTTTGTGCAGATGATGGAGACAGGTATTTAAGGGAATTATTAAGAGGAGCACAAATAGATGAACTTTATGTTGCTGCCTGTGATCCTACAATGCAGAAGAAAATGTACAGAGATGCTTTTAATGATGCAGGTTTTTCAAGAGATAAGCATATTGGAATCGAAATAAGAAACATGAATACACAGTAGGTTATAGATGAAATAAAGAAAGCTGTACACTTAACGGGAAATTGTTAGTTCTACCTGTGAAAGTTAAATAAAGTAACTATCTGGCCGTATGGCCAATTTTTTTTAATAAAAATCTTTGCTTTTTAAAAGAGCAATTTTGCTTTTTGTTTTATGACAAAGATATGTTACAATATGTATGCAAGCAATTACTTGCATACATATTGTGAGGTGTTTTAATGGGTGATTCGGTGAAGGAAAAGATAGTTATGTCTACTTTAAAACTAATTTCTGAAAAGGGATATAAGTCTACAACTACAAGAAATATTGCAGAAGAGGCAGGAGTAAATGAAGTTACAATTTTTAGATGTTTTGGAAGCAAAAAAGATATAGTGCTTTATGCATTAAAAGAGCTGGAATTATTAAAGCCTGTAAATGAAAGAATATTAAACAAATGTACATGGGATTTAAAAGAAGACCTACTCATGTTGGCTCATGAATATCATAAAAATTTTACAGAAGAAAAAGCGAAAATTATGATAGGTTTGAGAAGTCCAGAGATTTTTGAAGAAGTAAAAGAATATCTGCTCAGGATTCCAAAAGGCTTTAAAGAAGTTTTGATAAAGTATTTTGAAATAATGTATGAGAAGGGATTATTAAATACTGAGGATTTTGAACTTTTGGCGTTTGCTTTTATATCATTGAATTTCGGCTTTGTTTTAATGAATGTTTCCTATGGTAACAAGCTATTTGGTTTTAGCGATAGAGAATTTGTCAAAAAAACCATAGAAATTTTTGTAAAAGCAATAGAAAAAAGTGATTGAAGTAGTGTAAAATATGATATATGATGTACTTGGAGGAGAGGAGAGCAAATAATGAAAATAGGTATTCCAAAAGCTTTAATGTATTATTTTTATTATCCATTCTGGAAAACTCTTTTCGAAAGCCTAGGTTTTGAAGTGGTCACCTCTGACGATACTTCAAAAAGTATTTTAGACATAGGGGTAAAAGAAGCAGTTGCGGAAATATGTGTACCTATGAAGGTATATACAGGACATGTTTTAAACTTGCTGGATAAGAATGTTGATTACATATATATTCCTAGGTTTGTAAGCTTAAGGAAAGGTATATTTATGTGCCCTAAATTTATGGGGTTGCCTGACATGATAAAAGGTCTTTTTGATGGCATTGAGAATAAAATTTTGACTCATAACATAGTGTCAAAAAGTACTGACATATCAGAGTTTCACAATTATACAGTTTTTATCGATAAATTGGGTGTGAGTAGAAAAGATTTAAAAAATGCTTTAAAGAAAGCCCGAGACAAATGGCTTGAGTTTAGAGCTTTGAATAAGCAAGGATATGATATAAATGAGCTTTTGACGAGTGATAAACCAAAAAAATATGATGGCGATATTACAATAGGTCTAATTGGTTATGTATATAATGTTTATGATAGATTTGTCAATATGGACTTGCTTAATGTTTTTCGCAAGCTCAACATAAAAGTTGTGACTTTTGATATGATGGAAGAAAGGATAATACAACGTCAATTGAAAAAATTTAAAAAAAATATGTTTTGGGAATTTACTAATATGCTCTTAGGTACAGCTTATGAGTTTATGGAAAGAGATGACATTGATGGTATTATTCATATTACTGCCTTTGGATGCGGTCCTGATTCAATTCTTGAGCCTTTTTTAACTATAGATTCTGAAAAACACAAAAAACCTTTTATGACTTTAAGAATTGATGAGCAAACTGGTGAAAGCCACGTAATTACACGAGTTGAGGCATTTACGGACCTCATAAGGATTAAAAAATATAAAGCTGAAAAATCTGTGGAAGGCGTGATTTAAGTGAAGATAACATTTCCTTATATGGGTTCTCCTTATATGTATGAAAAATTATTTAGTTTGCTTGGTCACGAAGTTATAACGCCACCGCGGCCATCTCAAAGAACGATAAATTACGGTGTAAAATATAGTCCTGAATTTGCTTGTTTTCCTTTAAAGATTATTTTAGGGACTTATCTTGAGGCTTTAGAATTAGGAGCGGATACTATAGTGACTTCTGGTGGGAATGGCCCCTGCAGGGCTGGTTACTATGGAGAGGCTCAGAAAAAAATACTTCAAAACATGGGTTACGATGTAGAATTTATAATATTTGATGAGCCGAAAAGAGATTGGAAATCTTTTTTGGAAAATGTAAAAAAGATAAAAGGAAATAATTCATGGCGACGGGTTATTAAAACTGTAAAAACTGTATATGATATGGCAAAATCAATGGATAAGGTAGAGAAGATTGTAGAAACGAAGAGGGCTTATGAGTGTAATAAAGGGGAGTTTACTAAAGTATGGCGTGAAATTACAGAAGAATATAGGAAAATAGAATCTTCTGAAGATGTAAAGAGGGTAGAAAAAAAGGCGATCGAGAGGTTAAATAGTATAAAGATTTGTGAAGTACCGGAAGAAGAAAAGATAAAGATTGGAATAGTAGGAGAAATATATGTAGTTATGGAACCTTCTATAAATGCTAACATAGAGGAGGTTTTGAATAGTTATGGTGCAGAAGTGGAAAGGTCTCATTACATTTCCGAATGGATTGATTTTAATTTAATACCTTTGCCTTCTTACAAGGAGAAAGAACACGAGATTTTGAAAAAAGCTGAAAAATACATAGAGATAATAATTGGAGGCCATGCTAAGCAATCTGTCGGTGCAATAATTGATTTTATGGAAAGAGGATTTGATGGAGTTATTCACTTGAAACCTTTTGGATGTTTACCAGAACTGGTTTCTCAAAGTGTGATAGATAAAATAATGAGAGAATATGACTATCCAATTTTGTCACTTTCTGTAGATGAGCAAATGGCTATTGCCAATGTATTAACGAGAATAGAAGCTTTTTTAGATGTAATAAAACTAAAAAAACACAGAAAAAGGATAGCGAGGTAGACAAAAGTGGAGAAAATATATATTGGTGTTGATGTAGGGTCAGTAAGTATAAAGGTTGTAGCCATTGATGAAAATAATGAGGTCTTGTTCAATTCGTATGTGAGAAATGTTGGGCAACCAATTGATACTGTAAAGGATGAACTAGCAAAATTACACAATGAATTGCCCGACAAAGAAATAGGCGGGGTTGGCGTAACTGGAAGTGGTAGACAGCTTCTTGGGTATGTTCTAGGTGCAGATGTAATAAAAAATGAGATAACTGCCCATGCTACTGCTACATTGCAGTTTCATCCAGATGTTAGTACTATTTTTGAAATTGGCGGCCAGGATTCTAAACTTATTATTATAAATGATGGAACAATAGCTGATTTTGCCATGAATACAGTTTGTGCTGCTGGTACAGGGTCATTCCTTGACCATCAAGCACAAAGGCTGGGGATAAAGATTGAGGAATTTGGTGAAATTGCATTGACTGCAAAGCGAGATGTGAGAATTGCAGGTAGATGCACAGTCTTTGCAGAATCTGATATGATATCGAAACAGCAATACGGGTTTAGTAAAGCTGAAATATTAAAAGGTCTTTCTAAGGCCTTAGTGAGAAATTATATGAACAATCTTGTAAGAGGAAGAAAATTGAAGCCGGTTTTTGTATTCCAAGGCGGTGTGGCGGCAAATATTGCGATAAAAAAGGCGTTTGAAGAAGAAGTAGGACATGAGGTAATTGTGCCAAAGTATTATGACATCATGGGAGCAATAGGAATAGCGATGTTGGCAAAGGATGAAATGAAACGGACAGGCAATTCTACTAAGTTTAAAGGGTTTGAGGTTTCAGAGGAGAAGTTTGAAACGACGAGCTTTATTTGCAAAGCTTGTCCTAACGAATGTGAAATAATACAAATTAAAGCAAACGGCAAAGTAATAGCGATGACAGGAGATAGATGTGGCAGATGGTCAAACTCTGTTATATAAGCATAAGGAGGCTTAGATATGGCCCATCATCATGATCATGGTGAGATAAGCAAAAAGAACTTAGTTATTGCGATGATACTAAATTTTGTGATAACAATAGGCGAAATAATAGGAGGTATATTGTCAGGCAGTTTATCTCTTATATCAGATGCACTCCACAATTTTAGTGATGGAATCTCAATAATTGTAAGTTACATTGCAATAAAAATATCTAAAAAAGAGAACAATGAAAAAATGACATTTGGCTATAAAAGGGCAGAGATACTTGCGGCGCTGTTTAATTCGGTGGTTTTGGTAGTTATATCTTTATATCTTTTTAAAGAAGCATATGTAAAATTTTTTAAACCGGAACCGATCGATGGCGTTTTAATGATAGTAGTTGCTATTATAGGACTTGTGGCAAATACGTTATCAATGTTTTTACTGAGGGAAAATGCTCAAAAAAATTTAAATATAAAATCGACATATATACATCTGCTTTCTGATGCTTTGTCATCGCTTGGGGTAGTTATTGGAGGTATATTTATCTATGCATACAATATTTACTGGATTGATCCGCTGCTAACAGTTTTAATAGGAGCTTATATAATAAAAGAAAGCTTTGAAATAATAGATGAAACGATAGGAATATTGATGCAAAAAACACCCGAGAATATAAATCTTGACATCATAAAAAAGGAAATTGAGAAACTTCCAGACGTAAAAAATATACACCATGTACACGTGTGGCAAACTAATGATAAAGATATACATTTTGAGTGCCATGTCAACACAAGAGATGACATTAAATTAAGCCAAGCGAAATTATTAATGGATCAGATTGAAACTATTCTTGATGAAACTTTTGGCATACATCATGTTACTTTGCAGATGGAATATGAATGTTGCGAGAATGTTGGGCTGATAAATAGAAAGGGTTAGTAGTACAAAAAAGTCTCTAGCTTAGTTCGCCAAACAAGGGGAGAATAAAACCTTCTCCCCTTGCTTTTATTATTGTTCTTTCGCTTTTTTGAAGTAATTTTCAAGCAATGCAATTACTATAATTCCTAGCGTACCTCCTATTAAAGCTGTTATAAGCTGTGGAGTTGTAAAAGCTTGTACAATTTTTAATGGAACTTTTACATTGAACAGCTGCATTATATATTTTACTGATAGGGCCAGCCATATAAATTTAACTACAGCACCTACTATCATTCCTATTACTTTGTTTTTTTGCGTTGAAAAAAGTATTACATATAATCCATTACCTACCATTATAAAAGGAATCATGAGAGGAAATCCCATTATGCCTACTAAAAATGCAATTACCGGTGTTAAAAGTCCTATTATAATTCCTGACCACATTCCAACAGTACCAGCGGCAATTAGAAGCATAGCGTTTACGAGGGAGCCTGTTATTAGTTGAGGCATTTTTAAAAACTGAAATATTAAAGTAATAGCTAATAGGATAGCTGTTCTAGTTATAAATTTTGTATTCACACAAATCGCCTCCTTTCCTCTTATTGTCAATTATATTTTATTACTTTAGAAGAAGAATGTCAAATAAATATCAACGTTCCAAAGAAATTTTTGACTCTGTTGACTTTCGCACAAAGAAAGGATACAATTTAGATATAAATGTAACAATTGTTACAATAGAGGTGATTTATGTGAATGAAATAGAATTTAAAGATGTAAGCTACAATCGTTTTGGAAAAGAGATATTAAAAAACATTTCTGTAAAATTTGAAGGTGGAGCAATACATACTATTGTCGGCCCTTCTGGAGCTGGAAAATCCACGTTGATTAAACTGATAAACCGATTGATAGATCCAACCCATGGCAGTATTTTAATAGACGATGTGGATATTAAAACAATAGATGTGATAGACTTAAGAAGGAGAGTTGGAATGGTTTTTCAGCAGCCTCATCTTTTTGAAGAAACAGTTAAAGAGAATATTGAGTATGGTCCAATGCTTAAAGGCGAAAAAAATGTCAATGTGGAGTATTATTTGAGCATTGTAGGATTGAATATTGAGTATGCTACAAGAGATGTGAAAAATTTATCAGGAGGGGAACAGCAAAGAGTTTCTATAGCGAGAACTCTTGCAAATAATCCTGAAGCTCTTTTACTTGATGAACCTACTTCAGCCCTTGACCCTACTTCTACAGAAATAGTAGAGAAATTGATATTTAACCTAAAAGAAAAAATGAATTTGACGATTATTTGGATAACTCACAACATGGAACAGGCTAAGCGCATTGGAGATTACACAGCACTGCTTAACAAAGGGCAATTAATAGAATATGCTAAAACTTATGATTTTTTTACAAATCCCCAAAATGAAATTACAAAATTGTTTATACAAGGTAAGTTAAAGGAGGAAGTTAAATGAGTGTATTGTCTTTGACATTGGCGTCAAGTCTTGTGCTAATATCAATTTTTGTTTCTTATTACCAAAAGCTAGGGATTGAAAAGGAAATAGTTATAGGTACTATAAGAGCAGTTGTGCAGCTTACAATAGTGGGATACATTTTACACTACATATTTGCTGCAAATAATGCTTTATTTACCTTGGCAATGGTGGCTTTAATGATAGTAGTTGCTGGAAATAATGCTTCAAAGAGAGGGAAGGGCATACCGAATGTTTTTTATTTTATCACTTTTTCAATTGCCTTAAGTGCCGCGATTACAATTTCTCTGCTCATTTTGTTTGGAAATATACACTTTAGACCCCAGGAAGTTATACCTGTATCAGGAATGATAATAGGAAATTCAATGGTAGCCTCAGGACTTGCTGTTTCAAGACTAAAAGACGAAATAAAAAATAAGTCAGAGGAAATAGAGGCGTATTTGTCACTTGGTGCAACTTCAAGGCAAGCCGCACAAAAAGTGATAAAGACTGCGATAAAGACGGGAATGATACCAACAGTTGACAGCATGAAAACTCTTGGTATCGTCCAACTTCCAGGGATGATGACAGGTCTCATATTGGGAGGAGTGGACCCTATTGAGGCAGTTAAGTACCAGATAATGGTTACTTTTATGCTGGCATCAACTGTTGCTATATCCTGTTTTAGTGTAACTTTCTTGACATATAGAGAATTTTTTACAAGTAATCATCAGTTAAAAGAGGTAGGGAATTAAGTGGCGAGATGGGAAAGAAAAGGCAGGATTACCCTGCCTTTTTATGGAATAGATATTTGTGATTTAACTGGGTTGTATTCATACATTAATGATATTCCATCAGTGGAGATATTGAACATTAGCTTATCTTGATTCCAGAAGTTTGCCTCTATTTCATCAATTTTTGTATCTTTAAATAATGTTTCTAAATCAGTTTTTTCTCCTGTTTTTAGATTGTACAGGTACACTTTTTGCTTTCCATCATCGGAGAAAAAGTTCGCTGCCAAAAAGTTCCCGTTTCCATCAAGCTTAAGTTCAGCAAAAGCTCCATTGTCAATGCTGTTAACAAGTTTAAAAGTTTTTGTGTCTAAGTTATAGCTTAAAAGTTTTGACTGACGGTTATCCAGTCCCAAAACTGTAAAGTATAGCGTGTTTGTCTTGGCGTCAAAAGCAGAAGCTGTAAATCTAAAATTTCCTTCAGGAAGGTATTCTTTTGGAATGTCAGTTTCTCTAAAAAGAGACTTTCCTTTTTCTCTATTAATGCGTTCATAAAAGGTATTATTTTTATCATAAAACTCTAATGTTTCCAAGCCTTTTATGCTGTCAATTATATAACCATTTTCACTGGGTGTAACGTAATATCTTTGTTTTTCTATGGAATAATAGGTATCTCCCCAATATCCCATGTATAGCTCTGCATCCACATATGTCTTTTCACCTTCTTTGCCAGTCCCTAATATATTATATCCTACAGGGTGAGGATTTGATATTGTCAGGAAAGAAGGAGGATTTTTCATAAGCATTTTTGCAAAATCGTCATCCCTTGCTATTAAAGCCTGTAAAAATCTTCTTACAGTGTAGTCAGCTGATAATTTTTCTTTTGAAAGGTCTATTTTCATAAGAGTCATCATATTTCCTCTTACATCTTCATTTAAATTTTTCAAAACATATATACTGTTAGAATCATTGCTCCAGGAAGGCAGATAATAATCATACTCTCCTTCTGTAACTAAGTCGGATTTTATTGGCGAATTTTTATTTTTTTCTTTCACACTTTCTACAAGACTTTTCAAATTTGGCTTTGAAAAGTTCTCTGTAACCTGTTTTTTAGTGGCAAAGCCTACGGCATCAGTGACCCACACATTGCTTATATGCTCTGTTACCTCTACTCCGTCAATGGTAGAGTTTTTTATCTCTGATTTTACATATGCTATATAGTTTCCATCAGGAGATACAGAAGGAAATCTGCCTTCAACTACTGTTTTTTCTTCTCCTGTCTTTAGGTCTTTGTAAATGATCTTATTGTCTTTTTCAAAAACAATGGCATTTTGATTTTTTACATAGCTTCCATAAGAGCCTTCGGCTATTTCTGTAAGCTGTGAAGTTTTGAGGTCATACTCCCATAAAGTTGATTTTTTTTCAAAACCATGACCTCCTTCTCTTGGAGTGTATACATTTTTAGTAAAGATTATCTTATTTCCATCAGGAGAAAAAGAAGGGCTTTCATAGAAAATGTCTAAACCATTGCCTGTTACACGAATTTTTTCTGTTTTATCTATTGAAAGGTCTTTTATATAGTATTGGTAGTTTAAAGAATATAAAAGTTTTTTTCCATCTGGAGATACAGCTACGTCTCCTACTCCAATGGGCACGTTTTTGCTTTTTTCACCCACTATCTGTCTAAAGCCGTTTTTATTATATTCAAAAAGCCCTTTTTCGGGGATGGCTATATAAAGGGTGCCATTGTATTCAGCAATTCTTCCCGTGTTACCCTTGCCAATGTCAAAAAAGGAGATTTGATTGGCAATTTTTAAATCTGCAGCGTTTGCTTTTGAGATGAAAGGACTGGGGCTTGTTATATAATTTGGACTGTAATTGTTGTGGGATAAAAAGCTTGCAAGGGCAAATCCTACGATTAAAAGTAAAGAAGCGGCAATGGCTATAAACTTGTAACTTTTTTTAGTATTTTTCTTAAACTCTTTTTTTAATTTTTCTTTTAATTGATAATTTACAGGGATGTGTTCTTTTAGTTTTTCTAGATTTTTTTCTATATCTTTCTCTTTCATTATTCATCCCTCCAAACATTTAATAACAAGATTTTTTAATTTTTGAATAATCCTATGGGCTTTCATTTTTACTGCATCTTCAGTTTTTTCAATTAACTGTGATATTTCTTTATGGGTCATTCCCGAAAAATACTTTAAGTTTATTATTTCAATTTCATTTTTTGGAAGGCTGTAAATTGATTTTTTTAAGCAATTAAGTTCTACTTCTTTGTTAAATTTGTCCTCCCAAATATCCGGATAATAGTATTTTTCAAGTTCATCATTTGTTACAATTTCTTTCTTCTTTCTATAAAAGTCTGTGACAGTATTTCTTGCAATCGAGAAAAGCCAAGACTTTGGATTGGTTCTTATTGTACTATAATTTTCATAGGCTTTTTTAAAAATTTCACTTACGATGTCATCGGCATCCCAGCTATTACCTACTTTAAAATACACGTACCGGTACACATCGTCAAAAAAAGTTTCATAAAAGCTTAAAAAACCATCTTTCACCCATGGGCCTCCTTTCACTTATATAGACGCATCAAAATTTTATAAGTAACTTTTTGGAACTCGGCTGTTTTTAATTTCCACAATCATAGACGAATTATAAGGCGCAAAGTAACAGTTTTAATTACTTTAATTATAAAGATTTTCAAAAGATATTGCATTTATTTCTATTTTGTAATAAAATAATGTACAAATCAATTTGTAAATGCAATGAAGTGGAGCAGTAGGCATTGTAAGCTTTAAGAGAGCCGTTGGTGGGTGCAAAACGGTAGCCTAAGATGCCGAAACTCGCCATGGAGCAGGCATACTGAAGTGTAGTAGGTATGCACGGTTACTGCCGTTACAGGTTTAAGTGGGCTTATGCCAAGAAGAGTGGTACCACGGAAGTGCAAGTCTTTCGTCTCTTAAAGATGAAAGACTTTTTTTAATAAAATCGAGTTTGCTAAAAAATCATAGATAGGAGTGGAGGTTTATGGCTTACTCAGTGGATGTTGATAGAAAATGGCAAAAAAGATGGGAAGAGACAAAACTTTACAAGTTTAATCCTGAAAATGTAGATAAAAAGCTTTATTGCCTTGAGATGTTTTCTTATCCTTCGGGTGCAAAGCTCCACGTAGGACATTGGTACAATTACGGACCTACTGATTCTTGGGCGAGAATGAAAAGAATGCAAGGCTATGAGGTTTTTCATCCAATGGGATTTGATGCCTTTGGACTTCCTGCAGAAAATTACGCGATAAAAACAGGAATACATCCTTATGATTCCACTATGGAAAACATAAGAACAATGGAAAAGCAGTTAAGAGAAATGGGGGCAACTTTTGATTGGGACTATGAAGTAATAACTTGCTTACCGGAATACTATAAATGGACACAGTGGATTTTCCTTAAGCTTTTTGAGGTAGGCCTTGCCTATAGAAAAAAAGCTCCAGTGAATTGGTGCCCAAGCTGTCAAACTGTTCTTGCAAACGAGCAAGTTATAGATGGAAAATGTGAAAGGTGTGGCACTGAAGTTACAAAGAAAGATTTGACTCAGTGGTTTTTCAAGATAACTGCTTATGCAGAAGAACTCCTTGAAAAACTGGATGAACTTGATTGGCCTGAGAAGACAAAAATAATGCAGAGAAATTGGATTGGAAAGTCGGATGGGGCAGAGATAGAATTTAAAGTTGACGGCAAAGACCTGACATTTAAGGTGTTTACAACAAGAGCTGACACGTTATATGGAGCGACGTATGTAGTTATTGCGCCAGAACATGAGATTGTGGATTTAATTACTACAGAAGAATATAAACAAGCTGTTGAAGAGTATAAAGAATACGCGAGAAAACAGAGTGAGATTGAAAGGTTGTCTACTGAAAAAGAAAAGACAGGGGTATTTACAGGAGCCTATGCTATACACCCTCTGACGGGAGAAAAACTTCCTATTTGGATAGCAGATTACGTCCTTGCAACATATGGAACAGGATGTGTCATGGCTGTTCCTGCCCATGATGAAAGAGATTATGAATTTGCAACAAAATACAACCTTCCTATAAAAAGAGTGATAAAAGGAATAGGAGATATAGACGATAGTTTGCCTTTTGTTGAATTTGGAAAGCTTGTAGACAGTGGAGAGTTTACAGGTTTGAAATCAGAAGAAGCGAGGATAAAAATTGTAGAAAAATTAAAGCAAGAAGGTAGAGCAGAGTTTAAAGTAAATTACAGATTGAGGGATTGGCTTGTTTCAAGGCAGAGATACTGGGGTGCTCCAATACCTGTCATTCACTGTGAACGCTGTGGCATAGTCCCTGTCCCAGAAGAAGATTTACCAGTATTACTTCCTTATGATGTGGAATTTGCTCCAACAGGTGAGTCTCCACTTAAAAAGCATGAGGGCTTTATGAATGTAACTTGTCCTAAATGTGGAGGTAAAGCGTTAAGAGACCCCGATACTCTTGACACTTTTGTAGATTCTTCTTGGTACTTTTTAAGATATCCCGATAACAAAAACGACAAAGAGCCTTTCAATAAAGAATGGATAAATAAAATGTTGCCTGTTGACAAGTACGTAGGTGGAGCAGAGCATGCAACAATGCATCTTTTGTATGCAAGGTTTGTTACAAAGGCTTTGAGAGACTTAGGATATCTTGACTTTGATGAGCCGTTTAAATCTTTGGTGCATCAAGGCACAATATTGGGACCTGATGGCAGCAGAATGAGTAAATCTAAAGGAAATGTAATTTCGCCTGACGAATACATTAAAGAATACGGTTCTGATGTATTCAGACTCTATCTGATGTTTGGATTTGCTTATTCTGAAGGTGGGCCATGGAATGATGATGGTATTAAGGCAATTTCCAGATTTGTCAATAGAGTGGAGAGATTTATAGATAAATTCATAGAGACAAGAAACAATCCTGGCAAGACTAAAGACGAAATGGGAAAAGATGAAAATGAATTAAACTATGTGAGACATTATGCTATAAAAGGTGTGACAGAAGATGCAGAGAGATTTCAGTTTAATACTGCAATAGCGAGGATAATGGAGCTGGTAAACGCTCTTTATAAATACGAGACGGATGTGGAAGTTAAAAATATCAAATTTTATGAAGAAGTGGTGACAGATTTAATAAGACTTTTAGCTCCATTTGCTCCTCACTTTTCTGAAGAAATGTGGGAAAAACTTGGATATGAATATTCTGTTTTCAATCAAATATGGCCAAAGTGGGATGAAAAAGCTCTACAAAGAGATGTTGTAGAGATAGCTGTCCAAGTAAATGGCAAGGTAAGGGGAAGACTTGAAGTTCCTTCAAATGCTACTGACGAAGAAGTACAGAGGATTGCACTTTCAGATGATAAAATAAAATCCTATCTTGATGGAAAAGAGATAAAGAAGGTCATAGTTGTTAAAGGCAGGCTTGTAAATATCGTTGTTAAATAATTAAAGGCAGGAGGCTCACTCCTGCTTTTAAAAAAATAAATATTTTTTAGTGATGGTGAGGTTTATGATAGTAGATGGTGATGTTAGGAAGAGTATAAATGGAGTTAAAAGTGCACTACCTATTGTGTTAGGATATTTGCCAATAGGCTTTGCCTATGGACTCGTTGGTGTGAAAAGCGGTTTTACTATTTCACAAGTGGTGGCATTGTCCCTTTTTGTATATGCGGGTTCAGCACAATTTATTGCTATAAGTTTGCTTAGTGCAGGAACAAGTATTGTTACACTGGTATCTACAATATTTATAGTAAATTTGAGGCACTTTTTATATAGCACATCGCTATCGCAGTATATGAAACACATATCGAGGAAACATATACCAATATTATCTTTTTTTATTACTGATGAGACATATGCTGTTGCGATTACAGATTTGCAAACTAACTCTGAATATACTGAAGGTTATTTCTACCAACTATTTTTAACCTCGTATACTGCCTGGGTATTTTCTTCATTTTTAGGTGCTGTATCAGGAAGTTTGATAGGAGGCTCTATAAACATAGGGCTTGATTTTGCACTTCCAGCAATGTATATTGCCTTGTTGTTAATGCAAATATCAGGGTATAAAAAAGTTTTTATAAGTGTCTTTTCGGGGCTGTTGTCTATAACTTTGATGTTTGTATTACCGGGAAATACAAATGTCATTGTAGCCGCATTAATAGGTGCAGGAATGGGGGTATTGCTTGACAAATGGGTACGAAATTTATAATAAGTGTTATTGGAATGTTTTTAGTGACATATATTCCGCGATTTATGCCTGTTTATGGCTTAACTAAAATAGAACTTCCTCAAGCTGTAAAGTCGTTTCTTGAGTATGTGCCTGTAGCAGTTCTTTCAGCTCTTTTATTTCCGGTAATTTTCATTAAGGATGGAAGGTTATTTCTAGCTTTGTCAAATATATATTTACTTTCAGCAATACCGACATTTATAGCTGCGTATTTTACGAGAAAGTTATTTACACCTGTTGTTGTTGGTATTGTCAGCTATGTGATTTTATCATTTATTATTAAGTAGATTGGTATGCTTTCTGGATAATAATGTTTTTACTGCTTTTTAAAATAAGCAGTTTTTTTGTTTGCATTTTTGTGATATAATATACTTGCAAATGTTTGATAAACAAATAATTGTTTGGGAGTGTATTGATGTGGCATTGACACAGAGGGAAAAAGAGATATTGAGATTTATAAAGAAAAATCCAATGATTTCTCAAGAAGAATTAGCACAGCTTATGGGTATTAGCAGGTCAGCTGTTGCAGGGCACATAGCAAACCTCATGAAAAAGGGCTTTATATTAGGAAGAGGCTATGTGGTGAGGGACTTTAAAGGTATTACTGTAATTGGAGGAGCAAATATAGATATAAAAGGTAAACCCTATTCAGAGCTTAAGCAGCATACTTCAAATCCGGGACACATAAACATAGCACCTGGTGGTGTAGGAAGAAATATTGCTCACAACCTTGCACAGCTTAGCTTACCTGTTACACTTTTGAGCGTTGTGGGTAATGATGATGAAGGAAGAAGGCTTCTTGAGGAGACAAGGCAAGCAGGGGTAAATGTTGAACAGATTGTAATTTCAAACACAAGACGTACAGGCATATATCTTGCCATTCTTAATGCAATTGGCGATATGGATGTAGCTCTTTCAGGAATGGACATTTTAGAAGAGTTAAATATACAATATCTTGAGTCCAAGATGGAAGTTATAAAAAATAGTGAGATTGTAGTTTTTGATACAAATATTCCCAAAGACAGCATCAAATATATTGTGGAGTTTTGCTACAATAATAATATTCCTGTAGTGGCAGAGCCCGTTTCCATCGACAAAGCAAAAAAATTAATAGGTGTACTTGACAAAATCGATTATGTAACTCCAAATAAAGAAGAACTTGAATCGATATCTGGAGTTAAAATAGCAAATGATGAGGATATGAAAAAAGCAGTTAAATATTTAAGACAAAAAGGTGTCAAAAATGTCATAGTAACTTTAGGAGAAAGAGGGGTATATATTTCTTCAGAAGAAGTTGAAAAATTTATAGAACCATATCAAGCCGAAATTGTTGATGCTACAGGTGCAGGAGATGCTTTGACGGCTGGCTTGGTCTATGGTATTTTTAATGGCTATACTCTGGATGTATCGGCAAAACTTGGTCTTGCTGCGGCATCTTATACAATATCCTCACCTTATACAGTAAATCCATTTTTAAATGAAAATCAATTAAAAAATATAGTAAAGGAGATTGTAAAATGAATAAGTTTATTGATTTGTCAAAAGAAGTTAAAGAAGCAATGGAAGAAAGGAAGCCTGTTGTTGCCCTTGAGTCCACTATAATATCTCACGGAATGCCTTATCCTGAAAACATTGAGACGGCTAAAACTTTGGAGAATATTGTAAGAGAACATGGAGCTATACCTGCTACAATTGCCATTATAAATGGAAGAATAAAAATTGGATTAAGCGAAGAAAAACTCGAATTTATGGGAACTTCAAAAGAAATATTAAAAGCTAGCAGAAGAGATTTACCCGTAGTTTTAGCAAAAGGACTTAGTGCAGCCACTACAGTTTCCGCAACAATGATTTGTGCAAATCTTGCGGGCATAAAGATTTTTGTTACAGGAGGTATAGGAGGTGTCCACCGAGGAGCAGAACAAACATTTGATATATCTGCTGATTTACAAGAACTTGCAAATACAGACGTAGCAGTTGTATGCGCAGGTGCAAAGGCAATACTTGACCTCCCACGTACTTTAGAGTACCTTGAAACCTTTGGGGTTCCTGTGGTAGGGTTTAAAACTTGGGAATTTCCAGCTTTTTATACAAGAGAAAGCGGACTTAAAGTTGATTATAAAGTTGATGACGAAATAGAGGCTGCAAAAATTATAAAGATAAAATGGGATTTAGGCTTAAAAGGTGGGGTTTTGATTGCAAATCCTATTCCAGAAGAATATGCCTTGGATAAGGCTTATATAGATAAAGCAATAGAAGATGCTCTTTATGAGGCAGAAAAACGCAATATAAAAGGTAAAGAAATAACGCCTTTTTTGTTGGATAAAATAAAAGATTTGACACAAGGTGAAAGTTTAAAAGCTAATATTGAACTTGTCAAAAATAATGCCCATGTAGGTGCGAAAATTGCCATTGAATTAAATAAATTGTATAAAGAGGCGTAGTCTACTCTTTCAAACTGTAGACAAACTTTCGTAAGGGAGAGATTTTGCATAAGGAGCGACTTGTTACAAAGCGATAACAAAACTTAGCAAGACCGAGGGTGGAGGCAGGGCCGAAGCCATGGATGGCGGAGGCGGGCACCTTAAGGCATGGATGCCGGTTGTGCCCGGTACCCTGCCGGAGCCTGAAGGTCGAGCTTTTAGTTTTGTCGCTTTGGAACATCGGAGCGACGATGCAAAATATCTACTTTGAAAATTTTTTTAACTTTATCAACAAATTGAAAGAGGCGTAATCCGCCTCTTATACCTACTTTCTGTCGTTGTCGTGTACTTCATCTATTATTTCTTCTCTCATGTTCTGTATACTTGTCAGCCTGTTTTTGTTTTTCTGTTTAATCCTTTCTATTTCTTCAGGAGAAAGTTCTTCTGCGTGTAATTTTAGGTAATCTTCTGCTTCTCTATAATTTTCTATAGTATCGTGTATCATCTGTTGCAATTTCTCTACATTATCTGAGCGGTCATCCGGCTTTGGAGGTTTTGTGTATTTATCATTTTCCTTTGCCATAACATCACCCCAATTTTAAAATTTCTCATATTTATTTTGTTCATAAAGAATATTTATATGTATTGTAGAAAAAGCATGTTTTTAAGTGCAGAAAATTTTAAAACATGCTTTTTGTTTTTTAAAATTTGAAGTACATGTAAATAACTTGTATAATTGTGTTAAGTATTTGTGCGTAAAATAAAAGTTAAATATATACTTTTTTACTTGAGGTGATGTCATGGATTTTTATTCTATCACAATCATAGTAATATTTTTTTATATATTTGTAACTGGTTTTCACGACGAAGGAAATCTTGTTGCTACTATTATATTTTCAAGGTCTATAGATGCAAAAAAAGCTTTTATTCTTGCAGCTGTTGCACAATTTTTGGGTACAACAATAATAAGTACTAATGTCAGTCAAACAATGGCAAAGGATATTGTAAAATATGAGTATTTATTTAAAAGCGGTTCCACTATTAGTTTATTGATATTATCCAGTTTAATAGGTGCCATGACATGGAACTTTATCACTTGGTATTTTGGAATACCTTCTAGTTCTTCTCACGCGTTAATTGGCGGAATGTTGGGACCTTTTGTCTTAGAATATGGTTTTAACTCAATAAATGTACAAGGTATACTATTTAGAGCTATTCTTCCGTTGTTTCTGTCTCCTATAATAGGATTTGTTACGGGATATTTAGTAACATTTTTTTTATCAGAAATATTGAAAAATCAAACACCGGAAGCGAATAACGTGCTTAAAAAACTGCAATATTTTACTCTCTTTTTTCTTAATGCAGGACAGGGGTCAAATGATGCCCAAAAAGGAATGGGTTTAATCGTTATTTTAATGATGATAAAGGGGCAAACTCATAATTTTGAAGTACCTTTTAACATAAAATACATGGCAGCTTTAATGATTTCTTTAGGACTTATATTAGGAGGATTTAGGATGATCAAAAGTGTAGGAACAAGAATATACAGAATAAAGCCTTTTCATTCCTTTAATGCACAGCTTTCTTCCCTTTTAGTTGTAAGTATAGCATCAATCATTGGTGCACCAATCAGCGGGACACAGTTAATTAACTCTTCGATTTTAGGCATTGGGGCGAAAGAAAGGCCTACTGCTGTCAGATGGCAGTTTGCCAGAGGAATGATTATGGCGTGGTTCATAACAATTCCCGTTTCTTTTATAATCTCTTATTTAATTTACGGTTTGACTAAACTTTTATGAGGGAGGTGAAGAGAATGAATGTATTTAAATGGTTATTTTCTAAAGAAATAGATTTCTATAAATTACTAGAAGAACAATCAAAATTGACATTACAAGGAGTTTGTGCTCTTGAAAAATACATGATGACAGGGAATATAGAAGATGGGCATGAAGTAAATAAATTAGAAAAAATTGCGGACAGAAAAAGGGAAGCATTAGTAAATGAGCTCGACAAGACTTTTATAACTCCTTTTGACAGAGAAGATATTTTTCAATTGTCGAAGGCTATTGATGATATACTGGATTATTCCGATACTACTGTAAAGGAGATGGAAATGTACAAACTTAAACCGACTGAAGAGATATTGGAAATTGTTACGGTCATAAAAATAAGCACAGAATTTATACACAAATCTGTCTGTAATCTTAATAAAAATAAAAAAGAAGGTATGAAACAGGCATTAAAAGCTAAAAAATATGAAAATGAAGTGGAGAATTTATATAGAAAAAATTTAGCGAAATTGTTTGAAGAAGAAGATGTAAAATATATTTTAAAAATGAGGGAAATTTTCAGGCATTTAAGCAACTGTGCAGACAAAATAGACCTTGCAGGGGATATATTAGGGCATATTTATGTAAAGATGATGTAGAAGCTATAATTGCTTTTATGAAGGAGTCCTGCGGGTTCTTTTTATTTATATAGAAAAATTCCTTAGAAATCTTAATAATGATTAAGTGTTTTAAAGTGTATTATTTTTTGTCTTTTATGATAAAATGTATCGTAAAGGTGGCGAAGGATGTGAAAAGAATTGACAAAGTTTATAATTGTCTAAAGGAATTGTGCAATAAGCAATTCGCTGAAAAAAGAGAAGTAGTGGGAGTTTCAGCTATGGAAATTGCACATGCCCTTAATATACAAAGAACAAATGCTTCCAGCGATTTAAATACCCTTTTTAGAGAAGGAAAAGTCATAAAAGTTGAAGGTAAACCAGTTTTGTATAAGGTTAAAGAACTTGATATGGTTTCTGATGAAAGTGATATGGTAGTGAAAGATGTATTTGACAGCATAATAGGAGCTAATTTAAGCCTTAAAAATGCCGTACAGCAAGCAAAAGCTGCTATAATTTATCCTCCTAATGGCCTTCATACACTTTTGCTTGGGGAGACGGGTACTGGCAAATCCATGTTTGCAGAAGTCATGTATAGTTTCCCAAAAGAAATTGGGAGAATAAAAAGAAATGCTCCTTTTGTGACTTTTAACTGTGCTGACTATGCTAATAATCCGCAACTTTTAATGTCACAACTGTTTGGAGTGAAAAAAGGAGCGTATACAGGTGCCGATAAGGATAGAATAGGCCTTGTTGAAAAAGCAGATGGTGGCATACTTTTTCTTGAAGAATTATCCGAAAACAATGGATTTGTTGATTAATCATAACCGGTTTTTTCGCCGGTTATTTTTTTATCTTCAATTTTGTCAAAGAAAACGAATGACAAAACTGATTTTCTTTGAATTGCATAAATGCATATAGGGGTTTACAATAATTATAGAAGAATAAATGCAAAAAGGAGGTAAAACTTATGCAAAATACTAATGCTCTCATAACTGGTGGCGGAAGTGTGAAAGCGAAGTTGCAAAAGCTTGGTGGCTTCTTGGCTGGCATGGTAATACCTAATATTGGTGCCTTTATAGCATGGGGACTTATTACTGCTTTCTTTATTCCAACAGGGTGGATTCCAAATGAACATTTGGCTAAACTTGTTGGACCTATGATAACTTATCTTTTACCAATTTTAATCGGTTATACAGGTGGTAAACTTGTATACGATGTAAGAGGTGGAGTGGTAGGAGCCATTGCAACAGCAGGTATCATAATCGGTTCATCTATACCGATGTTTCTCGGTGCTATGCTGATGGGTCCTTTAGGAGGCTATGTTATTAAAAAATTTGACGAGCTTGTAGAGGGAAAAATCCCAGCAGGTTTTGAAATGCTTGTCAACAATTTCTCAGCAGGCATTTTAGGTGGTTTATTAGCGATTATAGCATTTCTTTTCATTGAACCTGTTGTAAACGGCATCTCAGTAGGGTTGGGCGCAGCAGCTCAATGGGTTACAAATAAAGGCTTATTACCGTTAATAGCGATTTTTATAGAACCAGGGAAGATATTGTTTTTGAATAACGCTATAAATCACGGTATATTGGCTCCTCTTGGAGTAGCAGAAGTTAAAGAGTTTGGAAAGTCAATATTCTTTTTGCTGGAAACTAATCCGGGTCCAGGTTTGGGAGTTTTGCTGGCATATTGGTTCTTTGGAAAAGGCGATGCAAAACAATCAGCTCCAGGTGCCATCATAATACACTTCTTTGGCGGAATACATGAAATATATTTCCCTTACGTTTTGATGAATCCATTACTACTCTTGGCAGTTATAGGTGGTGGAATGGCTGCAGACGCGACATTTGTTTTGACAAAAGCAGGGTTGGTAGCTACACCTTCACCTGGTAGTATATTTGCAGAGATAGCTATGGCACCAAAAGGCGGACTACTTCCTGTACTTGCAGGTATTACAGTTGGTGCTATTGTTTCCTTCCTCATAGCTTCTGTTATTGTAAAAAGGGCAAGTGAAGAAAGCATGAGTGCCGAAAGCATGACTTTTGCTCGCTCGATCGTTAGCGGACTTAAAGCGCAAAGCAAAGGACAAAAAGTTGAAGAAGTAAATCCTAGTGTACAAAAAATAGAAGGTATGCCTAAAATGATTGTTTTTGCTTGCGATGCTGGTATGGGTTCTTCAGCAATGGGAGAAACTATTTTAAAGAAAAAATTAAAAGAAGCAGGATTGGATATTGTAGTTAAGCATTCTGCTGTAAATCAAATACCAAAAGAGGCCGATGTTGTATTTACACAGGAAAACCTTGCAGAAAGAGCTTCTCAAGTTGTGCCCCATGCTAAAATTGTAACGGTCAAAAACTTTTTAGACAATACAGTCTATGATGAATTTGTAAAGAACCTTAAAAAATAAAATAAAATTTATGGTGAAGAGTATGGAAGATCTAACTGTAAGACAAAAATTTATATTAAAAACTTTATTAGAGAAAGGTCCTTTCAATATAAAGGACCTTTCCAACCTTATGGATGTAAGTGAAAGAACTATTATGAGAGAAATAGCCTCTATAAACAATAATTTAAAAAAATATAAAGCTGTTATTATAGAGGACAATGGACAAATCATTTTAAAAGGAGAGGAAGAAGCGTTAGATAAAATCCATGCTTCTTTAGGCGCCATTCCTCTCCAATGGCTTTTAACTCCAGAGCAAAGGCAAATATTGATGACAATACAATTGTTGCTTTCAGAGGAACCTATAAAAGCTGCTTATTTTAGTTATCAATTTAATGTTGTAGAAGGAACTATAAGTCTCTATCTAGACAAAATAGAAGAATGGTTGAAAATGAGAAATTTATCTCTTATCAGAAGAAGAGGTTACGGGATTAAAGTAGAAGGAAGTGAATTAGATAAAAGAAATGCAATTGTGGAGCTGTTTTATAACTATAAACCCATAGAAGAACTTTTAGCTTTTGTCTATAATGATGAAAAAGACAAATATGTATACACATTTTTTAGCACAGTTTTTGACAATGAGTTAGTTCAATTAGTGAAAAGAATTGTACAACAAATTAAAAATGTTATACATGATCACTTATCTGACTTAAATTACTTTGGAATGTTTATACATTTACTTGTTTCTATTTACAGAACAAAAATAGACAAGCCAATACAACTTAACGATGAATTTGTAAAGGACATTTTACTTTCTAATGAATTTATTTTCATGAAAGATGTAGAAAAAATATTGAAAGAAAATGAAATATATTTGCCAGATGCTGAATTGGCATATTTGGCTATTCATTTAAGTCCCAAAAAATACGTTTATAAACAAAATAGATTTGAAGAACTTGGCATTTCTTTACAAGATTTATCAAAAGAGGTTGTGGAAGAAGTTTCTCGGCTTTTAAACATAAAGATAAATTGCGACGAACAACTTATTGTAGGGCTGTCACAGCATTTTGAACCTGCCCTTTATAGATTGACAATGGGACTTCAGACTACCAATCCATTAGTAGAAGAAATTAAAAATTACTATGGTGATTTGTTTAAAGCGGTAAATAGAGCTTGCAAGTTAATTTTTTCTAAATATAATCTTATGATACCTGAAGAAGAGATTGGTTATATTACAATGCATATTGGAGCTGCAATTGAAAGACAGCAAGCTTTATCAAAAAAACTGAGAGTTTTTGTTATATGTCCGAATGGAATGGGAACTGCGAGAATATTATCAGCTAAATTAAAAACTCTTTTTAGAGAAATTGATGCTATTGACATAGGGTCAATATGGGAGTATAAGAAAAAGAGTGATGACTATGACCTAATAATTTCTACAGTAAAGCTTGAAGATTTAAAAGATAATGTAATTGTGGTATCGCCTTTTTTGACAGAAGAAGATATTAAAAAGGTCGAAGAGTTTATAGAGAAATATGCAGTCAAGAAAGAAAAAGAATTGCCAGGGAATTTGCCGATGGTGAAAAAGAGACAAAACTTTGAAATAGCAGATGAAATACTTCGGAATTTGCAGTTGAAATACGTGGAAGCAAAAACTATTGCAGATTTAATAAAATTCATTGCAAAAGATTTATATGATTTAATGCTTACTGAAGATGCAAAAGAAATAGAAGAGCTAATCTTTAAAAGGGAAGCCATGGGCAATGTTGTCATACCAAACACACACATTGCTTTAATTCATACAAGAAGTGACAAAATGGTAATGCCTTTTGTCGGCGTCTATAAACTAAAAACTCCATTGAAAATGAAAAGTGTTGGTTTTTCTTATGAAGAAGTAGATACTTTTCTTGTGATGTTAGCAAGGAAAACAGAAAGCAGTGAAATATTAGAGATGTTAGGTAAAATAAGTATTTCGCTAATTGAGGATAAAGCTTTTAATGAAATATTGAGGTTTGGTGATATTAAAGATATTAGAAATAGCTTAGTTAAAATACTAAATGATACACAGGAGGCTTTGGAGGATGAATAGAGAAATACTAAACGAAAATAATATCGTATTAAATGTACCATCAGAATCTAAAATACAAGCTATTGAGAGAGTAGGAAATTTGCTTTTTAAAAATGGCTATGTTGAAAAAGAATATATAGAAGGTATGAAAAAAAGAGAAGAAGATGTAACAACTTATATAGGTAATGGTATTGCTATTCCTCACGGTGTTTCTGGGTATGTAAAATATATAAAAAAATCTGGAATAGTTATAGCGCAATATCCTAAAGGAGTAGATTTTGGAGATGGAAATATTGCCTATATTGTCATAGGAATTGCAGGCAAGGGAGATGAACATTTAGAGATATTATCAAAAATAGCTCTTACCTGCCAGTATGAAGAAAATGTCGAGAAATTGAAAAAGGCAAGGACAAAACAAGAAATAATAGAAATACTTCAAAAAGGTGATGAATAATATGTTAAAAGCGGTTCATTTTGGAGCAGGGAATATAGGCAGAGGATTTATAGGGTATTTGCTTTATAAATCTGAATATGAAATAACTTTTGTTGATATATCTAAAGAATTGGTAGAAAGTATAAATACCTATAAAAGATATAATGTGATTATTTTAAAAGATAATGTGGAAAAGGAAGAAGTAAAAAACATCAAAGCTATTCATATCGAAGATGAAGAAAATCTATCCAAGGCTATTGTAGATGCAGATATAATTACGACTTCAGTAGGAGCTAATAATCTTAAGAGCATAGGGGAAAAATTAAGAAATTATTTAAAGATAAGAAAAGCTAACATTGATAAACCTTTGAATATAATGGCATGCGAAAATGCACTGTTTGCAACAAATATACTAAAAAATAGTATATTGGAAAAAGAGGATAAAGATTTTATTGAGTACGTAAATCAAAAAATTGGTTTTCCTAATACGGCTGTGGACAGGATAGTACCGAATGTAGATATAAAGAAAGAACTGCCAATAGATGTAGCAGTTGAAGATTTTTATGAATGGGATATTGACAAAAAAGCAATTATTGGGGATTTAAATATCAAAGGGGTGGAACTTGTCGCTGACCTTGAACCTTATATAGAGAGAAAATTATTTTTATTAAATGGAGCCCATGCTACCACTGCATATTTAGGATATTTAAAAGGGTATAAATATATACATGAAGCGATTGAGGATGATTTTATAAGAAATATAGTGTCTGGAATGCAAGAAGAAGCTTCTCTTGCGCTTTCTAGAAAGCACAATATAAAAAAAGATGAGTTAGGGAGGTATGCAAGTAAGGTAATAAAAAGGTTTAAAAACTCCTATTTAAAAGACGAAGTTGTAAGAGTAGGGAGAGAGCCTACAAGGAAATTAGCGGGAAATGACCGGTTAATGATGCCTGCTAAGTTTTGCTACGAAATTGGAGTTATGCCCCAATTTATACTATACGGTATAGCTGCAGGGCTTTTGTTTGATTATAAGGAAGACCCTAAAGCTTGTGAAATCCAAAATGACATTAAAAATTTCGGTTTAGAAAAAACAATAAGCAAAGTTACAGGTTTAGAAGAAAATAGTGGTTTATTGCAGGAAATTGTAAAAAAATATAAAGAATTGAAAGAAGCTTTTGGAAAAAGATGATATAGATTGGATTCTATATTATCTCAGACTGTAAACAAACTTTCGGAAAGGAGATATTTTGCATAAGGAGCGACTTGTGACAAAGCGTTAACAAAACTTAGCAAGACCGAGGGTGGAGGCAGGGCCGAAGCCAAGGAGGGCGGAGGCGGGCACCTGAGACAGGATGTCGAATGTGCCCGGAACCCTGCCGGAACCCGAAGGTCGAGCTTAGTTTTGTCGCTTTGGAACACTGGAGCTACGATGCAAAATATCTCCTTTAAAAAATTTTTGACTTTGTCAACAAACTGAGATGATATAGATTGAATTCTATATCATCTTTTTCTAAAGGAAGATTATTATAATAAATTTAAAAATGTCTACAATACTAAGTAAACGTATAAAAGAAAAAGCAAAGGGGAGTAAAATTGGAAATAAATATGTGACATTGTCCTAAATCGTTGTTGAAGGTCAAAAAAGTGTTTTATATAATTATATTAAGACTTGTCTGACATCTGATGTATGATGTAATTTACACAAAATTAATAATAGTTTAACTTCTATTTAACATTCATCTGGTATGCTTAAAATGTCAGGAATTTTTCCGCATTGTTGTATTATATGGAGGTGGTCAATAGGAGATATATTTATTTAGTTGATCCAAAGATCCAGTGAAAGGGAGGATGTAAATGTTTAGGCAAAGGTCAAGGGTACTGGCTATACTTGTTGCAGCAATAATGGTATTTAGCATGTTTTTCTCTGCAATACCGCAGATAGCCTTTGCTGCAACGTCAAAAACGTTTGACTTTATTGAAGTTACCGATTTTCACGGTTATTTACAAAATGATGGTAAATTAAGTAATGGGACAACTTATAAGCAGCAAATAGCAGGTGTTTTGGCAAAACAAATTAAAGATATAAAAGCTCAAAATCCTGACAGAACTGTAATTTTATCTGGCGGAGATATGTTCCAAGGAACGCCGCTTTCCAACGTCTTAAAAGGACAGCCAGTTATTGACATGATGAAAAACATTGGCTTTGACGCAATAACTCTTGGGAATCACGAATATGACTGGGGTATTAATTCAGTAATTGATACGCAAAATGCTACACTTAAAGATTCAGCAATTCCCGTTCTTGCAGCAAATGTGTATGATAAAACAACTGGGAAGCCTGTGAGTTATGTAAAGCCCTATGTAATTATTGAAAGAGATGGAGTAAAAATCGGCATAATTGGCATCGTAGACAATAAAGAATTCCCAAATATAATAATGCCTGCATATATACAAAATGTTGAATTTAAAGATCCTGTTCCAATTGTAAATGACTTAGCGCAGCAGTTAAGACAACAAGGTGTGCAAATTGTTGTTGTACTGGCACATATGGGTGCATATCAAGATAAGTCAGGTAATGCAACAGGCAATCTTATAGACTTTGCAAAACAAGTTAAAGGTGTAGATGCTATATTTGGTGGACATACACATTCAATTGTCACTACAAGAGTAAATGGAATTCCTGTAGGGGTTGCTTACTATTATGGCAGAGGATTCATCGATTTAAAGATAACATTAAATGATGATGGCACAGTTACAACAGGCGATATGCAATACATTGATATTACAGGTTTGTATTCTACACAAAATCCTGTAGTGGATCCTGATGTACAAGCCATTGTTGATAAAGCTTCTAAAGATGTGGGACCTATATTTAACGAAGTGATAGGTCAAGCTGCAATTGACTTGACAAGGACTCAAAGTGCGCAACCTTATGGAGACTCTCTCTTAGGTAACTGGGCAGCACAAGTGACAAAGGATGCAGTAGGAGCAGATTTTGGTTTTGCTAATAATGGTGGGCTTAGGAGAGATATTCCAAAGGGCGATATAACTGTTGGAATGATGTATCAGCTGATGCCTTTTGACAACACAATAGTTACAATGAAAATGACAGGTGCGCAAGTAAAAACTATCCTTGAGCAGGCTGTTCAAGATGGAGGAAAGGGCATACAAGTTGCAGGACTTTCCTTTAAATATGACCCAACGAGACCTTCAATGCACAGAGTATTTGACATGAAAAAATCCGACGGAACACCAATAGCAATGGATAAGACTTATCTTGTTGCTACAAACAATTTCATGGGTACTGGCGGAGATGGCTTTAAAGGTTTTACAGACCCTGATGTTGTAAAAACCTATGTTGACACATATAAGCTTGTAAGAGATGCATTTATAGAGGCAGTTAAAGCGCAAAAAGTTGTTACTTCAAAAGTAGATAATAGAATTGCACCTGGTGCAAATAACAGTATATTAGTAACAGTACTTGCTACATCAGATATACATGGCAATATATTCCCATGGGACTACAACACTGCAAAACCTGCGAATAGAGGTCTTGCCAAAGTAGCTACTTATGTAAAACAAGTAAGAGAACAATATCCATATGTAGCATTAGTTGATAATGGAGATACAATTCAAGGAACGCCACTTTCTTACTACTATGACAAAATAGATACTAAAGCAGAGTATCCACTGGCGAAAGTAATGGGAGCAATGAAATATGATACCTGGACATTGGGCAACCATGAATACAATTATGGACTTGACGCCTTAAATAGGGTCATAAAAGACATGAGAAGTGAAGGTATCCATGTGCTTTCAGCAAATACTTACAAAGATGACGGAACAAACTTTGTTGACCCTTACTATATTAAGACATTTGATACGCCACAAGGACCTGTAAAAGTGGGTATATTAGGCCTTACAACCAAAACTATACCATCATGGGAAGATAAAGACCACTATGCAGGATTACACTTTAATGACCTTGTAGAGGAAGCAAATAAGTGGGTGCCTAAGTTAAGAGCAGCAGGAGCAGACATTGTAGTTGTTACTATGCATACAGGCGAAGAAAAGCCGACAGATGTGATACCAGAAAATCAAGTTATTGCTGTAGCAACGAAGGTAAATGGCATTGATGCAATAGTTGCAGGACATACACATATTAATATACCAGAACACGATTATAAGAACCCTGCAGGAAATACTGTTATAGTAACACAACCTGGTAAATGGGGTGAATATGTATCACAAATATACTTTGACATTGTCAAAAATGCGGAAGGCAAATGGGTAGTAGGAGATAAATGGAGCACGACTGTAAAAATGGACGATTCTATACAGGCAGATCCTGACATCATTAAACTGGCACAACCATATCAAGATGCAACACTTAAATACATAGGAACAAAAATTGGTGTTGCAGCAGGTGACTTCTTAGGTACTGAACAGACAGTAAAAGAGACAGCTATAATGGACCTTATCAATAAAGTTCAAAAATATTATGCAAAAACTGATCTATCAATTGCTGCACCACTTAGCAGTTCAGCAAAGATATTGAAAGGCGATATAACAATTCAGGACATCATGGGTGTATATGTATATGAAAACTACTTGTATGGAATAAAGATGACAGGAAAACAATTAAAAGACTGGATGGAATGGTCAGCAAGGTATTACAAACAAGTTTCCTCGCCAAATGATCCTATAACAAAAGATCCTACTTTAAATATACCTGATTACAATCTTGACCAACTATACGGCGCAAGCTATGTAATAGATTTAACACAACCAGCAGGGCATAGAATTAAGAATCTCAAAGTCAATGGCAAACTTGTAAAAGATGACGATGTATTCACAGTAGCAATAAACAACTATAGGTTTAACGGCGGCGGTGGATTTATGCAAGCTGCTGGAATAACAAATCCAGAAATCGTATTTGATTCCGCAAAAGCTTATGGCGACGACGGACAGGTAAGGAATTTGATGATCAGATACATTCAGGAGCATGGTACAATTACACCAACTGTTGAAAATTACTGGTATATCTCAACAACACCTGTAGAAGAAGAAATTGAAGCACCAGTACTACAACCTGCACCACAACCTGTATACAACTATGGCATTGTAACTGCATCAGCGCTTAACGTGAGGGCCGGCGCAAGCACTTCAGACAAAATTTTAGGAGTCCTTCCTGCCGGAAAAGTTGTGACATTGCTTGAAGAAGTCAACGGATGGTACAAGATTGACTACAATGGCAAGACAGGATACATCTACGGCAAATACGTTGCTGAAACGCCAAATCCGTCAAATGTAACTGTTTTGAAAGCTGTAAAAGTTACTGCTAAGAGCGGATTAAATGTAAGAGTAGGGAATTCTATAAATGCAAAGAAGATAGGAGCAGTACCATATGGTACAGAACTAAAAGTAGTTGGAGAATATAATGGATGGTATCAGATACAGTATAATGGCGGATTTGGATATGTATACGCAAAATATACAAAATAAGAGCTAAAGAAGAGAAAAGCTGTGGGAAACCGCAGCTTTTCTCTTTTGTAAAGACAGTTAGAGAGAAGAAAATATATGATAAAATATATAGGTAAGTAGATTATATACAGGAGATTGACAGCGAAAGGGATGAAATAAGTTTGAAAATAGGCGATGTAGTTTTAAAAAATAACGTATTTTTATCTCCTATGGCAGGAGTTACAGATAAGCCCTTTAGATTGATTTGTCAAGAAATGGGTTGTGGCCTTGCATATTCAGAAATGGTAAGCGCCAAAGGCCTTTATTATGGCAGTGAAAATACAAAAGTGTTGACAGATATTGATGAGGAAGAGAAGGTGGCTCTTCAAATATTTGGTTCTGATCCAGATATTATGGGGGAGATAGCAAGAAGGCTAAATGATAGCAAAGCTTTAATTCTCGATATAAACATGGGATGCCCTACCCCTAAAATAGTTAAAAATGGTGATGGGGCGGCACTCATGCTAAAACCAGAATTGGCAGAAAAAGTGATGGAATCTGTCGTAAAGGCTTCAAATAAACCTGTAACAGTTAAAATAAGAAAAGGTTGGGATGATAGTCACGTAAATGCAGTAGAAATAGCGAAAATCGCTGAAAGCTGTGGTGTCAAGGCGGTAGCTGTTCATGGAAGGACGAGAGAACAATTTTATTCTGGAAAAGCAGACTGGAGTATAATAAAAAAAGTTAAAGAAAGTGTAAAAATACCTGTTATGGGCAATGGCGATATATTTACACCAGAAGATGCAAAAAGAATGTTGGAGGAAACGGGATGCGATGCAATTTTAATAGGACGAGGGGCGCAGGGTAATCCCTGGATATTCAAAAGAACTGTACATTTTTTAAATAGCGGAGAATTACTTCCTGAGCCGACAATACAAGAAAAAATAGAAGTGATTATCAGGCATTTGGAAATGATGATAGAATACAAAGGTGAACGTACAGGTATTCTTGAAATGAGAAAACATATTGCTTGGTATTTAAAGGGATTATATGGAAGTGCCAAACTCAGGGAAGCAGTGTTTAAAATGGAAAAGTATGAAGAAATAAAAGAATTTTTGTTAAATATAGGAAAGACCTATGTTTAGCTGTAATTTAAAAGTCTTGCAATATTTAGCAGGGCTTTTCAGACTGTAGACAAGGTCATTTAATAAGTCTCCGCTTTTATGCGCAAAGTGCATTGCGGAAGAATCTTAGTGTGCCTTGGCGAAGTTTTGGATAAGCAGCTTCTCATGAGCAGTATAAAAATGCATACCACCTTTAAAAATGCTTTTCTAATTTGTATAAAAGCTATATTTCGGATTATATAATATGCAGTAAAAATGATTTTTGACGCTATAAAACATTAAAGTAAGACATGCACAAATGATTTAAAGAAACCACATATATGTATCATAGGGAGATGATGCATATATGATGAGGGACAATATAGAGAAAAAATATGGTGGAATTGATATTATAGAATTTTATTATAAAGAGGGAATTAAAAAGAAAAAGGCAATACCTAAAGAAACTTTTTATGACAGATTTCTAAAAATTGGAGACCTTATAATGATATCAAAACCTTATGAAAGGAAGTTGGACGCAAAAAAATATAAAATCAGCCTATATGAGCTTTTGAAAGACGTAGATTATGAAGAAGTATTTGGGATAAACATCTCTCCCAAAAGAAAAAAAGAGATCTATTACAACAATCTCTCTTTTAAAAATTTTACCATAGGCGATATTGTTTTGGCTACAAGTCCTGGCTTTCACATACAAGGTGCTATTAGACATGCTGCTATATTCGATAGCAGAAGATATCATGGGAGCGTTGATGATGAATGCTTACTCACTGCAGAACCAAACAAAGGAGTAATATACGAATCTATTCGATTTTATCATGAAAACTTTGGGGAAGCTTGGGGACTTTATGTGCCTAATACAACTTTACAGCAAAGAATTGCGGTTGTTGATGAACTTACAAAACACTTAGGAGAGAGATATTATTGGAGCGCCCATAAAAACAATCCAAAGGCGTGGTATTGTTCTTTAGTTCCTTGGAGAGGCTATTACAATATAACGGGAATCGACATCGATTATAATGATGGATACTGGGTTTTGCCTATAGATATTTTTATGAGTGAATACACTGAAGTTTTTGAGTATTCGAGGGGATAGGGATTGCCTCCTATCTTTTTTAAAAAGAAAAACAAAACAGGCTGATGGCTGTTTTGTTGAGTAGATTGTTTATATTCAAATTTACCTTTTTTTCAAAGAGGCAAGTCCCATGATTATTAGTGATACAATGACTATGCTGCCGCCAGGTGAAAGATTTAAGTAAAAGGATAAAAATATTCCCAAAAAAACTGATATAAATGAAAACAAGATTGCATAAAATATTGTCTGTTTAAAGCTTTGGGCAATTCTTAGACTTGCGGCAGCCGGTATTACCATTAAAGCAGATACTAAAAGTGCTCCTACAATTCTCATGGAAAGAGCGACGGTCAATGCTACAAGTATTGTAAAAAAGAAGTTTATATAGCTTACGGGTATTCCTGAAATTTTTGCTGCTTCTTCGTCAAATGTAATGTATAAAAGTTCTTTATATAGTAAAACAATTGATAAAACTACTATAATGCCAAGGGTTAAAATCAAAAGAACATCGGTATTTGTTACAGAGACAATACTTCCAAAGAGATAATTCATTATGTTGGTGGCGCCGCTTCTTGAAAGACTTAAAAGAATTATTGCTACTGCCATTCCTGCAGACATTACTATGGCTATTGATATTTCTGAATACCTGAAATATGTATTTCTCAGTCTTTCTATTCCAAAAGAAGCTAAAAGTACTACAATTATGGAACCTAGTGTAGGATTTATTCCAAGTAAAATACCTGCTGCCACTCCTGCTAAAGCAACGTGAGAAAGGGTATCACCTATTTGTGAAAGCCGTCTTAGGACAAGAAAGCTACCTGTTAAAGGTGCAATTATTGAAATGATACTTCCTGCGATAAAGGCTCTTATCATAAATTTATATGAAAAAATATCAATCATTGTTAACACTCCCATTGTGATGATGTTTTGCTATTTTTACTGGATATCCGTATACTTCAGCTAATTCTCCTGCTGTAAGGTCGACGGCTTCACACTTTTCGTTGATTTTACCTTCACTCATGCATATTATTCTTGTAACCTTGTTGGTAATTGCCCAAACGTCGTGGGTTACCATTACAATTGTTATGCCTTTTTCTTTATTTAGTTTTTCAAGGATAGCGTATAAAGCCTTTTCAGACTTTGCATCAATTCCTGCTGTAGGCTCATCCAAAAAAAGTATTTCTGGTTTTGCAACTAAAGAGCGAGCTATGAAAACCCTTTGCAGTTGTCCACCCGATAGTTTTCCTATTAAACTTTGTTTATAATCGAGCATGTCTACAATTTTTAAAGCCTCATAGACTTCTTCCCAATCTTTTTTGGATAGTCTTTTAAATAACCCCTTTTTTGCGTATAATCCCATTGATACTACTTCTTCTACACTGGCAGGAAAAGAGGCATTAAAAGAATAAGATTTTTGGGGTACATAACTTATAAAAGACCTATTTTTTATATTTTGTAGGTTTACTCCATCGTACAAAACTTCGCCGGAAGTGGGAATGAGATTTCCCACCATGATATTGATAAGTGTGCTTTTTCCTGACCCGTTTGGTCCAATGATTGCTATGAATTCTCCTTTATTTATTTTTAAAGAAACGTTGCTGAGAACTTTTTTACTATCGTAAGAAAAATTCACATTTTTAAGTTCAATCAAATTCATTTTCACCTACTCCAATGCTTTTATTAAGTTTTCAAGGTTTTGTTTCATTAAAGAGATGTAATCTTCTTTTTTCTTTATGTCCTCTTTCGTCAGTCCTTCAATAGTATTTAGAGGCAAAACTTGCACTCCTGTTTCTTTTGCTATAGTCTGTATTGGCTTTGGTGAAGTTAAAGGCTCTGTAAAAATGTACTTTATGTTTTCTTTCTTTATTAAGTTTATAATTTCACCTATTCGAGCAGGACTTGCTTCTGCCTCTTCATTCATTCCCACCAGTGCTTCTTGCTTTAGTCCATAGTCTCTTGCCAAATAATCAAAAGCGCTGTGGTATACGATAAATGTTTTGTGTTTTGTCTGTGAAAGAGCGTCAGTATATTCTTTATCAAGATTTTCTAATGTATTTTTTAAGCTTTGATAATTCTTTTCAAAATAATCTTTGCTTTTTGGGTCTGCTTTTTGCAACGCTTCCTTTATGTTTTTAGCCATTATCAAAGCTTCTTTTGGAGACAACCATATGTGTGGATTTGTCTCATTGCCGTATTTTATTGGGTTTACACCTTTTGATACTTCATAAAATGCTACATTAGGAGCATTGCTTTTTATTTTGTCAATCCAGGAATCCATACCAAGTCCTAAATACAATATAGTGTTTGCCTTTGTCATCTCAGCCACATCTTTTGTAGTAGGTTCCCAATCGTGAGGTTCAACACCCGATGGTATAATGGTTTTTACAACTATTTTGTTTCCACCTATTTTAGATGACAAGTCATAGATGGGATAAAAAGATGCGTATACTACTGGTTTTGAAGGTTCAGCTGTCTTTGTGCCACAAGAAGTTAAACCTAAAACTAAAGCCATTATAAGTATCATAGAGATTAAAGCTTTTTTCATAAATATTACCTCCGATAGTTAGTTTTTATTGGCTCTGCAGTCTTTGCAATAACCAACAATTTCTATTTTGTGGTCAACAATTTCAAAGTCTTTTATTTGGTTTATCCAAAGTTCAAGAGGGCATATGTTTAGCTCAAAAATTTTACCGCATTTTAGGCATTTCATAGTGTGATTGTGTATTTCTTTTTGCATTACATACATAATATTATTGCCAATTGTTGTTTCATTTAAAATATTTATGTTTTTTAAAAGGCTTAAGTTTCGATAAACTGTGTCAATGCTTATCTGAGGGAAAACCTCTTTCACTTTTTCATATATTTCCCTCACAGATAAATATCCCTGCTGGTTTAACATTATATCCAGTATTAATTCTCGCTGGGGTGTGAGCTTGTAATTGTGGTCTTTTAATTTTTTGATTGCTTCTTGTTTACGCATTGTAATCACAACCTTTTATTAAATAAGAAATCTTTCTTAATTAAGATAATATTACGATTTAACAAAAATGTCAACAGAAATTTTGTTATAAATTTATATAAAATGTTAACTTTTACATATGCTATTGATATTTGAAAAAATGTTTTCTATAATAAAAAAGTAAAGATGTTTAAAAATCAAAATTTGTATAGAAAAAGGTGATCCAAATGAAAGAATACAGAAAAATATTAGAGAATATTATAAATTAACATTAAAAAAGTAATAATAGGAAAAAGAGAATATGGAAATATAGATTTTACTTTACAAAATAAATTGTATAATAGTATTGTAAAAAATTTTTGAGAGGGGAATGGAAGTGAAAAATCCTTTAGTCGTTGTATTGATTGTTTTAGTTTTAATAGTTATACTGGCATTTGGGACGATTTACGGCACATATAATCAACTGGTAGCATTAGACGAAAATGTAAACAGTAAATGGAGCCAGATTGACAACCAGCTCCAAAGAAGGGCTGATTTAATTCCTAATTTAGTTGAGACTGTTAAAGGATATGCAGCCCATGAAAAAGAAGTTTTTGAAAGTGTAAATAAAGCGAGAGAAAAACTTTTAAGCGCTAACACTGTTGCTGAAAAAGCAGCTTCAAATGATGAATTAAATACAGCATTGGGAAGGCTTCTTGCTATTGCAGAAAATTACCCTAATTTAAAAGCTGATGCAAATTTCAGGCAGTTAAGCGACGAACTAGCGGGGACTGAAAACAGAATAGCTGTAGCGAGAATGGATTATAACAATGCTGTTCAGGCGTATAATACCAAGATAAGGTCTTTTCCTACCTCTATCATTGCTAATATGTTTGGCTTTAAAGAGAGAGAATATTTTAAAGCAGATGAAGCTGCAAAAACTGTGCCCAAGGTGGATTTTTCCAAATAAGCATTCCTGTAATAAATTAAAATAGGACTTTGCAAAAATGGTTAATATTTTACTTTATCTCAGTTTTTTGCGGAGGTCCTGTTGTCAAAATGTTGAAGCTGATGGGTTATTTTAATCGGTGTGGCTGCAGGTTGTGCTTTGTGGCGCTACCTTATGCTGTAATTATAAAGGTGTTTTATAAACTCTTCGAACAGATTCGACTTGAACTTATCTTTATGATAAATGATGCTAAACTTCCTTTCAAACCTTATATTTTCAATGTCAACTTTTACGAGCCTACCGCCTCTTATCTCCTTTTTCACGGCCAGCTTGGATATGACCGAAACGCCTATATTGGCTTGGACGGCCTTTTTTATGGCCTCTGTATTGTTAAGAACGTATTTTATTCTGTACCTCATATTATTTTTCGCCATGGTCTCCTCAAAAACCTCCCTCGTCCCGCTTCCCTTTTCTCGCATGATTATATCCTCATTTTCAATCTCTGCGGGGCTGATGCTTTTTTTTCTGCCCACCTGTGGTTTTTTGAGCATACAAGATATAGCTCATCGTCTATATAGGGTGTTACAACAATGTCCCTTGAATGAACTGGCCCTTCGACAATGCCAAGGTCTATAGAATTGTCAAATATCAGCTTTTCTATCCCTGCCGTATTGTCAATCGTAAAGTAGACGTCGACACTGAACCTTTTCCTGAACTCGCCGATTATCTCCGGGAGCAGGTAAATTCATAATATCATATTATTTTACTAATGAAAAGATAAAAGGAAAATTTTGGTATTATTTAACTCCCTCAAGTCTTGCGCTTTACTGCCTTTGTGATTTTTTCGAATTTTAGAGTTTAGTTTACTATAGTATAAAGAAATAGACGCACAAAATTGTAAGTTTATGCAAATGATCATTCATAATATAATTGTTATGCATAATATAACTATTTATTATTAGACTAAAATTTTTGTAAATGTTATAATTATATCAAAGAATGTTATAATTATATCAAATTAGTTGGTTAAGAGGAGGAGGAAGATGAGCTATTGTGTAAACATTAAAAGGATGAATGAAATCTTAAAAGAATTGCAAAAAGAGTATAAGATATATGCTCCTGTGCGCTTTGAAAAGCGTGGTCGTTATTCAGACACTGATTTGATCAGATATGCAGAAATTAATTCAATTGAGGATGTAGTCTACGATGAGAAATCAGATTTCTCACCAAAGGAAGTGATATATCCGATTACCCAGCGATTATTCTACTTTACTGAAGATGAATATATGGAAAGCAAAGTGGATGACAAAAAGATTCTGATACTTGCTCGCCCTTGTGACATAAATGGTTTTAGACGACTTGATACCATATTTCTCAAAAACGGGGGAACGGAAGATATTTACTACAAGCGTTTACGGGAAAAAGTAAAATTTATTTTAATGGAATGCAAAAAAGGAGGTTGGGATAGTTGTTTTTGCGTCTCAATGGGTTCTAATAAAACCGACGACTACAGTTTAGCAATTAGATTTGATAGTGATAACATATTGGTAGAAATAAAAGACAATGAATTTACCGGTTTATTTGCCAATGAAAAAGAAGTAGAATTTACTCCTGAATTTGTTACTTCTAACCCGACAAAAGTTAATATTCCTGAAATTGATAGCTATGAGTTATTAAAAAAAATTTACGATCTCGATATGTGGAAAAGTTATAATTCAAGATGTATAAGCTGTGGAGCCTGTACCGCCGTGTGTATAACTTGCAGCTGTTTTACCACATTAGACGTAACATACACTGAAAACGGAAAAGTTGGCGAGAGGAGAAGGGTTCAGGCCAGCTGTATGCACGAAGATTTCACGACAATGGCAGGTGGATTAAGTTTCAGAAAAACTGCGGGAGAGCGGATGAGATTCAGAACTCTGCATAAAATTTATGACTACAAACTTCGTTTTAAAGACGAACACATGTGTGTAGGATGCGGGCGATGTGATGAAAGATGTCCTGAATTAATATCTTTTCCTGCTACAATTAATCGCTTGTACGATGAAGTGGAAAAACTCAAAAAAGCGGAGACAATTAAAAAAGATATAAGGCAAACAGCATCAATTGAGGAGGTAAAGTAAATGAGTGGAAATATAATGCTTCCAACTCCCCATAAAATAATCGATATTATACGCGAAACAGAAAATGAATATACTTTCAGGATAGAAACCATTGCAAAGGTAAAACATGGACAATTCTTTCAGGTATCTTTACCTAAGGTAGGAGAAGCCCCCATATCGGTAAGTGCGATGGGAGATGGTTGGGTAGAGCTCACCATACGAAAAGTGGGAAAGGTCACCAATGAAATATTTAATTTAAAACCCGGTGATAAGATATTTATGCGAGGGCCTTATGGTAATCCATTTCCTCTAGATGATTTTAAGGGTAAGGATTTAGTTATTATCGCTGGTGGTACTGGGGTTTCCCCCGTCAGAAGCCTTTTAAAGTATTTTTATGAACATCCAGATGAAATACACTCTCTGTATTTCATTGCGGGATTTAAGGACGAAAAGAGTATACTGTTCAAGGAGGATTTAAGTAATTTTAGAAAAAGGTTTAACACGATTTATACTCTTGATAAAGATAAGATAGAAGGCTTTGAGGTCGGCTTTGTTACAGAGCACATTCAAAAAATACCGTTTAACAATTTTGAAAATTACAATGTAGTAATTGTAGGTCCTCCTGTTATGATGCACTTTGCTGCTTTAGAATGTTTAAAGAAGGGTGTGACCGAAGATAAAATCTGGTTATCTTTTGAAAGAAAAATGTCTTGTGGTGTTGGCAAGTGTGGCCATTGCAAGATAAATGAGACATATGTTTGCTTGGAAGGACCTGTCTTTAATTATACTAAAGCAAAAAATCTGTTGGATTAATAGGAGGGATAATTATATGAGTTATGATATAGATATAAAAAAACTTCGAAAAAATTGTTACCGCCAGTCAAAAGTGCGTGGGGAATTCATGCTCCAAATGCGTGTTCCTGGTGGTGTCATAGAGGCAAAATATTTATCGCTCTTTCAGCATATTGCGGAAACCTGGGGAAATGGAGAATTTCACTTTGGGCTCAGGCAGACGGTGTCAATACCAGGGATCAAATATGAATATATAGATGAGGTTAACAAATATATAAGACCATATATCGAAGAAATTGAAGTAAATTTATGCGGCGTTGATATGGTAGTTGATGACAACGGGTATCCGACTATAGGTGCTCGTAATATAATGGCTTGCATAGGCAATCGCCACTGTATAAAAGCCAATATAGACACAACCGACCTTGCTAGAAAGATAGAAAAAGTCATATTCCCCAGTGACTATCATATAAAGATAAGCATAGCAGGATGTCCTAACGACTGTGCTAAAGCTCATTTCACTGATTTCGGCATAATAGGTATTACAAAAACTGAATACGATTATGAACGCTGTATAGGGTGTAAAAAGTGTGTAGAAGCGTGTGCTCGTCATGCAACGGGTGTTTTATCTGTAGAAAAAGGAAAAATCGTGAAAGATACCTGCTGCTGTGTCGGTTGTGGCGAATGCGTCCTAGTGTGTCCAACCGGTGCTTGGACCAGGAACCCTAAAAAATTCTACAGGGTATTGATCGGTGGCAGAACAGGAAAGCAAACACCTCGTATGGGAAAAATCTTTTTAAACTGGGTTACAGAAGATGTAGTTTTAGGCGTACTTAAAAACTGGGAGACATTTTCTGCTGATGTTATGAACAACAAACCTGAATACATCCATGGTGGACACCTTATTGACAAAGTGGGATATGACAAATTTAAAGAAATGATATTAAAAGATGTCAAACTAAATCCAGAAGCTATGGTGGCTCAAAGGGTATTATGGGCAGAAACCGAATACAGGTCTAATTTTAATGTAAAACCCGTAACCCAACGTTAATGTTAAAGAAAAAACAGTGAGGAACATGCGCTATACTATCTGTACGCAATTAGATATAACATAAATAATATCCATCTTCCGAATAATCTAAAGTCTATGGGCTACTACAATAGTAGTACGCCCTTTATTAGCATCTTCAGCACTTTTGTTTTTCTGAGGCTGAATCTAAAAACGGAAGCAGGCTTTATCAACAATATAGGAGTATCAGTTGCACAAAATGAACGATTGGCTGAAGTTATTAACCGTATGGATGATGAAGCTGATTATAATGTTGTTAAAAAAGAAGTTTTTGTAACTTGATGTAGTTTAACAAAGATCTAGAATAGGGCAGGTGAATAAGATTGATGAAAGAAATTGTAGATTCTCATCTCATGTACATGTTTCATTACTTCCATTCGAAGGATGGGAGAGTATGGCACTAGCCGGAGTAAGGAAAATTATTGGCTGCTTCCTATTTTTTGGGCAAAACATGCAGAAACACTCTTTGATCATTTCCATCAGATGTTAACTCTTTCTATAAGTAATGCCGCTGAAAATGATATTAAGCTTTACGTTGCTGCTATGATCCGCTGAGCGTACCCAAACCGTGTGGTACCTAGAATTGAACGGAGCTTCCCCGGAAATCATTGCTCGAATTTGAGGCCTAACGCTTCTCCGCGTAATAATATAACCTAATTTTTTAGAAAAGGCAACATATTTTAAAAATTTGTATTGATACTTATTATTATCTATGCTAATATACTAGACATGAGGAAAAGTAAATTAAATTATCAAAAACAAAAACTAAATTATACAAAATATGTAATATATAAACGTCAAAAACTTCATTTGAGCATTGAAAATTAAATGAATGTGAAAAGGGAGTCTAAACGAAAGAATGTAATACATTAAAATAGTTTAAATTTAGCGAAAAAATGATATTTTTAAAGCTTAATTAAGTTAATCACAAAATATTGAGATAGGGAGAAGTAGTGTGAAAGTAAAATAGTTAAATTTGGGCATAAGGAGTAAGACCAGCCCAAGAGCAAAGGTGCTTGTCAGATTTAAAAACTGTCATATCCGTGCCAATTTCAGCGATGATATAAGTTGCCGATTTTTCGGTTATGCCAGGTAGGGTAACAGAGATATCAATCAAGTCTTGATAAGGTTTGGCCAATTGAGAAATGGCTTTATCCAACTCAGAAACACAAAGATTGATAAAGTCATAGTGTTTTCTGCAAACCTTCATCTTGACTGATTGATCAACCCTAGAGATAAAAATTAAAATATATAGACATTGACTGAATATCCAGCACAAAAACACTAAGGAATTGCTTATACAATGATTAGTGTACGTGATCAAAGTCACACTTATTTGTGCTTGAGAAGATATTCTACACATGTTAAAATGCGGACTTGAGTCCAATGAGTGGTAAAAATAATTCCACTCCCTCCTCCGTGCTTTGTAGTATATCTATATATTTTAAAGAAATTATATCAAAAATATCGCTCAATAGCACACTTTCATTACAATTTGTGCTTGAGCAAAGCGAAAGGATGTGGGTTAAAATGAAAAAGAAAGTTTTTTTACTTCTAATTGCCTTTTTATTATTATTTTTTTAATTCAATAGCATTTTGTGCTCCTGATGTTCCACCTAAACCTATTCAGTTTAGATATGTATATGACTATGCGGGGCTTATGTCCCAAAATGATATAGAAGAGATGGAAAAACTAGGGAAAGCTTTGGATGATGCAACAAAGGCGCAAATAATAGTTGTGACAGTTGACAGCATTGGAGATTACCCAATAGAGGAATATTCTCTTAGCCTTTTTAGAAAGTGGGGAATAGGAGACAAAGAAAAAAACAACGGTGTTCTCTTTTTAGTGGTAAAAGATAGACTTTTAAAAGGGCAATCTGGCAAAGTGAGAATTGATGTAGGTTATGGCTTGGAAGGGGCAATACCGGATTCTGTTGCAGGAAGGATTTTGGACGATTTTGTTTTGCCTTACTGGGCAAGGGGTGAATACTCTAAAGGCATATATGAAGGTTATATGGCAATAGCTTCAAGAGTTGCAAAAGAGTACAATATAGACCTCCAGGGACTGGATGCTTCCAAATACAGTGTCAATGCAAGTAGCAATGATAGCGGTATATCGTGGGAAGATATTGCTGTAGTGATTATACTCATTTTAATATTTATTATCTTTGGAAGAGGAGGAAGAAATATAAGGGGAAACTGGTGGGGACCGGGAAGCTTTGGTTCTGGAGGAGGCTTTGGAGGTTTTAGAGGTGGTGGCTTCGGCGGCGGAAGTTTTGGCGGCGGAGGAGGCTTCGGCGGAGGTTCTGCCGGCGGTGGAGGAGCCAGCCGCTAAGCGTAAATTTTCAAAATAATTATTGAATTTTTTAGGTTTGTGGTATAATTACTTAAGCGCATTGGACAAAACTAAATAAGACAAGTGCTAGGGGAGCCAAAAAGTGGCTGAGAGGGGATTCGTTCCCGACCCTTTGAACCTGTCAGGGTAATGCCTGCGCAGGGAAGCACGTTTTACGAAGTTTGTAAAAAGTGCTCACCTGAACAGGTGGGCATATTTTATTATTTTGGAGGTGTTTTTATGAAATTAGCCCTTACTATTGCCGGCTCTGACTCTGGGGGAGGAGCAGGTATACAGGCAGATTTAAAGACTTTTTCAGCCCATGGAATATACGGCATGAGTGTCATTACTTCAATAACAGCGCAAAACACCATGGGAGTTTTGGGAATTGAGGATATAAGTCCTGATATGGTGTATTTGCAGATGAAGGCAATTTTTGAGGATTTGTATCCCGATGCAGTGAAGATAGGTATGGTGTCTAATGAAGACATAATTAAGATGATTGCAAAGGGATTAAAAGATTACAATGTAAAAAATGTTGTGCTGGACCCTGTCATGATTTCAAAAAGTGGAAGCTATTTATTGAAGCCGCAAGCAGTGGAGGCTTTGAAAAAAGAATTGATACCTTTAAGCCTTGTAGTCACGCCAAATCTTATGGAGGCAGGGGAGTTAATCGGAAAAGAAGTCAAAAGTGTATCCGATATGAAAGAAGCAGCTAAAAAAATTTTAGATTTTGGAGCAAAAACAGTAGTTGTAAAAGGTGGACATCTTACAGGTGATGCTTTAGATGTATTTTACGATGGAAAAGAGTTTTATGAAATTACATCAGAGAGGATTGATACTAAAAACACCCATGGTACAGGCTGCACATTTTCCTCAGCTATAGCTGCCAATATCGCTTTAGGCCATGATTTAGTTGAGTCGATAAAAAGAGCGAAAGCATACATTACAGGGGCTATAAAACATTCGTTGGCCATAGGGCATGGAGTAGGTCCTACTAACCATTTTTGGAATATAGAAATAAGGAAGGTGTGAGATATGGACTTAACCCTTTATGCTATAACGGATAGGTCTTACATAAAGAATATGGATAATGCTGAAGCAGTAGAACTAGCGATAAAAGGCGGTGCAACAGTAATTCAACTGAGAGAAAAAGATATATCAAGTAGGGAATTTTATGAAATTGCTCTCAAAGTTAAAGAAGTGACAAAAAGAAATAGAATCCCTATCATTATTAACGACAGAGTGGATATAGCTTTGGCAGTAGATGCAGATGGAGTTCACGTTGGACAGGAGGATTTGCCGGCAGATATTGTAAGAAAAATAATAGGTCCTCATAAAATAGTAGGGGTATCAGCGAGGACAGTGGAAGAAGCTTTAAAGGCACAAAGGGATGGAGCGGATTATTTAGGGGTAGGTGCGGTGTTTAAGACTCCAACAAAGCCGGAAGCGGAAGCCATTGGAATAGAAGGGTTAAAAAAAATAAAAGAGTCAGTCAATATTCCCGTAGTTGCAATAGGTGGTATAACAAAAGATAATGTCTATGAAGTCATGTTAAAGTCGGGAGTAGACGGTATAGCTTCAGTTTCAGCTGTCTTTTATGGGGATATCGAAAGCAATACCAGAAAACTTTTAGAAGTTATAACAAAAGCGATAAATGACAGGAGGAATTTGAAATGAAAAAAGAATTGTTGAAAATTTTAAGAGAGAAAAAACCTTTAGTTCACCATATTACAAATATAGTTACTGTCAATGATTGTGCTAATATAACACTGGCTATAGGAGCACTGCCAGTCATGGCCCATGCCTTGGAAGAAGTAGAAGAAATGGTAAGTGCAGCAGATGCTTTAGTTTTAAATATAGGCACTCTTACAAATGAACAAGTAGAAGCGATGATAAAGGCAGGAAAGGCTGCAAATAGATTTAAAGTACCAGTTATATTGGACCCTGTTGGAGCGGGAGCTACAAGGCTTAGGACACAAAGCTCAAAAAAGATATTAGAAGAGGTAAAAATTTCTGTGATAAAAGGGAATAGTGCTGAGATTTCAATACTTGCAGGCAAAGGTGGGAAGATACGGGGTGTAGAATCTCAAAGCGGAACAGATGATATTGCTGAGGCTGCTAAAGATTTAGCAAATACTTATAGCGCTGTAGTAGCAGTATCAGGCGCTACAGATATAATCACTGATGGAAAAAGAATTGCCTATGTAAAAAATGGACATCCTATGATGGGCACTATCACCGGTACGGGCTGTATGCTTACCTCTGTAGTAGCGAGTTTCTGCGGAGTATGTGAAGATTATTTTGAAGCTACAGTAGAAGCTTTTGTAGCTTTTGGAATAGCCGGTGAAAAAGCAGCTCAAAGCAGCAGTGTCAAAGGTCCTGGTAGTTTTAAAGTGACATTTTTTGATGAGATATATAATCTCACGCCGGAGATAATAGAAAAAGATAAGAAGGTGGAAGTATGAATAAAATACATCGTATGGTTTTTATGGCACTTATTATTGCTATAGGCACCTTGACTTCTCAATATGTATGGTTTAGTGTAGGTGTTGCCAAAGTTACACCCGTTCAACATGCTATTAATGTTATTTCAGCAGTTTTTTTGGGCCCTTGGGGAGCGTTAGAAGTAGCTTTTATTATAGGGCTTTTGAGGAATATCCTTGGTGTTGGGTCGCTTCTGGCATTTCCTGGAGGCATGGTTGGAGCTTTCATTGCTGGATATCTTTATAGATTTACACGTAAACTTTATTTTGCGCCTGTAGGAGAAGTTATAGGCACAGGTATTATAGGGGCTTTACTTTCTTATCCTATAGCTAAATATATACTGGGAAGTTCAGGCACGGCTTTTATGTTTTTCATTCCATTTTCACTTTCTAGTGCAATAGGTTCGGTGATAGGGTATGTAGTGTTATTGGCTTTAGTAAAATATAAGAAATTGGATTATTGTAACTAAATATACTAACTTATGGTGAAAGGAGGGGGGAATTAGAGGAAGTAGAAAAACTCTATAAAGAAATGGGGAAGGTTTTCAAAAAGCTCGACACATGGTCTTTTTATTTACTTACTTCCCATGAAAGATTTAAAAAACTCTTTGGAAGAGAGGCTTCTAAGAAAAGAAAGCTTTACAATGGCATGATAAAAGCCTATTATTGCCAGTATTATGGACCAAAACCTAACAACCGATTTTTGTTGAGTTTTCTTGATTTGATGATATAATTAAAGTAAGAAATTGATAAAATTGGTGGTGAAAGTATGGATAATGCAGTGAAAAAGAAAGCGAAAGAATATATAGATAAGTTACCTGAGGGTAAGGTGAGAGAAGTCATCGATTTTATGGAATATCTGAGTGAAAAAATAATTTTTAAAAAGGGGGATTTTTATGAAAAAAGGGTATGTGCAAGTATATACGGGAGACGGAAAAGGTAAAACAACAGCAGCTTTGGGGCTGGCTTTTAGAGCAGTAGGAAGAGGCATGAAGGTGATAATGTTTCAGTTTTTAAAGGGTATGGCTACAGGTGAACTCAAAACAGCAGAGTTACTTAAGCCAAATTTTGAAATACGTCGCTTTGCTGAAGCAAAGAAGTTTACGTGGGATCTTACAAAAGAAGAATTTGAGGAGCTAAAACAAAAGGTAAAAAGTGAATACAATCAACTTCTCGATATACTAAAAAGCGGAGATTATGATATTGTCATTGTGGATGAGGCTATGGCAGCCATACATAGAGGTCTTCTTACAGTAGAAGAGGTAGTAAGGCTTATTGACGAAAAGCCTGAAACTGTTGAATTGGTTTTAACAGGTAGAAGTGCACCGCAGGAGATTATTGAAAAAGCTGATTTGGTTACAGAAATGAAAGAAATTAAGCATTACTTTAAAAAAGGTGTACCAGTGAGAGTTGGAATTGAAATTTAAAATTTAATAAATACACCAAAAGTTTTAAAATTAAAAAGGTTTGTTATGTGGACTCTGGGCAGTTTTTCTGGCTTCACGTGGCCTCAAATTGCAGTCCTTGTTTTTATTTCCTTTCATACGCTTTTTGCAGCATTTTTGCTTTCTAAACCTTTAAATGTATCAATATAACAGGATTAAAAGGGCAAATTATCTGTCTTTTAGGACCTAATGGTTCTGGAAAATCTACTATATTAAAGACTCTTTCGGGGCTTTTATCCCCCATATCGGGAGCTGTTTATATAAAGGGGGAAGAAATTACAAGTATTAAGCCGCAAAATATAGCAAAAAAGCTTTCTGTTGTTCTTACGGAACCTTTAACTGCTGAACTTATGACAGCATTTGATATTGCCGCTTTAAAAGATTGTATGACATAAAGTGGGCGGATTATAACAGCCTTTTGGGAAGTATAGAACTTTTGTATGACTTACCTCCATCTGTTTTTGTGGTAGGAGGTGGCGGTACAGGTACGAGATTTTTCGTATTTTAGCAAAACAGGGATTTGGAATGTATACAGGCATTATTCACGAAAATGACGTTGATTTTTATGTGGCGACTTCTATGGGAATTAAAGTGATAAAGGAAAAAGCCTTTGAAGCCATAGCAAACGATACTTTTGAAAAAGCATTACAAAAATTAAATGAAATAAATTACGTTATTGATGCGGGATATCCTGTGGGTGTTTTGAATGAAATGAATACTCAGCTTATCAAAGAAGCTGTAAAAATGGGCAAAAAGGTCTTTAGTGTGCGAGCAATAGAAGAGGGTAAAAAGTTGTTTAAAGGTGTGGAAGAAGGGATTACATTTTTAAACAATACCGCTTCTCTTGTTAAAATATTATCAACAGCTAAGGAGGTAGAAAATGGTGATGATATATGAAACCTCTATGAAAGACCCTGTTTACAGGTATCAAAACGCAATTGTCATTTCTTTTAACGGAAAAAGGAATGTATTATCTACTTCACCATTAAATGGAGGGTATAGAGAAGATATAAAGGCAGTGTTTAATCAAGGTGAGAGTGCAAATTCATGCACTGCCTGTAAGGAAAAGACGCCTGCTCCCAAGGAAAGCGGCTGTAAGATGAGAGCACCCACTTATGAAGAGCACTTGGCAATTATCGCAAAAGAGCTAGGATTGGATGCTAGTTACACAACAGGACTCAGCACAGCAGCTTTTGCGGAGAATGCGGCTATTGTGGAAGAAAAGCATAAAAGCCTTACAGTTACTGCAATAGTGACAGGAGGAGTTGAGGTAAATGGGGGAAGGGTGGGAGACCCTGCCTCTTTTGATGAAATGGACAAAAAGGTACCTGTACGCGAGGGTACAATTAATATAATTTTATTAATAGATGCCAATTTGCCACCTGGGACTCTTACAAGAGCTTTAGTCACTTGTACAGAAGCTAAGACAGCGGCTCTTCAGGAACTTATGGCACAGAGCAATTATTCCAGTGGACTGGCTACAGGTTCTGGCACTGATGGGACAATTGTCGTGTCGAATATGGAGTCTGATATTCACTTGACCTGGGCGGGTAAGCATTCTAAGTTGGGTGAGTTGATAGGAAGGGTAGTGATAAAAGCTGTCAAGGAAGCTCTTTACAAGCAAACAGGATTAAGTCCTCAAATGCAACACAGCCTTTTGAGAAGGATTAAGAGGTATAAAGTTACAGAAGAGACTATGTGGAATAGGTATAGAGTATTATTTGGAGATGACGGTTACAAAAAATTTGATTTTATGCATAATCTGCATTTATTGGATAGGCAAGAGGATTTGGTTACTTTGACTTCTTTGTACGTTCATTTGCTGGACCAGCTTCAATGGGGTTTGCTTAACAAAAGAGAGGTGAAAAAGGCTTCTGAATTTATCTTAAAGGAAATAGCTGAGGATGTGGTATTGGAAAAAGCTGACCCTTCGAAATCCGATGAAGATTTTATAAAAGATTTGCTGGAACTTTATGAAGAAACGTTAATCTCTCGCATAAGGAGGGAGTCGGGTGTTTAAGTTGTTGTTGATATTTGATCACGGTATGGAGTCTTCTTAGGTGCTCATTATTTCAAAAGCTTTAACGAAATTTTAGATAAAATCAGAGGGCATAAAAAGTTTTTCTTTGATTCGGGCATTGAAGACGAGGTTTTATCATTAAGGGATAAGATGGGATTGACCCAACAGGAGTACTATACCATTTACAGGTACTATAAAATGAGGTCAAAGGAAAACACAAAAAATTTAGTACTGTGGATGGCTCACCATTTTAAGGGTCTAGACCTTCAATATGAAGAAGCTATAAAACCTAAGTGGGAAGGGATTTACCATCCTTTGAGAAATATTCATGACGAACAAGGTTACATAGAAGAAATTTTACAGCAAGGTAAAATAGTAGTAGGTGTGCCTACCTAAATTATTTTTGAGAAGGGAATAAAAGGCATCTGCCTTTTCGAAGGTATCTTCAAAGACTATTGACTTAAATAATGAGTAGAGGTAAAATAAAGGTGTACAAGTGAAGACAGAAATCTTATGGTCCAAAAGGTTAAAAGGGAAAGCGGTGAAAATCCGCTGCAGCCCCCGCTACTGTGAGCGAGGATGAAGCCCTAATATGCCACTGTCCGGCATTTGGCGTTGGTGTTGGGTGTTGGATGGGAAGGCAGGGCGGAAGATGAATCGCGAGCCAGGAGACCTGCCATAAGATTTAAGAAGTTCGCCTTCGGAGGGAAGGGGAAGTGGTATTTTTTTGCTTAATTTTGCGAAAAAGGTCTACCTCCGCGGGTAGGCCTTTTTTGATACTTAAAAAATTTTAATGAGGAGGGTACCTATGAGAAAATTTAAAGGTTTACTTGCTTTATTGTTAGTATTTGTTTTAGCTTTTTCCCTTACAGCATGTTCAACAAACACTGCTACCAAACCAGAAAACACTTCTCAAACAGCAACTGAAACTGTTAAAAGTCAATTCCCTTTAAAGATTACTGATTTTTTGGGAAGAGAGGTAACTATTGAGAAAGAACCCCAAAGGATAGTTTCTCTTGCGCCTTCTATAACAGAGCTTATATATGCTTTAGGAGCAGGAAATAAAGTTGTGGGTGTTACAGACTTTGATAATTATCCACCTGAGGTTAAAGATGTGCCAAAAGTGGGAGGTTTTAAAGGACCAAATATAGAAGCGATTACTGCTCAGAAGCCTGATATAATATTTGCTTCCACTCTTTCAGGTAAAGAGCAAATGGAATCTTTAGAAAAGATGGGTATACCTGTTGTAATGCTGGAAGCTAAAAACATTGACCAGATATACCAGTCTATAAAATTGATAGGCCAAATAACAGGGACAGAGAAAAAAGGCGAAGAATTAATTAAAGAAATGCAAGACAAAATAAAAGAAATAAATGACAAAGTCAAAGACCTTCCGAAAGTCAGCGTATTTTATCTGGTCTCTCTTGACGGAAACTGGACAGCAGGTAAAGGCACATTTATTGATGAGCTTATAAACCTTGCAGGTGGGGAAAATGTTGCAGATGATGTAAACGGTTGGGCTCAGTACAGTGTGGAAGAATTAGTCAAGAAAAATCCTGATGTGATAATAGCCTCTTCAATGGGAGGTAAAGTAAATATAGAAGATATCAAAAAGATGGCAGGATACAAAGACACAAATGCTGTTAAAAACGGTAAGGTATTTGTGGTAAGCAATGATGACATAATATCAAGAGCTTCTAATAGAATTGTTTTAGGACTTGAAGAAATTGTAAAATTCTTACATCCGGAGGCATTTAAGTAAAGTGAAACTGAAAAGAGGTATATATTTTGTTACAGCTTTTTTGCTGCTTGTTTTCACAATGATTTTATCTATTTCTGCAGGGGTGGTAAAAATACCCCTGCAGGAAATTTTAAATATTTTTTTAGGCGGGGGAAATGAAACCTCTAGGACAATAATTCTTAATTTAAGACTTCCAAGAGCTATTGAATCTGCGATTGTAGGTATGGGACTTTCTGTTGTTGGAACATTTTTTCAAGGGCTTTTGAGAAATCCAATGGCAGACCCTTATGTTTTGGGGATATCTTCAGGAGCAGCTTTTGGCGCTACTATTGCGATAATATTAGGGCTTGGAATATTTGGACTGAGTTTTATGGCATTTGTTACTTCTTTAATGACTGTGTTTTTTGTGTACACTATCTCTAGAACTGGCACAAGAGTATCCATGACCACAATGTTGCTTGCGGGAATAGCCATAAGCGCTTTTATGTCTGCAATTATTTCTCTTATGATGCTTTTAAACCATGATGAGTTTTCGCGAATTGTTTTTTGGACTATGGGAGGATTTAGCCTCATAAATTGGAATCATGTGGCTTATTCTACTCCTGTTATATTGATTGGTTCTTTTGTTATGTATGTATTTTCAAGGGATGTAAATGCGATATTGACAGGAGAAGAGGTTGCAGAACATTTAGGTGTCAACACAGAATTGGTCAAAAAAATAATTCTTGTGACAGGGTCATTGGTTACTGCAACAGCGGTATCAGTCGGTGGAATTATAGGTTTTGTTGGTCTTATTGTGCCCCATATATCAAGGCTTATTGTAGGACCTGACAATAGAATTCTTGTACCTTTTAGTGCTATATCAGGAGCGATATTTTTAACTTTTGCAGACCTATTAGCACGAGTTATTTTAAAACCAATGGAAATTCCAATTGGGATAATTACTGCGGCATTTGGAGGACCATTCTTTTTGTATCTGTTAATAAAGAGCAAACAAAAAAGTGAAGGAATGTGATGATATGGCTATTTTACAGGTAGATAAATTACATTTTTCTTATGGGGAAAGGGAAGTTTTAAGAGGGATAGATTTCACCATAAATAAAAGCATAGTGATAGGGATAATTGGTGCAAATGGAAGTGGCAAGACTACACTTTTAAAGAATATATCAGGGTATTTGACGCCAACCTATGGTAATGTCTTTGTGTTAGGGAAAAATATAAAAGACTTTACTATAAAAGAAAAGGCAAAATATATAGGTTATGTGCCTCAAGATATAGTTTACGACTTTGAATTTAGCTGTTATGACGTAGTAATGATGGGAAGAATTCCTTATCTTAAAAGGTTTCAGTCGGAGAAAAAAGAGGACAGAGATATTGTAAGAGAGTGCATGGAAATTACAAATACATGGCAGTTTAAAGACAAAAGCATAAAAGAGTTAAGCGGCGGTGAGAGGCAAAGAGTGTATATAGCGAGGGCATTAGCACAAAAAGCTCGAATTTTACTCATGGATGAGCCAGTTTCTCACCTTGATATAAAATACCAAGTTGAAATACTATCTCTTGTAAAAGATTTATCTTTAAAAGGAATACTTGTAATTGTTGTGCTTCACGATATTAACCTTGCTTCACAGTTTTGTGATGAGATTTTCATTATGAAAGAAGGCAAAATAATAGCATCTGGATCTCCCAGAAATGTTTTAACATTGAACAACATAAAGTCTGCCTTTTCAATAGAGGTGGAAGTATTTGAAAATCCCATCACCCATATTCCTTACGTCATTCCCTCATTAAATGGAAAGGAGCAACTCAAAGTTGTGTAAAGCTGTGATGATTGCAGGCACCCATTCAGGGGTAGGTAAAACTACTGTAAGCCTTGGTCTTATGGGAGTGCTATCAAAAAGATATAAAGTTCAGCCTTTTAAAGTAGGTCCAGATTATATAGATGCTGCGTATCACCGATATGTCACAGGGAATTTTTCCTGCAATCTGGATTTGTACATGTTGGGTGAACAAAACCTTAAATCGCTTTTTTACAAAAATGCCTGTAATGCTGATATTTCTGTAATTGAAGGCGTTATGGGGATGTACGATGGAGTTGATACTACAAAAAAGGGAAGCAGTGCTGATATTGCAAAGATTTTAGATATTCCTGTAATTTTAGTTGTGGATGCCTCTTCTATGGCGACAAGTGTATCAGCCTTAATAATGGGATATATGCACTACGACAGGGAAGTAAAAATTGCGGGGGTAATATTAAATAAAGTTGGAAGCGAAAAGCACTATACCCTTTTGAAAGAATGCATAAAAAGAGATTTGGGTATCGAGGTTTTTGGTTATCTTCCAAAGGATGCAAAATTAGATTTGCCAGAAAGGCACTTAGGCCTTGTACCGATATATGAGATGCCAGAAATTAAACACAAGTTTGATGCTCTATGTGATCATATTGAAAAATACATTGATATAGAAAAGATTCTCAATGTTGATGCGATTGAGTGTTCAAATACTTTTAGAGACACAACTGGGAAGCACCATGATTTAAAAAGGGTAATAATAGGGTATGCGTTTGATGAGGCTTTTAACTTTTATTACAGAGAGGGATTACAAGTTTTTGAAGAAATGGGTGCAGAGCTTGTACCCTTTAGTCCTCTTACGGATTATAAGCTGCCAGACGGAATATCGGGTTTATACATAGGAGGAGGGTTTCCAGAGGTTTTTGCAGAAAAACTAAGTAAAAACGAAAAAATGTTAAAGTCGGTTAAAGATGTAATAGATGCTGGTATGCCTGTATATGCAGAGTGTGGCGGCTTTATGTATCTCACAAAAAGCATAACAGATTTAGAGGGAAATACGTTTAACATGGCAGGTGTTTACGATTTTGAAACTGTTATGACAAAAAGGCTTCAGAGATTTGGCTATGTTGAGGCAGAAGTTATTGAAGATAACATCCTTTTTAGAAAAGGAGACAAAATAAAAGGACATGAGTTTCACCACTCAATAATAAAAGGTTTTTCACAGAAAGCCTCATACGTTGTGCATAAACCGGGAAAAGAAGAGGCTTGGGAATGTGGATTTATGCATAAAAATTGCCTCGCGACGTATGTTCACATAAATTTATACACATATAGAGAAGCTGTCAAGAGATTTGTTGGTAAATGCCTTCAATACCAAAACTTAAACGCTTTTCAGGAGGATTAATATGGCACTTAAATTGATGATACAAGGGACTGCATCTTCTGTGGGCAAAAGCTTGTTGGTTGCCGCTTTTTGCAGGATTTTCAAGCAGGATGGTTACAGAGTAGCCCCTTTTAAGTCCCAAAACATGGCTTTAAATTCCTATATAACCGATGAAGGTTTGGAAATGGGAAGAGCGCAAGTTATGCAGGCGGAAGCGGCAGGAGTTAAGCCTTCTTATCACATGAATCCAATCCTTTTAAAGCCCAGCTCTGATAGAATGAGTCAGGTGATTTTAAGAGGCAAAGTTTATAAAAACATGTCTGCAACTGAATACCACAAGTTTAAGCCTGAACTTTTAAAGTTTATTAAAGAGGACTTTGATATTCTTGCAAAACAAAGTGACATTATTGTCATAGAAGGTGCTGGAAGTCCTGCGGAAATAAATTTAAGGGATAGAGATATTGTAAACATGGGTATGGCAGAGATGACAAATGCGCCAGTACTTCTTGTAGGAGATATTGATAAAGGCGGTGTATTTGCCTCAATTGCTGGCACTTTACTTCTTTTAAATGAAGATGAGAGAAGGCGCATTGAAGGTGTAATTATAAACAAGTTTAGAGGAGACATAGAAATATTAAAACCGGGTTTAAGGATGTTAGAAGACATTGTACACAAAAAAGTTTTAGGTGTTGTTCCTTATGTTGATGTGCACGTTGATGAAGAGGATGGTGCGACAGACAGATTCTATCGCACAAATGCTAAAGGAGATGTAGAGATTGCGGTTATAAATCTTCCTCACATATCAAATTTTACAGATTTTGAACCTCTTGCTAAAATTCCTGGAGTTAAGCTGCGGTATGTAAATAAAGGGGAAAGGATAAATGATTGTGATGTAGTTATAATTCCAGGGACAAAAAACACAATTGGAGATTTGCAAGTACTAAAACAATATAAGCTTGACGAGGAAATTTTTGAATTGCGAAAAAAGGGGAAATTTATAGTTGGCATTTGTGGGGGCTATCAGATGTTGGGTAAAAGCATTAAAGACCCTAATCAAATTGAAAGTTCTCTTAAAGAAATTGAAGGGCTCGGACTTCTTAACATTGATACAGTAATTGAAACTGAAAAGACGACGACTCAGGTGAAAGCAGTTGTTTTAGATAATTTGCCTCAAGTATTGTTATCTCTTAGAAATATTATTGTAGAAGGATATGAAATACACATGGGCAAAAGTCGCATTTTTGAGGATTCTAAACCTTTTTCAGTGATAACTTATAGAAATGGAGAAAAAATTGAAGTCTATGACGGTTGTGTAAGCGATGATGGAAAAGTGTTTGGGACTTATATACACGGGATTTTTGAAAACAGAGAGTTTGTCAGAGAATTTATAAATATTGTGAGAAAATCAAAAGGACTTTCTCCTGTAGATGAAATTATTGATTACAAAGAGTTTAAAGAAAGAGAATATGATAGGCTTGCTGATATTGTAAGAAAAAGTATCGACATGAAAGAAGTCTATGAAATTATGGAAAGGTATAGGGATTGATGGAAGTGGTATTAGCCTACATTTTGGATTTGTTAATAGGAGACCCTGAAGGGTATCCTCATCCTGTAAGAATTATAGGCAGAATGATATCGAGTGTGGAAAGTATACTCAGAAAGTATGCTAAAAGCGGTAAAGTTTTAAAAATAGCAGGTTTTATACTGTGTGGATTTACAGTAAGTGTAGCATTTGTGACAACATACGCGCTTCTTTATATTGCAGGGTTGATTAGCCTGTATTTGAAGTATGCGTTAAATGTTTTAATCATATATACCTGCCTTGCGACAAAAGACCTTGGTAAAGCTGCGGGAAAGGTGTATGAGGAGTTGTCAAAAGACGATATAGTTGAAGCGAGGAAAAAATTATCTCTTATAGTTAGTAGGGATACAGAGAGGCTTGATATAGAGGGCATATCCAGAGGGGCAATAGAAACAGTTGCAGAGAATATATCAGACGGCATAATAGCGCCTATGTTTTACGCATTTATAGGGGGTGCGCCGTTGGCTATTTTTTATAAAGCGGCAAGCACTCTTGATTCCATGGTAGGTTATAAAAATGAAAAATACATTGATTTAGGATTTGCCTCTGCAAAACTTGACGACATATTAAATTTCATCCCTGCACGCATAACAGGCTTTCTCATTGCTGTGTCAGCTTTTCTCATGGGTTATGACTGTAAAAACAGTTGGAGGATTTTTTTAAGAGACAGATTAAAACATCAAAGCCCAAACAGCGCCCACGGGGAAGCGGCAGTTGCCGGGGCTTTAAATATACAACTGGGAGGTCTCAACTATTACTTTGGAAAGCCTGAAATTAAACCAACTATTGGGGATAGAAAAGAAAAAATTACTCCACAGCACATAAAAGACAGCATCAAAATAATGTACATGACTTCATTTTTGGGGCTTATAGTATTTTATATAGGGAGGGAATTGATATGAAAGAAAAAGCAAATACATTAAAAAATGTCAAAATTCTTACTCTTGTTGCCATGCTTATAGCCTTAAGTGCTGTAGGTGCCCTTGTAAAAGTTTTTAATACAGTTGCCTTTGACTCAATGCCAGGGTATTTTGCTGCGCTATACCTTGGAGCGGGGTATGGAGCCCTTGTGATAAGCTTAGGCCACCTGCTCACAGCAATCACTTCTGGATTTCCTTTAGGCCTTACAAACCACTTATACATAGCAGTGCAAATGGCAGTATACGCCTATTTATTTAGATTTTTTTATCAAAAGTTCAATATTTATATTGCTGTAATTGGTGCTACCATATTAAATGGCCCTGTTGCAGCCCTTTTGATGGTGCCTATATTCGGATGGGGATTTTTTGCGGCATGGGTACTTCCCCTAACAATTGCGTCATTTGCAAATGTATTTCTTGCAGCATTAATTTACAAAGCGATACCGAAAAGGAGTAGGGAATAAAAAGTGATTGAGAGATACAGAGATTTAGTGATAATTTATGAAAATGATGTGGCATATGTGATATCTTGTGACAGCCTCGGAGCAATAGGGAATAAAGAGCATGATGTATTAAAAGTTGATGAAGAGATTGTAGGGAGGACTACTGTAAAAGTAGCTCTTTCGGAGGCTTTATGTGTAGGAGCAAAGCCTCTTGTTATATCAGATACTTTATCTGTTGAAATGAATCCCACAGGAGAAAAAATTTTAAGAGGCATAAAAAGTGAGCTTGAGGAGAACGGGCTTTTAGACATAGTTTTTACAGGAAGTACTGAAGAAAATTTCCCCACATCTATGACAGGTATAGGGATTACAGTAATAGCAAAAGCAAATGTTTGTGATTTAAAGATAAAAAAAGTTAAAGCAGGTTTGCATGTTTCTCTTTTAGGATATCCCCGCGTGGGAAGTGAAGTCTTAAGCTCAAACGATGTGCTTACATTGAAAGACTATGTAAAAATTTCTAACTCTAAAAAAATAATAGAAGCAATACCGGTGGGTTCAAAAGGGATAAAATATGAAATTGGCATATTAGAGAAAATATCGGGATTAAAGGTGGAGGCGAATTTTCCACAACATCTTGATGTATTAAAATCAGGAGGTCCTTCTACCTGCTGCCTTGTAGTCCACAGCGAAGAAGATACAGCATCTATTAAAAGACTGACAGACAAACCTTTAACATATATTGGAAATCTAATTTAGGGTAAAGGAAAGAAGGTGTTTCAATGAAGCCTTATGAGCATGGCGGAAATGTTTATGACTATGAAGGAGAAATAATTGATTTTAGCTCAAATATAAATCCTCTTGGGGTGCCGGAATGGGTTTTTGATATTATCAAAAAAGTTGATTTGACAAAATATCCGGATATAAAATATCGAAAACTTAAAAAGGCGATTTCACAGTATGTGGGGTATTCGCAAGAAAATATAATTGTTGGGAATGGTGCGGCAGAGCTTATACACCTTTTTGTGAGAGCATTTAAGGTGAAGAGACCTCTCATTCCATCTCCTGCTTTTTTGGAATATGAAAGGGCAGTTAACATAAACGGTGGTGAACCGATATATTTCAGGCTGGAAGAAGACTATGGGTTTAAAGTAAATCTTGCAAAACTTCTTTCACAAATGGAAGAGGCGGATGCTTTAATCATTGGGAATCCCAACAATCCTACAGGACAAGCCATAATAAGAGAAGAAATAGGAATTTTATTAAAAAAAGCAGAGATTTTGAACATACCTGTCATGATAGATGAAGCTTTTATTGAATTTATGAAGGACTACAAAAACTATGAAGCTTTGCCCCTTATAAAAAGACACAATAAATTGTTTGTTGTAAGAGCTGTAACAAAATTTTTCGGTATGCCAGGAGTGAGATTAGGGTATGGAATTGGAAGTCCTTCTTTAATACAAAAGTTAGAAGAGCACAAAGAACCTTGGACAGTAAATACCTTTGCAGAGGCGATAGGAAGAGAATTATTTAAAGACAAAACTTATATAGAAAAGACGAGAGAATATATCCACAGAGAAATAGACTATATGCTTTATGCTTTAAGAAAAATTGATTATTTAGTTGCTTTTGATACAAAAGTAAATTTCCTATTATTGAAGCTAAAAACGGGAAGCGTAGATGACCTTAAACAAATGCTTTTAAAAAGAGGAATTCTTATAAGAGATGCTTCTAATTTTAGATACCTCGACAAAAGCTTTTTTAGGGTTGCTATAAAAAAGCGCCAAGAGAATGAAAAACTTTTACAATCTCTTGAAGAAATAAATATGAAAAACCTGATGGAAAATAAAGAAAGGGTTGTAATATAGATGAAGCTTATTATGGTTACAGGCGGTGCACGGTCTGGAAAAAGTGAATTTGCTGAAGAATTGGCTTTAAAAGAAGGAGGAGACAATGTCCTCTACATAGCTACTTCTATTCCTTTTGATGAAGAAATGAAGGAAAGAATTAAAAGGCATAAAGAAAGAAGGCCACCTTCATGGGAGACAAAAGAAGCGTACAAAAATTTATATGAAGTAATATCGAAAAGCAGTGCTAAAGTTGTATTAATTGATTGCCTTACAGTTATGATTACAAATTTTTTAATGGAAGTCGATTTGATGTGGGAAAAGGCAAATATAGAGGAAATTGATAAAATAGAAAGTCAAATTGCCGCTGAAGTGGAAAAAATTTTGAAAGCTAAAAAAGTTTTTAAAGGAGATATAATCCTTGTGACAAATGAAGTAGGGATGGGATTAGTGCCAGAATACAAACTGGGCAGGATATTTAGAGATATAGCAGGCAGGATGAATAAAAAAGTGGCGGAGGCTGCAGATGAGGTTTATTTGATGGTGTCAGGAATACCGCTTAAAATAAAGGGATGATTGAAGGGGATGCAATATTTTATTGTCATGACCTAAAGCGCAAGCGAAGCCGTGAGGGTAAGCGAAGGGGTGCAAAGGACGTCGAAGAATCTCAGACCATAGAGGAATACTTCAAAAAAGAGGAGAGATTTTTATGGAAAAAGCATTACTCATAATAGCACATGGAAGTCGCATTGAAAAAACGCGAGAGGTGGTATACAAAGTTATAGATAGGATAAAGAGCCTAAAGAAATACAAAGACGTGAAAGCAGGGTTTATGGAATTTAACGAGCCTGATATATCTACCTCTATAAAAGAGTTTGTAGAAGAAGGAATTTATGACATCATTGCAGTTCCAATGTTTTTATTTGAAGGGAACCATATACTGCACGACATACCTGAGGTTTTTGAAAAAGAAAAAGAAAAATATCCGGGGCTTTCCATTAAGTTTGCAAGGTCTATTGGCTATGATGACAGGATTGCGGACATAATACTTGAAAGGGCGCAAGAGATAGAATAAAATTTACTTAAAGGAAAGGATTGTTTTTCATGAGCTATATTACTGACCCTAAAGAGATTGAAAAAAGAAGCTTTGAAATAATAAGCCAAAATATTGATGAGACAAAGTTTGAAAAAAGAGAACTTATGATTGTAAAAAGGGTTATCCACACAACAGCAGACTTTGACTTTGCTGACATAATAAAAATCTCTGATGGGGCAATAGATGCGGGTTTAAAAGCGCTAAAAGAAGGAAGTACAATTGTCACAGATACAAAAATGGTTGAAGCAGGAATAAACAAAAAGGCTTTAAAATCTATAGGAGCAAGTGTTAAATGTTATATTGATATGCCACAAGTAGAGGAGCTTTCAAAAACGTACGCCATTACAAGGTCAATGGCATCAATGGTTATAGCTTCAAAAGATAAAAAAAATAAAATATTTGCCATTGGCAATGCCCCAACAGCCCTTTTTAAACTTTGTGAACTTGTAAATTCTGGTGAAATAAAGCCTTACCTTGTAATTGGCGTTCCTGTTGGTTTTGTTGGAGCACAAGAAGCAAAAGAAGAAGTGAAAAAACTTGGAATTCCTTATATCATAACAGAAGGTAGAAAAGGTGGAAGCACAATAGCGGCTGCTATAGTTAATGCTCTTTTGTACATGATATATAATTAATGCAAATGACAGGTGCAAAAGTGGGTGAAATTATGGAGGTTTATACAATTAAAGAAGGTAAAAAGCTGAGATATGGCTATACTACTGGTTCTTGTGCGGCTGCTGCCTCAAAAGCTGCGGCTTACATGCTTTTTACAGGGAAGAGAATAGATACTGTAGAGATAGATACGCCAAAGGGGTGGCATCTTATCCTTGACGTATTAGATGTAACGTCAGGGGAAGGTTGGGTGAAGTGCGGCATAAGAAAAGACGGAGGCGATGACCCTGATGCAACCCACGGGCTTATAATATATTCAAAAGTGGAATTAAAAGAAGGAGAAGGAATCGAGGTATATGGGGGAGAGGGAGTAGGTGTTGTTACAAAACCGGGACTTCCTGTAAGCCCTGGGAAACCAGCTATTAATCCTGTTCCAATGTCCATGATTTTAAATGAAGTCAAAAAAGTACTGCCAGAAGGGAAAGGCGTAAGAGTTACCATAAGCGTGCCAGGGGGAGAAAAAGTAGCTTTAAAGACTTTTAATCCGCGGCTTGGAATAGTAGGAGGGATATCAATCCTTGGTACATCAGGGATTGTAGAGCCGATGTCTGAAGAAGCTTTAAAGGCGTCTCTTGAGATGGAACTTTCCATTCTTTCTGCTGAGGGACATAAAAAGGTAGTTTTTGCTCCGGGAAATTATGGCAAAGAATATGCTTTAAAAGAGGGCATTGAAGAAAGGCTCATCATATCTTATGGAAATTTCCTGGGGTTTATGTTGGAAAAGGCAGTACAATATGGCTTTACTCATGTAGTATTGGCAGGGCATATAGGAAAGCTCGTAAAAGTTGCAGCAGGCATATTTAACACCCATAGCCATGTTGCAGATGCGAGAGCAGAGATAATGGCGGCTTACGCAGCCCATTTTGGTGCAGACAAAGAGACTGTTGACAAAGTACTTGATTCAAATACAACCGAACAAGCGCTTGATATAATCGAAAAAGCGGGAATCAATACAAAAGAGTTCAGCCAGTTTATCGCTGACAGAGTCTACATGAAATGTAGGCAATATGTTTATGACCAATTAAATATCGAGGTTCAGCTCATTTCGCTAAAAAGAGGCATTATTGCAAAGGCAGGGGAGAAAGTAAAATGGTGACAATTGTGGGAATAGGTCCGGGAAACAAAAAATTCATTACTCCCTATGCCCTTGAAAAAATAAAAGAGGCGGATGTGCTGGTGGGAGGAAAGCGCCATCTTAAGGAATTTGAAGATATTGATTGTGAAAAGATTGCGATAAACGCTTCAACAGATTACCAACATATACTCAATAAAAAAGGCAATATTGTCATTTTGGCATCAGGAGAGCCGTCTTTGTACGGCATAACCGAAGTAATTTTAAAGTACGTGGACAAAAGCCAATTAGAAATAATTCCAGGTATAAGTTCAATACAATACATGTGTGCAAAACTTAAAATAACAATGAATCATTTAACAGTTGTAAGCTTACACGGCCGCAGTGAGGATTTGGTAAAAAAAGTAAAAAAAAATGAAAAAGTTGCTGTTTTGACTGATAACACTCATACACCACAATTTATTGCAGCCTTATTGAAAGAAGAAAATTTGTATGATAGAAAAATATACGTTGGTGAAAATCTGTCTTACGACAGCGAAAGAATTTACTCTTTTACAGTAGAGGAACTTTTAAACAGTAATAAAAAATTTGATTTAAATGTAGTGGTGATAACATGTGGCAATATATGACACCGGGAATTCCCGATGAATATTTTATAAGAGGCAATGTACCCATGACAAAAGAAGAGATACGAGCTTTGTCAATATCAAAGTTGAGGCTTAAAGAAGACAGTATAATATGGGATATTGGTGCAGGTACAGGTTCTGTTTCTATTGAGGCTGCTTTAATATCAAAAAAAGGCGTTGTCTATTCTATAGAAAAAGAAGAAGAAGGAATAGCGCTTGTAAAAGAAAACATCAAAAGATTCAATGTAGAAAATATTGTTGTGGTAGCCGGTGAAGCGCCTGATGCCCTTTTAGATTTGCCTTCTCCTGACAGGATATTTGTTGGAGGAACAGGGGATAAAATGTATCAAATATTTGATATTGCTGCAGCTAAATTAAAAGAAGACGGGATAATTACAGTTAATGGGATTACGCTTGATACAGCATATTCTGCCCATAATTATTTTAAACAAAGAGGCTACAGCGTTCAGACAATATGTGTGAATGTTTCCGTATCCAAAGAGGCGGGAGATAAGACGATAATGACGGCGAGAAATCCTGTTTACATAATAACAGCTAAGAAAAGAGAGGGATAGAATGGCAAAATTATACGGCATAGGAGTGGGACCGGGGGAGGAAAGCCTCATTACTTTAAAAGCTGTAAAAATACTTCAAAAGGTAGATGTGGTGATAGCGCCCACAAGCAAAGGAGAAGGAAGTATTGCGTATGAAATTGCAAAGCCTTATATAAAAGGCGATGTAGTATTTATGGAATTTCCCATGACGTACTCAAAAGAAGACCTCAAAACAAAGTGGGAGGAAAATGTTAGAAAAATCAAAAAGTTGCTTGATGAGGGAAAAGATGTAGCTTTTATAACAATAGGTGACCCCATGATTTATAGCACCTACATATACATTTTAAAAGGAATTGGGGATTATGAATCAGAGACGATTCCTGGAATTACCTCATATAGTGCAGCCGCTTCAAGGTTAAATATCCCAATTGCGGAGGGAAACGAGACTTTTGCAGTGATTCCGTCAGGAGATGTGAAGGAAATTTCAAAAGCACTTGATATGTTTGACAATGTAGTGTTGATGAAAATTTCGAGAAGATACGAAGAAATAGTAAATCTTCTTAAAGAAAAAAGCTTCAAAGGATACCTTGTGATAAAGTGCGGCCATCAAGATGAAGAAATATCCTACGACCTTGATAAATATATAGGAAAAAAGATAGACTATTTGTCACTCATTATTGCAAAGAAGGTGAAGTAACCATGGTTTATTTTATTGGTGCAGGGCCGGGAGACCCTGAACTTATAACATTAAAAGGGATGAAAGTCATACAGTCTTGTGATGTTATCATATACGCAGGGTCACTTGTCAATAAAGAGATATTGAAATACGCCAAACCAGAGGCTGAAATTTACAACAGCGCTTTAATGGACCTTGATGAAATAATTGAGGTTATGGTGAAATCCCACAAAGAGGGAAAAGATGTGGCAAGAATACACACAGGAGACCCTGCTATTTATGGTGCCATACATGAACAGATTAAAAGGCTGGAAGAGAAAAATATAGATTATGAAGTAATTCCTGGTGTTAGTTCTTTTTTGGCAGCAGCGGCAGTCTTGAAAAAAGAGCTGACGATTCCTGAAATAACTCAGACGGTGATTATAACACGAATAGGCGGAAGGACAAAAGTTCCTCCAGAGCAGGACTTAAAAGATTTATCCCGTCACAGAGCTACAATGGCGATATTTTTAAGCGTGCAGGACATTGACAATGTTGTTTTAGAGCTGAAAGAGGGTTATGAAGAGACTACTCCTGTTGCAGTTGTATACAAAGCCACTTGGGAAGACCAAATGATTGTTACAGGCACCCTTAATGATATTTCACAAAAGGTCAAATCAAAAGGGATAGATAAAACAGCTATGATACTTGTAGGAGATTTCTTGAAAGATATAAAATCTTATTCAAAGCTTTATGATAAGGAATTTTCTCATAGCTTCAGGAAGAAGGAAGATTTATGAGAATAGCGATAATTGCTCTTACAAAAAATGCTTCAAAGCTGGCGAATGAGATTGGCCAAAAATTAAAAGGGGACGTGTATGTAAAAGAAAAATACGCCGTTTCAGGAAACTATGCAATAGAAGGAGATTTTGTGGAGTTTGTTCACAAAATATTCAGCAAATATGAGGGTCTTGTTTTTGTAATGGCTACAGGGATTGTGGTAAGAGCAATTGCAGGGGTGGTGAAGGACAAATTTACTGACCCTGCTGTTGTGGTAGTAGATGAAAAAGGGAGGTTTGCAATAAGCCTTTTATCGGGCCATGTTGGTGGTGCAAATAGGCTCGCTTTAGAGGTTGCTTCTGCAATCGGAGCACAGCCTGTTATAACCACTGCAACAGACGTGGAGGGGGTCATCTCCTTAGATGTTATTGCCAAAGATTACGGGTACCAAATTGAAAATATAGAGGATTTAAAAAAGGTCAGTGCAGCCCTTGTAAATGGAGAAAATGTACGCTTTGTCTTTGATGAAGATGTTGAGGAAATACCTTTACTAAAAGATTATGTAAAAAACGATGATGACGGTGAAGTTGATGCTTTTGTTTATGTAACTGACAAAGAAATAAAAAAACTGTTAGAAAAACCTTATGTTATATTAAGGCCTAAAAATATAGTTATTGGCTTAGGATGTAAAAAAGGAATAGCTTTTGAGGATTTGCGTACCTTTGTTAGTGAAACCTTTAAAAACTTAAATTTAAGCTTAAAAAGCATCAAGTCAATTGCTACTATAGATATAAAAAAAGAAGAAAAAGGGATACATCAGTTGGCGGAATTTTTAAAAGTTCCTGTTGTTTTTTACACAAAAGAAGATTTAAAAAAAGTAGAAAACAAATTTCCTATTTCGGATTTCGTTTTTCATACAGTGGGAGTTGGAAGTGTTGCAAGGCCTTCTGCTTATTTATCTAGTGATGGTGGCAAAGAGATAGCATATCTTAAAAAGGATGGGATAACACTTGCTATATATAAATCCAGAAAGAAGGATTGACATGGGATGGATTAAAGTCGTGGGAATAGGTCCCGGTGATATAAATGACATGACTCTTAAAGCCTACAATGCCTTAAAAGAATGTGATGTAGTTGTAGGATATACTACTTATATCAATCTTATTAAGCCTTTAATTGAAGACAAAGAGGTAATCTCATCAGGGATGAGAAAAGAAGTTGATAGATGTAAAAAAGCTGTTGAGTTGGCTTTACAGGGTAAAAATATATGCATTGTTTCCAGCGGTGATGCAGGCATATATGGCATGGCAGGGCTTATGTATGAGGTTGTCCATAAAGAAAACATAGATTTAGAAATAGAAGTAATACCGGGGGTAACTGCTTTAAATTCTGCGGCAGCCATACTGGGAGCGCCTGTAATGCAGGACTTTGCGGTGATAAGCCTTTCAGACCATTTGATACCTTGGCAGGTGATAGAAAAAAGGCTGGAACTTTCATCACAAGCTGATTTTATAATTGTCCTCTACAACCCTAAAAGCAAAGAAAGACCGGAAAACCTTATAAAAGCACAGAAAATTATTATGAAATATAAAAAAGGCGACATCCCTGTTGGGATAGTAAAAAATGCCTCAAGAGAAGGGCAAGAGACAGTAATTACTACATTAAAAGAGATGGCAAATCATGAAATTGATATGAGGACAATTATAATAATAGGAAATGAAAGTACTTATGTGCGAAATGGCAAAATGATAACGCCGAGGGGATATATTTTATGATACTGGTTTTAGCAGGTACAAAAGACGGAAGAGAGGTTGCAGAAAGATTAAAGCTTAAAGGTATGGAGGTTATAGCAAGTACAGTGACAGATTATGGTGCAAGCCTTTTTAGTGAGGGAATTAAAGTCCACAAAGGCGCACTGGGTGAAGTAAGCCTCATTGAGTTTATTTATAAAAACAACATAGACATTTTAGTTGATGCAACGCATCCTTTTGCAAAAGATGTAAGCATAAATGCTATAAATGCCTGTAACAAAACTGGCATCAAGTATATAAGGTATGAAAGAAAAAGCCTTTATTACGATAATGCCATTGTAGTTGAAAATTTCGAAGAAGCAGCTGAGAAATGCAAAGAATACCACAGCATTTTTTTGACTGTAGGCAGTAAAAACCTCGAAAAATTTAAGTTTCTCTGGGAAATGGGGAAAAAGGTGACGGCAAGAGTGCTGCCTTTAAGTAGTGTCATAAAAAAGTGTGAAGATTTAGGATTAAAACCAAAAGATATAATAGCGATGGAGGGCCCTTTTACCAAAGAGCTTAATTATCAAATGTTTAAAGAAAGGAATGCGGAAGTAATTGTGACAAAAGACAGTGGCATTGTGGGAGGAGTTTTGCAGAAGTTTGAAGCCGCTAAAATGCTCAATATACCTGTCATCCTTATAAAAAGGCCTGATATAAATTATCCTGTTGTAGTAACAGATGTTGACAGTCTCATAAAAGAGGTGACAAAAAGTGGACATAAACAATATTAAAATGGTGGGAATAGGCAAAGATGTTCCTTTAGAGTTGAGAGAAAAAGTCTCTTTTAAGGATATTGAAGATGCTTTAATAAAATTAAAAGAATTGGGGTTGGAGGAGGTTGTAATACTTTCTACCTGTCACAGGAGTGAGATTTACTATTACTCACAAAAAATAAGTCCACAACAAGTAAAAAATTTTTTTATTAAATACTTTGATTTAAAAGAGGATTTTTTAACATACTTACACCAAGTTTGCGGACTTGAGGCAGTAGAACATATTTTTAGAGTTGCCTGTGGACTTGAATCTATGGTAGTAGGTGAAGACCAAATACTGTCACAGGTGAAGGAGGCTATAAACACTGCGCAGGTCTTTAATTCTGCCGGAAAGATACTTTTTAAACTCTTTAGAGATGCAGTAACTCTCGGCAAAAGAGCCCGTGCCGATACTGGCATAAAAGATTTAGCTTTATCGATAAGCTATATTGCAGTTAAATTTGTTCAGGAGGTTTTTAATGACATAGCAGGCAAAAAAGCTTTTGTGATAGGTCTTGGTGAGATGGGGCAAAAAGCCATAAAAAATCTTATAGATAAAGGTGCTGATGTATTTGTCACAAACAGGACTTTTTCAAAAGCTATTGAACTAAAGGAGCAAGTTCCTGAGATACACATTGTGCCTTATGAACAAAAATATCAGTACATTGCCAGTAGTGATATTGTAATAAGTGCTACAAACGCACCTCACTACACAGTGGATTATGATAAATTCAAGCAAGCATATAACGGTAGAAAAATTTGTATGGTGGATATAGCTCTTCCAAGGGATATAGACCCGAGGATAGGACAACTAGAAGGGGTGAGCCTTTATACTATTGACGATTTAAAGAGGACGGCGGAGGAAAACAAAAAAGAGAGACTTTCCCTTATCGGAGTAATTGAAAAAATGGTGAAAGAGGAAGTTAAAGAATTTGACAAATGGTACAAAACCCTTGAAATAGAGCCTTATATAAAAGAAGTAAGTAGATATGCCTATGAAGTTTATAATGCAGAATATAAAAGGATTATAAATAAATTGACTAATGCATCTGAAAAAGACAAGGAAAATATAAAAATCGCTTTAAAAAGAGTTGCGAACAAAATGGCTAATAAAATGATAATGCACCTTAAAAGTAACGCCTATTAAAAGGATGATGGAGGTAAATGATGAAAAAAGTTATAAGAGTTGGGACAAGGTCAAGCGAATTGGCTTTAAAGCAAACTGAAATGGTTATAAATGAAATAAAAAAGTTTAGGCAGGATTTTGAATTTGAAATAGTAAGGATCACTACACAAGGAGATAAATTAATTGACAAACCTGTAAACGAAATAGGCGGTAAAGGAGTTTTTGTAAAAGAAATAGAAAGTGCATTGTTAAAAGGCGAAATTGACATGGCAGTCCACAGCATGAAGGACATGCCTTATGAAATACCTGAAAAGCTCAAACTCATGGCAGTTTTAAAAAGAGAAGACCCAAAAGATGTGTTTATTTCAAGAGATGGGACGCGATTTATGAATTTAAAAAAAGGGGCTAAAATTGGGACCAGCAGTTTAAGAAGGCAAGTGCAGCTTAAAGCTTTAAGGCCAGATATAGAAATTGTTTCAATAAGAGGGAATATAAAGACGAGACTCAAAAAAATGGAGGAATTAAACCTTGATGGCATTGTTTTGGCAGCGGCGGGTTTGCACAGGTTAGGATTTGAGAATGTTATTACTGAGTATTTTCCACCTGATGTAGTTGTGCCGGCACCCTGTCAGGGAATTCTTGCAGTAGAAATTGCGGAAAATTTTGAGGATATCTTTCAAGAGTTTTATTCACACATTGTTGATGTAAAAACGCTTTTTGAAGCTTCTGTTGAAAGAAAACTTTTAAAAACCTTTGGATTAGATTGCAGACAGCCTTTTGGTGCCTATGCCCAATATGGAAAAGAGAATGATGGAGAAAAAATAAACATAAAAATTGCTTATCAAAAAGAGAATAAACTTTTAAAAGGTGAAGTGACTGGTTTAATTGACGAAACCGATAAAATGATAGAAAAGCTTATTAAAGAATTTGGAGGTTTATGATGTCAGGGATTGTGTATTTGATAGGAGCAGGACCTGGAGATATTGGGCTTTTGACTTTAAAAGCGGTCGAATTGATAAAAAATGCAGATGTGCTGGTGTATGACAGGCTAATTAATGAAGATATTTTAAAAATGGCAAAAAAAGATGCAGAGCTTATTGATGTTGGAAAGTTTCCGCATAATCACAAAGTACCTCAAAGTAAAATAAACGAAATAATTGCCCAAAAAGCTCTTTGTGGCAAAAAAGTAGCAAGAATTAAAGGAGGAGACCCATTTGTATTTGGTAGAGGTGGCGAAGAAGCCGAATACCTTTCGCGAAAAGGAATACCTTATGAGGTAGTGCCAGGAATAACATCTGCGATAGCTGTTTTATCTTATGCAGGGATTCCTGTAACCCATAGAGAGTTAAGTTCGTCATTTCACATAATAACAGGCCATGAATGGGAAGGGAAAGATAAAAACCTCGATTGGGAGGTAATATCAAAACTCGATGGGACACTTGTATTTCTCATGGGGATAAAAAATATAGAAAAAATTGTGAAAAAACTTCTCTATTACGGGAAAGACCCTAACACACCTACAGCAGTAGTAATGGAAGGCACTACTCCAAACCAAAAAGCTGTGACTGGGAAACTGATTGATATTCCACGACTTGTACTAAAAGAAGGAATAAAAAATCCTGCAGTTATCGCTGTAGGAGATGTTGTAGCATTAAGGGATAGATTAAAATGGTACGAAAACAAAAAGCTTTTTGGGAAAAGGATTTTGCTTGCAAGGACCTATGAACAATCACAGCAGATGAAAAAAATTTTGAGTAAAGAGGGAGCAGATGTTGTTGTTTGTCCTACTATTAAAATCACGCCCTTTTTAGATAATATAGTAAAGTTTTTAGAAGAGATACATAAATTCGATTATGCTGTATTTACAAGTGTAAATGGCGTTTGGAGTTTTATTGAAGCTGTTAGAGAAAAAAGGTTTGATTTAAGAAATTTAAGTATTAAAGTAGTAGCGATAGGAAGTAAGACTGCGGAAGCTTTAGAAAATATTTTTATATATCCAGATATAATTCCTGAGGAATATACCTCATACTCTTTGGCAAATGTCCTTAAAAAACATGCTGATGGAAAAAACATTGCTCTTTTGACATCTCAAATAGGCGGGGATATATTGATGGAAAGTCTTGAAGATTGTGCTAATGTACAAAAAATTGTCGCATATAAAAATGAACCAAATTATGAATTAAAGGAAAAGCTTATAAGTGAACTCCGCAAAGGAATAGATATTGCTGTATTTACAAGTTCCTCTACTTTTAATTATATGTATCAATTAATAGGAGACGAAATAAATCTTCTAAAAAACTCTAAAATAGCTGCAATAGGACCTGTAACAAAAAAAGCTATAGAGGAGAAAGGTTTTAATGTAAATATAATGCCAAGTGAATACACAACGGAAAAACTTATTGAAGAAATATTAAAAAACCATCAGAGTCTATAAACGGGAGAGGAGATAAAATGGATTTAGTAAAAAGACCGCGAAGGCTTAGAATAAATAGCATTGTAAGGGATATGGTGAGAGAAACTTCTTTGGATATAAAAGACCTTATATATCCTCTTTTTGTTGTGCAAGGAGATAATATAAAAGAAGAGATAGATTCAATGCCGGGTGTTTACCATTTTTCTATAGATTTGCTTATAGAAGAAGTCAAAGAAGTGCGTGACGTTGGAATTCCTGCTATTTTACTTTTTGGTGTGCCTTCATATAAAGATAAATTGGGGTCAGAGGCTTATAGTGAGGAAGGCATCGTTCAAAAAGCGGTGAGAAAAATAAAAGAAAAAGTACCAGAAATTGTAGTAATAACAGATGTGTGTATGTGTGGATATACAATTCATGGGCATTGTGGTATTGTTGAAAATGGCCAAGTTCTAAATGACAAAACAGTAGACTACATTGCTAAAATAGCCTTGTCCCATGTGGAAGCAGGAGCGGATATTGTAGCGCCTTCTGACATGATGGATGGAAGAGTAGCTGCCATAAGAAAGCTTTTAGATAGTAAAGGATTTGTAAATACACCTATTATGGCTTACAGTGCTAAATACGCTTCCTCTTTTTATGGACCTTTTAGAGAAGCAGCTAATTCCGCCCCACAATTTGGCGACAGAAAGTCTTATCAAATGGACTATGGGAACTCCAATGAAGCCTTAAGAGAAATAGCTCTTGACATTGAAGAAGGAGCAGATATTGTCATGGTAAAGCCGGCACTTTCTTATCTTGATATTATAAGGCGGGTAAAGGATAATTTTAACATTCCTATTGCTGCTTATAATGTAAGTGGAGAATATTCAATGGTAAAGGCGGCAGCTAAGATGGGTTGGATTGATGAAAAATCGGTAGTCTTAGAAATACTCACTTCAATTAAAAGGGCAGGGGCAGATATGATTATAACCTACTTTGCAAAGGATGTTGCAAAATGGTTTACTACCCTGTAATGCTTAATATAAAAAACAAAAAATGCCTTGTTGTAGGAGGAGGGAAAGTCGCCTATAGAAAGATTTTATCTTTACTGGAGGTAGAAGCTTTAGTTACTGTCATTTCTCCTTCTTTTGATGAAGGAATATTACAGCTTGCAGCAAAAGAAAAGGTGGAACTTATAAGACGTGAGTACCAACAAGGGGATGTAAGGGGATTTTTTGTTGCGATTGCTGCTACAGATGATGAGAAGGTAAATAAACTTGTGGCGTCAGATGGAGAAAAATACAATGTGCTTGTAAATGTGATTGATGATAAAGACCTTTCTTCTTTTATTGTGCCTTCCACTGTAAAAAGGGGAGACTTAATTATCTCTATATCTACAAGTGGCAAAAGTCCACTTCTTTCGAGAATGATAAAAGAAAAGTTGGAGTCAATTTTCAATGATGACTATGAAAAACTATTACAAAAGCTATACCAGAAGAGGATAGAATTAAAAGACAAAGGCTTCACTGAGGAAGAAAAAATGGCTATTTACAAAGAAATTATTGAAAAAAGCGGGCTGTTAGAAATAAACGTAGATGAAGGAATGTTAAAATAATTCTATGTTAAGTCTTGAAAAATGTTTTTTATCAAAAGTAAATACCTTTTTGTTTCCTGAATTTATTGCATGGGCATCTATATACGCATCAATAAAATCAACATTATTTTCTTTATAGCTGTTTAGAGAGAGAATTAATGTGTCTTTTTCTTCTGCTTCGACAGCATCAGAGCATATAAAGGTAATGAGGGTATCAGATATTTGATCCTTTGATATCTTGTAGAAAGACTCAAGCGTCCATACTACTTCTGCAATAGTAAGAGGAGATACAAGAAGTTTTAATTCTCCGTTGTCCGCTTTTTTCATAATTTCATACGCTTTTGCATAAAATTCTTCATTATCCTTTAAAAGGTATCTCAAAATGACATTGGCGTCAATCCATATTTTCTCCATTGTTATTTCTCCTTATTCTTTTGTTTACCCAAGTTTTTTTGGTATTTTCTGTTTCTTCATCAATGCTTTTGAATTTTACCTGAGATTTTAACGTTCCACCTAATTGTGAAAGCTTTTTCTTTTTTATTAATTTCAGCACTATTTCTTTGTTGTCTTGTACTATAAAGATGATATTATCTCCTATATCAGCGCCAATTGCTTTTCTGATTTCTGCAGGCAATTGAATTTGTCCTTTGCCTGTAATTGTAGACGTAGCATGTATCATTTTTTTCACCTCCACGTATCTTTTACTTAGATTATAATACATGATTTATTATTTTTCAATGACTTATGATTTATTCATGAAATCTAAACAAAGAATGATAAAAATTTGGGAAGAGGTGATCCTGTGAAAATTGATAAATCAAAAGAACTCTTTGGAAAGGCTAAAAAACTTATGCCGGGTGGTGTTAATAGTCCCGTAAGGGCTTTTAAGTCAGTAGGAACTACTCCCGTTTTTATAAAAAAGGGGCAAGGAAGTCATATTTGGGATGAGGATGGCAATGAATACATAGACTACGTCCTTTCATGGGGACCACTGATACTGGGACATGCTCATCCACAAGTAGTAGAAGCTATTAAGAAACAGGCAGAACTGGGAACCAGTTTTGGAGCCTGCACAGAGTTAGAAGTTAAGATGGCGGAAAAAGTAATTGAGGCTGTTCCATCTGTAAAAGTTGTCAGAATGGTAAATTCAGGAACAGAAGCCACTATGAGTGCTATAAGATTGGCAAGAGGATATACGGAAAGAGACATCATTGTAAAATTTGAAGGATGTTATCACGGACATTCTGACAGCCTGCTTATAAAAGCAGGGTCAGGTGCACTTACTTTCGGAATGCCTGATTCAAAAGGTGTGACAAAAGAGGTAGCAAAGGATACAATTATAGCGAGATATAATGACATCAAAATGGTAGAAGATATTTTCAAAATATATGGTGAAAATATCGCTGCTGTAATTGTAGAGCCTGTTGCCGGAAATATGGGTACTGTTTTACCTGAGGAGAAATTTTTAAAAGGATTAAGAGAGATTACTACAAAGTATGGAGCACTTTTAATTTTTGATGAAGTGATGACAGGCTTTAGAGTATCTTATTCAGGGGCACAAGGACTTTACAGTGTTATACCTGACATTACTACACTTGGGAAAATCATTGGAGGTGGGCTTCCTGTTGGTGCCTATGGAGGAAGAGAGGAGATAATGAGGTTGGTTTCTCCTGATGGGCCTGTGTACCAAGCAGGGACTTTGTCTGGAAATCCTCTTGCAATGGCAGCAGGGTTTGAGACTCTAAAAATTTTATCTGAGGACCCTGCCCTTTATGAAGAATTAGATAAAAAAGCAGAAAAACTATGTAATGGGTTAAAAGAGAGCATGGTTCAAAATGGAATTGATGTTACAATAAATAGAGTAGGCAGCATGATGTGTATGTTTTTTACGAAAGATGAAGTAAAAGACTATGACTCTGCTTTAAAATCAAACACTGCTTTGTATGCTGCATATTTTAGAGAAATGCTAAAAAGGGGTGTGTACTTGCCGCCTTCTCAATTTGAGACCTTCTTTTTATCAATAGCTCACACAGAGGAGGATATTGAAAAAACAATTGAGGCCAGTTTTGAAGCTGCAAAAATTATAAGTAAGCAATACAGGGACATTTCTATTCATTGACAAACTATTTATAAAATGATATGCTTTATTTAAAGGAAGAATTGAATAACATGCAAATACAGGTGCCCAATTTTGAAATCAAAATTGGGTTAAAAGGGAAGCAGGTGAAAGTCCTGCACGGTCCCGCCACTGTGATGGTGAGCTCTTTACATTATGCCACTGCCCGTCACTCAGCGGAGCATGTTTTTATACGAAATATAATTGTTAAATTCGTGCTCCGCTGAGTGACGGGTGGGAAGGCGTAAAGAGCGATGAACCTAAGTCAGGAGACCTGCCTGTATTTGTGTTACACTTACTCTACGGTCGATAGAGGGGGTGTTAGAAAGGGATACATATGTGTTTTTTAACCTCTTAACGCCGTTGGTAAGTTAAGAGGTTTTATTTTTACTTAAATTTTATAAAAAAGAGGTGTTTGGTGTGAAAAAATGGATGTTGTTAACAGCATTTGCATTGCTTTTAATAGCGCCGCAAATTGCCTATTCTATGCACATAATGGAAGGGTTTCTTCCTCTTAAGTGGTGCATAATATGGGATGCAGCTTCTTTGCCTTTTGTGGTTGTGGGACTTATAACGATAAACAAAAAGGTAAAGGAAAATCCAAAGCTTAAAATGCTTTTGGGTTTTGCAGGTGCTTTTGCCTTTGTGCTTTCAGCCTTGAAAATCCCATCAGTTACGGGAAGTTGTTCGCATCCAACCGGTGTAGGGCTTGGAGCTATACTTTTTGGGCCTTTTGCTATGAGCGTTTTAGGCCTTATAGTGCTTTTGTTTCAGGCACTGCTTTTGGCCCATGGTGGCATAACAACTTTGGGTGCTAATACATTTTCCATGGCTATAGTAGGGCCAATTGCTTCCTATTATATATTTAAAGGAATAAAAAAAGCAGGGGGGCCAAATTGGCTTGCAGTATTTTTGGCTGCCTCAATTGGGGATTTGCTTACATATGTGACGACATCCTTCCAATTGGCTATTGCTTTTCCTGCTGAAGTAGGTGGTTTTACAGCCTCATTTTTAAAATTCATGGGGATATTTGCAGTGACACAGGTACCTTTGGCAATAAGTGAGGGACTTTTAACTGTGCTTGTAATCAATATGCTATCTTCCTACAGCAAAGAGGAACTCATTGAGCTTAACGTTTTAGAGAAAGAAGGTAAGGTAGTATGAAGGATAAAAAGTTTTTAATGAAAAATTTGATATTAGGCTTGTTGGTCATTTTGCTGATTGTGTTTCCTCTTGTTACTATTAAAAACGCTGAATTTGCTGGTGCAGATGACAGGGCGACAGAGGCTATTGCTCAGGTAGACAAAAATTACAAGCCATGGTTTGAACCAATTTGGGAGCCACCAAGCGGAGAAATTGAAAGCCTTTTGTTTGCCTTACAGGCTGCAATTGGTGCAGGCTTTTTGGGATATTACATAGGCCTTGTGAAGGGGAGGAAAAATGCTAATAGATAGTTACTCTTACACAAACAGGATGTACAATGTACATCCTGTTGAAAAACTTTTATTTGCCTTTTTGACAATGATTTTATGTTTTAAATTTGATGCCTATACAAATATTGCAGTAATTATTTTGATGTTTGTGGTAACTGTATTTAAAGCGAAAATTCCAGCAAAAGTGTATATTAAACTTATGTTAATTCCTTATTCTTTTCTCATAATAAGCATATTGACACTTGTAATAAATGTTGTAGAGGATAAAAGTATTGCATTAGTAAGTTTTAATATTTTTGGAATAACCTTAGGGATTACCGCAAAAGGAGTTAGCACTGCTATTATTTTATTCTTCAGAGCTTTAGCAGTGGTCTCTTGCTTATATTTTCTTGCTCTTACTACTCCTGTAGTTGACATCATAAATGTCTTAAAGAAATTTAAATTTCCATCATTATTTTTGGAGCTGCTTCAGCTTATTTATCGATTTATATTTGTTTTAATACAAGCAGCCGATGATATCTACATATCTCAGGATTCAAGACTGGGATATGCCACATTAAAGAATGGCTATAGGTCTTTAGGACTTTTGATATCTTCTCTTTTTATTAAGTCTTACAAAGATTCATAGGATTTATACATAGCTTTAGAAGCAAGATGTTATAATGGGGAGCTAAAAGTTGTTAGCAAAGATTATAAATTTTGTTATAAAAATGTAATATTTATTATTTTAATAGAACTAATTTTAATAAGCGCAGCAATGTTTTTAAGAAGGTGAATTATGAAAGAGCAATTTATATTAGAAGCGATAGATGTTAGTTTTGAGTACAGCGATGGCACAAAAGCTTTGGACGGAGTAAATATGTCCATAGAGAAGGGCAAAAAGATTGCAGTTTTGGGTCCAAACGGCGCAGGCAAGACAACGCTGTTTTTGCACTTCAACGGGATTTTGAAACCCAAATCAGGAAAAATATTATACAAAGGTGAAGAGATAAATTACAGCCATAGCGAACTTGTAAAACTTAGAAAGAATGTTGGTATTGTTTTTCAAAATCCTGACATACAGCTTTTCTCTGCCAGCGTATACCAAGAAATTTCTTTTGGCCCCATGAACTTAGGTTATCCAGAAAATATAGTAAAAGAGAAAGTTGAAAACGCCATGAAAGAAACAAGTATAAGCCATCTAAAAGACAAGCCCACCCATTTTTTAAGCTATGGGCAGAAAAAAAGCGTCTCAATAGCTGATATTATAGTTATGGAGCCTGAAGTTATTATATTGGATGAGCCAACAGTTTATTTAGACCCTAAGCATGTTCAAGAGGTTATGGGTTTATTTGACAAATTGGTTGACGAGGGAAAGACACTCATTTTATCAACTCATGATGTGGACTTTGCTTATTCATGGGCTGACTATATATATATCATGAAGAATGGAAAAGTTGTTGCAAAAGGCGAACCCACAGTTGTCTTTGCTAATGCAAAAGAACTTGATTGGAGTGATTTGAGAAAGCCTATGCTTTTAGAGATATATGAAATTTTAAAAGAAAAAGAAATTGTAAATGGAAGTAATATACCAAAAAATATAGAGGAATTAAAGAAGTGTATAAAATAAAAGCTGCTGAAAACTCAGCGGCTTGAATTTGTTGACAAAGTATAATTTTGATTGGCATTTTGCAAGTTTGCTCCAGCGACAAAGCAGGCTAAACTAACGCTCGATCTCAGACTCCGGCGGGGTTCCGGCCACATTCGACATCCTTGTCTCAGGTGGCCGCTTCCGCCATCCGTGGCTCCAGCCCCGCCTACGTCTTTCGAGCTTGCTAAGTTTAGTTACTGCTTTGTCGCGAGTCGCATTACTTCACAAAATGCCAATCTTGCAAAATAGTTTGTTTACAGTTTTAAGCTGCTAAAAACTCAGCAGCTTAAAACTATTCATTTTTACTTTCTTTTTGTCCTTGAGGGAAAAATTGCTGAAAAATATCTAAAGACATTGGGAAAACTACTATGTTTGACCTGTCATTAGCTATTTCTCTTAAAGTTTGAAGATACCTAAGTTGCAGAGAAACGGGTTGTGAGGCTATGATGCGGGCAGCTTCAGCGAGTTTTGCCGCTGCTTGATATTCTCCATCAGCATTTATAATTTTAGCACGGCGTTCCCTTTCTGCTTCTGCTTGTGCTGCCATGGCCCTTTGCATGCTTTGTGGTAGTTCTACATCCCTTATTTCCACAAGATTCACTTTTACTCCCCATGGTTCTGTTCCCTCATCTATAATCTCGCGAAGCCTCTTGTTTATTTCTTCTCTGTGAGATAATAATTCGTCTAAGTCAGACTGACCTAAAACGCTTCTTAGTGTAGTTTGTGCCAGCTGAGATGTTGCTCTTATGTGGTCTAAAACTTTTATAACAGCGTTGGCAGGGTCTATTACTCTGAAGTATACTACTGCATTTACTTTAACAGTAACGTTGTCTCTTGTAATTGCCTCTTGTGTTGGTACTTCCATTGTTATGACTCTCAAATCTACTTTTTGCATTCTCTCTATTATAGGAATCAAGAAAAATATTCCTGGTCCTCTTACACCTACGTAGCGCCCGAGACGAAAAATTACGCCCCTTTCGTATTCCTGTACTATTCTAATGGATGCGGAAATTAAACTTATAAGGATTATTAATAAGGTGAATAGAAATGCAAAACTCTCAATCATTTTTTTTACTGCCTCCCTCTTTTATTTTTTCAACTTTAACTGTCAAACCCTCTACTGCTGTAATGACCACCTTTTCGCCTTTTGCAATATACTCTTTAGATTCTGCCTGCCACCTTTCTCCTTCTACCAAGACTATGCCATTTGGATTAATATCACTTACTGCAATACCTATTTCACCAATTAGACCTTCTACTCCTGTGACTACTTTTCTCTTTTGAGCTTTTATAACAGCAGCTAAGAGGAAAGAAACAAAAGCTGCCATGAAAAAGGCTGTTGCGAAAACTACTCCTTTGTTTATAGTGAGTCCCATTTGGTTTCCACTAAATAACATTAAAGAGCCAAGTACAAAGGAAGTTATACCGCCCACTGCTAAAATTCCATGGCTTACCACAAAGGCCTCAGACGCCAAAAGCACAAGCCCTAATATGACAAGAAGCATTCCACTTAATTGAGCATTTAATGTTCCAAGTGTGTAGAGGCCTAAAAGTAAGCTTATTCCTCCTGCCACACCGGGAAAGATAGCCCCAGGATGATAAAGCTCCAATACAATGCCCAAGATACCAGCGCTCATGAGAAGATAAGCAATATTTGGATCGCTTATTGCAAAGAGAAATTTTTGAGATGAAGACATTGGGAAGTATTTGATTGGACCATCAGTTTGCAAAGTTGTAGTTGTGCCGTCAAAATTTTTGACTGTAAGGCCGTTTATTTTTTTTAGAAGGTCATTTAAATTAGTAGCTTTAAAATCGATTAAATGGGCATTTAATGCTTCTGTGTCAGTAAAAGATTTGCTTTCAATAACTGCCATTTCAGCATTTTTGGGGTCTCTCCCTCTGTTTTCTGCGATGCTTCTTATCCAGGCAGCAGCGTCATGAGTGATTTTTTGCTTTTGTACATCTGATAAAGCAGAGTCGTCTTCCATTGACACCGGATGGGCGGCGCCTATTCTACTTCCAGGAGCCATTGCAGCGACATTTGCTGAAAGGGTTATGAAAGTGCCAGCAGAGCCCGCCCAAGCTCCTGCGGGGGAGACATATACTACAACAGGAATAGGAGAATTTAGTATTTGTGTGACGATTTTTTGAGTAGTAGAATACAAACCGCCAGGAGTAGAAAGTTCTATGACTATACAACTTGCACCATTTTTTTCTGCTTCCTGCAAGCCACTTTCAATGTAATCTGCGACAACTGGTACAATAGGGCCATCAATGGATAGTACATAAACGGGGCTTTGAGTCGGAGCCGCTTTTAAAGAAGAAAGTGGCAGGATGACAAAAATTAACAAGATTATAAATAGTAAAATTTTCCTTAAATTAAACACTTTTTGTTCCCCCTTTAATAACATTTTAACATAACTGAAAAATTTTATATAGTATTTTATGTGATTGGCAGAAATTTTTTTGAAGGATTTTTTATAAAAATGTAGAATTTAATTTATGTGTTTATTGATTTATATATTCGACAAAAAACTCAAAAACCTTTTTTATTTTTAACCTAAAAGGAGGAAATTTAATGGCGTTTTTTAGAGTTGAAACAGAAGAAGACATAAAAAATTTAAATTTTCTCGAAAGAATTTACGGAATTCTATTTAAACCTTCTATTACAATAAAAAACTTAATGTATCAACCTAAATTAGTTTATCCAGCTATAGTTAAAGTTGTTGGGATAGTATTTCTTTATATCTTACGTTATCCTGTATATGAAAGACATATACGTGAACTTTTAAAAATGAGGTTATCGCAACCGGACGTAGGATTTACGCCACAGGAAATAGATTTAGCTATTAAGTTGGCGCCAAGATCTGTAATAACTTCTACGCTTATAAATAATACACTTTCGTGGATTTTTATCGTGTTAGCTCTTTATGCTGTAATCAAATGGGTATTTAGAGGAAAAGCGGATGTAACACAATTATTTTCAATTACTGGTTATGCCTATACTCCTGTTTTAATATATTTTCTAATATGCTTTATTGCATCCTTTTTTACAGGACAGCTTTTAGTGGATATGTCACCTGCATTGTTGTTTCCTTCGTTAAAAGGAACTACAATATATGGCTTTTTGAGAAGTATTGATCCCTTCATGGTGTGGCAGTTTATAATCATAGGTATAGGAATCAAGATGATAAGTGAACTTAAAAAAAGTGATGTATATTGGGTAACTGTTTTTGTGTTTCTAATTAGTATATTTATAAATATTGATTATTATAAACTGCTGGATTGATATGCAAGAAATAATAGACAAGGGGATGGTCCCTTGTCTATCCTTTTTATAATATTTCTTCTAAAGTTTTTTTAATTTCAAGAAGAAAACTTTCTGTATTTGCAACAGTTTTATTTGGCAAATCAGAGAGAGCTGCTAAATCTTTTGTCATTATACCTTTTTCAATTGTTTGAAGAGATGCATTTTCCAGTTTGTCAGCAAAGTTTACGAGGCTTTCTATTCCGTCAAGTTCTCCTCTCTTTTTCAAAGCACCTGTCCATGCGAAAATTGTAGCAATAGAATTTGTAGAAGTTTCTTCTCCTTTAAGGTATTTATAATAATGCCTTGTAACTGTTCCATGAGCTGCTTCAAATTCGTATTTACCATCAGGAGATACCAGTACAGAAGTCATCATGGCAAGGCTGCCAAATGCTGTTGCCACCATATCAGACATCACATCGCCGTCATAATTTTTGCATGCCCAAATCATTCCGCCTTCAGACCTTACAATTCGAGCTACGGCATCGTCAATAAGGGTATAAAAATATTCAATTCCTGCTTCCTCAAATTTTTCTTTATATTCATTTTCATATATTTCCTGGAATATGTCTTTAAATCTGTGGTCGTATATTTTTGAAATGGTGTCTTTGGTCGCAAACCACAAATCCTGCTTTGTGTCTAAGGCATAGTTAAAACATGCTCTTGCAAAACTTTTTATTGATTCATCAGTATTGTGCATACCGAGTATAACTCCAGGGCCTTCAAACTCATGTATTGTCTGCTTTGATACTTCGCCACTTTTTGATACGAAAACAAGTTCTGCTTTTCCTTTATTTTCGACTCTGTATTCCACATCTTTATAAATGTCTCCATAGGCATGCCTTGCAATTGTAATGGGTTTTTTCCATGTTTTTACGAGAGGTTTGATACTTTCTACAATAATAGGTGTGCGAAAAACTGTGCCATCAAGTATTGCTCTGATTGTACCATTAGGGCTTTTCCACATTTTCTTGAGATTGTATTCTTCAACTCTCTGGGCGTTTGGGGTGATTGTTGCACATTTTACTCCCACACCGTATTTTTTGATAGCATATGCTGCATCAATTGTGACTTGGTCCTCTGTTTCGTCTCTGTTTTTAATTCCAAGGTCATAATATTCCGTTTTAAGGTCTATATAGGGCTCTAAAAGTATTTCTTTTATCAATTTCCATATGATTCTTGTCATTTCGTCCCCGTCCATTTCAACGAGGGGTACCTTCATTTGAATTTTATTTGCCATTTGTTTCTCTCCTTTGTGTAAAGTACAACAAAAACTTTGAAAATTTATCAATACAAATTGATAAAGCATAACTTGAATATTATTATATAGGATAAATCATGTTTTCGCAACAGAAAAATTATTTTATCCTTTTCGTTCCAAAATCCACAAATTTAATTTCAAATATTGTATAATATTTTATGGAATTAATAAATTTTTAAAAATGTTTATAACATTTTGGGGGTATAAAAAATGGACTTTTTATGTCCGCAGGAGGAATTACTTTTTTCTTATAAACGATGCAGTAAAATGGGTATTGACCCTTCAATAACTGCGCCATTAATAATGCTAAAATCAAGCAGATTTAGAAATGATGTAATTATTCTTTCGATAGCCAATAACAAGGAGGAATGAAAGATTTGCTTATTGTCAAAAATTTGTACAAAAAATACAATAAAAGCAAGGTTATAGCTTTAAACAATGTATCTATGGATATAAATAAAGGGGAAATAGTAGGACTTCTTGGTCCGAATGGAGCAGGTAAAACAACTTTACTTAAAATAATATGCGGTTTAACAATTCCTGATTCAGGTGAAGTTATTGTATCCAATGTCAAAATGGAGGATAAAACTCGATTGAAAATAATGGAAAAAATAGGCGTCGTACTCGAAGGCAACAGAAATTTATACTGGGCTATTTCGGTTCTTGATAATTATTATTATTTTGGAAGTATAAAAGGGAAAACAGGGAGAGAAATAAAGAAAAATATAGAAAAATACGCAGACATTCTAAAAACAAAAGAATTATTAACACGAAAAGTAAACACGCTTTCAATGGGTCAAAAACAAAGAGTAGCAATAACTGCTTCTTTACTTCACGAACCGGAGCTTTTAATTTTGGATGAACCTTCTAATGGATTAGATATAGAATCGCGTATTTTACTTACCAGTGCTGTTAAGACCTTGAGAGAGGAGATGAAAATAACAGTATTGATTGCTTCCCATGATGTAGATTTTTTGAGAAAGACAGTTGACAGATTTATAATAATAAACAATGGGAACATCGTTGATGAATTCGCAAATATCAATATTACAGCAGAAGACATAGAAAATAAATATAAAATACATGCAAATTTAAAGGAGGCTTAAATATGTTCAAATATTTAAACATTGTAATAGCTGAAATAAGAAGAAGTTTAAAGGAAAGTTTTTCATATAAAATGGGTTTGGTCAGTGATATTGTAGTGTTAACACTTCTTTATGCTGGACTTATTTTCATGGATACGGGTAGTATGTTAGGAGAATATTATAACAATCCTGGAAATTCTAAAACGCTCCTTCTTTTGGGGTATATTTTTTGGAGCTATTCGATAGCAGCTATAAGTGGAGTAAGCAATGAAATTAGTATAGAAGCAGTTAAAGGTACTTTGGAACAAAAATTTATGGCAGTAATTCCTTACCCTTTTCTTATAGCAGGAAATATAATTAGCAGCCTTCTATTAAGCAGTATCGTAGCTGCTGTAATAATTACTTTTTCAAACCTAATTATAGGAGTGAGTATTACAGTAAATGGAAAAGTTATACTATCCCTTTTAATGACCTTAGTTGGAATGTATGGCATGGGTCTTATTTTGGGAGGACTTTCCCTAATAGCAAAAAGAATTAATCAATTAACACTACTTATACAAATCCTACTTCTTTTTGTAACAGACACATTGAGTAAAACATCTCCTTCTAGCGCAATTAGTTGCATTATACCTCTTACAGTGGGAAATGATATAGCAAGAAAATCCGTAAGTAATATTGCTATTTCTTACAATGAGTGGCTGATGCTTATACTTGTGAGTATGCTGTGGTTTGTAGTTGGTTCGGTAGTTTTTGGCATGAGTAGTAGATACGCCAGAAAAAATGGATTATTGGGTACATATTAGCTTTCTTTGGACTGGAGGAATCGCCATTGTGAGCACAAGTTAATTAATACCTATCTCTAAGGAAGAACCTATTTAACAACACACCACTGATAAATCCTCCTATATGCGCCCACCAGGCTATTCCACCAACCGTTGTACCACCAATGACAGAGTAGACCGTGCCGGAATAGAGCTGGGTCAGGAACCATAGGAAGAGATAGACTACGGCGGGTATCGGGAGAAAGACTGGAACCAGGAAAAAGGTTGGTACCAGGGTGATTATCCTTGCCGACGGGAATAATACGAAATATGCACCCATAATGCCTGCAATAGCTCCAGAAGCTCCTACCACCGGCACTGGTGAGATGGGGTTAAAAACCAGGTGAAATACACCTGCGATTACCCCACTAAGGAGGTAGAAAATGAGGAATCTTATATGGCCCATCCTATCTTCAACATTATCTCCAAAAAGCCACAATATCCACATGTTGCTAATTAAGTGAAATATGTTACCATGAAGAAACATACTGGTGATAAAAGGGTATAAGTCGCTGCCGGAAAGCGGTACACCGGATATAATCAGTTTTGTAATTTTTGCCGGTATAAGCCCGTATTTGTAAACAAATGCAGCAAAAGTGCTGTATGAAGCACTTGAAAGAGTGAAAAATATGAGCGAATTTATTATTATGAGCAGAAGCGTAATGAGGGGTGGTCGTCTGCTCGGTATATTATCCCTGATTGGAAACATCTTTAACCCTCCACTTTTTTATTCTACCTTTGCAGGAAAACCGAGTTCCGTATCAAATCAAAATTATATTAAGATTATAGCACAAGTAATTCTAAAAAAATAATATTATCATGATTAAGTAAATTTATTAACTACCAGGGAAAGAGGAGGTTATTCTCCTCAATTTTTATTTCTAATTGTAAAATATTAGGCGAAAAATGCATTTTCGTTCCCAAAAATGACACTTTCGTTCCAAATTTCACAAATTTTATTTTAAATATTTTATAATATTTAAAAAGCCCTTTAAATTTCTGGGGGTATAAAAAGTGAATTTTTTATGTTCACAGGAGGAACTAATTTCTTCATATGAGCGATGTAGGAAAATTGGTATTGAACCTTCAATAACTCTGCCATTAGTGATATTAAATCCAGAAGATTTGCAAAAGAAAATACATAAAAATAAAGAACTCATAGAAGCTTTTCGTATGAGTATAGAAGAGAATTGGGTAAAAGGTGAGTATCTATTTTTGCTTACTGACATTGAAGGATATTTATTGGATGTAAAATGCAGCACAAAAGAGAAAAAGTGTATAAAAGATTCAGGCTTTGAACGGGGAGTATCCTTTAGAGAAGAAAGCTGTGGGACAAATGCGATTTCAATGGCAATGCGATTAAAACGAATAGTTTACATAAGACCTCAGGAGCACTACTGTGACATATTCAAAAAATGGCACTGCATTACTTCACCTATAATAGTAGAAAATGGGGAAATAGTAGGCTATGTGGATATATAAACTATTGATAAAAAAATTGCAGATGAAGTATCAATGGTAATAAAACTGCTAGCTGAGAAAATAGCAACTGAGTATGAAAAGAGAATAAAAGAAAAAGAGGTAAATGAGATAAAGATAAAATTAAATGACAGCCAGATAAAAATACTGGAATTAGAGGCAAAGGGATACAGAGAATTAGACATAGCAGAAGTTCTTGGGATAGAAGTTGTGACTGTGAAGTATCACAAGAGAAAGATAGTAGAAAAACTTGGAGTAAAAAATATCAAAGAAGCAGTAGCAAAAGCGATTAAGTTAAACTTGATAGATATAGACTAAAATTTGGGGCTATACTTTAGTATAGTTTTTTTGTTCATTTATGTAAACATTAACTGGAAATGTAATAAAGACTATACCAAAGTATAGTAGACATTGAGAAAAATGTATATTATAATAGCTGTAGAAAAGTTTGGTAGATTAGGAGGGATATAAACAATAATATGTTTTTTAATAGGGGTAGAATCCATAGAGACAAACTCACTGAAGATAACGCCCATATTTTTGAGGATATTGACCTGGTTTTGAAAGATAGAGGTCAAATAATCATGAGAGAACTCATTAATAAAAAGGCGGAAAGTCCGATAAGAAGGAAGAGGTTTAAGGATGTTAAAGCCACAAAGATGAGCAATGATAAGATTATTGCGGAGATAATCTAAAAGGTCAGAAATTGTACCGAATCTTAAAGCTTAATAACAATAAAAGTTCTAAACATTGCATGATGAGAATAACCCTTACGGCTAGGGCTAGAGGAAGGGAATTCAGGTATTGAAGACAAGCCTAGATTTTTAAACATAGAAAAATAGAAATTAATTTTAGACTAAGAAGTAAAGAGTTCAGCTATATTTAAAAGTAATTGAAGCTTATACATGTAGGATTTCCTTCTTCTTAAAAAATTTTTTTATAGTGTATATATAATAATTCGACAAATGGGAGGGGAAATCCTACATAAAAGATAAAAAATTCAAGAGTGATAGGAAAAAAGTATGTCTGTAGAATGGTTTAAATGAAGGCTTCTGAATTTTGCACAAGTCTAATATCAGAAAGGATAGGAGGTGAGAAAATGACATATGTAAAACCCACGATTCAAACACTAGGTTTTAATAATATTAATTTAAACAAGATGATGGAATTTACGGGGAACTGGTCATATATTTTATTACCAAATATAGTAATCGTCCAAACTTATGCTATAACACTAACTCTATATAGCTATGAATGAGATTTTCAATCATAATATATAATTTAGCATAAAGTTTGTAATAATTTCTATTTCTTGATAATTTGGATGACATAAGAGATAAAAAATAAAAATATGTTATTAATTTTATCGTAAATATGATGCAAAAAATTAACCTTACCGATCAAAAGTTGAGTTTAAGTATTCCTTTTAATAGCTTGTTTGCCTCAATGTATCACTTAAATGCGTTATGAAGTATCACTAATATAGTTATAATATGATAATATGAAATACGATTTGTTAAATTGTAAAAATAGAAACGAGAATTAAAGTAGCTTATAAGTGAAAAGTAAGAGAATATAGGAATGTGATTTTAGAATTAGATGGAAATGAACAACTACCAAAAAATTTATTTAATAGAGGGAGTAGCGTAGGATAAAGGGGGGAAAGATAATGTTTTTAACTAAGGAGAAAATAAATCCACATTTTGTAAAAATTTTAAATGTTACGCCTATTTTTTGTGAATCAAATTTGATTTTTTGGCGTGAGGAAAATGCAGGATATTATACAGTTATTCCTAAAAATTTCCCTTTTATAAACTATTTAATTATAAATCCAACAGGTAAAAAAATTTTAGATCTTTGTAATGGTGAAAATACACTTCAAAAAATATGTAATGAATTGATAAATTTATATCCCGAGGTACCTAAGGAGGAAATTACCAAAGATATTGCTGAAATATTATTTGATTTTTCACGATGTAATTTAATACAGTGGAAAGGGGGGAATAATCCATTTATGTACATTAATGAAAAGAAATTAGACAACGGTGATATTATAAGTACTGCTTTAGAGAATGAACTAAAAGAAATTTGTCAATATTTTGAGAGCATTCTTGCAAATTATAAACAACAAAAAGGTAGGTTGACTTATATTAATCCAATAATTCAACCTAATGATTATTTGAGCGAATTAATATTGCGCCAAAAATTATTTAATTATTCTGAGGAATTTTTCTTGTTAAAAGAGAATAATAAAATTAATGGCATTATTACATTGCTCATACCAGTTGAGAAATATTCTACTGTAGCAACAATAGGTGTTATGGATGTAAATAGAGAATACCTAACATCTATGATTGACTATATAGTAGAAGTTATTCCTCATATAGCAGTAAAGGAAATAACGAAAATCGAATTACAATTATTAAAAGACGCAAATATAACCCAATTGATAGAAAACTTGATAAAAAATACTGGATTTATAAATGAAGGCACATTAAAACATGAATTAGGGGAAAAAGACTTGTGCATTTATTCATATTTTTTAGTATAACTTTTCCTAATTATTTTTCAATATATCTTTTACTTTATTATTTAGAAAGGAGTAAATAAATAATCATGGAAGAGCAAAGTATGTCAATTAACTATGCTGAAGTCTTGAAAGGGCCGCATCAATTAGCATTTGATATAACTAACAAATGTAATTTTAGGTGTCTTCATTGTTATAACTCAAGTGGCGAAAATATAGTTGTAAATAACGAATTAACTGATGAGGAAGTTATAAATTTCATAAAAGAAATAGGGGAGATGAAATTATTTAATGTATGTTTTCGCGGTGGAGAACCATTAATTAGAAAAGAATTAATTTATAAATGCGCTAAACTATTAATTGAAGCAGGGACAACCTATGTGTCACTGGTAACTAATGGTTATTTGATGACAGAAGATATAGCTTATCAATTGAAAAAAAGTGGTATTGACCGCATACAAATAAGTATTGATGGAGCGTGCCCTACCACTCATGATAAGTTGAGAAATAAAAAAGGTGCTTTTGATAAAGCTATTAAAGCTATTAAAATATTAAAAAATGTAGGAATATCAAATATTGATGTATCATTTTGTCCAACATCTTTTAATATTGCTGAATTTGATGAAGTACATAGTTTATTAAATGAGTTGGGAATAAAAGAGTTACGGGTACAACCGCTAATGCTATTAGGAAGAGCAAATCAGCATTTAAATAAAATAATGCCTACACAATTTCAGTATAGGCAATTAGTAAAGCGTATACATGCTATAAATTTAAGAGGAAAGAACCCAATAGTCGAATGGGGAGATCCTGTTGACCATTTAATAAGATTTAGAACTATAGCTGCAAATTGTGTTAGCTATGTTTCTATTAGGGCAAACGGCGATATTGTAGCATCTCCTTATCTTCCTTTAGTAGTTGGAAACATTCGAAAATATAAATTTAGTGAATATTGGAAAGCAGGTCTTGTAACACTTTGGCAAAATGAATTGCCAAAAAAAAATGGCACAAAATATACTTTCTATAATGGATATGAATAAAGTTAGAGGAGATATGCCAATTGTTTGGATGGAGAAAGATATATATGTGGATTTTATAGATGAAATGTTGAAAAATGGAACAACATGTTCAGCAAATTAATGATTATTGTATTTCTTGGTTTTGCTATTAATTTTAAATAAAAAATTATAGAGGGAGGTGAGAAAATTGACATATGTAAAACCTACAATTCAAACATTAGGTTCCCATTTAAATTTATGTTAAATCAAATAAAAATTTCTGTATAAGAAAGGAGAAAAATCTTATGCGAGCAATAAATTTTTTAGGCAAAAATAACTGGTTATTTGCTGTTTTTACATTTATCATAAACATCATTTTTTATAGGGCATTGCCACATACAGTTGCTATTCAGTGGCATTTTGATGGTAGTATTTCAAATACTACATCTAAAACAACATTTGTTTTTATAATTCCCTTAGTGCAATTATTAGTTTATGGGTATGTAAAACTCAAGACAAAAGGTAAAAACACGACTCTTTATACTGACTTATATTCTATATTTGTTAATCTGCTTGCATTGATTGTTGATATGGCAATTATCTTAATAAATTCAAAAATTTTCTAATAAGGAGCTGTACTATTTATGCTTATTTTAGAAAATGTATCGAAGGCATACTATGGATGTGATAAAAAGGCTGTAGATTCACTGAACCTTGATGTACATGAAGGTGAAATTTTTGGTTTTCTTGGTCCAAATGGTTCAGGAAAAACCACCACTGTAAAAATTATTACTGGCATATTGAAACCTGATAACGGTAAAGTTTTGGTTAATGGATATGATGTAATTAAAGAACCTCTTAAAGCAAAAGAAAAAATGGGGTATGTACCGGATAACCCAGATATATTTAATAAACTTACAGGATTAGAGTTTTTAAGGTTTATATCAGATATATATAAAGTAGATAGTAAAATTAGAAAATCAAATATTGAAAAATATGGTAAGATAATAGAGATTTATGATGCCTTAAATATGAAAATAGAGAGCTATTCGCATGGAATGAAACAAAAATTATTGATTTTAGGAGCACTTATTCATGAACCAGATCTCTTAATTATGGACGAGCCAGTAATTGGGCTTGATACAAAAGCTATCAAAAATTTAAAAGAGATTATGCGAAGTTTATCCAAACAAGGGAGAACAGTATTTATTACGACACACATTATGCAGATAGCAGAGGAGATATGCGATAGAATTGCAATTATAAAAAATGGCAGGATACTTTATACAGGGACTATTAACGATTTAAAAATTAAAAAAGATGATAAAAAAGATTTAGAAGAAATTTTTCTGGAGATGACTGAATCATGAAGCAATTATGGACTTTATTAAAATATAATTATAAGTCCTTATATGGATTTCATGGATTTAAGTATTCATGGAAGTATGAAAAAGAAAAACTGTATTTAAACTTTTTTATATATGGGCTGCTTTTATTCTTATTTTATAATATATTTAAGGTGTATATACAAATTAATGAATTTCTCTATTACAATTTAAGTTTAACAAGGGAACAAAATTTGATGATAGAGGGCCTTTTGAATTTTACATTTCTTTTATTGCTAACATTTGGATTAGCTGGTTCGTACATTTCAACAGTAAGCAATAGTAGAGAAAGTAACTACGTAATGACTTTACCGCTAAAGCCATGGCAAATTTTGCTCAGCAGATTTGTTCCAGGATATATATTTCAATTATTGCTTTCACTATTTGTACTTATGCCAGTATTCATTATTAATGGTATATCTTCTAACAAGCCTTTTTCGTATTATATTTTTGCTTTTATAATAACGGTGCTAATTCCAGTGTTTCCAATGGTATCGCAATTTTTTGTTTTTGTATTAATACAAAGGGCAGGATATTTTTTTGGTAAGAGAGAGGTTGCTAATATAACTGCTCTTGTAACAAATATTGTATTTATAATTTTACTTAAAGAAATTACAGGGATGCAAAATTACCTTGAAATAAATAAAAATACAAATCTAAGTATTATAAAATATAAACTCTTCCGATTAACAGATCTTTCGAACATATTTTATCCAGTAAATATAGCTTATAAGGTTATTACAGAAAAAGGGATAATTTCTTTTAAATATTTATTATTTTTCATTTTCATTTCATTAATAGGTCTTATTCTCATTTTGGAGTTATTATCAAAAAGTTTAGTTTATATAATATCTCGCAGCAATGAGATAAATAACAAGAATAAACAAAAAGTTTATAATATGGAAAGGTTGTTCTTTAAACGTCAGAGTAAGGTTATGGCATTGCTACAGAGAGACATAAAACTTTTTTATCGTGATTCGACATTTGTTATTTATGGATTTGCTATGACATTGATTATTCCATTTCTTTTGATTTATTCTTTTTATTCAGGTATGCCAGAGTTACTGAAAGTAATTTCTAATATAGAAAAAGATTTGAATACAAAATATTTTATTACACTGATTACAACTTTAGTATATATCTTGGTCGGGGGCTTTAATATGATAGCATCAACTGCTTTATCACGAGAAGGAAAGACGTTTTATTTTCTTAAATCATTGCCTATAAATCCTCAAGAATACATTAAAGCAAAACTTCTACATTGTAATATTTTAAGCATTATATTTGGCATACTTACGTGTTCATTTAGTTTTTTTGTAACAGGATTGAGCTTGATTTGCCTTCTACTTGCTTTTATAATAGGGTTTTTTATATTAAACATTTATTTTAGCATAGGATTATTTTGTGAGTTTTGTATACCAATGTTAAATTGGGAGAATCCAAGGGTGGTGGTAAGGCAAAATATCAATGTACTCATATCTATGGTTTTATTGATTTTATTTGTGATTTTGTCAATTAATGTGATAACCAAAATATCAAAGCTTGCAATCTACATGCCTTATATTGCTATTGGATTAGGAATAATTACTTTTGCTTTTTATAAATTTTTGATTTATTTTGGAACTAAAAGATATTATGAAATTAGTTAGTACAAAATCTTATATTTGATTTGGAGGTTGAGTATGAAAAAAGAGGAGTATAAACATATATATTCAGTACTAAAGCCTTACTTAATAAAGGAGGTAATAGGATTTTTTATAATAATCTTATCGACGATTATATCTTTATTGAATCCGTATATCATTAAATTGATCATAGATGTAGCAATAGCAAAAAAGGATACATATAATTTAGTAAAATATACAACAGTTTTTACTGGTGTTTATGCGTTAGGAGTTATCTTAAACACTATTCAATCTTACATTTTTACATATATTGGAGAAAAAGTATTATATGATTTAAGATTGAATTTATATAAAAGTGTTATGGATAAAGAAATTACTTTTTTTAACGAAAAACAAACAGGTGAAGTCATGTCAAGAATCCTAAACGAATTACCTAATGTTGTAAATTTATTTGTTGGGACATTTATAAATATAATTACACAAGTAGCAACATTGGTTATAGCGTTTATAATAATGTTTACTATAAATAAAGAGATAACGATAATCTCAATATTAGTAACTCCTCTTATTTATATTGTTTTGAGATATTATAATCCAATATTTAGAAACATAAATCTAGGATTCATGCAGATTAATTCAAAAATTAATAATGTATTACATGAAAATATTTCTAACATAAAAGTAATAAAATACTTGAATACATACAAATTTGCTCAAAGAAGATTTTCAATTGTGCTTCATGAATACATAAATAAAAGGTTTGATAATATTTATATAAGTAGCATAAGCAATGCATTACTCTCTTTTTTATTTTTTATTCCTTCCATAGTTTTGCTTTTATATGGTGGTTACCAAGTAATACTAGGGAAATTAACGATAGGGGGGCTTGTTGCATTATCTTCATATATTAATCAATTATTTCAACCAATAAAATCGTTGTCAAATATAAATATTGAGTTACAAAAATCAAAAGTAGCATTAAAAAGATATTTTGAACTTATAGAAAAAAGTGAAAATAAAAAAGATGATAATATAAAAATATCAAAAATAAAGAATGGTATTACGTTAAACAATGTAACTTTTTCATATCAAAAAGATACTAGTATAATCGAGAATTTAAGTTTGAAATTAGAAGTTGGTAAAACCATGAGGATTTTAGGACCTAATGGCAAAGGGAAAACAACGTTAATTGATATAATATGTGGCTTATTAACTCCCCAGTCTGGGATTATAAAATATGATAGTCTAGATGTGAAAAATATTAATATATCTTCGTTAAAAAGACTTATAGGAGTTGTACCACAAAATGTATCTCTATTTAATGATACAATAAAGAATAATATTAAGATGGGGAGAGATATTGATGATGAAAAAATAATAGGCTTAGTTAAAAAACTTGGCTTTGATGATTTGATTAACGATAAAACTTTAAATCTTAACAGTATAGTTACAAATAATGGAGATAATTTATCAGAAGGTCAAAAAAGAAAAATTACAATACTAAGAGCTTTAGCTCAAGATCCTCAAGTCATCATATTAGATGAAGCATTAACATTTTTGGATAATAACTCAAAAAATAATTTTTGCAAATACTTAAGTAAAATCAAAGAAGATAGGATTATTGTAATGATCTCTCATGAAAATATACCTCATATTGATTTTGATATGGAACTATGGATTTAACCAATCACTAAGTATTTAAACTCGTCAAATTTACCTAAGCTTTTTAATTTGGAGATAGAATTATTTAAAAGTGATAATAATTTATTGGGGAGGTACACGATGAAAATAATTGAAGTAAAAGAACTTAAAAAATCAATAAATGGGAATCCTGTTTTAAAAAATGTAAACATGATGGTTTTTAAAGGAGAGATTTACGGTTTTTTAGGGAAGAATGGTGCAGGGAAAACAACGACATTACGTATAATACTCGGTTTACTTAAAAGGGATGGTGGAGAAATAAAAATATTTGGAGAAAATTTGTCCAGAGGACATTTTAAAAAAATAGGAGTTATGTTTGAGTATGAGACTTTAAACCTGGAGTGGACAGTATTGGATAACCTGAGACAAACATGTTATATATATGGAATTGAGAAAAGGGAAATATATAAGTATCTTGATATAATTGAATTTTCTAGAAATGATGTATATAAAAAAGTGAAGCAACTTTCTAAAGGGATGAAAAGGAAAGTTTCTTTAATTAATGCTATCTTGCCGGAGCCGGAATTATTAATTCTTGATGAGCCTACATCCGGTTTAGATCCAGAAATGCAACTTACCATAAGAGAGATTCTATTAGAGTTTAAATCGAAAGGAAAAACCATACTTTTTAGTTCTCACAATTTAAATGAAGTACAAAAAATAAGCGACAGAATAGGATTAATAAAAGGAGGAGAGACATTGCTAGAAATTCAAATTAAAAAAGAGCTGTATTTAGTAGAGGGTAATTATCCTGAACTTTTGGATAATAAAGTAAAAGACAAGAATCTTTATGTAGTTGATGAAAAAGTAATTAAAGAGTTTAATATCCAAAAGTATCAAGCTATCAAAGATATTGAAGAATTATATATAAAGATTATGGGGATGGAGGCGTAAAAATGCTAAAACTTATAAGATTAGAAGTTGTTAATTTTTTAAAAGTGTCAATATTCCCTTTTATCCTTTTAAATTTGGTTGTAGCAATTGTTGTAAAAAATATGAAAAATGTTTTTGATTTATTGAGTTCTTCTTCTTCTGATATTTGCACTTTTTATACTTTATTTCTTATGATTATAATTTCGTATGCAGCCGCTTTTATGACGACTATAAATTTTGAAAAAGAAAAATTAAGTAATCTCTATCATAGATATTTTGTTTTGCCTCTACCACCAGGGATAATTTTTGCAATTAAACTCTTTCCTTCTATCATCTGTAGTATGTGTGTAGTATTAATTTGGGGAATAGTTATGTTTTTAATCTTTCACCCTGTTACATTAATTACTTTTATTATGGCGTTATGTAATGCATTGATTTTTGTGATTGGAAGTATTTTATTAATCTTCTATTTTGATCTTACTTTAAAGAATGTTTCAATTGTATATGGAATTAAATTCATTTTAATATTTGTGCTTTCATACCTCCCCAATTTTATAGTTTCCCAGAATGTTTCTATAAAAGTTGTAAATTATAGTATTATTATTTTCACCTTTTTACTCTTTATTACGGGTATTATTCTTATTAATAATATTGATTCTGAAAAAGTAATACTATCATGATTATATGGATAATATTGATGCGAGGCAAAATGAAGATTATTTTACTCTTTTTGGAATTTATGCATGCAAAATATATAGTGATGAGAAAGGAAAAGATAGTAAGATATGTATATATAAAAAAATTGCAGATGAAGTATCAATGGTAATAAAACTGCTAGCTGAGAAAATAGCAACTGAGTATGGAAAGAGAATAAAAGAAAAAGAACCAAATGAGATAAAGATAAAATTAAATGACAGCCAGATAAAAATACTGGAATTGGAAGCAAAAGGATATAGAGAATTAGACATAGCAAAAGTTCTTGGAATAGAGGTTGTGACTGTGAAGTATCACAAAAGAAAAATAGTAGAAAAACTTGGGGTAAAAAATATCAAAGAAGCAGTAGCAAAGGCGATTAAGAATTTTGGAAATATTTAATAAACACAAAATCCCTATTGAACTAGTTACTAATGGTATAAATTTATCGAAAGAAAAGATTGAGATAATGAATTCTTATCACGTAGTAGGTTATAGTTTATCAATAGAAGGAAGTAATAACGAGACTCATGATTTTATCAGGGGAGAGGGGACATTTAAAAAGGTTATTTCTTCAATTTTAAATTTAAAAAAATTTTCAAATGCATTTCAAGTGGACGTTGAAGTAATTTACAGAAAACATAATATGATGCAAATAGAAGAAATTGTAAAATTGTTAAGCGATTTGGGAGTTACTTCAGTTAAATTTGCACGCTTGAAACCTTGGGATTGGGGGCAACAATTGTCAAACATTGTACCAAATAAGGAGGAAATAAAGAAAGTTAACGAAAAAATTTGGAATATAGAAGGAAAATATAAAGGCATTAAAATAATGGGAGATGTACCCAAGTCTATTGAAAACCAAAAGGTTCCAGGTTGCAATATAAACGTCGGTTTTGAAATTCAACCTGATGGGAATGTACTTCCATGCCGAATTTTCGAGCAAAGAGTAGATGATAAAATAATTCTAGGCAACATAAAATCACAAGATATTTTTGAAATATGGAATAGTGAGAAAGCAAAAAGGATAAGAAGTTATTCCAAAAGATTAAGCAAAAAATTTCTGTGTACCAAATGTGAATTTGCTCGCTTCTGTTCTACGAGTTATTGTATTGCTGAAAACTTCCTAACATTTGGTAAATTTATTCCTTCAGAGGAGGATTTAAATAAATGCAAAATTTAAAAAGGAATGAACGATTTTTCTTGACAGTAACATTGTTCTCAAGTTTTTTTACATCTTTAATGGCACCATTTTGGGTAATATATTTTAATAAAATTAATTTAGATTTTTCACAAATTTCACTCCTCATAATAATAAACCACATAGCAGTCATATTATTCGAAATACCTACGGGTGCTCTTGCTGATACATATAGCCGTAAATTTTCTGTTCTTTTATCTTTATTGATTGGCAGTTTAACTTCTATTGGGATATATTTCAACACCTCTTTTACAGTTTTATTATTTTTATATTTCTTATCAGGAGTTGGAGCAACTCTTAATTCTGGAGCCTTCGAATCTTGGTTTGCTGATTCGTTTCTTTTCGGTCAAAAAGAAATGGACCTGACAAAATACTGGGGACGTCTTACAAGTTTTAACTATTTAGGTAGTACGATAGGATTTTTAGGAGGCAGCATTTTAGTACGTTATAATATCTTTAGAGAAATCTGGCTAATAGAAGGTATAGGGATTTTTTGGGTTTTTATTTACGTATTTTTAGCGGGCAAAGAAGCTAAATTACAGAAAAAAACGGACGAATACAGTTACAGAGAATATTTTAATAAAATTGCTAAAGGAACTGTGTATCTATTTAAACACAGGATTTTGTTATCTATTACAGTCGGGTCTTTTTTCTTCTTTTTTTCGTCAGGAATCATGTCAATGTTGTGGCAGCCCTATTTCGAAAGGGCAGGCATACCTGTAGAATTGTTTGGCATTATTTTAGCATTAACGATGGTACTTAGTATTTTTGTGCCCCGTTATGCTGACAGGATAGCTGAAAGATTTAAAGGGGCAGCTCGCACACTAATGATTGTCAGTATTACATCTGCATTGTTTATATTTATGATGTATGCGATTCCCAAGTATTCATTTATACCTTATATTATTTATACAGCAGTATATTCTGCACACACTCCGATTTTTATGTCTTATTTTAATAAGTTAATACCTTCTTCAGAGCGTGCAACGATTATTTCAATATATAGTTTGTTTATTAGTGTTTCTACAATTCTATGTACTTACTCCTTTGGAATCTTAAGTGACAAAAAGGGTCTTTATGCTGCACTTTTCTTATCTTTAATTACAGCTTTAATTTCCAGTATACCTTTTAAAAGGGCAATAGGATTAGAAAAAGAGCTGTGCCTTTGAGTACTTTAGACAATAGAGGAGAACTAGTGGAAGCCTTGAAAAAAGCAGGACTATTGGACTGGTTTAAATATCTGCCAGAGGGCTTTGAGGTAGTTTTTGACATGAGTAGTAGGTACGCCAGAAAAAATGGATTATTGGGTACATTTAGCTTCCTTGGGACTGTGGAGAAATCGCCATTGTGAGCACAAGTTAATTAATACCTATCTCTAAGGAAGAACCTATTTAACAACACACCACTGATAAACCCTCCTATATGCGCCCACCAGGCTATTCCACCAACCGTTGTACCACCAATGACAGAGTAGACCGTGCCGGAATAGAGCTGGGTCAGGAACCATAGGAAGAGATAGACTACGGCGGGTATCGGGAGAAAGACTGGAACCAAGAAAAAGGTTGGTACCAGGGTGATTATCCTTGCCGACGGGAATAATACGAAATATGCACCCATAATGCCTGCAATAGCTCCAGAAGCTCCTACCACCGGCACTGGTGAGAGGGGATTAAAAACCAGGTGAAATACACCTGCGATTACCCCACTAAGGAGGTAGAAAATGAGGAATCTTATATGGCCCATCCTATCTTCAACATTATCTCCAAAAAGCCACAATATCCACATGTTGCTAATTAAGTGAAATGTGTTACCGTGAAGAAACATACTGGTGATAAAAGGGTATAAGTCGCTGCCGGAAAACGGTACACCGGATATAATCAGTTTTGTAATTTTTGCCGGTATAAGCCCGTATTTGTAAACAAATGCAGCAAAAGTGCTGTATGAAGCACTTGAAAGAGTGAAAAATATGAGCGAATTTATTATTATGAGCAGAAGCGTAATGAGGGGTGGTCGTCTGCTCGGTATATTATCCCTGATTGGAAACATCTTTAACCCTCCACTTTTTTATTCTACCTTTGCAGGAAAACCGAGTTCCGTATCAAATCAAAATTATATTAAGATTATAGCACAAGTAATTCTAAAAAAATAATATTATCATGATTAAGTAAATTTATTAAGTACCAGGGAAAGAGGAGGTTATTCTCCTCAATTTTTATTTCTAATTGTAAAATATTAGGCGAAAAATGCATTTTCGTTCCCCAAAATGACACTTTCGTTCCAAATTTCACAAATTTTGCTCTAAATATTGTAAACTCATAAGAGCTTTTCATATGAGTGTAGAAGAGGATTGGGTAAAAGGTGAGTATCTATTTTTGCTTACTGACATTGAAGGATATTTGTTGGATGTAAAATGCAATACAAAAGAAAAAAAGTGTATAAAAGATTCAGGCTTTGAACCGGGGGTATCCTTTAGAGAAGAAAGTTGTGGGACAAATGCAATTTCAATGGCAATGCGATTAAAGAGGATAGTGTATGTAAGACCTCAGGAGCACTACTGTGACATATTCAAAAAATGGCACTGCATTGCTTCACCTATAATAGTAGAAAATGGGGAAATAGTAAGCTATGTGGATATATCAACTATTGATAAAAAGATTGCGGATGAAGTATCAATGGTAATAAAACTGCTGGCTGAGAAAATAGCAGTTGAATATGAAAAGATATTGAAAGAAAAAGAGATAAATGAGATAAAGATAAAATTAAATGACAGCCAGATAAAAATACTGGCATTAGAGGCAAAGGGATACAAAGAATTAGACATAGCAGAAGCTCTGGGAATAGGGATTGTGACTGTGAAGTATCACAAAAGAAAGATAGTAGAAAAACTTGGGGTAAAAAACATTAAAGAGGCGGTTATAAGAGCAGTTAAGTTAGGTTTAATAGATGTAGATTAAAGTTTGAGACTATACTTTAGTATGATTTTTTTGATTATTTATGCAAACATTAACTGGAAATGTAATAAAAACTATACTAAAATATAGTAGACATGCCATTAGTTTCATTGTATAATGAAAATAAAAAATAAGTGCAGAAATGTTATTATTGTGCAAAGTTAATTAAAATAATCAGAATTAAAAAACAAAGTATGTATGATATAAAATATATAATAATCAAAACTGACAATTAAATACAAAGAAAATAGTCAGGGATAAGAAAAGACAAAAGAGTAGCTAAAAAATCATAAATATCCTCTGAAAGTCAAATATTAAAAAGTGGCCCAAACTAAATTTAGTGAAAATTAAGTCAATTGCATCAGATTAATAAAAACTTAAATTTACAAAATTTACTTAGCTTAACAAATATTTAATAAGAGTGGAAAGAAATTTAGATAATGAGAAATAAAAAAGTATTTTGATAGAGTTAATGTGGTGCGCAGGGAAAATGATATTACTGAAAATAGAAGTTTATATTGATAGTAATAGGCTTATAAATAGCTTTTTAGGTGATATGGTAAAAAGAAATATTTATGTTACTCATATTTCTAAAAGCCAAGATAGCCTTGAAGATATAATGTACAAATTTTTGAAGTTAGGAAGTGACAGCTTTGAAGATGTTTAATATTATAAAAGCGGAATTATCTAAGTATATTATCGAAGTAAAAATTTATTACCACGATCATATAGTAAATATGATTGTAACTTATATATTTTTTGCGGGATTCTTTTTGGAATTTAGAAATTATGCTGCTGTAAAAGACAGTTATTACATTGGCTTTTTATATTGGTTTCTGGCGGCTAACATAATAAGTGAGGTATCTGTATCGATATCCTTTGAAAAACAAGTAAGTACATTAGAACAGTTGCTTCTAAAGCCAGTAATAAAACTGCATTACTTACCAGAGGACTATTTCTATGCCTACAGAAGTAAATGTTGAAAAAATGAATTTTAGGGTGGTGAATGTTATTTCTATTGGAAAAAGATTATTCCCGAGAAATTCTTTATATGCCGATAACGGGCTGTAACAAGATTTTCGATTTTCATTGACAATTTTAGAACAATATAGTAAAATGGAATTAAATAGAGTTATTGGATGTTATTTAAAGTTAAATGTTTAGGCATAAAAAATTTAATAAAACTTAGGAGTATATGCATTAGATTATGAAAGGAGGGGAGAGATGATGAAAAAGATTGTGATAATAATGTCAATTATAGCGCTTTTTACTTTGGTATTATCGGTTCCTGTTCAGGCTAGAGAGTTAGAAAGGGGAAATGAGAAAAATTCACTTAATTCATCTTTGCTAATAAAATCTCCAATGAGGATTGATGAAAAAGTTTGTGAATATTTAAAAACAGTTAAGGAGAATTATGAAGAAGAAATTTTGGAATCGAAGACAGTTCAGCCTTTCGCGGCAGCTCCGCCATTAACATATTTACAGGTATATGCTGTAATTTCTTCTCAACATCCAACATATGAATATTTTTCGGAAAATCAACTTTCTTCCGTTGAAGATCATGGAGGAGATGAGATGTATATAGTAACAATTGAAATAGGATATGGACATCTGCGCTTTGCAAAAATGAATGGAAGTCTTTTGAATTCCGTTCAATCGCAACCAATTGATTTAGATAACGATTCAATTATAGATGGTTGGTTTTATTGGTGGGATGCTAGTGGCTATGATAGTGGTGATTTTACTTACCAGAATACTTCTTCAAACTATCCATGGAATACAATGTCCGATTTCATACATATAAAATAAAACGATTAAATAATTTATTTAGGGAAGTGATAGAAATGATGATAATGCCTTTATGTTATCAACAGCAGATTCGATATGACGGTGAAATTACTAAACATGATAAGAGACAAGAAATTTCTAATACATTTGTGATAAAAAATAATGATAAAGCAAATAATTCTTCAGATATTTGGAAGGAGTTATCAGGTAAATATAACATTAGAAATGCTTCTTTTAGTGATATTAAAAATATTTCTTATGAGCTGTATAAAGCAGGACAGATTTCCCTGTTGGATTACGGAATTTTAACTTTTGACCCAAGTGAATCGCCTCAAAGAATAAAACCAAATATTTTCCTGACGCAGTTCGATAGTAATGGTAGAATGGATTGGATTGCTGAATATGAGGCAAGAGTAAATAGAGATTTAAAAATAGGAAATACAACTGGTTATTTAAATAATAAACGCATACTAAATATTTTAAAACGGCTTTTATGAAAACTATCTTATTGTTAAGTAAAAGTAAAGCAGCAAAGTTTCTAATCCTTTGCTGCTTTTTTAGGCTGCTGCTAACCTTTTGGGTTAGTATTCTCCGAGCCGGCAAATGCAGCGTTAGCCTAGTAATAATGAGAGGATGGTAGAGAAAAGTAAAGATAAGTGAAATATAAGAAAGACATTAAATAGGTAGAATTTCATGTATTGAAAGGTTAGAATATGTAAAAAGTAACCAGAATTTGCAGCAAAGATTTTTTGAGTTAGGGTTGTGTTAATAGTAGGGGGACTAATCTGTGTTTTTTGAGGACGGTTTTTCTGCCTAGACTAATCCGGGCAGAGAAACCGTCCCTTTTATGCATGTCTAGGGAATAGATTATTCAAAAGTATAGTAGACTTTAACAGTAAAAGCAAGTAAATTAAAGGGGAGGATATAGTTGAAAATGCGAAAAAGAGTAGTTGAATATTTGTTTAAGTGGGATTGTATATTTCCAGTTATAACCTTTATTATAAATGTTTCGCACACAAATATTTACCTAAGAGTATACCTCTTCAGAGAGATGCTTTTGGGAATATAAATTATGCTGCATCTAAGTTGGAATTTATATTTTTTATGCCTATATTGCAGTTGTTTTCTTATATTGTAATGAGATATCCTCAAGCAAAAGGTAAAAAGAAAATTTTTCATGGGACATATGATATTACGGTAGGGGCTATACTTTTATTTTTTAATATTTTTCTATTGTATGTTTTTATGCGAAAATAATAAGCTTTTTGATTATAAATAGTTAGAAGTGTGAAGAAGCAAGCTGATAATGATTTGTTAAAAGCATGTAAAATTTTGATATGACTTGGAAATAAAAGAAGGATTTTGGGGGAATTTGTAGAATTTATAATATTGTGTTAAAAATTTCTTGTCTAATAACTTTTACGATGGAGGTAAGTCTCTTGATATATTTTATTGTTGCGATATTTTATCATATGTTTATTGAAGCTTTTTGTTAATAATTCTTGCAGGCTGTTCACAGAATGCAGAACCTATGGAGATTGATAAGATTCCGTGGGGAGATTATCAGAGATTAACGTATGATATTTTTGAAAATGATAAGCCAATCGGCACAGTTGAATTTACAATTGAAAAATCTCAGAGTGCAGAAACTTATGAGATATCGTCTATCACAAAGATTGACTCAACACAACTGAATACTGTTACCACAACAGTTAAAAATTCACACTAAAATGGAGGGTTACGATGAATAGCGTATTGTCTATTAAAAATTTAAAAAAGTATTACGGCAAAATAAAAGCGGTTGATGGCATTACTTTTGAACTTTATCCCGGTGAAGTCGTGGGTCTTATTGGTCCAAACGGGGCAGGTAAAAGTACTACTTTAAAGACTATAATGGGACTTTTGAGAAAGACAGAGGGAGAGATAAAGGTATGCGGTTATGACTATAAAGACAAAGAGGCGCGAAAAAAGCTTTCCTACATACCTGAAATTCCTGACATATACCCAATGCTTACAGTTTGGGAGCATATGAAATTTATAGCTCTTGCCTATAATCTTGGCAACTGGGAAGAAGATGCTCTAAGATACCTTGAAGCCTATGACCTTTTGGATAAAAAAGATGAATTAGGAGCAAATCTGTCAAAAGGTATGAGGCAAAAGGTGATGGTTATTTGCGGCCTTTTGCACAAACCTGAGGTAATGCTTTTTGATGAACCCTTTGTAGGGCTTGACCCTAAGGCGATTAGAGAGCTTAAAGATACCATACGCGAACTTAAAAAAGAAGGCAAATCTGTTCTTTTGAGTACACACATGCTGGATTCAGTTCAAAATCTTGGAGACAGAGTGCTTATTTTAAAAGCGGGAAAGCTCATCTATGAAGGTACTCTTGAAGAGGTTATGGAAAAAGCAGGACCTAATGGCACATTAGAAGACCTCTTTTTGGAGGTGACAAAATGACAGAAATAAAGGCTTTGCTTACATTGGACTTATTAAGATTTAAAAATTTTGTGAAGGATATAATCAAAAACCCCAAAAGAATATTTATATATCTTCTTCAATTTATCTGGTATGTATTCATTTTAATACCTGTGATAACAAACAGGGGAAAGACATTCAATGAAATAAGTACGATAAAATTTGAAGTTTTTAATGCAGTTTTGATAGCGGTCATGCTTTTGGGAGTTTTTGCTTCTTTATTTACCTCCTTAAGACAGCCGGGAATTATATTGAGCCCAGGAGATATAGATTTTTTGTTGTCTTCCCCGATAAGAGAAAGAATGATATTTTTCTGGTACATGGTAAGGAGCATTTTTAAAAATTTATTTATTGCTGTTCTATTTATCATATATCTGCCTTTTTTAAGTGTTACAATGGAAATTTTCAAATATTCACAGAACTTAATTTGGGGATACCTCGGAATATTTACTTTTTATCTTGCACTTAGTCCTTTAAGCTTTTTATTTTACTCTATTTCAATGAAGTTTAATGCAAAAGAGATAATAAAATACATTTTATGGAGTGTATTAGTCTTGGTTCTCGGTTCTGCAGTGTATTTTGCCTATAAAGAGCAAAACATTTATGGTTTTATTGAATATTTTGACTTAAAAGGATGGGATTATGTTCCTATTATAGGACCTTCAAAAGGACTTATACTTTCATATTTTACTGGTAATTCTCACAACGCAATAATACAGATAATTTTACAACTTGTAACAATAGGTTTGCTTGTATTTATAGGACTTTATTTTGCGACAGACTATTATGAGGAAGTTGTCACTTACAATGAAAAGATAAGAAAGATAAGAGAAAAGGCCGATAAAGGTGACTTGTCAGGTACGGAAGAAAATATAAAAAAGAAAAAAAGAAAAGTAGAAGTGAAATTTTCACCAAAAGGTCCATGGGCTTTTATATGGCTTAAAATGGTAGAAAATAAAAGACAGATAGGGTCTATATATTTTAATTTTTATAACCTCTTTTTGCTTGTAATTTCAATTGCTTTTGGATATTTTCTTCCTAAAAATGATAGCACTATAATATTTGTTTTGGCTTTTATGTACGCTTATATGGCTTGGCTTTTGAGTATGGTCTCAGCAATAGGGGCAGAATTAAATAGAATGTACATTTATATAATTCCGGGAGAAGGCATAGAAAAGCTTATTGCAGTAAACTTTGTACCTCTTTTAAAATCGTTTATAACAGCGATACTTCTTATAGTACCTGCTTCAATTTTTATAAAACCTGGCTTACTTAATACTATTGCAGCTATACTGTTTATAATAAGTCTTTCGATTTTACAGAATTTTTCCTACGCTTTTTTGCTTACTTTTATGCCATCAAAAGAAGACCTTAAAGTAGCGATACCTTTTTTTAAGTTGTTTGGATTATTATTTGTGCTTATACCTGTAGGATTAGTTTCCATTCCTTTAGGTATTGCGACAAAAAGTATGGGAATAGGCATTTTATCAGCTTCTATAATAATGCTTTTAGAAGCGGGAATGTTTTTGCTCTTTGCAAATTATATATTTGAGAGGTTGGAGCTGAAGTGAGGGAAAATTTTGATGGGAGATATAAAATCTAATGAAATACTTTTTTCTTATAAAAAGTGTCTGGAAATAGGACTTACAAAATCGATAGTTACTCCATTAATATCTTTAGAAGAAGAGGAATTGAAAAGGAAATTACAAGAGAATAAAAAACTCATAGAAGTTTTTAGAAAATGTGTTAATAAGGTACGTGCACAATTGAAGAAAAGATATATTTTCTTGCTGGTAGATAGTGAAGGATACCTTTTAGATGTTTTATGTAATAGAAAAATATACAAGGATATTACTGACTTAGGTATTAAGAGAGGAACCTCTTTTAAGGAGGAAAGCTGTGGTACAAATGCCATTTCATTGGCTATGAAATTAAAGCAGCCAATTTACTTAAAACCGGAAGAGCATTATTGTGATATTTTCAAACAATGGTACTGTATAGCCACGCCTTTTCACATAGATAATCAGATAGTAGGCTATTTGGATATATCAATAATAGAACATAATATGGCAGATGAAATGATGGGATTTATAGATTTATTAGTATATAAAATTGCCAACGAATATAAAAGAGAAATGGATTTAGAATCACAGGAAGACCTTGAAAAATTGACAGATAAACAGATTGAAATAATAAAAAAGTGTGCAAAAGGATACACAGAATTAGCGATATCGATGGAACTCGGACTAAAACCAGCTACGGTAAAGTATCATAAAAAAGAAATTATTAAAAAATTGCAAGTAAAAAACTTTCAACAAGCTATTGCAAAAGCCATTAGGCTTAATTTGATAAATTAAATTTGGACTATACTTTTGTATAGTTTTTTTATTTTTTTGCTAAAACTATACAAAGATATAGTAGACATTGAAAAAAGTGTATTATAAAATAAAAATAAAAAAGGACTTCAATCTATTAAAGATTTATCCTTATAAGTACATAATTAACAGACTTTAATATTAGTTCAGTGAAATAAGTAAAGAAAAATTCTGTTAGAAGGTAAATATTCTTTTGAGAAAAAGGTTAAATATTATCATAAATAAAAATTATAATTGCTCAATTTTACTTTTCCTAGGATTTTTCTATTTTGTTTTTGAGTTTCTCTATATAATAAAAATTCACTTATGAGGTAGAAAAGAAAAGGGGAGAGATAAAAGGTGGATGTAAATTTAAGAGATGGAATAAAATTTGAAAATTTAATTTACTTTGAGAAAGAAGTAGTAAATCCGATAAGCATACAGCAGGAAGTACGTAAATTAATAGATAGGTTAAAGGATGGAGGGATATTTTATAAAAATAGACTAATAACAAAAGTAATAGAGAAAGATATCACAAAAAAGACGGTAACAATGAGGATAATGATAGAAGTAGAAATAAGTGAAGGCTCTGGTATATACAATTTTTTGAAAAATTATCCGCAATATAGATATTTAGAAGATTTTTCTATCGGGAAAAGTTATTCAATATCTATTTCGAATGATGTAGAAGAATTTAAGAACGCAATAAGTCTGCTTATTAGCAAAATTGACAGCGATGTAAAAGATATAAATAATTACGATTTATCAAAGAATAACATAATTGAGATTGCTCGTATTGATTATGACGGAAATGTGATAGGATTTGACTTGTTTCTGGAGATAGATGGAGGGGAAATAAAATGGGAGTAATGTTAAATTTAAATAAAAAGATGAAATTTATAAAATGTAACAGGTATCAGTATTTAGTAAAAAGAGGTAGTATTTCAAATTACTCCTTTGAAATAATAGATGAGGATAAGAGTGGTATTTTAGAGGTGCTGTTTCAACAAGTTACATATCCAGTGGGAATAGAGAATTTAAAACAAATTATATTGGAAAAATGTAAATTTATTGATGAGAAAACTATTGAAGATTTTTTAAATAAGTTGCTAGAAATAGAAGTTATAATATCAAATTTAGAGCAAGAGAAAAAAATATTTGTTTGATAATCTCTAAGGAGGATGGGATAAAGATAAGGAATAAATTTAAGGATGTTAGAGATGAGAACTATAATATAACATATTTAACCGTTATTGCTCCACTTAATGTTATAACTAGAGAGGGAGAAACGGAATATTTAGGAGAAGAAAAACTATTAGATATCATTAAGCAGCATGATTGTGTGCTGGTTATTCAAAAATACTTTAATCCAAACCTGTTTTACAAGATAAACAGGCTTTGTGTAGATTTAGAGAAAAAATTTGTTATATCTTATTTGGACGGTGATGAAGGACTAATTATTCCTATTATGGACATAAATCGAGCAGGATGTTATAACGATTTTGAATTGCTAAGGGAGTCATCATTTTATAATTTACTAGACTATCAAATTATGAAAGAAAGTTACATAAAGGAAAACAATGTTCTAATAGCAAGTGACAATTTATATTTTAATACGTTACTAAATCTAACTATGTTAATTTTGGATAAATATTTGAAATGCACGTATATAAACAACTATGCATATTCGGTTGACTTTGAAAGAATGGTTATTACTAAGATAAGATTGTTTAGGTTTCCAAAGTGCCCTAGTTGTCAGGGAGATAAAAATTTGACACATCCTTTTATATAATATTAAGGAAGTGAAGCTAAATGAAGGAAAATTCAATAAAAATGTTATTTGATGAAAATAATAAAGAATTTACAGAGGAAGAACTAGCGGTTTTCAAGCGATACTTGGAAGAAAACAATGTGTCTACAGATAATAACTTTGAGTTTTTTGAAGAGAATCTCAATTATTATGCATCAAGGTATACAAATGAATTCTATTTTTCACCTGCCGAGTTATTTCATGCAAATTCAAATTTTTTGTCTTCAGAAGAAATGATTAGGAATATAGAATTATATCATAAATCGGTGGAATGGTATAATAAAACAGTACATCCAGAAGATTCTGAATGGGTTGTAAAAGGAGAAAAATATGTGTATGTGAGTGACCTAGAAAGTAAATTGAAAGAATTGATATATTATCTGAACAAATATCCGAAGGTTGATTATCATTGTTTGGATATACTATTTTATTTTAAAGAAAGTATTTATAAGTATTTGCCACAGAAAAATTTTACTTTTAGGTGGAAGGAAAATGCTAAAGATTTAATACAAAAACTACTCAAACATAATTTCTATCAAATTCATCAAATAAAGTCTGTTAATATTATCCAGGAAAGTTTGCAAGATATAATTATAATTTTTCCTATATTTATTCCAATAAGGGTTATGCTGTTTCTGGGGGAATATGGATATAGGAGTGCCATAATAAATTACGGGGCAATAATAGAAAGGTTTAAAAATTACGGAAAGTGTAAAGAAATTTTGGATGTTAACATGTTTGAGAATCATAGCGTGAATAACCTTTTAGGTTTAGATGGTATTGAAAAAAGCATATTTAATATACTTATATGCAGATAAAAGGAGGGAGAAGGAATAAGTGGATGGTGTGAGGCTAAAATATTACAATAAGAAAATCCAACAATTAAAGGAATTACTAGCAAACTGCTCGGATTTAGAACAGGTTAGTATATTACATGAGATAATAGACGATACACCATATAAAACTAAAAACTACATGAAATACATGCATAAGGGATATTATATCAAGCATAACAAGGAAGAGCTTATAGATAATTCTTTAAAACAGATTAAACTACAAGTGAATGATTTTCCTTCCAAAAATATAGTTGAAATCATAAAAAATAGATATTCAGTTCGTGATTATGAAAATAGAGAGGTTAGTTTTGAAGCTTTTAGTCAAATTATACATTATAGTTTCGGTGTCAAACACGTTGCAGAAGGAGTCTACGATAGGAAGAGTTATCTATTTAAATATACAAATAGCCAAGGTGGACTAAATTATTTAGATCTATACATTATAGTAAATAATGTTGAAGGTGTCGAGCAAGGACTGTATTACTACGATTTTATAGGAAATAAGATATGTCAAATAGATAATGGAAATATGAGAGGAATTATAAAAGAAATTCATTTCCAAAACGAATTTACTGCTTACAGTAGTTTTTTATGCATAGTAGTTGCAGATCTTAGAAGAGTTGTTCCTAAATATTACAAAAGAGCATATAGATTTGCACATGTAGATGCTGGTATACTACTAGCTTATTTGCAGTTGCTTGCGGAAAATAATGGTATATCTTCATGTATTGTAGCAGGTTTTTTAGAGCATAAGATAGAAACTCTCCTAAACCTATCAAAAGATGAATACCCGATTGCAACCATAGGTTTTGGGTATAAATCAAGGAGTTTCAATGTGGTATGAATATTTTAAAAGAATTGTTAATTTACTTAGTAACATTTTTTATTCTACTAACGAAGGTTTTGAAATGGGATAAAAATATCGCATTAAAGTTATATATTTCATTACTTATTTTGGCTGCTTGGATAAATGTATTGTATGCATATAATAGTAATATACAATTTACAGGCACACTTAGTATAACTATATTATTAGTGGTAAGTATAACTTCGTTAGTATATTATGTTTTAGATTTCATGTTGATAAATATAATTAAAAGTGACGTTCTCATACTAGATATCGCATATTATTTTAAAGGTAGAGTTAAGATGTTAGAATTTTTAACATCCGTAATTATCGGTATACTGGAAGAATTGGTATTTAGACTCTATTTAATAGAAAGTTCCATTAAAATGGAATTTTTATTGTTAATACTAAGCAGTATGTGTTTTAGTATGGTGCATATTTTTTTCTCGAAGTATGATGTGCTGTCTAAAATGGTTATGGGATTGGTACTTGGTTATATATTTATACAAACTCACAACATATTGTATCCAATTACTTTTCATATGATTTATAATTGGTTTGCATTAAAAAAGAAAGGGTGAAGAAATGAATACTATGTTTGTTGAGGTAAAGAATTTATATAAATCCTACAACAATAGTATGGTTTTAAAAGATATAAACATTAGGATAGATAAACCAGGGGTTTATCTCATAGCGGGTCCAAATGGAAGTGGAAAAACAACCTTATTGGAAATAATAATTGGGCTAAGAAAAGCTGATAAAGGGAGTGTTATAATAAACGGCAAATTTGGTAACGATATAGAGACAAAAGAGAAAGTGGGCTTTTTGACTCAGGAAAACAGTTTAAGGAAAAGCAGCAAAGTAAAAGAAGAACTAAATTTAGTTAAAGACATATTTAATTTAAACATTGATACATATGAATATTTATGTAAATTTGGTTTGCAAAAATACTACAATAAAAGGACGAAGCAATTGTCTGGAGGTACTAAAAGAAGGTTGCTTGTTACAATGCTCTTCATGGCTGGACAAGATATAGTTATTTTGGATGAACCTGTCTCGGGATTAGATCCATTTAACAGGAATGAGATTTGGAATATGATAAAAGACTATTCAAGGAATAAGATAGTCATTGTCTCTGACCATTACCTGAATGAAGCTGCAAGATATAGCGATTACATTTATTTGATAAATGAAGGGAGAATAATTTTAAGTGGAACCACCACTGATATAATGAGCCTATGTAAAGATAGATATCTTATAAAAGTGAGAAAAGAGTTTTTTGATGAAGTAGAGAATTTTATTTCAGCTCATTTTAATGACTACGAGGTGAGAATTTCAGGAACAGTATATCATATTTTTTTAAAGGGAGATAAAAACAGGTTAATTAGAATGCTTGAGGAAAAAGGAATGAGTTTTGCTATTCATGATGTAGATTTTGAAGACATATACTTTTATTATACTGGCACAATAGTAAACCAGGAAGGGGTAGTAAAATAATGGAAAACAGCTTCAAAACTACTATAAGAAAAATGTATGGATTTTTTAAAGTAGAAGTAAAAGCTTTGTTAAGAGACCCTACAACCGTTTTCTTTATGCTAGCCTTACCTATGGTATTAACTGTGGTGTTTGGCAGTGCTTTTGGGAAAGAACCAACGCATTATGGTGAACATATTCTAGGGATAGATACAGTCGTTCCTATAAACATAATTTTTTTACTTGCAAATGCAGGTTTAATGGGTATACCAATTACAATAAGTGAGCTTAAGGAACAAGGGGTAATAAAAAGGTATATAACATATCCAGTGGATTATAAAATATATTTTGGTTCCTTAATGGCTACTTTTTCAATAGTTAGTATTATATCAACGTTATTATTTACAACTGTATCATTTATATTCTATAAAGCTACACTTTTCATACATTTATTAGGAATAATGGGATTTGCAATGTTGTATTTTTTAAACATGTATATTTACTATGGTATAGGATTTTTGTTATCGCTATTGATAAAATCAGCGAGAACGGCAAATATAGTTACTTCATTTTTGTTTTTAACTCTAATATTTACATCTGGAATAGTTCTACCTTTGGACTCCTTACCGCCGAATATAGAAAAATTTGCAAATTTATTACCAATGTCACATAGTATCCAAGTCACACAAATGTGGTGGTATGGATTGTTCTCTTTTAAAGAACAGGGGAAAGATTTGATATATTTAGTTATAGTAGCTATTATCTTATATTTTCTGCTCAGGAGGGTTAAGGTAAAGTGGGATTAAACATAAATGTAATAAATAAACGGAAAATATGTGAACCACAAATAACCCAGATAGATGATTATTTAAATTATAAGGAAATGATGAGTTTTGTAGGATACTTTAATTTGATCAAAAAAGTAGATATTGTGTTGGCACCCTCATCCGAATTACCATTGTTTATTGGTAATTGCGAATTTGCAAATCTTACTTACTTGTTTAATTACTTGCTGAGAAGGACAAGCATGTCTATAAGACTTGAAGAGTCAATTTTTGCAGGTGGTAAAGGATTTTCATATTATAAGGCCATTTGCTCATCATTGGGTGAAGCATTTGAAAGATTGATGGGATGCTTGGATTATTTTAATCAAAGAGAAAATGTCCTGGTAGGAACATATAACAAATTGATTAAAGAAGGATATAAACTAATTGATCCTGCTAAAATAAACATTTTTTCTGATGAACAGTTCAATGAAAAAGATTTTCTATTTGATAAATTTGATAGAAATTCAATAGTTGGATGGATAAAAATGTTGGATATGGATACTCATGAGGGAATATATGTACCAGCATCTCTCATTATGATGTACTATGAACGGCAAGATTCAAAAGAAAGAAGAATAGCATATGCAACTTCCGGTGGTCTTACATCACACTTTAATGAATTATATGGGTATGAACATGGTTTACTTGAGATCATAGAAAGACATGAGATAAATTTATCGTGGTATTGTAAAATACCACCAAAAGAAATTGTGTTAAATGAAATAGAGGATAAAAGGTTATTACAGTATAAAGATTATATTAAAGAAAAAAACATTAGATTTTATAGGCACAACATAGATCAAGAAGTTTTTCATGTTGTTACGGCTGTATCATTTGATAAAGACATGGAAAAATATTCTTTCAATACAGGAGGCGGTATAAGTGGGGATATTGAAAGCGCAATTTTATCAGCTTTAGAAGAGTATGCCCAATCGGTTAATAATACTAGAAAGGTTTTATATGCACCAAAGTGGCTAACATCGATCTATGTGAATCGGGTTTTAGATGTTCAGGAAGAGGAAGATCCCAGAAAATTCAAAGTCTTTTATCAAGCAGTTTCGTATTATGGACTCAAAAGACATAAAGAAAAGTTAAGTTGGTATCTTGAAAACAATGAAAAAATATATTTATCGGAAATAAAGAAAAATCAAGAAAGAATTAGTGTAACAGATTACTTAAAAAAAGAAAAAATAAGACCTCTTTGCCTCAAAATAATGCCAGGTAGATTTAACCACATATTTATATCCAAAGTATTCATGGTAGAATTTGTACCAGCATTTATAGCTGGGATACCAATGCTTGGACATGAGAAATATAAAGAATATTTGAAAGAGGGAGAAGAAATAAATAAAGATATTCTTCCCTATCCATAAAGTTGATAGTTTTTGACTGAAAAGTGGACGAGCACAACTGTCAAATATATATCGCTGAATATGTAAAAGTATTTTTGCTTGGATTGGCTTTCTTGGATTTTACAAAATTCTTCTCATCTCTTTGAAAAGAGCAATTTTAGTTATTAGAGTATGGCTTAATTAGTTTCTATAATACAATAACTTTTATCGTGGTTTTTTACATGTTTGAAAAATAAAAACAGTTAATTTTAAGAAAAGAAGGAGGTGAACAGAATGAAGGTTGTGAAGAAAGTAGAAGATCAAAAAGATTTTAACGCAGTTGCACTTTCACCCGGAGGCTGGTGTTGTTCATGTTGTTGCTGGTGTTGGGCTACAATTTTCTTCTAAAATTTTGATGAATAATTGTTGCTTGTAGTTTTTAAGAGTGTGCTGTTTTATTTAGACTCTTTGTCAATAGTTGGGTAGGTGTTTTTTCTGAATGCCTACCCTTATACTTTAGTTTTATTCTATAGTGTTTATTGTAAAATAAAAGTGGACAGAGTTGCAAAGAAAACTCCCCATTTTTGCAACTCAAAAATCTCCAGATTTACAAAGGGGGCATTGTGGATACTCGCAAAAACCATTAATCTTTGTGGTTAGTAAGGGAGAAATGGGGTTATAAATGGGGTTATACTTATAATTTTAATTTCAAACCATCTTCTTAAGTGTAAAAAATGTCAGTATTTGATGTAATTTTAACATAAGGTTATAATTATGCATGTTAGGAGGAATTTGTATGAAAAAATTATTTTGGTTGTTAGGCTTTCTCGGTTTTCTTGGCTTTTTAGGATTTTTTAAATCTTATATGTATTTTGCATTTTTTGCTTTTTTCTCTAACTTTTTTACTAGTCGATATATTAACATCCCACAAGATAAACAACTTCAAAACAAAATGGCAGAAGCGCATACAGTGAGTTTTGTTGTGACAAGTTTTTTCTTATCATTCATGCTAATAATGCTGATATTTAACGTAAGTTATGAAATTTTTAAAGCTATGTTTTGCATTATTTTTGCTTTAATTTCTATTATAGATTCCTACCTACTTTATAAATACACAGGAAGTAATCAAAAATAAAACTCAGATCTCTGTTTTGTCAGCCTATAACAGAATTATCAATTGGTACATAATTAACCTATGGGAGACGAAAAGAAATTACTCCACTACCTGCTGCAATATTTTTATGATTTGGATTACGCTTTAAGTGTTAGAAATATAAAAAGGTAATAAGGTATAATTATGTTAAGCTTACGTTAAATTTTACTGTAGATTGGAAATAGAAGAAGAATTTTAGGGAATTTTGTAGAATTTATAGTATTGTGTTCCAGTGGTTGTTTTTTATTATAGTTTGAGAGATTATAATTTGTATAAATTTTGCATAAACGGAGGTCGAAGATGGATAGTGTGCTTTCTGTAAAAAATCTAAAAAAATATTATGGAAGGGTAAAAGCAGTTGATGGAATTTCTTTTGAGATGTATCCTGGTGAAGTTGTAGGGCTTATAGGTCCAAATGATGCAGGGAAAAGTACTACTTTAAAGACTATAATGGGGCTTTTGAGAAAGACAGAAGGAGAAATAAAAATATGCGGCTATGACTATAAAGATAATGAGGCAAAATTCAAACTTGCTTATATACCTGAAACTCCGGATATATACCCAATGCTTACAGTATGGGAACATATGAAATTTATAGCTCTTGCTCATAGTGTAAAATTATCGTAGGATTTTTTAAGTGATAAAAAACAAGAGACAACCCCTGTGATAAAATAGATTATGGAAAACAAAACAATACAGAAAGGGGTGTCTCTTGTGAAAAAAAATATCTTTGAGGATATTATACTACAAAATGCTCTAAATTTCACTAAGGAAGTAGTAGAAATTTTTGGTGATTTATTAAATAAAGGAATGAATATTACAGAGCTTGCAGCAAGGATAAAGGAACTGACGGACAAACTAGGTAGAGAGGCAATAGAAGCAATTATTGAAGAGTTAGATAGGATAATAAAAGAAGATAAGAGAAGGAAAGAAAAATGGGTAGTAGAGAGGAAAGATAAAAAGAGATTAACGACAATCCTTGGGGATATAGAATATGAGAGGACATATTACAAATCCAGAGAGGATGGAAGATATACATACTTGATAGATGATGCATTAGAGATAGGACGGCACGATAGGATAGAGAAGGGAGTAAAAATAAAGTTAGTAGAAAACGCGATAGAAGAATCATATGAGAGAAGTAGTAAAAAAGCATGTCCAGAGGAGTTAAGTAAACAGACGGTATTAAACGCAATAAGGGAAATAGGAGAAGTAGAAGTAAAGAGAGAAATAAAAGAGAAGAAAGAGGTAAGGGTATTATACATAGAAGCAGATGAAGACCATGTGCCTTTGCAAGATGGCAGCAATGAAACACCGCGATTGATATACATACATGAAGGTAAAGAAGAGAAAAATGGTAGAAATGTACTGAGAAATGTGCATTACAAAGCATATGTAGGAGAGAAACCTGAAGACATATGGATAGATGTAGCAAATTACATAGAAGACAATTACAAAGAAGAGAAGATAGAGAAGATATACATAGCAGGAGATGGGGCACCGTGGATAAAAGAGGGATTAAAATGGATATTAAAATCAAGGTTTGTGTTAGACAGATATCATTTAAACAAATACGTATTAAAAGCAACATCAAAAGAGCCAAAGTATAGAGATAAGATATGGAGAGCAATAAATGAAGGGAATAAAGAAGGAGTGAAGAAGGTATTTGATGAGCTAATAAAGGCAGCAGAGGAAGAGAGAGAGAAAGAGAAGATAAAAGAAGCAAGGAAATACATACTAAACAATTGGGAAGGAATAGTGATATACAACAAAGACGAAGATGTAATAGGGTGCAGTGCAGAAGGGCATATAAGCCATGTATTTTCAGCCAGATTAAGCAGGAATCCACTAGGGTGGAGTAGAGAAGGATTAAAGTTAATGGCGAAATTAAGGGTATTCAGCAAGAATGGAGGAGACTTAAGAGAAGCAGAATGGGGTAAGAAAAAGAATATCAATGCTGGGAGTTATAATTTAACGAAGAAGCAAATAAAAGAAGCGGTAAGGAGAGTTAAAACGTCTACAAATGAAAAAATAAACAATATTACGGTTTTGAATATAGGGAAAGTAACGCCAATATATAGGGTTTTAAGAGCATTAAAATATGCACAAGTTATATAAAAAGCATGATAAGTTGAAGTATGAAATTAACTAAGTTTCAGGGGTTGTCTTAAAAAAATCCTACAGTATCTTGACACTATCTTTTAAAAAAATTGTCTTGACAGATGGGGGCATTATATTTATTATATTTTATAATAGGATTACCATTTGAAACCATTAGAGATATAGATGAAATTGCTGATTTTATTATGGAAGTTCGAGAGAAAATGAATAGTTTAGGTAATATTAATGGCTATCTTGAAATAGGTATTAATATGTTATATCCGAAACCTTGGACCCCCTTTCAATATGCTTGTACGATTTTGCCTAATGAAGCAGAGGAAAGATTACAGTACTTGATTTCAAAACTTTCTAAAGGAGGATATAAAGTTGTAGTTTCCACTGATGTCGTAGATGAAAAAGTTGAAAGGAGAAAGGAAAGTGTTTATAAAAACCTTATAAAAATAGAAACAACAATTGGTACTCCAGTATCATTTTATCAACCTATCATATCTAGGGGAGGAGTAGAAATAAGTGAAGTAATAGAAAGGGTCTATATGCAGGGAGAAAATACTTTCGAAAGCTGGAAAAGAGCGCTGGAGGAATCTGGGATAGATTATAAAAAGTATTTTTCTTCTTACATTGATTATGAAAAGCTTCTGTGGGAAATTCAGGATTGCATTATCAGTAAGGAATATCTTAAAAAAGAATATTTAAACGCATTAGCATTTAAACCTACAAGTGAATGCTCAGCTGATTGCAAAAACTGTAAAGACAGATGTTTAGGGGGGATATGATTTGATAGTAACATTTTTAATGGATGATGTTTATGAAAAAGTGGCAAAAAAATTTGCTGCTAGAAAAGGTTTTAAGTATTTAAGAATAAAGCATGAGGAAGAAGTGAGCGAAATAGAAGAAGATTTTGTGTTTGTATTGTCGCCTGAAAAAATAACAGAGAAATTGTTAGACAAATGCTATAAAGCTTCCTGCGAGAGAAATGTATTTTTTGGTTTTATTACAGGCTTAAATGATGAAATAATAAATCGTAAACTTGATAATTTTGAAATTGAAAGCACATTAAATTTCGAAAAAGCAATGCTTATATTACGAAAAGAAAACAAGTCTATAGAACATGAATTGAATGCTTATGTTTTAACAAGACGGGACTGTACAGTTGATAATATTGCTTCCTTTATATCAGAAAAACTTTTGCTTTCCGTTGTGATGGATGGTAATAGACGGCATCTCCATTTAAACGATGGGAAAATTTGTGGAATAAATTCTGCTGTAGATATTAACGAAATATACAAATATTTTCCGGAGTGTGAAAACTGCGAGTATAAAAGGATTGAAGCAGAAAAATTTAATATTGAATGTATGTTTATGAATTCTTGTTCAAGTACGTTAATTAGCACATCAGAAAAAGGAAGGTATATAAATGTCGGAATGAATATACTAAAAAATGCTAAAGCATTAATAAGTGCCTACAGACCCAAGGAAGGCTATATAAGCGAAGCTTTGCTTTATTACTTCCTTGTTAATAAAGGTTACAAAATGGGTGAGATACTTTATATTCTTAATATGAATTCATATCATCACGGAAGCGATTATTTCCCGTTTGTTCTTTTTGGTTTTCCAAATACAAAGATATTAGCTGATAATGAAAAACCAAACTTTGATACTAAGGTAACTGTAGAACATAAGGGTATAAATATAGATATCTCAGAGTTGGACTACTTTATAGAAGTGAACATAGATTTAAGTAAAGAACCAGATAAATTTGAAAAGATTTTGAATAGAAAATATCGAGTATTTGCAGAGAACGTAATTTGCGATGATATTTATTATTCAATAATTCCCTATAAAGCAAGAAAATTCTTGAAAGTTTTTGTATATAGCTGGAAAAAAATAAATAAAGAGCTGAGAATTAAAATCGATTTAGAAGATGAAAGCAAAAACGACCTAGTAATTATTTCAAATAAATATAAAAGTATGCAAAAATTGGAGATGTTGGGGTTTAGGCATCAAAAAATTATAGGTAAGATTAGAAACTATTCTATGTATGCAATAACTATCATAGAGAGTATGGACGAAAGCTTTAGAAATCTAAAAAATAGTGATTTTTTAAAAAAATTAGAAAAATTAAAACAGATGGAAAAAGACCTGTACACCTCACTAAAAGATATGCTATTAAGTCAAAATCCCAGATTTTTCGTTGAGGAATACAGAAACAACGTTGTAACAAGGTGTGCTGATTCACGGTTTCATGAAGAACACCAGTGTCCGTTTTGCGGAAATCCTTTGTCGATGAAAGAGTCATATAATGGTTTATTGGATATCAAAAGATTGTCAGCTTTTTGCAGCAATTGTCATAATGTGTTTGATGTTCCGTTTTATGGAGAAAAAATCAAGTATCCTTTGATAGAAATCAAAAATTATCGTGGAGATTCTATAGAATTTTTCATTCATGTGAAAAATTTAAACCCATATATAACTAATAACTGTATTTGCTTTAACGTTTGGTGTGAAAATAGAAGTGAATTCGAAAATTTAATTTTAACTAAAGAATTTGAAATTTTTGAGCTAAATCCTAACTCAAATAAATCAATAGAAGTTTCAGTTTGTCTCAAGGATACAACCAAAAAGGTCAACCAAACTTACTGTCTATATGTATATTGGTTTGAAAATTTTGATATTTTTGTAAGTACCTATACTTTTAAATTGAAAAACATATGAAAAGGTGGATGGGAAATGATCAGAAAAGTGCTAGGAGATTACTTTATAAATAAGAATTTTTTCCTATTAATTAATGGAGCGTTTGTTTCAATGATAGGAACCAGGATGTATGAAGTTGCAATAACTTGGTGGGTATACCAGAAAACAGGTTCATCATTAAATGTTGGATGGTTTCTAATAGCAACTTTCTTACCAAGAATAATTGCCAGTCCTTATTCAGGGTATGTTCTGGATCATACGAGCAGAAGAAATATCATGGTTTTGATGGATATTCTTAGAGGATTATTAATGTTGTTCCTTTTTATTCCTGTAGCTATTGGGAAACTAACTATTATTTATTTAGCAGCAATAACTATTTTGGTTTCCGTATGTGATGCATTTTTTAACCCAGCAGTAAATTCGTTAATTCCCGATATTATAAATAAAGAACTTCTTGTAAGAGGAAACTCACTTTATCAGCTATCAAACAATGTTTCAAAGGTATTAGGACCAGTTTTTGGAGCAACATTACTGCAGGTAGTAGGAGTAGGTGGAATAATATTAATAAATGCTCTTTCTTTCGTTATTTCCGGAATGTGTGTTATTCTTATAAAAGTAGAAGAAAAACATTTAAAAACCGGAAGAAAAAGCCAAACTTTTATCAAAGACTTTCAGGAATGCAAAATATTTTTCAAGAAAAATGTCTTTATATTATCTCTTGTTATTCTTATAGGTGTTCTCAACTTCTTCACAGGTGCGCTTCATGTATTGCTTCCAGTCCATGTAAAAAGACTTGGTATGGAAAGTATTCAATATGGAAGTCTGCTCAGCGCACTTTCGGTAGGAGCTATTGCAGCAATGGTTATTACTACAATAAGTAAAATAGAAGTGAGTATTTTATTTCTTGCTATTTCGTTGTTTGTGTATGGTTTATCAATTTTAGTTTTTTCTCTTACCTCTTCCTTTATTATTATGATAATTTCCTATTTTGTTGTGGGAATTGGGCAAACTATATTCAATGTAAATATGGTGTCAATATTACAGAAAATTATACCAATTGATTTAAGAGGAAAAGTATTTTCCATAGTTCAGGCACTTACTACAGCACTTATACCGATTTCATATGGTGTATTTGGTATGTTAGGAAATTATTTTAAAACAAGCTATATATTTATACTTACATCGGTGGCACTTTTAACAGGTGGAATCTATGTATTTCTTAGCGAAAAATTAATAGAGTATTCCTGTAATGAATAAAAAATAAAGAAGAATGAACTTTGAAAAAATAAGTACCTCCTGATAAAATACAGAGTGTAAGTTTAAGAACTTACCTCGAATTATCAAAAAAAACAGGAGGTACCTAAAATGAAGTATACACAAAATGAAAAGATTTTGCAAGTAACGGAAGACACATTAATTGCGGGAGTAGACATAGCAAAAGAAAGCCATTATGCCAGAGCATTTGACTACAGAGGAGTAGAATATGGGAAATACCTAAGATTTGAGAACAATAGAGAAGGTATGACAGAATTTCTTAACTGGGCAAAAGACTTGATGGAGAGACATAAGAAAAACAAACTAATAGTAGGGATGGAACCGACAGGACAATATTGGCTATGTTTTGCCCAATACCTTAAGGACAATAACATAAAGGTAGTATTGGTTAATCCATTCCATGTAAAGAGGAGCAAAGAATTAGATGACAATTCTCCCACAAAAAGCGATAAAAAAGATCCAAAAACAATAGCAATGCTAGTAAAAGACGGGAGATATGTAGAGCCGATAATACCTGAAGGAGTATATGCAGAATTAAGGGTAGCGATGGACATAAAAGACAGGTTGAACAAACAAATAGGGATGATAAGAAATCAAATAACAAGATGGATAGACATATACTTTCCAGAGTTTAACACCGTATTTTCAGACTGGGAAGGGAAAGCAGCACTTATCACATTAAAAGAAATTCCAACACCTGAGAAGATAGCAGAAAAAAGTGCTGGAGAAATCCTATCGATATGGAAGAAAGAAGTGCAAAGAGGGGTAGGGAAAAAAAGGGCTATAAAGCTGATAGAAACTGCTAAGGAGAGCGTAGGGAAGAAGCAGGGCATAAAGATGGCAGAATACGAGATAAAGACTCTCATTGAACAATACGAATTTCTCAAAAAACAAATTGAAGAAGTAGAGAAGAAGATAGAAGAATTAATAGTTGAGATACCAGGGGTTAAAGAACTACTAGAAATCAAAGGGATAGGGATAAATACAGTAGCGGGTTTTATTGCAGAAGTAGGAGACATTGAGAAATATGAACACCCAAAACAGATACAAAAACTAGGAGGATTAAACCTAGTAGAGAATAGCTCTGGTAAGCATAAAGGAGAAACGACAATAAGTAAAAGAGGGAGGGAAGGAGAGACTACAGGAAGTATAATTACTGTAAAAACTGCTTCAGGAGCTATTAACAATTTTAAGATTATAGGTGTGATTAAATTCGATAACGGTTTTCTTTCAGGCATAGTAAACAGTGATGATTTTCCTGTAACGTTGTTTATACCGCTAACTACACTTCAGAATATATCTGGTACTGGAAATAAAGTAGATGTACTATATTTTTCAACAACAAAAAAAGAGAACCTAAAGCAAATAAGTGATAAAATAATAAAAATTTTAGAACTCAACCACAATAACAAAGACAAATACATTGCACAGACAATGAAAGATATCCAAAATATTATAAACAACGTACTGTCTGTAGTATCATCGGTACTATTAGTTATAGCAGCAATTACGTTAATTGTTGGAGGTATAGGCATAGTAAATATACTCCTTGTATCTGTAACGGAAAGGACAAGAGAGATAGGTATAAAGAAAGCACTTGGTGCACAAAAAAAAGATATAATAATGCAGTTTTTGGCAGAGTCAATTATTTTGACAGGGATAGGAGGCGTAATAGGCATTATTTTTGGCATACTGGCAGGCATGATAATATCACACCTTATTAAAATTCCTCCAACAGTTAATTTTAAAGTTGTAATTATGGCGTTTTTAGGTTCAATTGTGCTTGGAATAATATTTGGCGTTTATCCAGCAAAAAAGGCTGCAGACCTTGACCCGATTGAGGCATTGAGATATGAATAGCAATAAAATAGTGAGCTTAAAACCGAATCAAGAGAACTTGGGCTAAAGCCTGTCACAGTAAAGTATCATAAAAAAGAAATTATTAAAAAATTACAGTTAAAAAACTTTCAACAGGCCATTGCAAAAACTATTAAGTTAGATTTAATAGATTAAATTTGAGCTATACTTTTGTATAGTTTTTTTATTTTTTTGCTAAAACTATACAAAGATATAGTAGACATTGGAAAAAGTGTATTATAAAATAGAAAATAAGAAAGAACTTCAATCTATTAAAGATTTACCCTGATATAGTGCATAACTAACAGTTTTAATATTAATTCAGTGAAACAAGCAAAGAAAATTCTATTGGAAAGTAAATGATAATAGTTCAATAAGCTTAAGTTTATTCTTTTCAAAAAAGATTGCACATTATCATAAATAAAAGTAATGATTGATTATCATAAATAAAAGTAATGATTGTTTAGCTTTACTTTTCATAGAATTTTTTTCACTTTTATTTTTGAGTTTCTCTATATAAGAATTCGACAAAAGTGGATTTCTGTGAAAATATATAGGAAAATCCTTTAAATTTAAGATGACTTAAGGAATCAGAAAGGAAGGAGGTGGGTTAATGTGGTAGAACTTCGTGCTGAACCCGAAGGGCTAACGTGTCTTGTATGTGCCGGTTGTGTACTTCCCTGTTTAGTGTGTCTCTCAGATGGTCCTGTTCCAATTGCTGATGCTGTAGGGCTTACTTCTGCAACGAGGGCTATTTTTGCTGCTGCAAGTAAGATTTAGATTATAAAAATGGAGGTGAGTGTTGTGAAAGAAATATCTCCGGAAGGTGTTGGATGCTGGATAATTTGTGGTTTAGGATGTGCAGCTGTATGTAGTGTATGTATCTCAGATGGACCTGTGCCTATAGCTGATGCAGTAGGAAGCACTGCGGGATTTAAGACTGGTTTAGCTGCTGCTTCTTTTGTTTAATTATGATTTGTTGATTATTGTTAAGTATTAGGAAAGGGGAGTAATAGTTAAATAATTTCTCCCCTTCCTCTTTTGAAAGGAGTGTTAAAAGAGCATGAAGGCAAAAGAACTGGAACTACTGCATCTTGTCTTTAAATATATAAAACCTAAAATAAAACTCTTCATTCTATCTTTTACTTTTTTAGTAGCATCTTTGATTTCTCTTTTACCTCCTTATCTTACCAAACTTGCTTTCGATGAAGGGGTAATGAATAGAAATCTAAATTTATTGACCAAATATGTCTTAGTACTTATTGGGGTGTACATATTGAAGAGTTTTTTAAACTACTTAAGTTCGGCACTTTTTACACTTCTCAGTCATAATACACTCTTTGACATAAAAAAAGATTTAACAAATCGCATTTTGAAACTACCACTAGAGTTTTTCTCAAACAGCGAAAGTGGATACATTGTTTCGAGGTTCAAAGAGGCTGATTCTTTGAGTTCATTGTTTTCTTTACAGAGTTTCAAGTTAATCCTCAGTATTTTTGAATTCATAGGTGCTATGGTGATTATGTTTTCTCTGAACGTGAGATTGACTCTGTTGTTGATTCTAGTAATACCCATTTTCTATTTAGTTTCGAGAACTTTTGAATCAGCCTTTGCCAAAGTTACTAGCGAAACAATGGAGAAAGGAGCTATTTTTCACGGAAAATTCCAACAATCCATAAGTGGAGCAGAAGAGATAAAAAGGATGGCTTTAGAGGAGAAAGAAGCACAGAATATAAATGAAATTAACAAGGAATACGTGAAATCATCTATAAAATACGGCATTTTGTTGTCGTTTGGCTCTGAAGCGATTATGCTTCTATCTTCTCTTGTAAGTGTTCTTTTGCTTTATTTGGGAGGACAGTCAGTTATTCAAGAAAGTATATCTATAGGGACTTATATGGCTTTTACCGGATATTTTGGAAAACTGTATGCACCTGTGGTTAATTGGAGCTTAAGCATGTATACTTTCAAACCAGCGTTTGTAGCGTTGGAAAGGATTAGAGATTTCTTTATGAAATATTCCGAAGAAGACGAAACGCTTGACAAGATAAAAATAGATAAAATAAATGAAATAGAAATGAAAAAAGTAAAATTCTGCTATCCTGATGGGAAGGAGTACGTTTTAAGAAATTTCAATTTGAAAGCAGAAAAAGGAGATAAAGTGCTTTTGAAAGGACCGAACGGAAGTGGGAAGTCAACAGTAATAAGATTACTTTTAGGATTTTATGAAAATTACGAGGGTGAAATCTTGATAAATGGAGTGGAGTTGAATAAGCTATCAAAAAAGTCCCTGAGGAGTCGAGTTTCAATAGTGTCACAGAAGATTTTCTTATTTAACGATACAATCGAAAACAATATAAAAATAATAGACAATGTCGATGATGAAAAATACGAAATAATTTTAAGAAAATCGGGATTGAAAGCTTTTGTAGAGAGTTTGCCTTTAAAGGATCAAACATTGGTGGGAGAGAATGGTGTGAAACTCTCGGGCGGTGAGATACATAAACTAGCGATAGCTCGTGCTATGGTAAAATCCGATTCTGATGTCTTCATATTTGATGAAGCAACGGCACATTTGGATAAAGATACAAAAGAATTGATAAAAAAGTTTATAAAAGAAGAATTAGATGACAAAATATGTATAATAATAGATCACTCTGATTACTTTGATGATGTGTGTAATAAAATTGTACATTTAATGGCAAGTTATTATGATAGGAGTGAAAAGCATGAATAATATCTTAATTTATGAAACAGATAGCAAGGATACATATCTCTATGATAATAAAACTGGTTTTATTCTTAATATTGATAGCTCTTTTTTAATGGTACTGAATGAAATGAGAAAAAATGGATTTTTAGGAAATAATATATATAACAACTATAATTTAGAATATTATAAGTTCTTCCTCGAAAAATACAATAATTTGTACAAATCAGTTAATCTTCACAACAAAAAGAAGTATACTATAAAAGATATCGAAAAGCATATAGAAACTCATGGAATGAAACAATTGATATTTGATATGACTGAGCAATGTAATTTACGTTGTAAATATTGTATATACTCTGATTACTATCCATACCATCGAAGTTATAGGAATAAGGCACTAACATTTGAGATTGCCAAAAAGGCTATAGATTTATATATGTACTACTTTACAAAAGTTTACAAGTATAATCCCAAAAGACGACCTATTTTTACTTTTTATGGAGGTGAACCATTGCTTGAATTTAAAAGTATCAAAAATATAGTGGAGTATGTGCTAGATAAATATAAATATTATAATCCTATGTTTAACATGACAACAAATGGTACGTTATTATCGGATGAAGTGCTTCAATACATAAACAATATAAAAGATTTTTACATATCAATAAGCTTGGACGGTCCGAAAAAAGAACATGATAGAAATAGAGTTTTTTCCAACGGAAAAGGAAGTTTTGATCTAATATATACTAATTTAATAAAAATAAGAGAAGTATATCCTACAATATGGGAAAATTTGAATTTATTAGCATGTTACGACTTTTACACTGATATTTCTAAGACAGAGGAATTTTTTGAAAATGAAAGTTTACCACCACTTATAAGAGTAAGCATGGTTGAGCCATTGTTTTCCTCTTATTACCAATGTTTTACTATTCAAGATAAGAATAAATTTCTACAAACTTATTCTTACAAACAAAAGCAGTATATTGAAAATATCAAATCCAACAAAAAATCATCTCGTTACTCTGACTTGATGTTTGGTACTTTCTTTTTCTTCCTATACAATAGATTTAAGTTTTACTCTAATAATGTTTTCTTTGATACTTTTACGGGTACCTGTATTCCGGGAGATAAATTATATGTAGATACGCAAGGGAGACTTCACATTTGCGAAAAGATAAATTTCAACTTCTCTATAGGAGATGTATACAATGGTTTGGATTTAAAAAGAATATCTGAAATAATAGAAAGATATAACGAAGAAATTTTGTCAAAATGTAAAAATTGTCCTATTAGTAGGATATGTGGAACATGTTATGCCACATTTGCTTCAAATGGATATTTTGAAATACCAAAGGGTTTTTGTGAAAGTAAAATAAAATCTACAGAGCAGGCATTAAAAGATTTAACGGAAGTACTTATACATAATCCAAGCTATTTTAGGAGTAAATATTCAAGAAATAAGAATGATAATTTGCACTATAAAGATTTATATTGTTATTAATTTCTGTGACTTTTTTAAAAGTGATGGGTGTTGAATTGAAAGATTCTAGGAAAAACAACTTTTCAAGCAAAATTTGTTTTTAAAGTAAGATAATAGAAGTGATTACAGGAAAAGTATTTGTACTGTAATCTGATTAATATTTTATTGTTTTAAAAAACATTTTGTTTTATAGTGATTATAATTTTCCATGGGAGGTAAGCGTATGAAACGATATATTAGTTTGGGATACGGAGTGAGATTTATTCATAACAAAGATATGGGTTTAATTCTGGATTTCTTAAATTCTAAAATTTTTATTGTAGAAAAGGGAAATATAGAGATTTTAAAAAAAGCTTTAGAAGGTTTTGAATGTAACGAAATGGAAAAGATATATAAAGACAAATGGGGGAAAATCTTAAATTTCCTTATATCCAATAGACTTATAAGATTTACAGAAAAACCTCATATTAAATATTTTCATGATGAATGGCTTGCAGGTACTTCTGTACCAATTGATTTTGACAATATTTCAGAGATAAAAGCAGTATATATAAATTTTGTTTCCAGTTGTTCCCTCGAATGTGAGATATGTAAAAAGCCCAGATTATTTCCATGTATAAGTTGTACAAAATTAGCATCTTCAAGTATTCAAGATTACCTACTGAATGAAAATATAATCAACAAGTTTCTTTTTGAATTAACTGAGCATGGTTGTAATCAGATTTTTATTACAGGAGGAGACCCATTAGTAAGATTTGATGAGTTGTTAAAATTTATAAGCATTGCTTCTAAATATAAATTTGACTTCTTTCTCATCACGAATGGAATGTTATTAAATGAAGACAGGATTTCTATTTTAAATAAATATCCGATACAGATTTTACTTCAAATTGTTGGTAATAATATTGAATATAACCGCAAAATTAGCTGGAAAATCCATTTGTTAAAAAAATATAATATCCCTTTTCAAGTGGTGCTTAATCTTCCAAATGAATTTATTTTAGACCAAACAAATAAAGAGGGGGTTATTTGGAATTTTCCATATAAAAATAAGTTATATTCAATTCAAAATAATATTATAAAACCAACTATTTACAATTATTTCATGAACCCTAACAAATGTCTCCAATTCAAAATGTACTTGTCTCCAGAAGGATGTATATATCCATGCATAGCTTTCTATAAACAATGTGAGTATAATTTTGGTCCTCTTACTGAAGATATAAGAGTTTCTCAGCTGATAATTAAATTGGAAAAACTTTGGGATGACAGAACTTTGGAAAATCCAATATGCAAAGACTGTATTTTGAATAATTTTTGTTTATCATGTGTAGTACTCAAAAAGAAACTCATTGAGTTTGATAAATGTAACTTGAAAGACATTATGAAATGATGGAATAAAAAATAAATGTAAATGGTATCTCAAGAAGAAGTCAATTTATACATAGTTTTTTCGAGGGTAATGGATAGCTGCACAATGCTTTAAGGATAATATTAAAAATGCAACTTTTTGTTTAGGGTAAAATAAAAATGGACGAAGTTGCAAAGGAAAAATCTTTAGACTTGCAAAGGGTTATTATAGGCACCCATAAATTATCCTTGTAGTTAGAGAAAACTTAACTGCAAGGAAGAAATAGAGGATGCTCACAATGACCCAAATAGATGATATCAGAAATGCGTTCTTTTTTAAAGGGTTAAATATCAGTGAAATAGCAAGGAAATTTAAAGTTGACCTAAAAACAACATTACGGTTTTGCTTTTTACCTCTTTTTTACACACTTATAGAAAAAGTCACAAATATCTTTTTCTAATTTAGAAATTTCTATTGTTTTCTATTTCCCTTTTTTCATGTTGGTTTAGCCAAAAAACAGAACTAGCAAGAAAATTGTCATAGTATGTCCAATATATTTTGCAGTATAATACTTTTTTTATCAGCTCATTTTTTGATTTCAAACTACCTTTCTTATTACGAAAAACAATAGTAATTTGGTATAATTTTAACATGAAGTTATAATTATGCAATGTTAGGAGGGATTATTGTATGAAAAAATTCTTTTGGTTGTTAGGCTTTCTCGGTTTTCTTGGCTTTTTAGGATTTTTTAAATCTTATATGTATTTTGCATTTTTTGCTTTTTTCTCTAACTTTTTTACTAGTCGATATATTAACATTCCACAAGATAGACAACTTCAAAACAAAATGGCAGAAGCGCATACAGTAAGTTTTGGTGTGACAAGTTTTTTCTTATCATTTATGCTAATAATGCTGATATTCAACGTGAGTTATGAGATTTTTAAAGCTACATTTTGCATTGTTTTTGCTTTAATTTTTATTATAGATTCGTACTTACTTTATAAATACGCGGGAATTGATCAAAAATAAAACTCTAAATAAGGTAATAAGGTACAACTATGTTAAAACTATGTTAAATTTTACTGTAGATTGGAAATAGAAGAAGGATTTTAGGGAATTTTGTAGAATTTATAGTATTGTGTCCCAGTGGTTGTTTTTTATTATAGTTTGAGAGATTATAATTTGTATAAATTTTGCATAAACGGAGGATGAAAATGGACAGTGTACTTTCAGTAAAAAATCTAAAAAATATTATGGGAAGGTAAAGGCAATTGATGGGATTTCATTTGAGATGTATCCTGGAGAAGTTGTAGTGCTTATAGGTCCAAATGGTGCAGGGAAAAGTACTACTTTAAGGATTTGATAGTGAGATGGGAGTGAGAGCTATGTCAAAAGAAAGAGAATATTATTACATAGGAAAGAGGAGAGATACTGATATATGGGAAGTTATGCTTAAATATGGTGTACTTTCAGCATCTCATTTTGAAGTTCGATTTCCTGATGATCCAACAATGACACTTTCTGAAGGAAGAGAAGAATTTCTTGGGCTACCTAAAATTTCTGTGGAGCCATGGAGTGGTATGAAGGGAGCTATTGCTATAAAAGGGGAGATGACAAAAGAGGCAAGAGAATTATTCTTACAAATTATAGAAACCAGAAGAATAAGACTTTGGGATTTTATACTTTTTAGAGATGGAAGAAAACTTCTATCGGTTTCAGATTTTGATGATCGCATTGTAACGGAGAATTTTGCTAAAGAATTTATGGAAAAACTCTTTCTTAATTGGTTTGAGCCTATTCCAGAACCGGAAATTAAATCAGAGGGAATTTCAAGAGATTTTCTTGAAGAAGTCAGTCAGGCGATTCAAAAAGCATTATCTAAATTGGTACTAGACCTAGAAAATGATAAAAATTGAAGGTAGGGGATAATTTTGGTAGAAGTAAAGGAATTGACTAAAATTTTTAAAAACATTAAAGCAGTAGACAATTTAAGTTTTAAGGTAAAAGAAGGAGAAATATATGGGCTTTTGGGTGAAAATGGCGCTGGTAAAACCACAACTTTAAGAATGCTTGCTACAATGCTTAAGCCTACGAATGGGACAGCCATTATAAATGGAAAAGACTTAATAAAAGAACCAGAAGAGATAAGAAAAGAAGTTGGGATACTTTTTGGAGGAGAAAGCGGTTTATACGACAGGCTTACTGCAAGGGAAAATATACTTTATTTTGCGGAACTTCATGATATGGATAAAAAGGAGGCAAATAAAAAAATTGATATATTAGCCCGTAAATTTGATATGACTGAATTTATTGATAGACCAGCAGGCAAGCTTTCAAAAGGAATGAAGCAAAAGGTAGCAATTTTAAGGTCAATAATACATGACCCTAAGGTGATGCTTTTTGATGAGCCAACGTCAGGACTCGATGTAGGTTCAGTAAGAGAAGTGCACGACTTTATAAGGTTTTGCAAAGAAGAAGGAAAGACAATTATTTTCTCAAGCCACAGCATGTCAGAGGTAGAAAAACTTTGCGACAAGATAGGTATAATACACAAAGGAAAACTTATAGAGGAAGGGACTATAAAAGATTTAAAGGAGAAATACAAAACAGACAATCTTGAAGAGTTATTTATGGAATTGGTAGGTGAGAAAATTGAAGTTTAAGCATGTATACATAGTTTTGAAAAAAGAGCTAAAGGACATTTTTAGAGATAAAAAGACATGGATTGTTACAATTTTACTTCCTGCCTTGTTTATTCCTATAATGATGTACATAGTAATAGGTGGAGCAGAAAGCATATCAGAACAAAAAATAAGCGAGATAAAAATAGCAGTTTTGGATGAAGGAAATAATATAAAATTTGTAAACTATTTAAAATCGACAGGAATAGGTATAGTAACGGGTTTGCAAAATCCAAAAGAAAGTCTTGAAAAAGGCGATATAAGGGCAATTGTAGTTATACCTTCTGATTTTGATAAAAATATAGAAGAAGGCAAGAACGCTGATTTAACAATTCAGGTTGACATGTCAAATATGAAATCTTCGAATGCAGAGAATATGATAAGAGGTCTTATAAAAGAATATGCGAATAATATTGTAAAACAAAGACTTATAGCAAAAGGCATAGATCCTAAAATATTAGACCCAATTGCTATAAAGACAGAAAATATTGCCTCACAGAGTAAAATGGCAGGGTCTTTTTTAGCATTCATTGTGCCAATGCTTTTGACTTTATGGACGGCAACAGGAGGTATGGGAGCAGCTGTTGATTTGGCAGCAGGTGAGAAAGAAAGAGGTACGTTAGAACCTTTACTTACGACTTCTGCATCAAGGCTTTCTATAATGGCAGGCAAATACTTAGCTGTAACAACCATGGCACTTACAAGTGCTATTGCTTCACTTTTGGGACTTTTTGCTTCCTTTTCTTTAAATAAAGATATGGCATCTTTAAATGCCGATTTTAGGTTGAGCGTAGCGGCAATAGTTGTCATGTTCGTGGCTGCCTTTTTTACAGCATCAATATTTGCTGCACTGGAGCTTGCTTTAAGTGCATATGCAAAATCTTTTAAAGAAGGGCAGACATATATTTCACCTTTAATGTTTATTGCAATAATTCCGGCATATTTGGTGATGTATAAAATGCCAAATGAAATACCTATATCTTATTTTGCAATACCTGTATTTGGGACTATTTCAATATTTAAAGAATTACTTTATGGAATTATTAATATGACACATATAAGTATATTTGTTTTTTCATCAATAGTATATGTGGCTATTAGTATATATATAGCAGCACTAATGTTTAAACAGGAATGGGCATTATTTAGAGTGTAAAAACTTTTATAAAACAAACGCCGGGGACGGTTCCTCTCATCTGTTTTTTTAGATGAAGTGAACCGTCTTCTATGTTTTAAATGTAACCGTTTTGTAACCAAAATTTAAGGATTTCTTAATAAATTTTAACATTTAAAGAGGTATAATGGAAGAAAAGGGAGAGGCAAGGAGGGTAAAGAGATGAAAGAAAATGAGGTGGAATTAGCTTTTATTGGGTATTTAGCTAGATATGTTAGGTTAGAATCTGTAAAGCTTAAAAAGAAATATCAGGAAGTAAAATATAGGGAACTTTTAATATTGGATACACCAAGAAATAATGAAAAAAGCGAGAATGAAGAAGGGGCAATTGATAGCATAACATACAGTTATATCTCATTTGAGGATGAGGTAATGGATAAATGTATGCTTTCACAGTATAAAGAATTACTTGAACCAGAGGAATTTGAGGTATTAATGCTAAACATTGTAGAAGGCGTATCTCAAAAAGAAATTGCATCAATGCTCCACAAAACGCAGTCTTGTATAAGCAAAATGAAGAAAAGGGCTCTTAGAAAATTGGAAGAATTTATAAAGGAAGTTTGAAACTATGGAGGAATGTGAAAGGCTTTTTGAAATTATTTTGAAAGCAAAACAGGGGGATAAAGAAGCTTATAGAGGAAATAATAAGGCGCTTTGAACCCTTGATAATGGGTAGTGTAAAAGGTGTAGATGAAGAAATAAAAGAAGAGTTAAAACAGGATTTAATCGAGATTATAATAAGAGCAGTAAAGAATTTTGAGATAAAATGAAAAATAAAATTTTGAATTGTGGAATATTTTTTATAAATTTTAGCTTTTATATAGATAGAGGGGGAAATAAAAAAGTGGGAGGTGAAAATGTTTATAAAACGTTCCCCTGGAATAAAATATGAGGGAGGAGATTATAGGGAAAATCCCACATAAAAGATATAAAATTCAAGAGTGGTAGAAAAAAGTATGTCTGCAGAATGGCTTAAATGAAGGCTTTTGAATTTTGCATAAATCTAAAGTATATAATAGAAAAGCGGTATTTCAAAAAGACATTTAAAAATATCTGTAAGTGAAAGATGTTTTAAGTTAAAAAATTAGAGAGGAGGATTATATAAAATTGAAGAAAATAATTAGCATGGTTGTAATTTTCATGATGTTGATCAATTTAGGTTGCGCATTTGGAATGGAGAATGAAACACCGTTTTCAAAAAATAATGAAATAAGTTTGCCAAGTGGAATAGTTAATCCTGATTATGTTGACTATCCAGATGGGACTGTGGATATTCAAATTGAACCGCCAATTACAGATGGTACTACTATTCCCGATGATTCGAGAAGTGGAATTGCAAGTGCCATATGGGATATTGGGTTAAGAATAGGAAGTTACTTTTTTAGAACTGCTGGAAATATTATTTTAGATGTGGCTACAATAGCATTTGGCTTAACAGAAGCTCATGTCAATAAAAATAAAGGAGCTTCGGTTCATTTATATCATTCTTATACATACAGAAACAAAGTTGCAAAAGTTTATAACCAAAGTACCAGAACATGGAAAACTTATGTAATAGAGGGGAATAGAGAGTGGTATAGGCATGAGTTTGCTTCTTTTGCACAAACCAATGGATTTACAGCGACAGCCTCAGTAGATTTTACTGCTGATAAGGGATATCCACCGATTCATGTGGATGTAGCACCTCATTATTATGACGATAACTGGATTAGAAATATGGCTCAGTATAATTACTATTTTAACAGAGGAGTTACTGAGGAATATGGATGGAGGTAATAGTATAAACATCAAACGAATAATATTTTATGTACTATTGATTGCTGTGATATTAGTGGCTTTTGTGGGTTATGATTATTATAATTACAATAGAAGCCATCCATTTTTATACAATACTAATAAAGCTCCTAATTTGAATTATTCTACACAAAGTAAGAATTTTAAAATTTATACTCTAATTGAGGTAGGAAAGAAATATCAATTTTCTGGCAATGAAACTTCTGAGTGGGCTAAAAATGCAAAAGAAGCTCAAGAGTCTAATAAATATACTTCTTTACAGTATACAATCATAATAGAAAATATTAGTGATAAAGTTATAAGAGACTTTAAAGCACAAGCATTTGTTGACGAAGGATTGCAGCCTTATATAATGTCTGGGATATTATATTTCGGTACTCTAAATCAGCAGAAGATAGATTTAAATGTAAAAAATAATGAGAAGATGGATTATATGACAGAAATTAGTCGGTTTACCTGGTTGCCAAATATAAATCAAATTGATGTGAAAGATAGGGAAAAAATTTTGGAAGCCATTAAAAAGCCTATAAAACTCATAATTAAGTGGAGAGATGGAGAAGAATATTTGCTTTTAGAAAATGCTGAAGTGAAGCAGTTTGTTGACAAAGCAAAATTTTAGCCCCTGTTTTCTTAGTACCGAAAGCAGGGGCTGTATATATCTGGATAAAATTTTCTTTAAAACTCCAAATAATGAATAAAGTTTTGAAATGTCAAAGGGCCCTTTGCCCTTCCTCCATAACCATAAGGCCATTTTCTTTAAATTCATGGCAGCAAAAACAAGCATCGCTTGCATGGACAATTTTTCCTTCCCTCTTAACGTCGTCCATCGCAAACCATGCTTCTCCTTTAAATCTGCAAATACTCTCTCTATTGTCTCTTTCCTTCTCTCATATACTTCTTTACAGTAAGGTGTATGCCTTAGGTGTTCTGCTTCTTCTACATATCCTTCCCATATGTGCCTGAATATCCTCTTTGTGTAGTCTTTACTTTGGGTACACTTTTCTCTTAGAGGACAGTTTTTACATTTTTCTGGGTTTGATTTGTATTCTCTATATCCTTCTCTGTTGGTTGTAACATATGTTAATATTTCATTCTGCGGGCATATGTAACAGTCATAGTATTCATCATAAACAAATTCATGTTTTTTCATGAAACCATCTTTTGTTTTTGGCCTTGTATACGGCACTGATGGTATTATTTGTCTATCAAATATTGTCTTTAATATGTACGGATTTTTATAGCCTGCGTCTACTGCTATTGCTTTCGGTTTTCTTACCCTCTTTTCAACTTCTTCTAATACTTCTTGAAACATCACACTGTCGTGTACATTTGCAGCTTCAACTTTTACTCCTAATACAAATCCGTTTTTATCGCAGGCTGTGTGAAAAGAATATGCAAAGATTTTTTCTTTTCCGTTTTTGTTTAACATTCCGCTATCCGGGTCTGTTTTGCTTACTTTCACTTCTTTCGTCTTTATCTTCTTGATTTTCTTTAATGGCTTTTTGCCATGAGCCTCTCTATCCTTGTTTATTTCTTCTTCTAGTTTTTCTTGATAAGTCCTGGCTTCTTTTTCTACTATTTCTTTGGTGTATTTCTTCTTGTTGGCACTTGCTTTTACATGGGTTGAATCTATGAATACTTCCTCTGCATTTACTAGCCCATGTTTTATTGCTTCTTCTAAAATTTTCGTAAATATTTTTTCAAATATATCCGTCCCCTTGAATCTTCTTATGTAGTTCTGACTAAATGTTGAAAAATGAGGTATTTCTTCTGTCAGCCCATACCCTAAAAACCATCTATACGCTACATTTGTTTTTATTTCTGCTATTGTCCTCCTCATCGATGGTATACCAAAAAGATATTGAATGAAAAGTATTTTTATGAGTACTACTGGGTCTATGCTTGGTCTGCCGTGATCTTCGGAATATTTCTCTTTTACTAAATCATATATGAAACTAAAATCTATAACTCTTTCTATCTTCCTTAAAAGGTGATCTTTTGGAACTAACTGATCTATGCTTACAAATTCTATTTGATGTCTGGCATCCTGTTTCTTTGATAACATCTTTCTTCTCCTCTCCTCTTTTGCTTTGTACCGTTAAAAAAACAAGGAACCCTTCTCATCATAACGGGTTCCCGATATTTTGTCAACAGTCTGGTGAAGATATATTGAGATTACAATGGCGCAATTGACAATAGATTTCTGTTAAGTGCGCCATTATTTTTTAAATTTTTGTATTTTTATAGTATAATGAAGATAAAGAAAAAGTGGAGGATGATTTGTGCTTATTAATCAGACTGTGACTTTGTGTATAACAATCTGTGAAAGGGGAATAGAAGATGAATAAAGAGCAATTTGAGAGAATGCATACAGGCAAAATTTATTGCTGCTTTGGATCAAAGTGGAGGTAGTACACCTAAAGTATTGAAACTCTATGGTATCCCAGAGGAAAGTTATGCTAATGAGGAGGAAATGTTTGATTTAATTCATCAAATGCGATCTCGCATTATTAAAAGCCCTGCTTTCCGATCAGAGTATATATTAGGAGCGATTCTTTTCCAGAACACAATGGAACGAGAAATTGAAGGGTATTTTACTGCTGATTATCTATGGAAAGTGAAAGGTATTATTCCTTTTTTGAAGGTGGATGTAGGCCTCGAGAAAGAGGAAAATGGAGTACAGCTCATGAAACAAGTACCTCATTTAGATGAGACGTTGAAGAGGGCGAAAGAGCGAAATATATTTGGGACTAAGATGAGGTCTGTCATTAAAAGAGCAAATCAAGAAGGAATTCGCAACATTGTAGCACAGCAGTTTGAGGTCGCAAAGCAGATCATCGCAGCGGGATTTTTGCCTATATTGGAACCAGAAATAGATATTTACAGCCCGGATAAAGAGAAGGCAGAAGAAATTCTTAAAGAGGAGATTGTAAAACATTTATCAAGCCTTGGGCATGAAGAAAAAATTATGCTTAAAATGTCAATTCCATCAAAGGATAATTTTTATCTGGACTTGATGGCTGATCCGCATATAGTAAGGATTCTTGCCTTATCGGGAGGTTATAGCAGGAAAGAGGCTAACGAGAGACTTTCCCGCAATCACGGGATGATTGCCAGCTTCTCTCGAGCTTTGATGGAGGGACTTACTGCTCAACAATCCGAGGAGGAGTTTAATGATACTTTAGCTGCTGCGATTAAGTCTATTTATGAGGCTTCTATTACTTAAGACTGAACATAAATTATTAAGAAAAAACATTTTAAATATAAGAGACGGTCTTTTATCTTTCTCATTTAAAGTTTAGATGAAAGGAACCGTCCCTTTTGTCCTTATGGTAATAGATGTATGCTCTTTTCCTACAAATTTCAAAGGAAAAGACCTTTTGGGACTGCCAATGGAGATTTTCTTTGTAAAATTTAGAAGACCAGATGGATTTTTATAAAGTGTGAATATTTGATAGTTTTTAAGATAGACTAAAAGGTGGTATTTATGTTTCGATTTCATGAAAGTCGCTTTTTTGAAAATTGGTTTGGAGCTTATGCAATCTTAGGTGCGATTGCTTCAGGATTGATACCTATTTTAATCCCTCTTTGGACGCAGCAACATAGCAGTGCAGCAAATGTCGGGATTGTAATGTCGTTGTTCGGATTAGGGCAGCTTAGTGCTCCTTTGTGGGGAGAAATAGCAGATACATTGAGACTAAATAGAGTTTTATTTTTGATGGGGTTATTTATCATTGGCTTGTCCCTTTTAAGCATTACATTTATTCCATTACCATCAATTTTGGGATTCTTTAGTTTAATGGCTGGCTTAGGATTTTCTTTAACGAATACATTTGCCAATCTTTGGATTGTAGAACGGTTTTCTTATGCTGAAGTAACTGAAAGGGTGGGAACTCTCCAAAAAGTTTATGGGATAGGTCAAGTGGTTGGATTAGCGATAGCAAGCTTACTCAGTGCAACACATATAAAAATAGCTCTTATAGTTACTTCTTTGATGGCATTTTCTTCCTTGATATTTTATAAAACTATGCCAACAATTAGCAGAGATGGGAAAATTAAATTGCGGCCTGCTTTGGAGAAATTACATCCTAGGATACAGCCATTATTAGCTTCGATAAGCCAATCCTATCATTTATTACATATAAAAACTTTATTACCACATTTGTCAAAAACTGCTTTATCAACTTTAACCTTTAATATTTTATGGTTTATAATTGTTGCTGCATCTTCTTTCTTTTTCTCCTTTTACCCCATTATAATGAAATACGTGTATAAAATAAGCCCTTCAATTTCTTCTATAATTTTTTCTGTGGCAGTTGGTCTTAGCATTTTTATATATTCTTTGGTGGGTAGGATTGCAGAAGAAAGAGGAGACAAAAAAGTATTGCTTTTGGGCATTTTTTTGAGATTGATATCTATCTTAGGTTTAACCATACTGGGGTATTTTGTAGTATCAGCAAGAATGTTTTTAGTGGCTCTATTTTTTGTACTGATTATATTTTCGTGGCCAATAATTTCTGTAAGTGGGACAGCTATAGCATCAGAGTCAAATCTACCACAAGGAGCTGCAATGGGACTTTTTAGTGCAAATAATGCTTTGGCTTTATCAATAGGATCATTTATTGGGGGCTTTATAGCTCATGTGAAAAGTTACAACTTTTTACTTGCTTCTTCTGCAATTTTAATGTTCATCGGGCTGCTGTTAAGCGTAATATTGATAAAAGAAGAATAGCAATGTAATTTGACGTTATATTATTCTTAATAACACCATGTAAAATGTCATTATGACAAATACATCCCTCATAAGCTTTGGCACAGGGATGAATATGTTTAGAAAAAGCATAAAAAATTTTTACTTTGTCAACAAAATAAAACAGGGTTTGCTTGAACTTTGGTTATAATTTTTATTTTACTCAAGGAAATATTTAACATTTTGCTTTACTACTAAGACTTGACAGAAAATGTAGTTAATAATATAATAATAAACAACAATACAAAAATAGGAGGTAACTTGAAAATGAAGAAATTGATACTAGTTTTTTTGATTTCTGTATTTTTATCCACTTCCATATCTTATGCCCTTAGTAAAGAATTGTAAAATAAGGAAAGTGACTTAAATAAAATTACCTTCACCGAAAATAATTTTAATTTTACCAATAAATCTACCATTATTATGCCAAATTATTATATTGATTGTTATTGTAAAAAGGTATTAATACCAGATGTATCAGGTTTTAATATAATGTATTGTTACTGTTGCGATAAATATGACCCTTATGGTAACTATATAACGACAGAATGTTCAGGCTGTAGTTTTCTAGGTTGTCCCTATTATTAAGCAAAAAATTAACTGCGCAAAGGGGAAGTTTTATGAGTGAAATAAACCTGCAACCTGCTGTTAATTTAAAAGAGGTTGTAAAGGTATACGCAAATCAATCTGAAGAACAAGTTGCCCTTCGTGGCGTAAACCTTACAATATGGCCGGGAGAATTTGTAACTATACAAGGTCCCTCTGGTTCCGGCAAAACTACACTTCTTAACATAATTGCCGGATTTGAAAAGCCTACAAGAGGTAAAATTGAAGTTTTTGGCATAGATGTTTCAACTCTTAAAGGCAAAAAACTAGCTGATTTTAGGTATTCTTATATAGGTTTTGTCTTTCAACAATTTTATTTAATCCCTTCTCTTACTGCCATAGAAAACGTAATTATACCAGTGATGCCAAGGCATACAGATTTTGACAAATATAAAAAAGCCCTCCTTCTTTTAAAAGAAGTAGGTTTATCAGGCAAAGAAAGTAGCCTTCCAAGTGAGCTCTCTGGAGGAGAGCAGCAAAGGGTAGCACTAGCAAGGGCTTTAATGTCAAATCCACGTATAATCCTCGCTGATGAGCCTACTGGCAACCTAGATACATCAACGGGAGAAAAAATAATAGAAATCTTAAAATCTATAAATGAAAAATATAGAACAACAATAATAATTGTGACCCACAACGATGAAATAGCAAAAAACTCACCTGTGAAAATATTTATGAAAGACGGACGCATTTTGGAGGTTTTGAGAAATGCTTAAATATATATACAAAAATTTAATTTACAAAAAAGGACGCTTGGCTTTAATACTTTTTGGTGCCGCTATCTTATCAAGCGGCTTATCTTATTTAGTAGGAATTGGTCAAACCTCAAAAATGACAGTACAGCAAGCATTACAGGAAAAATGGCGAAGTTCCTATGATATTTTAGTAATTCCGAAAGATATAGTTACTCCTTTAGATAAAAATTTAAATATTATGGAATCAAACCAAATTTCTAACTACAGCGGAGGCATTAGTATAAAAGATTGGGAAGAAATAAAAAAAATTAATGATGTGGAAATTGCAGCTCCTGTCTCTATACTGGGATGGAGAATTCTTAATCTTCCACTTCCAACTTTTGAATCATTAGATCCCGGCGTATATCGATTTGTCACAAAAGTTAAAACTTCTGACGGATTAAAAAATTACACTAAAGAAGTAGCTTATTATTTGATGAATCCATTTTCATTAGAAACAGTAAATAAATTTCCTCCTACCTTATGGGATGATATGTGGAATAAATACGGTCTAAATTTTACCCCACAGAGCATCGCGAAGGCAAAAAATTTACCTTTTACATCTGTATATTTTTATAAGCAAGCGATATTAGTTGGAGCGATAGATCCAGAAGAAGAAGCTAAATTAGTGGGACTAAATAAAAGTATAGTAGAAGGGAGATATTTTTCCAAATCAGACATTCCTAAAACTGATAAACCTATCACAATACCAGTTTTAGTCATGAATTGGCCTTTTTATGATATTTCCTACGAATACTATGTAGAGAAGTTGAAACTTCCAAAAATAGAAGATATACAATTGCTTTACTTCTTAAAGGAAAAAGGTGGTAAAAGTTACCTAGATAAAACACTTGCTAAAAAAAATGTATTTGAAAACAAATTAAGTGCCGAAAAAATGCATGAAATAGTAAAGAAGCAGCTTTTAGAAGGAAGTGAAGGAAGTAATGGTAGAAAACTTGTTTTGACAGGAGGTACTTATCTTCTTCCGACAAAAGTAAATTACAATTCAATAGAAGCCCCCTATAAAGACAGGTGGCCAATAGCTTTAGAAGCAGTTCCTCAAAATGTAAAAGATGAGGAAAAATATCGTTGGCTAAATCTAATTTTAATGGACGTCCCTGTTTTCAGACCTCTAAAAATAGCTTATGGAGAAGAAGTTGTCTTTAAAACTATAGGCTTTTACGATGTGAAAAAGTTGCAAATAGCTACAGACCCTTTATCTGAACTTCCTATGGAACAATATAGACCCGCTCAGGCTCGAGTGGTATTGGATGATAATGGGAAGCCTTTAAATCCTGTTGTCACTTTAAAACCCACAGGAAGCCCTTTAGAAATCATCACAAGCCCTCCTCTCATACTTACCACAATAGAATCTGCAGAAGTTTTATTAGGGGATAAGCCTATCTCGGCAATTAGAATAAAGATAAAAGGAGTAGAACATTTTTCCTCAGAAAGTGAAAAAAAAGCAGAAAATATTGCCAAAGAAATAACCGCTCGTACAGGTCATAAAGCTTACGTAACACTGGGATCTTCTCCTAGAAATATTCTTGTTCATGCAAATAAAATAGGATATTTAGAACAACTTTGGATTCAATTAGGAACAGCTATGACTATTGTAAAAGAAAACACATTAGCTTTTGGGATTTTTATTGCAATTTTAATTGTAGAAGCAATCCTGTTTGTCTTAGCTACCTCTATTGTCAATATTTTGTCTCGCAAAAATGAATTTGCCATACTTTTTTCCGTGGGATGGAGCACCGACTATATACAAAAGTTAATTGTAAAAGAAGGAGCGATAATAGGTGCAAGTGTAGGAATTATTGGAGTTATTTTGTCACTAATTGCATGGCATTTTCTAAATAGACCCGCCGAAACAAATAAGCTACTAGAAGTATTTTTAATATCTTTATTTTCCTACACTGCAGGTACAGCAATTTCATCTTTTACCATTAAAGAAGAAAATATATCTGAAATTTTAAAGTCTGGAGAAGTTAAAAGAGTAATTACCAAACGTTATAGCAAAAATTTGCTTTTAAATTTTCTTTTAAGTAGTATTTTCAATCGGCCGTGGAGAACTCTTTTATCAATTTTGTCAGCTTCTATACCAACATTCTTGCTAAGCGTTTTACTCTACATAAAAATACATTTGAACAATGTCTTACACATGACACTGTTAGGAGAATACATTTCATTGGAACTTCAACCACAGCATTATTTGATAGGTATAATTTCAGTAATTATAGCAGTTGTCACAATTTCTGACCTTATAAGCCTTAACATTACAGATAAACGATTTGAACTGTCGCTCCTTTTAGCAGTTGGCTGGAGAAATAACTGGGTAAGAGGTTTAATTATAAGTGAAGGTGCAATATACGGTTTTGCCTCTGGAATAATTGGCATAATAGGATCAAATTTTATCTTATCTTTGCTTTATAAAAGTATGCACTTAAGTGTTGAAATAGTATTATTGATGACAATGCTTTCAACAGTTATAGGATCCATAAGTGCTCTTATACCCTTTGAGCTTAAAGTAAAGTATTTAACTACATCAGGAGCTCTTAAAATACAGTAAAAATGATATTCCTCAAACAGAGGGGACGGTTCCTTCTGTCTGATTTTTTCAAACAAAAGGAACTGTTCCCTCTGTTTTCTGGAAATTGTATTAATAAAAATTTAATAATTTGTAACCAATTTGTAATATCAGATGGACGAAATAATGGTATAATGATAATATGAGTAGAAACATTGGATGCTTGGGTGAAAGATTAAAAAGTTTTTAAAGCAGTAATTGGGGGGATAAGATGAGAGGAAGATATTTTTTAATTTTTGTACTTGGAATAATAATTGGTGTATTGATATCCCAGGGATTTACAAAATATACAGCTAAGGAGACAATGGCGAAAAATATTCAAAACATTGATTTGGCAAATCCAATTTCTCAAAAAGAAATTTTGAAACAATTAAAGGAAAGTCCATCTTTTGATATGTCACAAATACCCGTGTATAGTTCTGATATTTATGGAGGAATATGGAAAGATTATGACGTTGATTCTGCTTCATTTGATGATTGGAAATTACCTAAAGTGTGGCAAAAATATATTTATTCTCAAGATGATAAAACAGACCCTACATCTATTAACAATGATTCCAATGATAATTTTTTATACATAACGCTTCAAGGAGTTGTTTTCTTATATTCTCCACCTGACGGTAGGTATTGGCCGCCTGTGCCTATGTTTGGTGATATACCACCTGGTTCAGTAATAGTTGCACAGCATGTTCCTATAAAACCTGCTGTTGAATCAGGTATAATACCTGTATATCATGGGCAAGCATTTATAAAGGGTTATCCTTTGCCTGAAGAATGGAAAAGAGCATTAAAGTAAATGTAACAATTTTTTATTAAAGAGGGACTGATAAAGTTACAGTCCCTCTTTAATAAATATAATTGTACGAATCTTGCCAACCCGAATTTATTACAATATTAATTAGAGATTGTCCAGGCTGGGTATCTGTTCCACTAAAATAATGACCAGCATCCCATTCAGATGCACCAAGAGCTTCTAAAACAGAATATAGAGCTTGATGTTCATAATATGTCAATTGTTGAGGAGTTGGGAACTCAGGAATATCATTTAATCCATAATGTGTTACGCCTTGAGCTGTTACTGTATTTCCATTATCATTTTTTACTGTTGCTGTTTTTCCTCCCGCTTTATAACCGATGTTATAGAACGTTGAAAGTTTAGTTGGAAAGCCAAAAATGTCTATATGACTGCCATCATTGTAATAATTCATTTGTGTTATATAAGCTTGCACACCGTCGTTTAAGGTACAAAATATAGGAAATGCATTTCCAGTACTACCTCCACAATATCCACTCACACATATTCCACTTGGAGCCCATGTTTGAAATGCAGGATTTTTTATTGGCATTCCCCATTCTTGATACCAATGAGCTAATATTGCAGCAACGGGCAATTGTAAGGAGCGTGAAGCTGTTTGTGCATAACTTAAATAGTTGTTTACAAAAGTTGTATAATTTGGTTTTGGGCTTGTTGGACAAGTAGCCATAAAAATCTACCTCGCTTTTATTATTTTTTCGAAGGACTAATCGGCCGATTTACCCTTCTACCTATTAAAGAGAGTTTTATATGCTAATTTACAACCCATCTAAGAAATCTTCTCCTAAAAATTCTCTCATTTTTTTCAATGCTTTTTTCTTTGTTTTATTTACTGCCTGCTGCGAAATATGGAGCTTTAAGGCTATTTTCTAAGCAAATTATTAAGGGGAATTAATAAAAATTTAATAATTTGTAACCAATTTGTAATATCTGACAAACGAAATAATGGTATAATGTTGGTAGAAGAATTTATGGGAGGTTTTGGTGAGGAATGAAAAAAGCTCTTGTAATTTTGATAATTTTAACTTTGTTATTTGGCGGATGCCAAACAAAAAGAGAGGTTAAGGAGAGTAATACGTTTCACAAACTAATTCCTAATTTTCAATATTTCCAAATGATAGATAGAAATAATGGATGGGCTATTGGAGAAAATATGGGAGAAAATAAAGTATTTATTACAAATGATGGAGGCACTACATGGGTGACTGCTTCGACTTCTGCCATAGGTGACATTCGTGAATGGTTTTTTATGGATTCTGATCATGCTTGGATACTTTATTCTAATGAGACTCTCTATAAGACGGAAGATAGAGGTAAAAACTGGGATGCTGATGAAGTGCCTTTTGGTATGGGTAAATTATTTTTTATAAATTCCGGTGGAGAATATCAAGGCTGGGCCCTTAAGGAATATGGGCTTGCGTCTGGGAATGTGCCTGTGGATGTTTATAAATTAATAAACAATAAATGGATTCTCATTCACGAAGGAGAATTGCCTAACAGTACTTCAGCATCTCCTAATCCACTTCCATATGAAGGGGAGAAAAAGAGCTTTGTTTTTTTGCCTGATGTAAAAACGGGTTTTATTACAGTGGAAAGGTGTGAACCAGGAAAATCTAGTTTATACATGACCACTGATGGAAGATATACATGGAATAAAAAAATTATTCCACTGCTTTCAAGATTTGATGAAGAATATATTTCTGTATATTCTCTTAAACTTGTTGATGGTGAAATCATTTGGCCAATATCTGCATTTGATGATGTGAGAGGGGATTTTGAGGAAGTGTTTTTAGTAAGCAAGGATAATGGGAATAGTTGGAAAGAGAAGGCTTCTTTTGTATCCAAGAATTCTCCCAGAGAGGTTTATGTAGTAGATGAAGAAAACTGGTATGTTTTATTTGAAGATGAATTATTTAAAACAAATAACGGAGGAAATACATGGGAAAAGCTAAATATTCCTCAAGGTACATTTCAAATTCAATTTATAGATAATAAAACAGTGTGGGCTTTAGCTTCAACATCGGGTGGGACAAATTTATTTTACAGTGAAAATGGCGGTTATACGTGGGATAAGAAGTTTTAAAATTTCAATTGGTGTATAAGGAGAAAATGAGGAGGATGAGAACAGAATGTATAGAAAAATAAGAGTTATTGTATTAATTGTAATAATTTATTTTATCGCTATTTTGGCTAAAAATCTGTATGAATATAGAGTAAAGACCATTGATGAAGCCATTGGATTTAATCTTGATAATGTTTATAAAGTAGAGATATTAAGAAATGAGCAACCAAAAATAACAGAAGATAAAGAAAAAATTAAAGAATTAACCGAATGGTTAAGAGGATACAAATATAAAATGAGCAGCACGGTAAAAGGAAAAATAGATTTTTCTTATTATGTAATAAATTTTTATTCTCATGTAGAGAACGGCTTTATAGCTTTTGATAAAGATAATAAAAAAATAATTATAGTAAATGGGTATACATACGATGTTTTCGATAACTCTATTGTACAGGATTATTTACAGTCTTTTTGGGAATCTATCAGATAAGGCGAAGTAAAAAATAAAATAAATTAGGAATGGAAGGATTAATATTTGTTTGGAGGTAGGTGCAACGAGGAAAACAAAAACTTTTTTATTAATCGCTTTTGCCATTGTTTTATCATTGAGTATAATTGCCGTTGGATTGTCAGTCTCGAGAGTTAGTGCAGGGGATGGGCCAAATCAATCACAGTTTGATAAAATTATTGAAAAAGTAGGCAGTTTTTTAAAGGGTAATAAAGACAAATTGAAAGTCAATGAAGGGGATGTGATTGCAGAGGCTAACGGTATACCGATATATAAAAACGAATTTGAATTGCGTAAGGGATTGACATTGGCATCGGAAGGACAGGTAAACGATATAAATAATTTTGTTTTAAATAAATTGGTGAGAGAGAAAGTAAAAGAATATCTTGCTATGAAATACAATCTAAAGGTATCTGAAGATGAAATAAATTTATATATTGAAAAAGAGAAACAACAATTTAAAGAATTTCCTGAAGCGGAGGGAAAATTGAAAGAGTTAATTTCTGCAAGTGGTATGACATATGAGGAATACTGGAACGATTATGAGAGATACAATGTAAAAAGAATGTTGCTTTTTGATAAGCTGTACAATGCGATAATCAATGAAGGAATTAAAAATAGGGAATTGAAGAAAACGGATAAAATGACCATAGAGGTGCAAAATGAGTATAAAAAGTATTTTGACAATATAATAGATCAATATGTAAAACAGGCTAAAATATCGATTGATGAAAAATATAAAGATATGTTTAGAGGCTTCAGAGTAGATTGATTTTGTAGAGGTAGGAGAGGGGAATGAAAAAATTTTTTATAATACTATTGCTCTATAGACGTTGGAAAAAATATATATTATAATAACCGTAAAGAATACTTAAGAGGTTTTACAAGATTTAAAAATGTATAAATTTTACAAAATATTAAAAAATATCAATTGATAATAGTAGCAATGAGAAAAAATATAAAACCTTTACCTTTTACTAGAACGCCTTTTAAACCAGATGTCCTTTGGATACGAACACATAACCTTAACTTCTACAAAATATTTTTATCCGACATCAAACTATTATTACTATGATCTTTCAAGTTATGGTTGGCTACCTGTAAGAACGGATATTTTGCATGGATATGTTTCTACTTCATGGGTAGCACTTCATAGGGAGACTAGTAGTGAATGGGTGTTGATGTTAAATAATGGATATGTAAATTGATATTAAATTAAAAGAATTGAAAAGTATTACAATAACACAGAGGTATTCTTTTTTATAAAAATAAAAGAAAGGGAGAGTGTTAATGAAAGAAGAAAATGTAGAGTTTAAGATATTTTTTATATTGCTAATATATATTTATTTAATGGTAGGTAACATATTGTTACAAAAGATAATCCGTATTTCAGAAGTTACATACAACTAAATAATACTTGTGTGGGGTAATCTAATTTTTTATTTCGCTTTAGGAATATTATTAACAATTCCTTTCTTTTTAAGTGAAACAAAGAAAGAAGGGAATTGGATGATAAATTATAAATGTCTATTGGCTTTTATTTTACCCTTATTTGCAGTAGTTTTTTTGTATTTTTATCCCATCTTATTGGACCTTTCTTATGTACTAGGACATGTTATTAATGCACTATCTGTGGTAGCAGGATATTCATTGATTTTTATAGTCAGCAAGAAGTAAGAAATAGCTTTAAAAATAAATTGGTACACCAACTGTGAAAATACCCCTCTGAGCTAGATTTACATCTCAGAGGGGGAGAATCAAATAGATGTTTTATAGGAAAATCAATTTAAATTTCTTATTGTTACCTTGTTTATTAGGTACTTTTTAGGTAGCCTACAATTATTTGATTTAAGCGGGGATATTCACCTATATCTTCTTCAGTTTGTACTAAAACTTCGTTATTCATTACTGCGATTACTTTTGCCCCTTTTATGTTTTCATTCAAACTTACTATTCTGTGCTTTTGTTTTGCATCATCAATGGAATCTGTATATAGTATTTTTCCATCTTTTATTATGGCAAAACTTGTGGCATATTCTTCTAATTCGAATATTTCATGAGAGGAAAGAAGTATTGTACCTTTCTTTTCATTTACATATTGTTTTATAATTTCTATGAGTTCAAACCTAGCAGCTGGGTCAAGATGCTGTGTAGGCTCATCTAAAATTATGAATTTTGCATTTGTTGAAAAAGCTAATATCGCTAATATAAGGGTTTTTTGACCCCTTGAGAATTTTTGCATCTCTTCATTTAAGTTAAAGCCATATCGGGAGAGAAAGTTTTTAAAAAACATATCATCCCATGATGGATACAGAGTTTTGTACAGTTTGTAATAGTCTGCCAGTTGTAAATTGTTAAAGACTTTTCTGTGTTCTGTAACAAACGCTATATCTTTTTTTATAGAAGGGTGAAAAGGCTTTTCGAATATGAATATTTCGCCTGAATCCTTTTTTACTGCGTTCATTATGCATTTTAATGTTGTGGTTTTTCCTGCACCGTTTGGACCCACAAGTGCCATTATTTCTCCTTCTTCTACTTTAAAAGTTACATTGGAGAGTATTTGTTTTCCATCAATTTGTTTACTTAGATTCTTTACTTCTAATGTGTACATTAATTTTCACCGCCTTTTATTACATATGACCAGAAGCCCAAGAGACAAATGAGGGATGAGTATATCAAGGATAGAAGTAAATTTCCCTGCCGAGTAAAACTTATCAGGCTGTAAGGATTGAAGGCAAAGCTATTAATATCTGTTGTGCCCATATATCCGAAAAGTGCATCTAAGAAAACTATAAAAGCGCTCCAACCTAATCCATCCATCTCAAAGCCTGAAAAAGTCATTTGAAGTCCAAATATTGCAAGTAAAAGTATTAAACTTCTCAAAATAGGCTCAAATTTATTTATAAAAGGGCCTTCTAAAAATATTCCTTCAATAGCAGAGGTCACAATCACAACGAGGCTTAAAAAAATGAGATTGTAAAGGAACAATTCTTTTTTAGAAAAAGGTAGGAAGTATAAAAGTTCTGCATTTTGATGCCTTATATCATACACTATAAAAGTGGCAGATAAAAACAAAAGTGCAATTGTTTTGATTAATATTACTGGTATGAATAGTAGAAAAGTAAGAAAAAGTATTCTTACAGTTTTCTCCTTTAATTCTTTCTGTATATAAATATCCATTTTATTTATCACTTCATTCATTTTTCCAGACCTCCTCAAAAATTAACATAGAAGTATAATAGTCTATACGACTGTTTTTCAATTTTGTGACACATTCTCTTATAATTTTTATTATACCTTCTTCTACATCAATGTCTTTCTTTATAAAATATCCTATGCCTTGCTCTGACTCTATATATCCTTCGTTTTTTAATTTTTCTAAAGCTTTTATAACTGTATTTATATTTACGTCAAATATCACCTGTAAATCTCTGATAGATGGAAGTTGACTGCCTTTTTGAAGGTTACCTAATAAAATTTCTGATTTTATCATGTTTACTATTTGTAAATATGCAGGCACTCCACTGTGTTTATCTACTTTTCTTAGCATTTTGCACCATCACTCTCTGATTAATTTTATAATGCCTGAATTTTTTATGTCGATAGGAGCTTTGCTTTTGTTTATAATTTTTAAAGAACCGCCTGTTGCATCTATATAAAATTCACCAGTTTCATCAGGAGTATTTAAAATTTCAAGTGTTCCATTTAAAGAAGTGGCATTTATATTAAAATTATTAAATTTTGATTTTATATTAATATTTACACCAGTGGCGTCTAATATGATTTTATCAAAATCTAATTCTCCTTTTATGTTACTCCCTGTAGTATTGAGATTTAAGTTTTTACCTTTTAATTTGCCATTCAAGTCAAAACCAACGGTGTTTATATAAATGTTATTTTCTGATACGATATCAGCATTTATTGTAGTTCCAACAGAGTTTATATGAATGTCTTTAATGTTTCCACTACCAATTATCTTGACTGATGTACAATCAATATCAAGGTTTTTTGCAAGTGATGTACCTAATTTTATAACATAAGTAGAATTTTTTATAGGAGAAAATTCTTCTAAATGTAAAACTTTATTATCTCCGGTTTCTATTAATCGAGAAGGATAAGACAAAGTATCGCCTTCAACAAGTTCCAACTCAATTTCTGAGGAGACTTTAATAGATATGCTATCTATGTCTTTTACTGAAATTGATTTATCCGGCAGAAAATTTTCATGAGGGCGTAAGTCATAATTAGAACTATTCGGGATAGTTATTGGGGGAATATTAATATGAATACCTGGAATATCAATTTTTGTGCCATTGTCTTTTATAGTTTTTGTCTTAACATTAGTAAAAAATAAACCCATTCCTAAAATTGGTACGGTAATTACCATTATAAATAATACGAGTAAAACAATTGAAAGTGAAGAAGATAGCCCTTTTCTTATAGGGAAGATACTTATTAAAAGTACAAAAGATAAAATAAAAAGCGATACTTTTAAAGAAATCCATGGAGAAATCCAAGCTAATAAGATGCTAACTCCTGATGCAGTTACTCTTATAGTGGCACTTTCTTTAAAAGTTTTTACAATGGGCAAATTTGAAGTTTTGCTTGAGAATAGGAAAATAAAACCGGTTACTAAAGCTACAAAAGCCACTAAAAATACAATAGTTTCAATTAAATTTTGATTCATAAGACGACCTCCCGAAGTTTTATACTGTTATATAATTATATAACACTATAAAACTTTTTTGTCAATGAGTTTTAAAAAATTATTAAAACAATTTTTAAGCTAGAAAAAATAAGAAGGAATTTAAAGATCTATGTAGAAATAATAAACTTGTAGAGGTTAATCATTAAAATTTGAAGGTGGTTTAATAAAACTATACGGGAAGGGGTAGAAAATGGATTATAAGGATTTATTAAAAAAGCTTAGTGAAAGCTACGGGGTTTCTGGGCATGAGAGAGGAATTTATGACCTCTTAAAAAAAGAATTTGAGCCAATTTCAGATGAAGTTAAAGAAGACAATTTTGGCAATCTTATTTTTAAAAAGAAGGGCACAAAAGGCAAGTACAAGGTGATGTTAGCAGCTCATTTAGATGAAATAGGCCTTATGGTGAAAGATATTGATGAGAAAGGATTTATAAAATTTACAACAGTAGGAGGGGTTGATCAGAGGACTCTTCCTTCCCAAGAAGTTATAGTTCACGGTAAAAAGGATTTGTTGGGAGTTATAGGAAGTAAGCCACCACATCTTTTGTCTTCTGAGGACATGGAAAAAGCTATAAAAATAGATGATATGTATGTGGATGTTGGACTTCAAAAGGAGGAGGTAGAAAAACTTGTAAGTATTGGAGATATAATAACCGTAAAAAGGGAGTTTAAAGAGCTTTTGAATGAGAATGTTTCGGGAAAAGCTTTGGACGATAGAGCAGGGGTTGTGGTGATGGCAGTATGCCTTGAGGAGCTCAAGAAGGTGTACCATTATCACGACGTATATGCTGTAGCCACTCTTCAGGAAGAGGTGGGAGTAAGAGGAGCTACGACTTCTTCTTACAATATTGAACCTGATATAGCTATAGCGATTGATGTGACTCATGCGAAAGCGAGGGGAGTTAGCCGAGACATAGAGGTAGGGAAAGGGCCTGCGATTGGGAAGGGGCCTAATATTCATCCTGCTGTATATAAAGGGCTTGTAGATATAGCTAAAAAATACAATATAAATTATCAGATAGAGCCGCTTCCTGGGCATTCAGGCACTGATGCATGGGCAATCCAGGTGTCAAAAAAAGGAGTTCCTACAGGGCTTGTGTCAATACCTTTGAAGTACATGCATACTTCTGTGGAAACTGCTAATATGAAAGACATAATAGAAAGCGGCAGACTGCTGGCACACTATATTGCCAATCTGCCTGAGGAATTGGAGGGACATTTATGTTATTAAAGGAGTTAACTGAGCTTTTAGGTGCTTCTGGAGATGAAAAAGAGGTAAGAGAGAAAATAAGAGAAATAGTAAAACCTTATGTGGATGAGCTTTATGTAGACAGAATTGGAAATTTAATAGCCTGCAAAAAAGGGAAAAAGGAAAAGCCAAAGGTGATGCTGGCTGCTCACATGGATGAAGTTGCTTTAATGGTGAAGTCTGTAAATGAAGACGGGACATTGAGTTTTTCTCCTGTGGGCGGAGTTGACAACCGTATTCTGGTAGCCAAAGCAGTAAAGGTAGGGGAGAAGAAGATAAACGGGGTAATAGGTGCAAAACCTATACATCTTCAGAAAAAAGGAGAGCAGGAAAAACCTCTTGACTTTGATGAACTCTATATAGACATTGGAGCAGCATCTAAAGAAGAAGCTTTAAAGCACGTTTCACCCAGTGACTATGTCTACTTTGAATCAAATTTTGAACTTTTGGGGGATGGATACGTTAAGGCAAAGGCTTTAGACGATAGGATAGGTTGTAACGTGCTGATAGAAATTCTGAAGAATACATATGAGTATCCTGTTTGTGCAGCTTTTACAGTTCAAGAAGAAGTTGGTTTAAGAGGCGCAGGTGTAGCAGCTTACAATGTAGATCCTGATTTTGCAATAGTGGTAGAAGGCACTGTCGCTGCAGATGTTGTGGATTCAGAACCTCATTTGGTTTCTACAGAACTAGGAAAAGGACCAGCGATTTCACTTATGGATAGAACTACTTTGTATGATAGAAAGATTATCGATAAAATCGTCAAGATAGCAGAAAAGAATAAGATACCCTATCAGTTTAGAAGAATAGCTAGCGGTGGTAATGACGCAGGGAAAATTCACCTTACAAAGGGAGGAATAAAGACGGTAGCTATATCTGTACCTTGCAGGTATATTCATTCCTTCAATTCTGTAGCTAAGCTGAGTGACTTTGAAAATACAGTTAAGCTTGTGGACTTAGTGATTAAAAATATTGAGGAGGTATTGAAATGAGTGTGAATGTGGAACTTATAAAAAAGCTAACACAGGCTTTTGGACCTTCGGGAAGTGAGGAGAAGGTTTTTGAGATTATAAGAGAGGAAGTCAAAGGTTTTTGCGATGAAATTACTCATGATGCGATGGGAAACATGATATGTGTGAAAAAGGGAAAAGGGAAAAAGATAATGGTGGCTGCTCATGCTGATGAAATAGGCATTATGGTTACGCATATTGAAGAGGAAGGCTTCTTGAGGTTCACAACGATAGGTGGCGTTTATGTAGAGCACCTTGTAGGAAGAAGAGTTAAGTTTAAAAATGGTACAGTAGGAGTGATTGGAGTAGAACATTTGGAGGATAAAAAGGATTTTAAACTGGAGAAGCTTTACATAGACATAGGTGCAAAAGATAAAAAAGAAGCAGAAGAGCTTGTCAAAATAGGGGAGAGTGGAAGCTTCGTAGGAGAGTTTGTAGAAGCTGGAGATAGGTTAGTCTCCAAAGCTTTTGATGACAGGATAGGTTGTTATGTAGCGATTGAGGCGCTAAAAAACGTGAAGACAGAAAATGAGCTGTATTTTGTTTTCACAGTGCAAGAAGAGGTAGGCTTAAGAGGTGCTACTACAGCCGCTTACAGTATTAATCCTGATTTTGCTATTGCTGTGGATGTGACTGCAACGGGAGATATTCCTAAAGCGAAGAAAATGGCGATGGCTCTCGGTAAAGGTGCAGCAATAAAGGTGATGGACAGATCGATAATTGTAAGCCCTTTTGTGAGAGATATGATGATTGAAGTGGCGAAAGAGAATAATATTCCGTATCAATTAGAAATACTGGAATTTGGTGGTACTGATGCGGGAGCAATTCACCTTTCAAGAGGGGGAGTACCCTCTGGAGTGATTTCTATTCCCACAAGGTATGTTCACAGCGTTTCAGAGATGGTGGATAAGAAGGACGTAGAGGCAAGTATTAACCTCCTGATAAAAATACTGGAAAAATAAAGCAAAAGACCCTGCTTTTTAAGCTGGGTCTTTTTATTTATAGGCTTATGCACTTTCACTAGAGGTGTTATTTTTTGAATTTACAAGCCAGTTGACTATAAAAAATATAGCTGCTACGAGAAGTACAAGCCCTGCTATTGCCCAGAGGAAATTTTTAAGGTTGAATTTAAACATTTTTTCTCCCTCCTCGGGAAAAGGTTAAAATTTGTTCTTTATTTTCATTGTACAAGATATTATGGGAAATATCAACACTTTTTGACAGAATGGAGTGATAGAGGTGGTGTTTGAATTTAGCTTTAACGTGGATTTAACATAAACTTAATATTCATATAACATAGAAGTTTTATAATTAAATCGACAAGTAGATAACCCTTTTGTTAGAGATTGGAGAGAAACCTTTAAATGGACTAATAGATGAAGGCTATTGGTTTTTTAAAGGTTTCTCTCCTTTTTTGTGAGGGGAAAGTGATATTAATGCTTAGATTGATTTTAGATGACTAGAAATTTTAAAACAAGCATAAAACTTTAATTTTGGAGGATGAAAAATGATTGATAGCAATAAGATTTTTGTAAGCACATTAGTGTTAAATAAGATTGGGGAGATGGAAACGTTGGTATCAAACGGGGTAGGCATAGAGATATTTGCGGAAGGACCTGAATGGGATGATTTAGACAAGGGTTTTAAAGTTGTAAAAGACATTTTTAAAAATTACCCTTGTAGTTTCGATTTAAATTTGGCTTCTAGTTATCCTGTAATACGTAAATTAACCACTGATATTTATAAAAATGTCATAGAAAAAAGTTCAGAAATAGGATGTCATTATATAGTTTTTCACACTCATAATTACAGTGCCCATATATTTAACAAAAAAGAGGTACAAAAACGAGTAAAAGACACCTTATATGAATTATCTAATTTAGCTAATCGTGTAGGTGTAAAGATGTTAATTGAAAATGTAGGATTTGGCCCTTCGCAGCTTTTTGATGAAAAAGAATTTGTAGAAGTGATTTACGAAATAGACAATATAGGAGCTCTTTTAGACGTAGGACATGCCTATATAAATCGATGGAATATTCCTGGGGTGATATCTCGATTAGGATACAAATTAGAAGCTTTGCATATTCACGATAATAAGGGACAGAGTGATGAACATAGAGCCATTGGAAAAGGGGCAATTGAATTTTTTGAGATATGGAAATCTTTGAATAACACTTCTTCGAATCCAGTGTTAGTATTAGAATATTATAATGTTTCTTTAGAGCGAACTTTAAAAGATGTAGAGTTTTTGAGGAAAATTGCGAGGGAGGTTATAAATACAAATGAAAAAGAATTTGTTTAAATTTTCAATTCTGTTTTTATTAACAGCTGCTTTATTAGTAAGCATTATTACAAGTTGTGGTGTAAGTAAAAATCAAGAGCATTCTACAAAGCCTGTTCAATATGCTCAGAGTGAAGTTCCTGTTACAATAGAATATTGGCATGTCAATACAGAAAACTTTGGAGGTCCTACTGTAAGGGAATTAGTAGAAGAATTTAATAAAACTCATTCAAAGATTAAAGTAACTGATAAGTTTAATCCCAATTCTTATACAGGATTAATGCAAAATCTTTAGGCAGCTTTAGCTGCAGACAATCCTCCAGCAGTAGCTCAGGTAGGATATAATTATTTAAATTACGTATCCAATAACTTTCCTTATTTTCCATTAAATGATGTAAAAAATTTTGACCCTGAATATCAAAACTTCCTAGATGGTTTTAGTGATGAAATTTTAGACTTAGGGAAAATAGGAGATAAAATAGTCCTTATTCGGTTAGTGTACCTGTCCTGTACTATAATTCTGACATGTTTAAAGAAGTAGGGCTAGATCCATCCAATCCTCCTAAAACATGGAACGAAGTAAAAGAATATGCAAGTCTTATTAAGCAAAAAACGGGTAATTACGGCATTTTTGTAGAAGACGTGGCTAATTGGGCTATTGACGCGATGGTTCTTTCAAATGGAGGCCAAATATATAAAAAAGGGGGAATGTTAGCATAGCTGCGTTTGATACTCCAGAAGCAATAGAAGTATATCAATTTCTTCAGGATATGGCTAAGGATGGATTATTATTGCATGCCACTCAAAAAGAAGGACAACAGGCTTTTTTGAGTGGAAAATTAGCGATGATTGTGCAAACTATAGGCTTACAAAAATATTTTCGTGATAGTGCTAATTTTGAAATAAAAACAGCTCCCTTTCCTGAGTTTAAAGGTAAACCCCGAAAAGTTCCAGCAGGTGGAAATACACTTTCTATCTTTGCAACACGCCCCGAAGAACGAAAAGCAGCATGGGAATTTATAAAATTTTTAAACGCGCCTGAAGCTTTAATGAAATGGGTAAAGGGGACAGGATATTTACCGCATAGAAAAGAAATGTTAGAAGATAAAAATTTTCTTGATTCTTTTATAAAGGAGAATCCTTTGGTGAAGGCTGCAATTGAAGTGTTACCAGACGTGGTACCTTGGCCTAGTTTTACGGGGGGAAATAGTTTAGAGGTAGAGAAGGTAAGAATTGATACTACCAATGCGATATTGTCTGGGAAAGTTAGTGCAGAAAAGGGTTTAAAAGAAGCTGTTTCTAAAATAAACAATCTAGCAAAATAAAAAACTACTAAATGTCTCATAAGGGGGGGAAAGAAAGTGTTGAAGTGATTAATTTAAATTTTAATCTTTTAAAACTTAAAGGAGGAGGGAAAGAAAAAATGAGGAATATTAAAAGAACAGTTGTTGTAGGAATGTTGATGATAGTACTGCTTGCGACAACGGTAACGGGTTGTGGGAGTAATGGCAATATAAATCCTACGAGTAAGCCTACGGAGACTACCCAGACAGAAAATGCTAGTAGTACACCTTCTGAAAAAGTAAAAATCGAGTACTGGCACGTATTTTCAGAAAACATGGGGGCCCCTTCTGTTCAGGAACTAGTTGAAAAATTTAATCAGCAGCATAAGGATATCGAAAATGGACTAATAGATATTCTAATTCTATTGGTCTTTTAAGGGTTTCTCTTCTTTTTGTGAGGGGAAAATGATGGAAAAAGAGGCATTTATAGAAAGGCTAAAGAAATACAAATTGGTTGCAGCTGTAAAGGAGGAAAAGCATCTTGAGAAGGCTTTAAAAAAGCCATTGAGTGGAATTTTTCTGCTCACAGGTAATATCGGAGTAGTGAAGAGGTTTGTGGATTTTTACAGAGAAAATGACTTCATGGTATTTGTACACATTGAAAAAATAGGCGGTATAAGCTTTGACCAGGAGGGTTTGCAATTTATAGCTCATTATGTGAAGCCTGATGGAATAATTACTACAAAAGCCAATTTAATTAAAATTGCTAAAAAGCTAAATTTGATAACTATTCAGAGGTGCTTTTTAGTTGATTCTGATGCATTTAGAAATGCGTTAGAAATTACAAAAGAAGTACAGCCTGATTTTGTGGAATTGATGCCTGCAGTGATTCCCGAAATGATTGAAAAATTTAAGACAGAGACAAATTTACCCATAATTACAGGAGGACTTTTGCAAAACAAGGAACAAATGATAAGGGCACTCGCAAGTGGTGCTATTGCGGTATCTACAGGGAATCCTGAATTATGGAATGTAAAACTTTGAGTTTTGGAGGTAATTTGGGATGTATAGGATTGAGACTATAACTTCAAAAGCAAGTTATAAGGTAAAAATAGGAACTTTTTGGTTGTTTTTAAAAAATTTTAAGACGGAAATTGAGCCTTTCTTATATCTTTTGCCAGCTGCTTCTATTATTTATTGCCTTTACTTTTTATCCTTTCTTTAAGACCATTTATATAAGCCTTTTTATAACAGATCCCCAAGGAGGGTTAAGCAAATTTATAGGTCTTAAGAATTATTTCGACCTGTTGACATCTTCAGATTTTTTAAACAGCCTTTACGTAACTTTCAAGTTTGTATTACTGACGGTACCTTTTTCGATAGTCATTTCATTGGTTCTTGCCATATTTGCTAACTTAAATATAAGAGGGAAGAGTATTTTTAGGACCTTTTACGCACTACCCATCTCGATATCTTCAGCTTCAGCCGCAGTGATATGGACTCTTCTGTTTAACCCTAGCGGCTTATGCTTTTACTTACTACAATTTCAAAGGGAAAAATGTAATATTCTTGATATTTCTTTCAACAATGATGATTCCAGGAGAAGCTACGATTATTGCGAACTATCTGACGATAAGGTCTTTAAATTGGCTTGATACGTATCAGGCTTTAATAGTGCCTAATTTAAGCACTGCTTTAGGGATATTTTTGATGAGACAGTTTTTCTTAACAATTCCTAAAGACTATTATGAAGCGGCTGCTATGGATGGAGCTTCTAAATTTCAATTTTTTATAAAAGTGCTTTTGCCTCTTTCAAGGCCGGCAATAGGGTCTTTAGCGATTTACAGTTTTCTCATGACGTGGAATCAATACATGTGGCCTTTGCTTGTTACAAATAGTGACGAGATGAGGACGGTGCAAATAGGTATAAGTATGCTGCAGATGGCGGAGTCGCAGTCTTTTGGTCTTATAATGGCAGGAGTTGTGATGATAATAATACCGTCCCTCGTAGCTTTTATTGTAGGGCAAAAACAGCTGATTGAAGGACTTGGTGCCGGAGCCTTGAAAGGGTAAAAATATAAATTATAACCATAAGGAGGGCACATTTATATGAATTTTAAAAGATTTCTCAGTTTAGTAGTAGTTTTGACGTTGTTAATTGCGGCGGTAGGATGTTCTCAAGGGCAGGGAGGAAGTGCTACTGCTTCTACTTCGCAATCCTCTAGTTCCAATTCATCGCAGAATAAAATAATAGAAATTACTTTTTGGCATGCTATGGGAGGAAATTTAGGGGCAGCGCTTAACAAAATGGTGGAGAATTTTAACAAGACGCATCCAAATATCAAAGTAATAGCTCAATTTCAAGGAAATTATGATGAAGAATTAAATAAATTAAGAACCGCAGAGCAGTCAAAGTCTGGTCCTGATATTGTTCAGGTTTATGATATTGGAACAAGATTTATGGTAGACAGCGGTTGGGCTGTACCTGTTCAAAAATTTATTGATGAGGAAAATTACGATACCTCTCAATTAGAACCTAATCTATTGGCTTATTATACAGTAGACAACAAACTTTATTCAATGCCTTTTAATTCTTCAACTCCTATATTGTATTACAATAAGACGGCTTTTAAAGAAGCAGGGCTTGACCCTAATGTACCTCCTAAAAACTTTGATGAAATAGAGCAGTACAGTAAAAAGCTTATCAAAAAAGATGCTTCTGGGAAAGTTACGCAGTACGGGTATTCTATGGCGATATATGGTTGGTTCTTTGAGCAGTTTATGGCTAAACAAGGAGCACTTTATGCTAATAATGGAAATGGAAGAGATGCAAGAGCTACAACCGTTGTTTTCAATGATGAAGCAGGGCGTAATATAGTTAATTGGTGGAAGAAGTTAGTGGACGAAGGGTTGGCGGGAAACTTTGGGAGGAATTACGATGATACTTTGAATGCTTTTACAGCAGGTCGTACTGCCATGTTTATAGCTTCAACTGCAAGTTTAAAGCAAGTATTGGATGGTGTTGGGAATAGATTCGAGGTAGGTACTGGTTTCTTGCCTGCGTTAAATAACAGCAAAGACGGGGGAGTTATAATTGGAGGAGCTTCTCTGTGGATTTTGAACACTAGGTCTGAAGAATATCAAAAAGCAGCATGGGAGTTTATCAAATACATGGTATCACCTGAGCAACAGCTTTTCTGGCATCAGAATACGGGATATTTCCCTGTGACCAAAACAGTTTATGATATGCTAGAGATGAAGGCACATCTTGAAAAATATCCACAATTTAAGACTGCTATAGAACAACTTCATACGACACCTATAAATAGAGCTACACAAGGAGCATTAATAGGAGTATTTCCCGAAGCGAGGCAGACAGTGGAAAAGGCAATAGAGAAAGTTTTACAAAATCAAGCAACTCCAAAACAGGCTTTAGATGAGGCTGTACAGAGCATAAACAAGGCTATAGAAAATTATAATCAGACAATAGGTAAGTAAAGAAGGAGAGATGGTTCCTTTTGTCTGATTTTTCGGATGAGAGGAACCGTCCCTTTTGTCTGAAATTTAGGCGGTTATTCCAAATACTTTTTGCACTAATGTTCCAAAGAGGTAGGATAGCGTTGCTGCTCCAAGGCCTGTTGCTACCATTTCTAAAACCTTTCCTTTTATAGACAGACTTTCTGACGCGACAGATACTACGATTCCGACTATAGAGAGGGCTATCGCTGCAAATACTACAGAAAATGCAAGAGCTACTAAAGATGATGAGGTGATTATAAAGTAAAGCAAAACTGGGAATACGAGTCCTACAAGGTATGCAATACCTGTATACAAAGCAGATTTTATCTCATTTTCTGAAACATCCTCAGTTAAGAGGTTTGTCATGGCATCTTCATTGTCACTAAGTTTGTCTACAAAAATTTTAAATGAGCAAGAATAACAAAAAATAAATGGAATGCTATATTAGTGCATATAATTTTACATATGATATATTTACAAAGTGACAAACACTCGTATATATTATACCACATTAGAATTAATATTAATGGTTACAGACATTTGCAGTGTGTATTACAAACTTGTAGGTTGCGCGCTTTCTGCATAAAGTTAGCTATATTATTTTTTCTACTAAAATTTTACACACATGCCTTTTGAAGAGATAAAAAATGGAGGGAATGTTCCCTCCATTTTTTATTCATCTTTTGCTAATTTTTCGTAGATTTTGTACCTTTCTTGAGCTTGTTTTTCAGCTTCTTCAAAGAGTTTTTGTGCTCTTTCTGGGAAGGTCTTTTCTAATGCTGAGAATCTTACTTCTCCTTTTAAGAAGTCTTGTACTGATAGTTTTGGTGGCTTAGAATCAAGGATGAATGGATTCTTTCCTTCTTTCTTGAGAAGCGGATTGTATCTATAGAGAACCCAATATCCTGCTTCTACAGCTTTCTTTTCTTCTAATTGGCTGCAGCTCATACCTTGTTTTATGCCGTGAGCAATACATGGAGCATAGGCAATGATGAGAGATGGCCCTGGATAGCTTTCAGCTTCTACTAATGCCTTCACTAATTGAGTTTGGCTTGCTCCCATTGCAACTTGTGCTACATATACATATCCGTATGTCATTGCCATCCTTCCTAGGTCTTTCTTGCCAATTGGTTTACCTGCTGCTGCAAATTGTGCTACTGCACCTACTGGTGTTGCCTTTGAAGATTGTCCACCTGTATTTGAATAAACTTCTGTATCGAATACCAAGACGTTTATATCTTCTCCCGAAGCAAGTACATGATCTAATCCGCCATAACCTATATCGTATGCCCAACCGTCGCCACCAAATATCCATTGAGACTTCTTGATGAGGTAATCTTTTCTTTCAAGTACTTTATTAATAAGCTCTTTTACTTTTGCGTCTTCTGCTTTGTAGTTTTGAAGTATTGGTAACAGTTTAATTGTGGCTTCTTTTGATTTTTTGCCGTCCATCATGTTGTCAAGCCAGAATTGCAATGCTTCTTTTAGCTCTGCTGTGATGTTAAGCTCCAACAGTTCTTTTACTATATCAGCTAATTTTGCTCTTTGTTGTTTTACAGCTAATGCCATGCCAAGACCAAATTCTGCGTTGTCTTCAAAAAGGGAGTTCGCCCATGCAGGTCCTTTTCCTTCATGGTTTGTGCAGTAAGGTGTGGATGGTGCACTAGCTCCCCAAATTGAGGAACAACCTGTAGCGTTTGCAATCATCATTCTATCGCCGAACAGTTGGGTTACCAGTTTAGCATAAGGCGTCTCACCACATCCTGCGCAAGCGCCAGAGAATTCAAGCAGTGGCCTTTCGAACTGGCTTCCTTTTACTGTTTCTTTGTTCATTGGGTTTTCTTTTGGTGATAAAGTCATTGCGTATTCCCAGTTCTTTGCTTCTTCCATTTGTATTTCTAAAGGCTTCATTACAAGTGCTTTTTCTTTTGCAGGACACTCATTTACGCAAACGCCGCAACCTGTACAGTCAAGGACACTGACTTGAATTCTGTAGTACAATCCTTCAAAGCCTTTTCCAATAGCCTTTTTAACTTTAAATCCTTCTGGTGCGTTCTTGACTTCCTCTTCTGTGAGCAAAAAGGGTCTTATTGCAGCATGTGGACATACAAAGGCACATTGATTACACTGTATACAATTATCTATTTGCCACTCAGGTACGTCAACAGCAATTCCGCGTTTTTCATAAGCTGCAGTACCTGGTGGGAAGGTACCATCTTCTCTCCCGAGGAAGGCACTTACAGGAAGCTTGTCTCCTTCCAATCTATTCATTACATCGGCAACATTTTTAACAAAATCAGGTGCTTGTCTTTCTTCTTTTGGCTCATCTTCAGCGTCTGCCCAAGAAGCAGGTACTTCTACTTTGACTAAAGAATTTATACCTCTATCTACAGCTTCGTAGTTCATCTGTACTATCTTTTCGCCTTTATGTCCGTATTCTTTTACGATAGCTTCTTTTAAGTGTTTTACTGCCTCTTCAATTGGTATTATGTTTGTAAGCTTGAAGAAAGCGGATTGCATTATCATGTTAATTCTTCCGCCTAACCCTATTTCTTTTGCGATGTCTACAGCGTTGATGATGTAGAAGTTAATGTTATGTTTAGCTAAATATCTTTTAATTGAAGCAGGCAATTTTTTGTCTAATTCTTCAACTTTCCAATTGCAGTTTAGAAGGAAAGTACCGCCATCTTTTAATCCTGCCAATATGTCATAATTGTAAACATAAGATTGCTTATGACAAGCGATAAAGTCTGCTTTGTTTATCAAATATGTTGACCTTATTAGCTTTTTGCCAAATCTTAAATGAGATACTGTTACACCGCCTGATTTCTTTGAGTCATAAGAGAAATATGCTTGCACGTATAAATCTGTGTTGTCACCTATGATCTTTATAGCGCTCTTATTTGCACCAACTGTACCATCAGAACCAAATCCCCAGAATTTGCAGCTGGTTGTCCCTTCTGGTGTTGTATCGACTTCTTCTCCTACAGGAAGTGATGTAAAGGTCACGTCATCAATTATTCCTATTGTGAAGTGGTCTTTTGGTTCATCAGCTTTGAGGTTGTCAAATACAGCAATGATTTGTGCAGGTGTAGTATCTTTTGAACCAAGACCATAACGACCACCAACAATTACTGGACGCAATTCGCTGTCAAAGAAAGCTGTTTTTACATCTTCATACAAAGGTTCACCAATTGAACCTGGTTCTTTTGTTCTATCGAGTACAGCTATCTTCTTAACAGTCTTTGGTATTACATCTAAGAAATGTTTTATAGAGAAAGGCCTATAAAGATGTACTTTTACGACACCTACTTTTTCTCCTTTTTTCATCAAGTAATCTACTGTTTCTTCAATAGTTTCTGTTACAGAACCCATTGCAATTATTATTCTTTCTGCATCTGGTGCTCCGTAGTAGTTGAATAACTTATATTCTCTGCCTGTCAATTTGCTTATTTCATTCATATAATATTCTACAACCTCAGGTAATGCGTTGTAGAACCTATTGGCGGCTTCTCTCCCTTGGAAGAATATATCAGGATTTTGAGCTGTACCTCTTATCACAGGACGTTCTGGATTTAATGCCCTTTCTCTGAAAGCTTTTAAGGCATCATAATCTACAAGCTTCTTTAAATCTTCATAATCTAAAACTTCAATTTTTTGCACTTCGTGAGATGTTCTAAATCCGTCAAAGAAGTGCAAGAAGGGTACTCTTCCTTTAATTGCAGAAAGGTGTGCGACGCTTGCTAAATCCATTACTTCCTGTACACTGCCAGAAGCAAGCATAGCAAAACCTGTCTGACGGCATGCCATAACGTCAGAATGGTCACCGAAAATTGAAAGAGCATGTGTTGCAACGGCACGTGCACTTACATGGAATACTCCAGGCAAAAGTTCTCCTGCAATTTTGTACATGTTGGGAATCATTAAAAGAAGTCCTTGTGATGCAGTAAATGTCGTTGTTAGGGCTCCTGCTGCCAGTGATCCGTGAACAGCACCTGCAGCACCTGCTTCTGATTGCATTTCAATGACTTTTACTGGTTGACCAAATATGTTCTTTCTTCCATGAGCACTCCATTGGTCTATAAGTTCGGCCATTGGAGACGATGGAGTTATGGGGTAAATTGCTGCTACTTCCGTAAAAGCATAAGCTACATGGGCAGCAGCTGTGTTACCGTCCATGGTCTTCATTACCTTAGCCATTTTATTACTCCCTCCTTATTCAAATGATGCTAAAAAATCACCAATCAGTGTAAAATGTACCTGATATAGTACAGTATACAATATCTTATTTTATTATATAACAGACATTTTAAAACAATAAAACAGGGCGTATGGATTTTGATTTTTGCACTTATTAAACCCCTTTAACAGGTATACAATAATTATACCATATCTATTAAAAAATTAAAACTTTTTTATGACAAATTTGCATCGATGAAAGTTACAGCTAACAAACTGTTTGCAAATTTATATTGACTTTTTGTTAACATTTGTGCTAAATATACAAAAAAATTTAATTTGAAAAAAGTTTTTTTTTGAAAGTTTTTTAAAATTGACAATATGAGAAATAAATGGTATAATTTCTTTGTCAAATTATGTCGAAAAGAAGGGAAACAGGTGGAAGTTTATACTTACAGCGAACACTATTTAAGGAAACATTTGATGACAAGTTTAAAACACTACCATTATACAACTTATTTGCACAGTATAAGGGTTGCAAAACTTACATATTTGGTTTCAAAGCAGTTAGGGCTACCGCCTGAGGAACAAATTTATAATTGCAAAGGGGGGTTGTTGCACGATATAGGTAAATTTTTAGTACCAGTGTCCATTCTTGATAAACCAGAGAAACTTACAGACATAGAATATGAATTTGTAAAAATTCATCCGGGTTACGGTGCAGAGATGTTAAAGATTTTTCCTTCATTAAAAGAGTTAATTCCAGGGGTACTTTATCATCATGAAAGGTTGGATGGGTCTGGTTATCCGTTTGGAGTAAGTATTATTCCTTTAAGCGCTCAAATAATTGGAATTTGCGATTCTTTTGACGCTATGACTACAAAACGACCTTATAATGAAAATAGACTCAAAAGCATGCAAGAAGCGATTTTTGAACTAAAAACTAAGCCAGGAAAAGTACAACCAGGGGATAGTGGAAGCGCTAGAACAAGTTATTTTGGAGACAAAGGGGAATCAATATCATTCTATTTCTGTGTAGTAGGAGGTAGGTAACAGTTGAAGATAGTCATGCAAAGTGGTATAATTTTAATTGGGTGATAATAAATGTTACTAAGCATGCAAAAAGTAAAGGAAATGTACTCAATTAGTCGAAGAACACTTATAAACTGGGAAAAGGAAGGATTAATAACACCTGTGAGAACTCCAAAAGGCATCAGAAGGTATAAAAAAGAAGATATAGAGAAGCTGCTGGGCATGGTTGAAGAAAAACCAAAACCTAAAGTAGTTTTGTATGCAAGAGTGTCCACAAAGAAACAAGAAGAATATCTTAAGAATCAAATTAGAAGGCTTGAAGAATACGCTAATTCCAAAGGATGGCAGTATGAAGTCATACATGAGATAGCAAGTGGGGTAAATGAAAATAGAAGAGGCTTATTAAAGCTTTTGAACAAGATAAAAAGAGGAGAAGTTGAAAAAGTTGTAATAGAATATCCTGATAGACTAGCGAGATTTGGCTTTGAATATCTCAAATTTTTCATGGAAAGCTTTGGGGTAGAGCTTATAGTTTTAAACGGGAAAGAAAACGAAGAAGATACAAATAAAGAGCTAGCAGAAGACTTAATAGCAATAGTAACATCTTTCGCAGCAAGAATTTACGGGCAAAGGGGCAAAAAACATGATAGTGATACAGGCTAAACTTATTTTTCTAAACCAACAAGCCAAACAAATAGTATTAGACTTAATGAGAAGATGGTCATCCTGCATGAGATTTGCATATAACAGACTTTTAGAAGGAGAAAAAAGAGCAGATTTAAAAAGAAAGTTACCCCAGGTATTCAATTTAAACTCAAGATATGTAGATGATGCAATAATGAAAGCAAGGAGTACACTGGAATCTGCGAAAGAACTAGGTAAAAGTCCAAGAAAAGTCATTTTTGGCGGGAAAAAACTGTTTAGAAAACTTCAAAAACATCATTTAAATGGTAAAGCATATAAAAAATTAAAAATTAGGTGGCAGGAGAAAAGAAAAGGAAATCTCTATTCAAGAGGGGATAAAAGCAAAAAAGGAAATCTCAACACAAGAATAGAAGTAAGAAAAAACGGCACTTTCTTAAGGATAAATGTAGGGGAAAGAAAATATGTATACGCCAAAATAGAAGCAGGCTACAAAAAGAATAAAAAAAGAAAAGAACTCCTGCAGGAAATTGCCCAATCAAACATACCATACTCTGTAGAACTAAAACTCAAAAATGGCAGCATATGCGCCTATTTTGCCATTGAAGAACAATATCCAGAAATAAAAATAACAAAAGAAAAAGGAATCATAGGAATAGATGTGAACGCATATCCGGACAACATATCATGGGCAGAGGTAGATGAAAAAGGAAATCTAATAAGCTATAGCAGTATACCGATGCCGGAACTTGCAAGCGGCAATTCAGATAAAAGAGAGTATTTCAGATGGCAGTATGTTCATGAGATAGTAAAGATAGCAAAAGAAAAAAGAAAAGCAATAGTAATTGAAAAATTAGACATAAAAAACAAAGGAGAAAAAGGAGACTTTTCAGGCAAAAAGTCAAGGAGAATAAGACATAACTTTAGCTACAAATCCCTTTTAAAAAAGATAAAAATTTTAGCAAAAAAGGAAGGGATAGAAGTAATAGAAGTCAATCCTTCTTACACCTCAATAATAGGCATGTTAAAATATGCGCCGCAGTACATGATAACAAAAGACATAGCAGCAGCTTACGTAATAGCAAGAAGAGGATTAGGCAGAGAAGAAAAGATACCAGACAATTATATAAAGTTTCTTAACGCACTAACTATAGATGAATTAGAAGAATTAAAAGAGCATGTAAAGAAAACAGTCAGGAACAAGCAGTTGAAGAAAAAACACTTAAAAGAGATAAATAAAGCAATAGAAATTTTACAAAGCCTTGAGAGTGAGCCAGGAAGGGTGCTAAAACCTCTGGATGGAACAAGTTTTAGTACCTATGATTTCTGGCAAGTTCTCAAGGCAGCGGTGGTAACTCCACTCTCCCCTGAGAAGGTGCCAAGAGACTTCTCTGCCCTAAAAAAGCTGTTAATTCAGGGCAAGTGGGGAGACCCATAAAGGCGTGAGTCCCTGCTTCTTGGGGCAGGGGCTATGGCTTTCCCAAAAACCGCCTGCTGGGGCTGGGAAAGTCTGAAGGGCGGACTACAAATACCCTAGCTGCCCAAACTGCACAGTTTTGCACAGTTTGGGTAACCAGGTTAATAATATGAAGAGTATTAAGACAAAACTTCTGGTGTTTATATTTTTGGTAATTTTAATTCCCCTTGTCATAACAGGATATTTTTCAACAAACATCGCAGAAAGTGTTCTTAAATCTAAAATAAACGATTCCAATCAGGCAGCTCTCTCAGTTTTAAATAAATATATAGCTTCTTTTAAACAAAGTACAGAATCGATAATAGGGATTTTATCACAATCAGATGCGATAGCGCACTATGATGGAAGTGATACTTCAGATGAAGCAGTACTCAAAAAATTAGAAGAAGCAAAAAAATCACTGCCAGATGCAATGAATGTGTACTTTGCAACACCTGATAAAAAGATGATTTTGTACCCACCACAGCAATTGGAAAATTACGATCCCACAGAAAGGCCTTGGTATAAAGATGCTGAAAAGGCAGGGGGTAAAATTGTCTGGACAGATCCGTATGAGGACTTTGCAAGTAAAATTCCTGTAATAACAATCACTAAGGCGATTATAGATCCAAATGGGAAATTATTAGGAGTTTTAGGTATTGACATAAGCCTTGAGCAGCTATCTAAAAACATATCCAATGTCAAACTCGGTCAAACAGGGTATATATACATAGTTACAAAAGATGGAAAATTCATTATCCATCCTGATAAAAACACGTTATTTACTTCTGTTTATAAATATGACTTTGGTAAAAAGTTAATGAACCTTGATAATACTACCTTTCAATACACTTTCAATAATGTTCAAAAATTTGCCAGTGTGAGAAACCTTGATAATTTCGGATGGAAATCAGTAGTTACGATGGGAGATTATGAATTGACAAAAGATGTTGCGAAAATACGAAATTTTGTTATTACTGTAAGTATAATAGTTCTCCTTATCGGCTTTTTAGTAGCTTACTTCTTTGCGAATTCACTGTCATCAGGAATAAAAAAAGTAGTCACTGCTATGGCTGCAGCAGCTAAAGGAGACATCACAGTAAAAGCTAATGTCAAAGTAAAAGACGAAGTGGGAATATTAGCAAATAGTTTCAACGCCATGATTGAAGGAATTAAAAAGTTAGTTTTTGACATAAAAAGTGTATCAGAGTCTGTAAATCATTCTGCTGAAAACATGGCTGTCGCTTCTGAGCAAGCAGCACAAGCCACTCAAGACGTTGCAAAAGCCATTGAAGAGATTGCTCAAGGAGCTTCTAGCCAAGCGAAAGATGCTGAAGAAAGTGCTAATTCAACTGTTTTACTTGGAAAACTAATCGATGAATCGCTTAAAAATGCCAATGAAATTAACGATGAAATTGCAAATGTCAACATGGTATCAAATGAAGGACTTGTTACTATAAGAGACTTGATTGAAAAGACAAAACTGACAATAGAAGCGAATAACAACGTAAAAGAATCCACAAACTATCTCCTTGAGAAATCTGCTGAGATAAGTAAAATTGTGGAGACAATAACGGGAATAGCAGACCAGACAAACCTTCTTTCGCTAAATGCGGCAATAGAGGCGGCAAGAGCAGGAGAAGCAGGGCGAGGCTTTGCAGTTGTGGCAGACGAAGTGAGAAAACTGGCAGAGCAGTCTTCACAAGCGGCGAGGAACATAGCCAATTTAATATCTGACATACAAAATACCATTAATGATACTTACAAGACAGTAGAGAATTCTACAAAGTCAATAGAAGAACAGAGCAATGTGGTTAATACCACAAAAGATGTATTTGAGGGAATACTTCATGCAGTGAATTTCATAACAGAGAAAATAGAAAATCTCGATAAATCTTTAAAAGAGATAGAGTCTCACAAGAACAAAATAATAGATTCTATACAAAACATAGCAGCGGTGTCAGAAGAGGCCGCAGCATCGGTGGAAGAAGTATCTGCTACATCTGAAGAACAGTCAGCTATTGTGGAAGAGATGGCTTCAACAGCAAATGAGCTTAAAAATTATGCGAATATGCTTATGGAATCAATCAAACAGTTTAAAATTGAGTAAGCGAGGAGAATCTCGCTTTCAGATTGTAGACAAAGCACAAAGTGCATTGCGGAAGTATCTTAGTGTGCCTTGGCGAAGTTTTGGAAAAGCAGCTTCTCATGAGATTATTACTTGAGGATAGAAGACTTTTCTGAAAAGATGGTTTTGGAAAATAGGATATACGAATGGAAGCGGATTTGTTAATATACAACATTAAGAGAATTTATACACTTCTTGGCATCGCCCTTTTGTGGAAATGACATGGAGAGAATAAAAGAGATTGAAGATGCCTACATCGCAATAAAAGACGGAAAAATTTTGGCGGCAGGTAAATCACCTGCCGCAATTTCTGCAAAAGAAAAAATCGATGCAAAAGGGATGATTGCTATTCCCGGTTCTGTCGATTGCCACACACATCTTATCCTTTACGGCTCATAGTCCTCATAGGTATAACGTTTTTGCTTTTCAGGGAAACTATTCATTTGAAAAACCTCCAAATAGGATAAGTCTTTTAAAAATATTATAACATTTTTTTTGCCAATTGTATTACAAAAATTATATGTCATTGGTATAATAGGTGGTGGTGGGGATCGAAAAAGTAGCCTCTGCTTCTCCAACTCCAGGAAGAAAGAGTGTTTTAGGTAGTTCGATAAAAAAAGTAATTGTTGAAGATATATAAAGAAAAACGAAGATTTTTAGAGAAATTGTACATTGAATAAAAAAAATGAAGATATTTAAAAGTTGTGTAGAGACTTCAATAAAGTTATAATAAAGTTAGATGTCAGACAAGCTTATATGTTTACCGAGTGCAAAATCGGTAAACGGTAACAAAATTTTTGTAGGAGGTTATATGATGAAAAGGTGGCGTGTTATTTTAGCATCCTTGTTAATTGTAGTGTTATCAGTTTCAGTGCTTTTGTCAGGATGCTCTTCAAAGACAAAGCAAGAAAGTACACAACCCCAAACTACTACACAAGAATCTAAAAACAAAGATTTTAAAGTAGGTCTTGTAACAGATGTGGGTGGCATCAATGACCACAGCTTTAACCAAATGGCTTATGAAGGCTTGCAAAGAGCTGCTAAAGAATTAGGTGTTACAGTTAACGTAATACAATCAAAGAAAATGGAAGACTATGTACCAAACTTAACAAATTTTGCACAACAAGGGTACAACTTGATAATTGCAGTAGGTTTTATGATGCATGATGCTGTTGAAGAAGTATCACAAAAATTCCCAGACACGAAATTTCTTATAATTGACTCAGAAGTGACAGACAGACCTAATGTTTCATCAGCTATGTTCAAGACAGAGCAAGTCGGTTATCTTGTAGGTGCTATGGCTGGATTAATGGAGAAAGAAAAAGTCGGTAAAGTAAAAGGTACAAACACCATAGGTGTGGTTGGAGGAATGCAAATACCACCAGTTGATAGCTTTATTGCAGGTTATCAACAAGGTGCAAAAGCTGTAAATCCTGACATAAAAATTATTATCAATTATACAAATAATTTCAATGACCCAGCGGCAGGTAAGCAAATGGCTTTGACAGAGATAAGCCAGGGTGCAGAAATAATCTTCCAAGTTGCTGGTGGTACTGGTGACGGAGTAATAAAAGCGGCACAAGAGAAAAACGTATATGCTATTGGTGTTGACGCAGACCAAAGCTATTTAGCTCCTGATCATGTTTTGACATCAGCAGTAAAAAGGGTTGATGTTGCAACATATGATGTTATAAAGGATACTTTAAATGGTAACTTCAAGAGTGGTATTGTATACTTTGATTTGAAAAACGAGGGTGTAGGAATAGGTAAAGTGAATAAAGATGTTCCACAATCTATCATAGATAAAGTTAATCAATTAGCACAGGATATAAAAGACGGTAAGATAACAGTATCTGATAAAGTTTCAAAATAAACTAAAACCATAAAAACCGGGGCTGAATACTGTTCAGCCCCTTTTTGGAGGTAGGAGTATGAGCGCGATATTAGAAGTAAAGAATATTACGAAAGTATTTCCTAAGGTTGTAGCAAATGACAATGTCAACCTTACAGTTGAAAAGGGAGAAATTCACGCTATACTTGGAGAAAACGGTGCTGGCAAATCTACTTTAATGAATATTATATACGGTTTATATAAACCGGATTCAGGTAAGCTTATTTTTGATGGGGAAGAACTCAATCTAAGTGGTCCTCATGAAGCTATTGAAAAGGGTATAGGAATGGTACACCAACACTTTATGCTTATTCCTGTTTTGACAGTTGCAGAAAACATCGTATTAGGTGCAGAGCCTAAAGGCATAACTTACGATAGGAAAAAAGCAAATGAACTCATAAGAGAGATTTCACAAAAATATCACTTAGAAATAGATCCTGAAGCAAAAGTAAAAGATTTATCTGTTGGTCTTCAGCAAAGGGTTGAAATTTTAAAGGCTTTCTATAGGAAAGCGAAACTTTTGATTTTAGATGAGCCGACAGCTATGCTTACTCCTCAGGAAACAGAAAAATTATTTGAAATAATGAGAGAACTTGTAAAACAAGGTATGTCAATAATATTTATAAGTCACAAATTAGAAGAAGTATTAGAGATTTCTGATAGAGTTACTGTTATGAGAAGAGGTAAAACTGTTGGTACTTTAAACACAAAAGAAACGAATGAGCAAGAACTTGCTAATTTGATGGTGGGTAGAGAAGTAGTATTGAGAATAGAAAAGAGCGAATACAAGCCAGGAAATGTTGTTTTAAGTGTTAAAAATTTAAATGTAGTTGATCAACAGAATGTTCCAAAAGTGAAAGATGTAAGTTTTGATATTCGAGAAGGAGAAATTTTTGGACTGGCTGGTATTGATGGAAATGGGCAGTTAGAATTAGTAGAAGCTATAATGGGATTAAGGCCTAAGAAATCAGGTACTATTTTATTTTATGGCAAGGATGTAACGAATTTTTCTACAAGGCAACTCTACAGAGAAGGAATATCTTATATTCCTCAAGATAGACAAACTGATGGGCTTGTTTTAGATTTCACAGTTGCAGAAAATTTAATTTTAAGGGAGTACAAAGATTCAACTTATTCTCGTTATGGTGTTATTCAATATAAAAAAGTATATGAAAATGCGGAGAAAAAAGTAAAGGAATTTGACATAAGGCCTCCTGAATATATGCTTAAAGCACGTAATTTATCAGGAGGTAACCAGCAGAAGGTAATATTAGCAAGGGAAGTAGGGTATAATCCTAAACTTTTGATTGCAGTTCAGCCTACAAGAGGAATGGATGTTGGCGCCATAGAATATATCCATAAGAGAATACTGGAATTGAGAGATAAAGGTGCTGCTGTATTTCTCGTTTCATTAGAGCTAGAAGAAATAATGTCATTATCAGATAGGATTGGAGTTATATACAATGGACAGCTTATGGATGTTTTGGACGGCAAAACTGCAACGAGAGAACAAATAGGAATGCTTATGGCTGGTTCACGATTTGATAAGACGACATTGGAGGCGAGATAATGAAGAATCTTTTAAAAGAACTGTATATTCCTGTTGTAGCTGTGCTTATAGCAATAATAGTTGGTTCTATTATAATGCTTATTACAGGATTTAATCCTATAACAGCTTATATATCTTTATTTATAGGTGCTTTTGGTTCAGTTAATAATATTGCAAATACTCTTGCAGCTGCTGTACCTCTTATATTGACAGGATTGGGTGTAGCTATATCTTTTAAGGCTGGACTATTTAATATAGGTGCAGAAGGACAGTATTGGATAGGTGCAATAGTAGGTGTTTGGATAGGCTATAGTTTTACTGGATTGCCATGGTATATTCATATACCCTTTGCACTTATAGCTGCGATGATAGCAGGAGGACTTTGGGCAGGACTCATTCCAGGACTTGCAAAAGCCTATACTGGTGCTAATGAAGTTATAACTACCATGATGATGAGTTATATTGCTATATATTTTAGCCATTTTTTACTTGAGTTTGGCCCTATGATGGAGAAGGGAGGAACAATTCCTCAATCTCCTGTAATTAAGGAAAGTGCAGTAATACCATTTTTGATTCAAAACACTCAACTTTCTTATGGAATTTTTATTGCTCTTGCTGCTGCAATTTTTGTATATTGGCTTATGTTTAAAACGACATGGGGTTTTGAAATGAGAGCAGTAGGATATAATCAAAGAGCAGCAAGGTACGCAGGAATGAATGTGCCTTTGAATATGGTGCTTTCATTAGGACTAAGTGGCGCCTTTGCAGGACTTGCAGGTGCTGTTCAGATGTTAGGAGTCCAGCATAGGCTTTATGACAGTTTTACTTCTGGATACGGTTATACAGCAATAGTTGTAGCGCTTCTCGCAAACAACAATCCGATAGGAGTTATATTTGCGGCAATTTTGTTTGCGGCTTTAGGTACTGGTTCTCAGTATATGCAGCTTAATGCGCAGGTACCAGGTCAAATGGCAGACGTTATTACAGGGCTTATAGTATTCTTCGTTGCAGCTCATAGAGTAGCAGAAGTTATAAAAGGTATGTTTGCTAAAAAGCAAAAGAAGGAGGCAGAAGCATGAAGGAAATATTTTTAAACCCACAACTTTGGGCAGCTACTTTGGCTATGGCCACACCATTAGCATTACCTGCGCTAGGTGGTACTTTTTCTGAAAGATCTGGCGTCGTAAATATAGCGATGGAAGGTATTATGCTTATTGCAGCGTTTTTTGCAGTTGTATTTGCTCATGCGACAGGTAGCGCTTGGTTAGGATTTTTAGGTGCTATAATAGTAGGGCTTATAGTTGCTTTGATTTTTGCGTGGGCGGCTGTAAGCTTAACGGCTAATCAAATAATTTTAGGTATGGCGATTAATATTTTTGCATCGGGTATTACGGCGTACCTTTTAAATACGATGTATGGTTTTACAGGTACTCCTACTGATACTCCTATGCTTCCCACTATAGATATTCCAGGCATTAAGAATATACCATTTTTAGGTCAAGTTTTAAGTGGGCACAGTGTAGTAGTATATTTGATGATAATAATTTTATTCATATCAGATTATTTTCTGTTCCACACAAATTTGGGACTAAGACTTCGAGCAGTTGGTGAAAATCCTGAGGCGGCTGAAACAGCGGGTATTGATGTTATAAAATTAAGGTATCTTGGCGTTGCATTAAGCGGTATTCTTTCTGCGATGGGTGGCGCTTACCTGTCAATAGGTGCGTTAAATAGTTTCAACCCTGATATGACAAGTGGTAGAGGTTATATTGCGTTGGCAGCAATGATTTTTGGTAAATGGACACCTTTTGGGTCTTTTGGTGCTGCACTTCTCTTTGGATTTGCAACAGCTCTCAGCATGCAGCTTCAGAATACGGCATTTTCTAAGAATATAATCATGATGTTGCCATATATATTGACAATACTTGCACTTGTGGGTGTCGGTGGAAAGAGCGTGCCACCTGCTGCAGATGGAGTACCTTATACACCAAAGAAATAAGGGGATTTTATGTCGATGTTGTTACCTGAGAAAAAACCGCTGTATGAGCTCGCCTTAAGGAAAATGGAAGAATTGATAAAGACAGGGCAGTGGAAGGAAGGGAGCAAGCTCCCTTCTGAATCACAGCTTGCCAAACAATTTGGCATTAGTCGAGCTACTTTAAGGGAAGCAATGAGAATTTTAGAAGATGAAGGACTTATAGTGAAACAGCAAGGGGTAGGAACTTTTGTAAGGAGAAAACCACTTATAAAGAGTGGCTTGGAAGAGTTATTTAGTGTTACCACTTTAATTGAAAGACAAGGAATGGTGCCTGGTACAAAAGATTTTACCGTATACAAACTTCCTGTTACAGAAAATGAGGCAAATCATCTTAGATTAAAGCCAGGAGATATCATATATAAAGTAGAAAGGGTAAGGACAGCTGATGATGTGCCTGTTGTTTACTGTATAGATAGATTGCCTCAAAATATTGTAGGGGAATCTTTTACGGGATTTGAGCAATCTGTGTTTGCTTATCTTGAAAGTGAGCATTCTATAACAATAACTTATGCAGTTTCCAATATAAGAGTCATAAAACATGACCCTGTAGTTGAGAAAAAACTTATGATGGATAAAAATGATTCAATACTTCTTTTAGAGCAAGTCCATTACGATGAAAACAACATGCCAATCCTTTATTCTTCTAACTACTTTAACGCATCTAAATTTGACTTTTATATTATACGCAAAAGGACATTATAAGGTAGGTGCATAAAGTGGAGTATAGAGATTATGAAAAACTTGTAGAATTAGCAAAAGAAGCAAGGGAGAAGGCTTATGTGCCTTACTCCCACTTTAAAGTAGGCGCATGTGTTCTTACAGAAGACGGAAAAACATATCAAGGCTGCAATATTGAAAATGCTTCTTATGGTCTTACCAACTGTGCAGAAAGGACAGCGCTTTTTAGTGCTTATGCAAATGGAGAGAGAAAATTAAAAGCAATTGCTGTAGTTGCAGATACTGAAGGTCCTGTCTCTCCTTGTGGTGCTTGTAGGCAGGTAATGATGGAACTTGGTGGAGAAGACATGGTCGTTATACTCAGCAATATGAAAGGCGATTACGCTGTTGTTACTGTTAAAGACTTATTGCCAGGTGCTTTTACCTCAAAAGATTTAGGGGAATAATGGGGAATAATACGAACACAAGTTCATAGAAGAGGTGGTAAAATGTTCAAAAGAGTCATACTAATAGTTTTGGATAGCGTAGGAGTAGGAGAATTGCCAGACGCATATAAGTTTGGGGATGAAGGTTCAAACACCTTAGGTCATGTGACAGAAAAGACAGGTGTTGAACTTCCTAATATGGGACGTTTAGGGCTAGGAAATATAATTCCTTTAAAAAGTGTTCCTGAAAACCCTAACGCTATTGGTGGATATGGCAAAATGGCTGAGAAATCGGCAGGGAAAGATACTACAACAGGCCATTGGGAGATAGCAGGACTTATTACTGAAAAGCCTTTCCCTACTTATCCCCATGGTTTTCCTGAGGAAATTATCAAAGAGTTTGAGAAGAGGATTGGGAGAAAAGTTTTAGGAAATAAGCCTGCTTCAGGAACTGAGATAATAAAGGAATTGGGAGAAGAACATGTAAAAACGGGATATCCTATAGTTTATACTTCTGCTGATAGCGTATTTCAAGTAGCAGCCCATGAGGATGTGATACCTCTTGAAGAGCTTTATAGAATTTGTGAAATTGCCAGGGAAATACTAAAAGGAGACCATGCGGTAGGAAGAGTAATTGCAAGACCTTTTACCGGTACTCCTGGAAATTTTGTGAGAACAGGAAATAGGAGAGATTTTTCGTTAAAGCCTTTTGAACCTACAGTATTAGATATGTTAAAAGAAGCTGGATATGAGGTTTTTGCTATAGGAAAGATTGAGGATATTTTCGCTGGACAGGGAATTACTGAAAAAAACCATACGATAAACAATGACGAAGGCATTACAGCTACTATAAAAGCGATGGATGACATTAAAAATGGCTTGATTTTTACAAATTTAGTTGATTTTGATATGTTGTATGGCCATAGAAATGATGTTGAAGGATATGCAAAAGCTCTAAAACATTTTGATAACAGACTTCCTGAGATAATGGGAAAACTTACAAAGGAAGATTTACTAATTATAACTGCTGACCATGGGTGTGACCCTACTACACCAAGTACTGACCATTCAAGGGAGTATGTACCACTATTAGTTTATAGTCCTTCAATGAAACATGGAATAAATCTTGGAGTGAGAAGTACTTATTCAGACGTTGCAGCTACAATAGCCGAGATATTTAAAGTTGGACCTACAAAACATGGCACATCTTTCTTGAAGGAATTACCTTTATGAGTGGGGGTATAATTTATGCGAATGTATGACCTTATAATGAAAAAGAGAGATGGTGGAGTTCTTACAAAAGAGGAGATTGATTTTATAATCTCTTCTTACACAAAAGATTATATTCCTGATTATCAGATGAGCGCTTTAGCAATGGCCATATATTTTAGGGGAATGACGCCAGAAGAGACTGCCAATCTTACTATGGCTATGGCTTATTCTGGCGATGTGATGGATTTATCAGCGATTAAAGGAATCAAAGTGGATAAACACTCAACCGGTGGTGTAGCTGATACTACCACATTAGTACTTGCTCCTATGGTAGCAGCCTGTGGAGCTCCTGTTGCCAAAATGTCAGGAAGAGGTTTAGGGCATACTGGTGGAACGATAGACAAACTGGAGTCAATACCAGGAATGAGAGTAGAACTCAGCGAAGAAGAGTTTATTGACAACGTAAATAAATACGGTATTGCTGTGATTGGGCAGACAAAAAATCTCACTCCTGCAGATAAAAAGTTATATGCATTAAGGGATGTTACTGCGACAGTAGATTCTATTCCGCTTATAGCGAGCTCTATAATGAGTAAAAAGATTGCTGCAGGAGCGGATGGAATAGTATTAGATGTAAAAGTTGGAAGAGGAGCTTTCATGAAAGACTTAGAAAGTGCCAAAGCCCTTGCTAAGTTGATGGTGGATATAGGAAATTCTGTAGGGAGAAAGACTGTAGCCCACGTTACAAATATGGATTATCCGTTAGGGCTTGCGATAGGAAATGCACTTGAGATAGTAGAAGCTGTTCAAGTATTGAAAGGTCATGGTTCTAAAGATTTATTGGAAGTATGTATGCTACTTGGTTCTGATATGCTTCAAATTGCAGGTGTTGCAAAAGACGACAAAGAGGCGAGGGCAAAGCTAAAAGAAGCACTTGATAGCGGAAAAGCCCTACAAAAATTTAAAGAATTTATAAAGGCTCAAGGTGGAGATGAAAGAGTAGTTGACGATTTATCACTTTTACCACAGGCTAAGTATATAAGACCTTGGATTGCCGACAGGGATGTATATATAAAAGACCTGATGGCTTTAGATTTAGGCCTTGTAGCGATGAAGTTAGGAGCGGGAAGAGAGAAAAAAGAAGACAAAATAGATTTAGCAGTTGGTATAGTGTTAGGTGGAAAAGTTGGAGATATAGTTAGAAAAGGTGAGCCTATTGCGACGATATATGCTAATGATGAGGGTAAAGCTGAATGGGCTTTCAATGAAATCAAAAAATACATTTTGCTCTCAGATGAACCTGTTGAAAGGCCGACGTTGATATTTGAGTAGTACTCTGAGCGATTCTTACTAAATAGAATCGCTTCAGACTGTTGACAAACTTTTTACGTATAAATTAAAGTCTCCAGCTTTTATGCTCGAGTATTTAAAAGTTGAGTATGCAGAAAATCAAAAAGCTAATATGCAGAAAATTACAAGTATAGTGATGCAGTTGTAATAATTGACATACACTACTTCATGGTATATAATTTAGTTAAACAGCGTGCGACGGGTTACGGCATGAGCTGGTAAGGTAGCTATTACCTTGCCAGCTTTTAATTTTGAGAGAGGAGGATTTTTATGAAAAGGATTTTTGAGCTTACAATGAAAGACATTGAGAGAATGGACAAAAATACACTCATTGAAACAATCAAAACTTCCGAAGGAAGGACGGTAATGGCAGAGACTATTGTAACAGTTCCACCGCTGGTTTATGGAGTATCAAACATGGAGCTTGCAGCGGCTTTTGGCAGTGATATGATTACGTTGAATTTTTTTGATTTTCAAAAACCATTTATTTTTGGTATAGATGATGCAGGAATAAACTTTTCAGCTGGGCCTTCTGAATTACAAAAAATAGTCGAAATAGCCTCCAAAAACGCAGAAGATTTTGACTACATCAAGAGAGTTAAAAAAATTGTTGGAAGGTTTATAGGTGTAAATATAGAGCTTGTTCCTGAAGGAGTAGAATATGTAGAGGGACGAAAATTAAATAAAGAAAATCTTTTAAAAGCTAAAGAATACGGATTTGATTATATCGTTATAACTGGGAATCCCAATACAGGGGTAAGTGTAGGCACGATAATAAAAGGAATAGAATTAGCAAAAGAGATTTTGGGCGAAAATATGATGATCATTGCCGGAAAAATGCACGGTGCTGGTTCAGGAAACATATATGAAGACAAAATTTTAAAAGATTTTGTAAAAGCAGGTGCCGACTGTATTTTGATACCAGCGCCTGGTACTGTTCCAGGAATTGATTTAAATCTTGCTAAAAGGCAGATAGAAGCCGTCCATGAAGAAGGTGCCTTGGCAATGACGACAATTGGCACCTCACAAGAAGGTTCACAAAAAAGCACAATAGAATTTATCGGGGTTCAATCAAAAATGGCGGGAGCAGACATACAGCATATAGGAGATGCAGGATATGCAGGAGTGGCACTTCCTGAAAACATAATGGCACTTTCTATTGCTATAAGAGGAGTAAGGCATACTTATAGGAGAATGGCATATTCTTTGAATAAGTAATTATGGTTATAAAAAAAGGCCTATGGTGAAATCATTATAGGCCTTTTTACACTCTTTTGAATATGTCTTTTAAATTTATAGTGAGGTCATCGAAGATACTCACTTTTATGCTATCATCTTCTGAGTAAGTTTTAACTATTCTGTAACGTCCATCTTCAAGGATAAACACCATAACGACTTTTTGCTCAGGTTCGACTATCCAATATTCCTTTACTCCCGCTTTTTCGTATAGATTAAATTTTTCTACCTTATCTTTTCTTGCAGTAGATGGTGATACAATTTCTACAATTAAGTCAGGAGCTCCTTTACATCCTTCATCATCTAACTTTGATTCGTCACATACGACCACTATATCCGGTTCAACGATAGTCTTTATTTCTTTATCACTTTTTTCATTGCCAGAAGGAAACCTTACACCAAAAGGTGCACTGTATACTCTACAACTTTTATCTTTCAGATATACAGAAAAAGCAGTTAATAGTTCTCTTGAAATTTCTTGGTGAATTCTCGATGGAGGTGTCATCATAAAAGGCTGTCCATTAATTAATTCAATTCTTTCTTCCTCTGGCCACATCAAAAGGTCACCATAAGTATATACCTTATCTTCTTTTGGCAAAGGCATTATCAGAAACCTCCAATTTAAATATATTTTTATTATTCCTTAACTTTAATTATAAATTATTTTTCAAATAATTCAATGAAAAACGAGGGTGCGATTACCAAAGAAAAGCTGTGTCTGGTGTGTTAATAAGTGCAGCTCTTACAGCATTTCTAACAGGTATTACAGAGCCTATTGAATTTTCATTTATGTTCTTGGCGCCAGTACTTTATGTAATACACGCTCTTTTGACAGGTTTATCTCTTGCTATAACTTATGTTCTTGGTATAAAGGATGGCTTTGGCTTTTCAGCTGGTCTCATTGACTATATCTTAAGTTATGGTATAGCTACAAAACCTCTTTTGCTCCTTCTAATAGGTATAATTTATGGTGCAATATACTATGTAATTTTCTACTATATAATAGTGAAATTCAACCTGCCAACTCCTGGCAGATTAGAAGAAGAAGCTGTTGACCAATATGCAGACATGTCAAAATCAGAACTTGGTGATATTGCTGCACAATACGTAGAAGTATTGGGTGGAGCAGAAAACATCCAGTCTTTGGAGGCTTGCATAACAAGGTTGCGCTTGACTGTGAAAGACGATACAATAATAGACGATGATAAACTTAAAAAATTAGGAGCAACAGGTGTTATGAGAATGGGCAAAAATGCGCTGCAGGTAATTGTTGGTACAAAAGCTGATTTGATTGCACAAGAAATGAAAAAACACATGAAAAAAGCAGGAGGTAAAATTTAAGGTGAAAATGTTTTAGGCGGCCGTAAACTGGCCGCCATCAAAATTATTTTAAGAAGTTTGAAATATATGGGTATAATAAGATATTATAAAAAATACAGAAAGGGCTGATTACATGTTTAACATATTTAAAAAGAAAAAATACGTAGATATATATTCTCCTATTAATGGCAGATTATTAAAAATTGAAGATGTCCCAGACCCTGTGTTTTCTCAAAAAATGGTAGGAGATGGAGTGGCATTAGAACCCACAGAAGGTATTGTATATTCACCGGTTAATGGAACTCTTATACAATTATTTCCTACAAAACATGCTTTGGGAATAAAAACAGAAGAAGGATTAGAAATACTAATTCATATTGGGATGGATACAGTAGAAATGAAAGGAAATGGATTTGAAAGTTTTGTTTCCGAAGGTGAAAAAGTCAAAGTAGGAGATAAGTTGATAAAATTTGATATGGAATTGGTTAAAAAAGAACACCCATTGACATCTCCAATTATTATTACTAATATGGATATAGTGGATAAAATTGTAAAAGAACCTGATGGTGAGGAAGTAAAGGCTGGAAACACAAAGGTTATGAGAGTATACCTCAAGTAAAAAGTGAGGTATTGATTATGTATCGGGTAATAAAAGTTCTTAACAATAACGTGTGTATGGCAAAGGATGATAAAAATGTGGAATGCATAGTTGTGGGGAAAGGTATAGGATTTGGCAAAAGACCGGGTGATATTATTGAAGAAGATAAATTAGAGAAAATATTTTATGTACAAGAGGATGTTAATAAGATTAAGTTTTCTGAGTTGATGGAAAAGATAAGAGGAGATGTAATAGGTATTGCAGAAGAAATAATAGCGATGGCAGAAAGAATAAAAAGCAAAAAACTTAATGAGCATATACACATTGCACTTGCTGATCACATTGCCTTTGCGATTGAAAGAATAAATATGGGAATAGAAATAAAAAACCCTTTTAATATAGAAATAAAAGCTTTGTATAAAGATGATTATAATATTGCATTAAAAGCGCTGGAATTGATAAATCAAAGGCTTAACATTTCACTTCCTGAGGATGAAGCAGGCTTTATAGCTCTTCACTTGCATGCTGCTTTAGAAAATGCTGGCTTATCAAACACTTTAAAAAATACTAGATTGGTATCTCAATTAGTGTCAACAATTGAAAAACACCTAGGGAAACATATTGATAGAGATTCGATTGATTATCTAAGACTTGTAACTCACCTGCGTTTTGCTATTGATAGATTAGAAAAAAATGCTCCTGTGGCAAATGAACTTTTGGCCTCTATAAAGAAAAAATTCAAAAAAGCTTATAATATAGAAATACAAGTAGCAAAAGTAATAGAAGATACGTTAGGAAAGAAAGTGCCTGAGGAAGAAATAGGATATATTGCAATACACATTCAGCGATTAATCAATACTATTTAACAAACCCGAACTAAAATTAATTTTAGTTCGGGTTTTGCAATTTTTATAATACAAAATTGCAAAATACTATTGACTTTATAAGTGGTTACATATAAAATATCTTATAAAGGGTTTTTGAAGGGGGAAGCGGAATGACTCTTAAAAAGGGCAAGAAAGTTTACATTGTTGACACAACTTTAAGGGATGGAGAGCAAACTGCAGGGGTTGTGTTTGCAAATAACGAAAAAATCAGAATTGCACAAATGTTGGATGAAATCGGGATAGACCAATTAGAAGTAGGTATTCCGACAATGGGAGGAGACGAAAAAGAAACTGTTGCAAAAATTGCAAAGCTTGGATTGAATGCCAGTATAATGGCATGGAATAGAGCAGTTGTAAAAGACGTTCAGGAATCTTTGGAATGCGGTGTTGATGCTGTTGCAATCTCTGTGTCTACTTCGGATATTCACATTGAGCACAAGCTTAAAAAGACAAGGCAATGGGTTTTGGACAATATGACAGAAGCAGTTAGGTTTGCCAAAAAAGAGGGTGTATATGTTTCTGTCAACGCAGAAGATGCTTCTCGTACGGATATGGACTTCCTTATTGAATTTGCAAAATGCGCAAAACAAGCAGGAGCTGATCGTTTGAGATTTTGCGACACCGTAGGATTTTTGGATCCTTTTAAAACATATGATATGGTCAAGGCAATAAAAGAAGCTGTTGACATTGATATTGAAATGCATACTCATAATGACTTTGGGATGGCTACTGCCAATGCTCTTGCAGGTATGAAAGCAGGGGCAAAGTTTATAGGAGTTACAGTAAACGGCCTTGGCGAAAGAGCCGGAAATGCTGCTTTAGAAGAGGTTGTAATGGCATTAAAGCACGTCTACAAAATAGATTTAGGAATAGATACAACTAGATTTAGGGAAATTTCTGAATACGTTGCTTTGGCCTCAGGAAGACAGTTACCAGCATGGAAAGCTATAGTTGGAACAAATGTCTTTGCCCATGAGTCAGGTATTCATGTAGATGGTGCCCTTAAAAATCCTCACACATATGAAATATTTAATCCTGATGAAGTAGGCCTTGAAAGACAGATTGTGATAGGCAAGCATTCTGGGACTGCGGCTCTTATAAATAAATTTAAAGAATACGGCAGAGTTTTAACAGAAGAAGAAGCAAATCAACTTTTGCCTCATGTCAGAAAATTAGCTATACAACTTAAGAGGCCGCTTTTTGATAAAGAGCTCATGTACCTTTATGAGGATGTTATCAAAAACAGAGAAAAGGCTATATAAAATTATGTTACAGGAGTGAAGGGGCAATGAATCTTACACAGAAAATACTATCTTCTCACCTTGAAGAAGGAGAAATGGTGAAAGGTCAAGAAATAGCCATTAAAATTGACCAAACTTTGACTCAAGACTCCACTGGTACCATGGCGTACCTACAATTAGAAGCTCTTGGAATAGATAGGGTAAAAACTGAACTTTCGGTTGCTTATATTGACCACAATACATTGCAGCAAGGTCCTGAAAATGCTGATGACCACAGATACATCCAGACTGTTGCAGCAAAATACGGCATATATTTTTCAAGGCCGGGAAATGGCATCTGCCATCAAGTGCATCTTGAAAGATTCGGAAGGCCAGGGAAAACCCTTTTAGGTTCTGATAGCCATACGCCAACAACAGGTGGGTTAGGAATGTTAGCTATAGGTGCAGGCGGCTTAGATGTTGCTTTGGCTATGGCGGGAGAGCCTTACAGGATTATTATGCCTTCCATTGTCAATGTAAGGCTTACTGGGAAACTTAGACCTTGGGTATCGGCAAAGGATGTGATATTGGAGCTTTTAAGAAGACTTACTGTAAAAGGTGGAGTTGGAAAGATTTTTGAATATTCAGGGGATGGGGTAAAAACTCTATCAGTACCCGAAAGAGCTACAATTGCCAATATGGGGGCGGAATTAGGAGCTACTACTTCAATTTTTCCCTCAGATGAAAGGACTTATGAATTTTTAAAAGCCCAAGGAAGAGAAGATGCATTTGTGCCTTTGGCTGCTGATGAAGATGCAGAATACGATGAGGTCATTGAAATAAACCTTGATGAACTGGAACCTTTAGTAGCACTTCCTCATAGCCCTGATAATGTTGTAAAAGTTAAAGACGCAGGAAGGCCAAAAGTTGACCAAGTTGCTATAGGGTCATGTACAAATTCCTCTTATGCTGATTTGATGAAAGTTGCTTCCATATTGAGAGGCAAGGTTATTCCAGAACATGTAAGCCTTGTAATTGCTCCAGGTTCAAGACAAGTTCTTAACATGCTTGCAAAAAATGGTGCACTTTCAGACCTGATATCGGCAGGTGCAAGAATACTCGAAAGTGCTTGTGGACCTTGTATTGGCATGGGTCAAGCTCCTGCAACAGGTGCAATTTCGATTAGGACCTTTAATAGAAACTTTTACGGCAGAAGTGGTACCAAGTCAGCGTCAGTTTATCTCGTAAGCCCTGAAGTTGCTGCTGTTGCAGCTTTGACAGGGTATTTAATAGATCCGAGAGAGTTAGGGGAAGCACCTTATGTACCTTATATGGAGAAATTTGAAATTAATGATAATATGATTATAAAACCGCCAGAGGATAGGGAAAAGGTGGAGATAATAAAAGGACCTAATATAAAGCCATTCCCTCTCAATACACCTCTTTCTGATATAGAAAAGAGGGTGCTAATTAAAGTAGGAGACGATATAACTACAGACCATATAATGCCTTCAAATGCTAAATTGTTGCCATTAAGGTCTAATATTCCTGAGCTTGCTAAACATTGCTTCGAAATAATAGATGAAAACTTTTCTAAAAGGGCAATGGAATGGGGCGGTGGCATAATTGTCGGTGGAAGCAACTATGGACAAGGCTCTAGCCGAGAACATGCGGCATTGGCTCCACTTCAACTGGGTGTAAAGGCTGTCATAGCAAAGTCATTTGCGAGAATACACAAAGCAAATCTTATAAATAGTGGAATTCTTCCTCTTACTTTTGTAGATGAAAAAGATTATGACAATATTGAGGTTGGGGATGTTTTAAAGATAGAAAATGCGGTAGAACAAGTAAGAAGAGGCGGCAGGATAACAGTGAAAAACCAAACAAAAGGTACAACCTTTGAAGTAGACCTTGATGTTTCAGACAGAAACAGAGAAGTACTCATAGCAGGCGGTATGATAAATTATGTAAAAAGTAAAAAGAAAACAAATTAAGGCACTTACTATAAAGTAGGTGCCTTGATTTTTTACATATTTACTGGTTTATTGTTTTCATCTACAAATATTACTTTGGGCTTGTAATTTTTGGCTTCCTCATCCTCCATTATTGCATAGGATATTATGATGATTATATCGGCTATCTGACATAGTCTTGCTGCTGCGCCGTTTATACATATTGTACCTGAGCCTCTTTCGCCTTCTATTGCGTAAGTGTCAAATCGTGCACCGTTGTTAATGTTTAAAACTTGTACTTTTTCATTTGGCAGTATATTAGCAAGTTCCATTAAATTTTTATCAATTGTTATAGAACCCTGGTAATTTAAGTTGGACTCTGTTACAATTGCTCTGTGTATTTTAGATTTCATCATAAACCTTTGCATTATATATTTCCCCCCCACAATAGATTATCTATAAGCCTTGTTGTCCCAATAAAGCAAGCTATTGCAATAAGTGCTTTATCTTTTATATAAGTTAAGTCTTCTAATGTATCAGGATGAACGCAGGAGACATATTGCACTTTGCATAAAGGCTCTGAGTTTAAGACTTCATTTACTTTTTTTATTATAGTATTAGCATTTCTTTCGCCATTTAGAAGTAATTTTTCAGCTTCTTTTAAAGATTTCGAAAGTATTAAAGCTGCTTTTCTTTCTTCAGGATTTAAATAGACATTTCTTGAACTCATTGCTAAACCATCAACTTCTCTTACAATAGGCGCTTTGATTATTTCTACAGGGAAATTTAAGTCTTCCACCATTTTCTTTATTACTGCAACTTGTTGGGCGTCTTTTTGTCCGAAAACTGCGATGTCAGGTGTGAAAATGTTAAATAATTTTGCCACAACTGTTGTGACGCCTTTAAAATGACCGGGCCTGAAAGCTCCACAAAGTTTATCAGTGATTTTATCTACATTTACTGTTGTGAGAAGTTCAGAAGGATACATTTCGTGTACAGAAGGAGCAAAAACAAGGTCACATCCTTCTTTACCAAGAAGTTTTAAATCCCTTTTCAAGTCTCGAGGATATCTATCAAAGTCTTCATTAGGTCCGAATTGAATTGGATTTACAAATATGCTTACAGCTACAAAATTTGAATGCTTTTTTGCAATTCTTACGAGGGACAAATGGCCTTCGTGCAAATATCCCATTGTAGGTACAAGTCCAATTTTTTTACCTGACAATTTTTGTTCTTTAATTATATTTCTTACATCACTAATTTTATCTGTTACTATCATTTATTCTCCCTCTTTTCTAAAGTAAAAGAATGTTCTTCATCTGGAAACAAACCTTGTTGTACTTCTTTAATGTAGGCATTTATGCCCTCTATCATTATTTTTTCAATATCTGCGTATTGTTTTACAAATTTAGGCCTATGACCTTGTGTTATACCTAACATGTCATGGGTGACGAGGATTTGGCCATCGCAGTAAGGACCTGCTCCTATTCCAATAGTTGGAACTGAAATATTTTCTGTAATGTCTTTTGCAGGCTCCATTGGGATGCTTTCAAGCACCAGGGCACATATGCCAGCTTGTTCTAATACTTTTGCATCGTTAAAAATTTTTTTGGCTTTCTCTTTTTCTTTGCCTTGGACTTTATATCCTCCCAATTGATGTACTGATTGAGGAGTAAGTCCGAGATGGCCTACCACCGGTATTCCTGCATCTACTATGGCTTTGACTATGGAAGCTATTTCTTCTCCACCCTCCAACTTTACGGCGTGAGCTCCGCCTTCTGCAATAAGCCTTGCAGCATTTGTCATAGCCTGTTCTTTTGATATGTGATATGACATAAAAGGCATGTCGGCAACTACAAAGGCACGATTTACTGCCCTTGAAACGGCTTTTGTGTGATGTATCATGTCCTCCATTGTGACAGGTATTGTGCTTTGGTATCCTAAAACCACCATTCCAAGGGAATCTCCTACTAAAATCATGTCAATTCCGCAATTATCGAGGATTTTAGCTGTGGGGAAGTCATAAGCGGTTAAAGCTGTTATTTTTTTGCCCTCTCTTTTAAATTTTTTTAATGTGAGAGTTGTTACTTTTTTATCCATTTAAAATGCCCTCCAATTCAAAATATTTTTCTTTACTCAAATTTCCTTTTTCATAGGATATCTCAAGAGCTAATTTTCCTAAGTTTTTGTAAAGATTTATGAGATTTTGATCTTGTATGTTTTTAAGGTGGAGCTCTACTGTATTTACATCTCCTCTTGCTATAGGGCCAGTTAAGGCGCCGTTTATTCCTTTTTCTTTTATGTTTTTTAAAGTCCCCTCCATCAAAGGTATTAAAGCATCAGAATATTCTTCAAAAGGAAAGCCAGATTCTTTTAAAAGAAGTAGGCTGAGTTTTGACAAAGCTACGAGGTAATTTGAGGCTACAACACAAGCAGCGTGATAAAGAGGTTTATTTATATTTTCCACAACTATGTATTTGCCTGAGATCTTATTTACAATTTCTTTTCCAATTTTAACTGCTTTTTCACACCCTTCTAAAGTGAAATAGGATTTTGGGAGAAGTTCTAAAGCTGCATCAAAGGAGGGACATGTCTGAATGGGGTGCATCACCATAATATATCCACCTTCAAGGTTAAGAGGATGTAAAACTTCTAAGCTTAAAGCTCCGCTCAAATGGCAAAATATTTTCTCTTTTAGCATATCTTTATGTTCAAGTAATTTGTTAACGACATCTGATATGCTACTGTCATTTGTGCTTATGATGATTACATCAGAATTTTTAAGTAGTTCTTCATAGCAGCTAAAAGCTGTTGTTTTTGTGAGCGTCGCAGACCTTTTAGCTGACTCAAAACTCCTGCTTAAAAAACCCGAAACATCGGTGCCGCTTTTTGATAATAAAAAAGCGAGGCTTGTTCCTACAATGCCAGCCCCGACAAATCCAATTTTCAATAGTTTTCCCTCCTTTTACATGGGAGACAAACAAAAACCTTCCACCGATGGGAAGGCAATTTCCTCTCCCGTCCCGGTCTTTTGATCCTGGCGGGGCTTTAAGTAAGCCCTATTGAGTTTTTAAAATTAAGTGTATGGTTCTGTGAAGATACCATCACTTTTAAAATATCACAACATTTTTATAGAGTCAATAAAGGGGAAATACTATTCTTCCAGCTTTTTTGCAAAAATTAAATATCCTGTGTGACCTACCATCAGGTCTTCTGGTCTTAACCTTTGAGGGATTAATTTATATTTTCTAAGCATAATTTCACTAACTTCTGAAATATAAAACCCATTTTTTTCAAGTGCAGCCAAACTTTCAGATACTTGATTTGTAGTGGGAACTAATATTCCTAAGTGTCCTGCAGGTTTTAGTGCTTTTCTTACTTCTTCTAAAACTTCCCATGGTTTTCTAACATCTAGGAAAAATGCGTCCAAATCTCTTTCTTTGATTCCATAATTTATAGATTTATTGTACATTATGACATTGTCAAATTCCGAAAATTCGCTGAGATTTTTTTGTGCAAGCTTATAAAATTCTTCTCTTTGTTCATATGTATATACTCTTCCATAAGGTCCCACAGCGCGAGAGAGGTATACAGTGAAAGCTCCAGAACCTGTTCCTGCTTCACCTACTCTTTTGCCTGGAAAAATGTCAAGGCGCATTGCTATGTAAGCTCCCTCTTTTGGATAGACAATTTGTGTTTGGCGCTTTAAGGAGTGCATTATGTAGTCAAAAGTATCGCAGTTAAGCACGTGATATTTTATCCCTTGTACTTCAAAGCTATTGCCGGGTTTTATTTGGGACAAAAAATCTGTATCAATTTGACCTTTTGGCAGTCCTATTTTAGAGGGAGAGGATAGATCGACTACTTTTTTAAAATTATCTGGCCCTATTATTACGCGTTTTGTAGTTATTCGTGATTCCACAATTGTTCCCCCTTTCTTTTAAAAGGGTTTTTATGCCTATATTATAACACATTGTTTTATAAAGTTACAGATTAAAGGATATTTTCAAGAATCGGTTTTTCGTTTTGAGGTATATGCCTTATTAACATTTTAATAGCTTTAAGCTGTGCCATGCTTAAATCTTTGTTTTTCGTCTCCACATAACTTTTTAATTTTTCCATGTTTATTTCTATCTCATCAATCTCTCTATGTTCTATTAGAATTGCCCATTTTTTATCTATCTTTTTCCATTCTTTTTCTGCTTTTTCAATGTTTTTTTTTGCTTCTTCCCAATGTCCTTTTTCTATGTTTTGCTGTACTGCTGTCAGCATTTTATTTAAATTTTCAGAGGTTTTATCAAGGTATTTAAAAGATATAATATCTAAAAGCAGGACGAAAATGACAATAGATATCATCAAAGGAACTACATATCGCACATTTAACCTTCCTTTCTGTAAACAGTCAAAACTTTATTGGTATCTAAAGAGGCAAAAAGTACTTCTTTGACATTTTGTATTTTCCACATTTTAAGCTGTTCATTTAACCATTCCATGTCAATACCTGCTTTCTGCATATTTTGATGCATAATTCTGCCATCAATTATTATTGGAAGAGGCAAGCCTTCGTATTGAGGTGTCAAATTTAAATCTTGTGGTGTAACTGGTCTTTTATTGGATTTTGGTATTACGCTTAAACTGCCATTTGTTTCGAGTATTGCGTATTCTACATCAGCTATGTTAGGATATCCCTTGACTCTTAACTCTTCCAAAAGGTCATTTATGTTGTACCTTTCTTTTTGGAGCTGAGATGTAAGGATTTTTCCATTTTCAACAAGGATTGTAGGAGTACCACAGATTATAGCCCTGGCTCTTAAACTTTTCATTGACAAATAGGATAAAAAAAGTTGTGAAACTAAAAGCGTTAAGACAGGTATAATACCTGATAAAAGAGGAATCCCTTTATTTTGCATGGGGATAGCTACTAAGTCTGCTATCATGATTGCTACAACTAACTCGTAGGGCTGAAGTTGACCTATTTGCTGTTTTCCTGAAATTCTCATAAATATTACCACAAGAGCGTATAAAATTAAGGTACGGAAAAACAGTATTAACATAATGTCACCCTTTCTAAGTCTTCATATATAGTATTGTTGGAGGGTTTTGAAAATATTCATTTACATTTATTTCAATATCTTTCATAAAACTTTGTTAAAAAACTTTTTGTAATGTAAAATTTTCAGTGGTAACGTTTTATAACAATTTATGATATAGTATGTAAATTTACAAACTGTTATAATATAGAGGAGGGATAAATAAAAAATAGGGGTTGAAGAGTATGTATAAGCTATTTGTCACAGATGCTGATGGGAGCTTATTAAATAGTAATTCTGAAATCTCTGATAAAAATAAAGAAGCAATAAAAGAGGTGATTTCAAGGGGAGTCATTTTTACTATTGCTACTGGACGTATGTTTTCTTCTATTTTGCCTTATGCCTTTGAACTTAATGTTAATGCTCCGGTGATTTCTTATAACGGTGCTTTAATAAAAGATATTTATACTAAAAAGGTGTACTATTACAACCCTATACAGCCAGAAGACGCGATATTTGCAATAACATTGTTAAAAGAAAGCGGATACCATATAAATCTCTACATCGATGACGTGCTTTACGTTGAAGAAATAACGGACAGAGTGAAATGGTATCTTTCTTTTAACAATGTTACTGTAAATGCGGTGGGGGATTTAGAAGACTTTGTCAAAAAGACAGGCAGTGTCACAGCTAAAATTTATGCATTAAATGATATGGAAAATCCTATGTCTATTAGGGCAGAGGTATACGATGAGATTTCAAAAAGATTAGTGATATCTACTTCAGGTGGAGGACATTTAGAGATTAATGCAAAAGGAGTAAGCAAAGGCAATGCATTAAAAACTCTTGCAAACATGTATAACATAAAAAGAGAACATGTTGTGGCTGTAGGTGACAACTTAAATGATTTGTCGATGATAGAATATGCAGGATTGGGAGTTGCTATGGGAAATGCTCCTGACCTTGTTAAAATAAAAGCTGATTACACCACTTCCTCTAATGATGAAGATGGAGTTGCCCATGTCATTGACAAGTTTTTCTTGAATAAAAAGACAGTAGCCGTTTAAGTAACAACTTTATAATAATGTGAATAAAATATATTACCGCAAAGCGGTAATATATTTTTTTACTAGGTGATAATTATGGAAAGCATTGTGATAAAGTTTGCCGTTTTGGTTATTATATTTATTGGGATTTTATACATGTTATTTGCCTTTTTACCTATTTTTCGTGAGGAGGAAGCAGGTAAAAACACAAAGGATAATTAATTCAAAAGTTTTCATGAAAATAAATGAAAAAAAATTGAGAAATTCTATTGACAAAATTCTATTTAAAAAGTAAAATAACATAAAGCGAAAACGATTAATCGTGGGAGTGATTAGGATGAGTGCGACTATTAAAGATGTTGCGAGAGAAGCAAAAGTTTCAATTGCTACAGTTTCAAGGGTTTTAAATAACAGTGCAGTTGTTACAGATGAGACCAGACAAAGGGTTTTAGAGGCTATAAAAAAGACAGGCTATAAGCCGAATGCTTTAGCCAGAAGTTTAAAGATTCAAAAGACCCATACTATAGGGCTTATAGTTCCTGATATCTCCAGCACTTTTTATCCAGAAGTAGTGAGAGGAATAGAAGATATCGCGGCGATGTATAATTATAACATATTTTTGTGCAATACTGACCAAAAAGAAGAAAAGGAAGTCAAATATATAGAAATATTGGGAGAAAAACAAGTAGACGGGATTATCTTTATGGGTGGTTTAATCAGAGATAGTGTTATACAGAGTTTTAACGAATTTGGTGTACCAGTGGTGCTGGCAGGTACCCAGGACAAAGATAAGAGATATCCTAGTGTTATGATTGACAACGAAAAAGCCGCATATGACGCAGTAAAATACTTGATTTCTTTAGGACACAAAAAAATAGGTATGATTTCAGGGCCTGTGCATGACCCTATAGGAGGGCTTCAAAGAATTGAAGGTTACAAAAAAGCACTTGAAGAACACGGAATAAAATATGACCCCGAACTGGTAGTAGAAGGAGAATTTAAAACACGTAAAGCTTATCTGGCGATGCTGAAGCTTTTAGAGCACAAAGTAGATGCAGTTTTTGCAGCATCTGACGATATGGCTGCAGCTGCTATAAATGCAATATTTGATTCAAATCTTAGGGTACCGGAAGATATCCATGTAGTTGGATTTGATAACACGTATATTTCTACTATATTTAGGCCTACTATTACGACAATACAGCAACCAGCCTATGATATAGGGGCCGTCAGCATGAGATTATTGACTAAGCTTTTGGCAAAAGAGCCTATAGAAGAAATGCATGTGGTATTGCCTCACCAGCTTATTGTAAGAGAATCTACCGGTTTTGGGGAAGAAAAAAAATAGCCGCTAAGGCTATTTTTTTTATAAGCCTTTCTGGTATACTGGTGTCAGGAGGGAGGCTTATATGGAAAGATTATTGATTATAGATGACGAGGAGATGCTTGTAAAAGGATTGAAGCTTTCTTTGGAAGAAGAAGGCTTTGCTGTGGATGTCGCTTATGATGGAGAAGATGGACTTAGCAAAGTTCGTTTAGGAAATTACGACCTTGTGATTCTTGATATAATGCTTCCTAAATTAGATGGGTTTTCAGTGTGCAGGGAAATTAGGACTTTTTCAAATATTCCTATAATAATGCTTACAGCTAGAGGAGACGACATTGACAAAATCGTTGGTATAGAATTAGGAGCAGATGATTATTTAGCAAAACCTTTTAATACCAGAGAGCTTATTGCGAGAATAAGAGCTCTTCTCAGAAGAGCTGCAAATCCATATACAAAGAAAAAAGATGAGATAAAAAGAGGGGATCTCTATATCAATATACCCGAAAGAGCTGTTTATAAAAGAGGCAAAAGAATTGACCTTACAAATAAAGAATTTGAGATATTAGTACTTTTGGCTTCAAATCCCGGTAAGTTGTATACAAAGGATAAATTGATGGATTTGATATGGGGATTTGAGTTTTATGGAGATACGAATACTGTTACTGTGCACGTAAGAAAATTAAGAGAAAAAATCGAAGATGACCCTGCAAATCCTCAATATATTTTTACTAAATGGGGTGCAGGATATTACATGAAATAAAGGTGATAAAATGAGTCTAAGATGGAAGATATTTTCATTATATCTAATCATTCTTATAGTCTCTTTGGTATCTACAGGATTTTATCTTTATAACTACATAGAAAAAAGTTACTTAGATAACGTCAAGGTCAATAATTTGATGCAAGCCAACATGATATCTAATTTTGTATCAAGGTTTGTAGGCGCTTCTTCTTACTTAATTGAACCTACAATAATAGAGTATGCAAAGCAGATAAATTCAAGGGTATTATTTACTGATACTAATGGGAAGGTACTAGTTGATTCTGCTGCTTCAAAGGAAATGGAAGGAAAGATAATAAAAAGTTATAGCGATATACGGGAAGCTTTAAAAGGAAAAGGTTCTACCAGTATTCATGATATAAACGGTGTAGGTTGGGCGATGTATGCCGCAGTTCCTGTTACAGTGAAAAACAACGTGGTAGGGGCTATATTGATTTCTTCTTCTATAGATGAGGTAATGAGCCTTTTAAATTCAATAAAATACCGTATGATATATACTTTTGCAGGTATAGGCCTGATAGTCAGCATTTTAAGTCTTTTGGTGGCTTCTTTTATAACAAAACCTCTAAAGCGGCTAACAGATGCTGTAAATATCTTGTCTCAAGGGAAGTTGGATTACAAGGTAGATGTGAGAAGCAACGACGAAATAGGAAAATTGGCAGGAGCTTTTAATAAAATGAGTTTAAATCTCATGAAATTGGACGAAGAACGCAAAAGATTTGTCTCAGATGCCTCTCATGAACTTAAAACCCCTCTTGCGTCAGTGAAGGCTTTGGTTGGATCACTAATAGACAGCAGAAATACCGATGTACATTTTTATAAAGAAATATTGAGAGATGTGGACAGTGAACTTGATAGGATGACGAGATTGGTCAATGACCTTTTAGAATTAGCCAGAATGGACAAAATTAAATCAGTAAGATTAAAGAAATGCGAAATTAGTGAAATCATATTGGACGTCATAGAAAGTCTCACTCCTCTTGCAAAGACGAAAGAAATAAACCTTGCCTTTCAAGGGAAAAGTAATGTTTTTGCGGAAGTGGAGGCGGATAGATTTTATAGAATGGTGTATAATATAGTAGAAAATGGAATAAAATACACCTATAATGGTGGGAATGTCATAGTGGGTTTAAAGGAAGATGAAAATAATATTTATATAACAATTGCTGACAACGGAATGGGCATAAGTGAAGAAACCCTTCCAAAAATATTTGACAGGTTTACAAGAGGCGATACCGCAAGGTCTAAAAAGAGTGGCGGTTTTGGCTTGGGCCTTGCTATTGCTAAAGAGATAATAGACATCCACGAAGGCAAAGTCACAGTGGAAAGTAAAGTGGGAGAAGGAACGGTATTTAAAATTTCCATACCCAAAAAGAGAAGGAATTAAGCTTTTTTTAATAATTTTTTATGTTTATTTAATGTTTGTGTAACAAAAGTATAGTATGATTAAAGCAGAGGGAGGGAATAAAGGTGAAAAGAATTGCCTTATTGTTGATAGGTTTATTTATTTTAACGCTGTCGGGGTGTTTTACGAAAGTTAATAGCAACGATGAAAATGCACCTATCAATCCAAAACCTGTGGTGCAAGATGTGTCAAAAGAGATTTCTCTTTATTTTTTAAATGATAAAATGAATGGCCTTATTTTAGAAAAAAGGCTTATTCCAAAAGAGGCTGATGTTTTAAAACAAGTTGTAACTGAAATGATTAAAGGACCGATAGATGAATACGCAAGGCCAGTGTTTCCCAATGGTACAAAGCTACTTTCTATAGAATTACAAGAGGGAACTGCTTTTGTAAATTTATCCAAAGAATTTTTACAAGACAGTGAAGATGAAGAAATAGACAAATTAAGAGTTGCGGCACTCATAAATGCTTTGACCGATATACCCGGAGTTGACAGTGTTCAAATACTGGTAGAAGGAAATAAAATTGATGCGGTAGGGAAATACAAAATAGGTTTAGATCCTTTAAAAAGAATGATATTAATAGGAGATGTATACAATAACCCAGATAGGATAAAGAAATTACAAGAAAGAGCAGATTTAGGGAAAGAAACATGGCGTTTTGACCCTATCCAACTCCTTAGAAAAGAAGGCGGTATAATAGGGATTGGAAGTGAAGATGATTTGACTTTAAAAAGCGAAGATAATGGTGTAGCTTATGTAGAGGCGGTACACGATAACAAAATGTACAGCATAACGTTGGTTCAGCCTCTTGGTAAAGGCAGTAACTATATTTGGGTTATAGACAATGTCAAAGCCAAGTTTACTCAAATACCTGAAGCAAATCCTTTTAAAGGAGAATCTTTCATATACGGTATAGTGAAGGCTATTGACTATCAAAACAGAATTATAACAATTGAAAGAGAATACCAAGACTCTCAGGACGTAAGAAATCAAGTAGGGCCGGATATAAAGGTATTGCCTGATGCTATTATACATTTTCAAGCGAAAGTAGGCTATGACAGCCAAGGAGGATTTAAGTATGCGGAAAAAGACATAAACTTTGCAGAAATAAAAGTAGGTGATGAACTGGGTATAATACTAAATAAGGATAAAGAAGCGAGGGCTATAATAGTTTCGGATAGAAGTAACATATCTTATGAGCCTAATATAAAAGTAATATCTCCTGTAAGAAACAATGTTGTGACAAGTCCATTTAAAGTAATAGGCAAAGCGAGAGTATTTGAAGGGAATGTGAATATAAGACTTGTTGACAGCTATGGAAATGTTTTAAATGAGACTTTTGTACAAGCACGTAATGCTGCTCCTTCTTGGGGAGATTTTGAGGCTATAATTTCTTATAAGCCTTTAAAAGAGCCTCAAAACGGCATTCTTCAAGTTTTCTCTTTAAGTCCTAAAGATGGTTCTGTGCAAAACCTCGTTTCTATTCCATTAAAACTTAAGTGAAAATTAACTTTGTTTGTGCTTTAAAGCCAATTGTATGCTTTTTGCAATCACTTCGGCTAGCTCAAACACAAATCCTAATCTTACGGAGTTTAAAGGAATTGAATTATATACGTCGACGATTCCAACTATTGAAATGTCTCCTACGGGAGGAAGCATTTTCCCCACACCTTTTCCAGGGTACAGTGGGGCTTTTTTTATTGAAATTTTTCCGACACTTTCTTTATCACCTAAACAGGCATCTATAGCTACAATTTTGCTATCAAGGTGCCTCTTTTTTATGTATTTTATGTTTTCCTCCAAATTCATGGCGTGGATTGGGGATTTTAACGTACCGTAAACGAAATAATTTGAGGGAATAGTTTTGGAAAGCAAGTCACCCACAATAGGTCCTAATGAATCGCTTATAAATTTGTCTGTGCCAATGCATAAAAAAATTGAATTAGGATTTAAATATGTACTTAAAAAATTTGATATGAAATAAATCGCATTTGAGTCATCATATTTAAGCCTTAATTCATCCATCTATAAATAGCCTCCTTTACAAATAAGCTGAATTAAAACCTTTATGACAAGCAATAATAAAAATGTGCAATATTAATAAAAGGAATGGTTGTTGATGAAGAGGCTAAAATATTTGGCTTTGATTACTTCAATTGCTCTTTTTACTACTATGTTTATGTTGAAGACAAAGTTTGAAGAACCTATTTATTTCTCTCAACAAAATTTGTGGAATAAAAATGAAACCCAGCTTACAAAAGAAAATGAGGCGATTTGTGTAGAAGAGAAAACTGCCAGTTCAAAAGTAGATAAAGAAGAAAAAGAAATGGCAAAAAGAAACCAAAGAAGTGAAAACGCCATAAAAGTAAAGATTTTCAAAGAGAAAATGTTGGAGGACCTGCTTAAACAAAAAAACATAGAAGTTTATGATTTGGGAAATAACAAAAAAGTGCAAAAGGAAAATAATGGCTATAACAACATAATAATTACTCCAGAGAAGATTTTACAAGTGCAAAATGAGATGGAACCTTCACAAAAAATCAGAGTAATGAATATTATCCTTAAATTAGGGACAGAGGATATGAACGAAATTATGAAAATAGCTCAGAAGGGCTTGACACAAAAGGATAATGACAAAATAATGGAAATATTAAAAAATAAGCTTTCTTCTGAAGATGTTAGGTACCTTGTAGAAATAGCAAATGAATATTTTGCAAAAAAATAAACCCTTTCTTAAAATTAGAAGGGGTCAGCTTATAGACAAACTTTCGAAAATAGAATATTTTGCATAAGGAACGACTTGTGACAAAGCGGCAACAAAACTTAGCAAGACCAAGGGTGGAGGCAGGGCCGTAGCCAAGGATGGCGAAGGCGGGCACTAAGACAAGGATGTCGAATGTGCCCGGTACCCTGCCGGAACCCGAAGGTCGAGCTTAGTTTTGTCGCTTTGGAACATCGGAATGACGATGCAAAATATCCTATTTTAAAAATTTTTGACTTTGTAAACAAGCTGACCCTTTGTTAAAATCAGAAAGGGTTTTTAAATTTCGCTAATTTATTTATAAGATTTTTAAACTGATAGTTTACTTCTTTGCCGTTTACCATTACAGAGATAAAACCAAAGTCATTGTATATGTCATTGGTATTGCCTTCTACGTCGGTACCATAAGTTGTGATGTATCTTATTTCATCATTTAAAGTAGTGTAAAACTTGCTTTTGCTGTTATATATAATCCACACATTTTTACCTGTATTTTTGTTAAATTCTTTTAGAGTTTCTTCAAATAAAGCAGCTTCTTTTACGTCTTTAAAACCATCACTTCCCCATACTGGTTTAGGAAGTATGACAAAAAGGTTATCTCCTTTTACATTTTTCAATTGTTCTTTAAACCAAGTCCATTGGTTTTTATCGGGACTTAAAAGACTTCCACTGCGATTGTTAAGTACAATAAATGTAGAATTGTTATAATTATATACTTTATACTTATCACCGGTGGTGATATATTTAACCTTCAAATTATTTAAGACTTTTTCATTTACATCTCCTAAAAATATAGCCAGTGGGTATTCTTTGTTTGCAATATCAGCCGCTTTTAAAGATATTTGCAACTTCAAAAGGGTGTTGTATTTTGTATCGCCAAATACCATAAACTTAAAAGAATTAGAAGTATTTTTCACAGGCACTTCTTTATTTGATGGGTCTATCTGTGTAAATTCTGTAACTTTAGGAAGTACTGACGTGTCAAATTCTGAACCTTGCCCTACTTTAACGGGTAAAATGGCTTTTTCTCCCAGTATATTTACGACAAGTGCACCATTCACATCGAAATTAGAGGATATAAATACTCCCTTGCTATCTATATTGCCAATGTTGTTATAAACATCCCAAGTGATATCTTGCGGTTCTATTAAAGCTCTGTAACCTTTTATGTTCTTTGCTGTGACTGTTATGGGTACTGCTTTGTTTTTATCAACGACTATATTAGCAGGGTTAAACCGTATATCCACAGGCTTGTCAAGAGAATTTATCTTGATAGTCCCAATGACATTGCCTACTCTTGCAGTTATAATGCCTTCTCCCACGCTTGTTGGCATAAAAGTGTTACCACTGAATACTCCAGTAATCCCATTTACTGAAAATAAAACTTCTTCGGGATTAATTGTGACAGGATTGTAATTTTCATCGTATCCTTTAACTGTAATTGTTCTGTGAAGTCCTTTAAACACGTTAGTATCTGATACTTCTAATTTTAAAGCGTATAGATTTCCCTTAGGAGCTGTGTTAAATATTCCTATTCCATTTGCTACTTTTCTTTCATAGCCTTCAGGAGCATAATTTGCAAGTTTAGCGTCAGTATCCCCCAATGGCCTTATAGCCATTTGTGTTGACCCGCCACCGTCTAAGTTTAAAGCATCATATGCACCTAAAGATATCATTAAATTTGCCATTTCTTTTTGTGTCATTCCACGGCTTGAAGTGCCGTCAACAGTTGCGATGATCAAATATTTTTTGTCTTTAGTATATCCAATTGCTGTTCGTGCTGTGTAGCCTTTTATTTCATGAGTGAAAGGCGCAATTTTTCCGTCTTTTACAAGGATTGTGCCGCCACTTACAGCCATTTTGAGATTTTGAAAGGGAGGATTTGTATTTATGTCTTTTTGTATTATATCTCCTGGCTTTAAAGTGAGTAAATTTTCACCTACATAACCTGCACCAGCCAACACATATCCGCCTTGTGGTATTTCGACAGAAGGCTGTCCTTGACGCACTTCTAATACCCTGTCGTTACCATCTACAACCACTTCTACTAACTGAGGTATATTTTTGTTTGCCCCCGGAGATGTTGTAAACCAGTCTCTTGTAAACATTACTAAATACTCAAAAGTGCTACTTATTTTATTTATTGCGGCAAGAGGAAGTTTTGTGCCGTTTGGAAGAGTAACGGACATGCTTTTTGACCAATATTCTATAGAGGGAACCCCATTTGCGTCAATGAAAAAAGTAGCCAATTTACCCACATTTGAAGGGTCTGTTATTAACCTTCCATCTTTTACTGTTGCTCCTATTACGAATCCTGTTTTTGTATCGAAGAAATCGCCATTCACAGCAGCTACGGCACCATAAGCATTTGCCATATCCCGCACCGTCATTCTATCTTTTATGCCAGTGGGATTGAAAATCACCGATACATCAGTGTATTTATCAGTCAAATCCACTTTTAACACATTTATGTTTATCCATCCTTCAGTCGTAAAATAGGTTATATTTTTATGTACAACTCCCTTACTTAAATTTTCCGTAAATTCTTTTGTCTCAAGGATTGTATATGTATCAGCCTTTACATTTTGTATTGGAAAAGCTAAGAATAGAAGAAGAATGCTGATACATAAAGATAAGATTTTTTTAATGCGCAATTATATCCCTCCTGTTGTTTTTTTTATTGTGTTTTACGTACGTTTTCTTTAGCAAGTTAATTGTAGCATTGTATTATTACAGGTATATTACAAAAAGATAAATATTTGGTTAACATTTATTATTTGCTGAGAAAATAAAATTAAAACACTAAGTTTATCCTAAGGATAAAGTTATTTTAATTAAGCTTGTTATTATGAGTGAAAGTTCAAAAAATTCTCTGCTTATACTTTAAAGCGTACAGTTTAAAATATGGCGTATTCTTAAAAAAATTAAAGATTGCAAGCGATAAATCAATAAAACGGCCATTTTTAAGCTTCTATGCCTATTGTGAAATTTTGTTTTTTCTATTATAATTTATTTCGTCACTGATAGCGGGATGTGGCGCAGTTGGTAGCGCACGTGCTTTGGGAGCATGGGGTCGGGGGTTCAAGTCCCTCCATCCCGACCAGTGTGGTCGTATAGCTCAGCTGGGAGAGCACCTGCCTTACAAGCAGGGGGTCATAGGTTCGAGTCCTATTGCGACCACCATTATTTATATAAAAATCAAAAGTGTGGAGGGATACCCAAGCGGCCAAAGGGGGCAGACTGTAAATCTGTTGGCTATCGCCTTCGATGGTTCGAATCCATCTCCCTCCACCATCGAAAAAGAAGACCGAAAGGTCTTTTTTTATTTTCTCCCTCAAGCATCTTGACATGGTAAAAAAGTGTAGTATAATATTATTTGAAAGAGAAAATTATTATCTCCTGATAAAAATATTGAATTAAGGAGGAAATATTTATGAGAGAAATGACAAAACACAATTTAAGTGAAGCTTACGCTGGAGAAAGCCAGGCTCACATGAAGTATCAAATTTTTGCTGATGTAGCTGAAAAAGAAGGAAAACCTAACATCGCAAGACTTTTCAGAGCTATTTCTTATGCTGAATTGGTACATGCTACAAATCACTATAAGATTCTTGGAGAAGTTGGAAATACTGTTGAGAATCTTGAAAAAGCAATAGCAGGTGAAACATTTGAGGTAGAAGAAATGTATCCTGCTTATAACGCTGTTGCAGAGCTTCAGGAAGAGGCTGGAGCTAAAAAGAGCATACATTATGCCATAGAAGCAGAAAAAATACACGCAAAATTGTATACTGAGGCAAAAGAAGCTGCCTTAAAAGGAGAAGACATTAAAATATCAAAAGTTTACATATGCCCTGTTTGCGGATATACATCTGTTGACGTATTGCCAGAAAAATGTCCTGTTTGCGGCGTTCCGGGAGAAAAGTTTGTGGCATTTTAAATATAATTTTTCAAATCAAAAAAGAGCATGTTTTGTCATGCTCTTTTTTGATGCAGTGTGTGTAAAACGTCAGCAACCTACACAGTTGTGACACACACCTTTAATGCAAAAATGTTTGACATAGCAAATAAATTGTGGTATAGTAAACAACAGAAAATTTAATAACATGCTCTTATCAAGAGAGGTGGAGGGAAAGAGCCCGATGAAACCCAGCAACCTGTCCTATAGGACAAGGTGCTAATTCTCTCAGAAGCATGCTTCTGAAAGATGAGGGTATGTGCCTCTTCTTTTGGAAGGGGTTTTATTTTGTTTTTAAGGAGGAATAGAAAAAAATGCGTAGACTGTTTACATCTGAATCAGTCACAGAGGGGCATCCTGATAAAATTTGTGATCAGATTTCTGACGCAATATTAGATGAAATTTTGAAAAAAGATCCCTATGCCAGAGTTGCTTGTGAGACTGCTGTAACTACCGGTTTGGTTTTAGTAATGGGTGAAATTACTACAGATTGTTATGTAGACATACCGAAAGTTGTAAGGAAAGTAGTAGAAGAAATTGGCTATACTAGAGCAAAATTCGGTTTTGACGCTGATACTTGTGCGGTTATCACTTCTATTGATGAGCAATCACCGGATATTGCCCTCGGTGTAGACAAGGCATTAGAAGCTAAAAGAGGAGAACTTTCAGATTCGGAAATTGAGGCTATTGGCGCTGGAGACCAGGGTTTAATGTTTGGTTTTGCTTGCGATGAAACAGAAGAATTAATGCCTATGCCTATAATGCTAGCTCACAAGCTTGCAAGAAGACTGGCGGAAGTTAGAAAGAACGGGACATTAAGCTATTTAAGACCAGATGGTAAAACACAAGTAACAGTAGAGTATGAAGATGACAGGCCTGTGAGGGTAGATTCTGTTGTAGTATCAGCTCAACATGCACCTGAGATTGATCACGATACTATTGAAAGAGATATTATTGAACATGTAATAAAACCTATAATTCCTGAAAATATGATAGATGATAAGACTAAAATTTTTGTAAATCCCACAGGAAGGTTTGTAATTGGTGGACCTCAAGGTGATAGCGGACTTACAGGAAGAAAAATTATTGTAGACACCTATGGCGGATATGCAAGGCACGGAGGCGGAGCTTTTTCTGGTAAAGACCCTACAAAAGTTGATAGATCCGCAAGTTATGCTGCAAGATATGTGGCAAAAAATATTGTGGCAGCAGGACTTGCTAAGAAGTGTGAAGTGCAATTAGCTTATGCGATAGGTGTTGCTACACCTCTTGAAATAGGTATTGATACTTTTGGCACAGGTAAAATATCAGATGAAAAGATTTCGGAAATTGTAAAACAAGTTTTTGATTTAAGACCTGCAGCTATAATTAGGGATTTAGATTTAAGAAGACCTATTTATAGACAAGTTGCAGCTTATGGCCACTTTGGAAGACACGACTTAGACCTCCCATGGGAGAAAACAGACAAAGTAGATATATTAAGAAAATTGGCAGGAATATAAATTTGAAAGCCCGGGTAAACCCGGGCTTCTGGCATTTTTTATATATCTTTTTTAATGCCATAGAATTTATGTTTTGTAAACGCTTCGCTACCTTAATTATACCACAAAAATTGAAAAAAAGAAATGAATTGGCTTTAATTTGCTTTAAATATAAGGTAAAATTAAATAAAGAAAAGAATTAAAACAGGAGAATCGGCTATGATTGACATAGAGGGTGTAGTTGAAGAAATAATTTTTAGAAATGAACAAAATGGTTATACGGTTTTAGAATTAAGTACCCAAGGTTTAGTAGTCACTGCTGTAGGTTATATGCCTTATGTAAACATTGGGGAAAGAATTAAAATTGAAGGAGAATGGGTAGAACATCCTGATTATGGTGAGCAAATTAGGGTTTTAAATTATGAAACCTTGGCTCCCACCACTTTAGAAGGAATAGAAAAGTTTTTATCTTCTGGCTTAATTCCTGGAATAGGTCCTATTACAGCAAGAAAAATTGTAAAAAAGTTTGGCGTAGATTCTTTAAATATAATTGAAACTGCACCAGAAAGATTAAAAGAAATAAAAGGTCTAAGCGATGAGAAGATAAAAAGAATTTGTGAAGCTTATGAAATGCAAAAGGGCATAAAAGAAGTGATGGTGTTTTTGCAGGGGTACGGTATTTCCACTGCAATGGCTATAAAGATTTATAAAGAATACGGAAACAACGCGATTGAAATTATTAAGCAAAACCCTTACAGATTGGCTGACGATATATTTGGAATAGGATTTAAAACTGCAGACAAAATAGCAGAGAGCCTAGGAGTTGACCCTCATTCTCTATATCGCATATCTTCTGGTACTCGATATGTTTTGATGCAGTATGCGGCAAATGGTCACACCTATGTGCCAAAAGAATTGTTAAAAAAAGAAGCAGCAAGTTTGTTAGAAGTAAGTGAAGAAGAAGTAGAAGATTCTTTTGTGCTTTTAGTACAAAATGAAAAAATACATATTGAAACTTTTGAAGATGATACTGTAGGAATTTACTATATACCTTACTATATAGCTGAATTACACACAGCAGAGAGATTGTTTAACATGACACTAATGGAAAATGAAGATTTAGGCATAGATGTCCAAAAAGAAATTAGAAATTTTGAAAAAGAAACAGGTATTTTGTTGGCAGAAAATCAAAAATTGGCTGTGGAAGAAGCTGTTAAAAATTCTGTTGTTGTCATAACGGGAGGTCCAGGCACAGGAAAGACTACGATAATAAATTGTATAATACGTATTTTTGAAAAAGCTGGTAAAAAAGTGGCTCTTGCAGCCCCAACAGGAAGAGCCGCAAAAAGGATAACGGAAGCTACTGGAAAAGAGGCAAAAACTATTCATAGGCTTTTAGAATATACTTATTCGGAGGAAGAAGGGAAGGGCTTTAACAAAAATGAAAAAGACCCATTAAAATACGACGTTATAATAGTTGACGAAGCTTCAATGGTAGATATATTGCTTATGAATGCTTTATTAAAAGCCCTACCTATAGGGGCAAAACTGATTTTAGTAGGGGATGCTGATCAGCTTCCATCTGTTGGAGCCGGAAATGTCCTAAGAGATATAATAGACAGTGGAATAGTAAAAGTGATACGTTTAAAAGAAATTTTTAGACAGCAAAAGCAAAGTTTGATAGTAGTAAATGCTCACAAGATAAATAATGGAGAATATCCAACCTATAACGATAAAAATAGTGATTTCTTTTTTATAAATGCTAACACCCAAGAGGATATATTAAAAACCATATTGGAGCTTGTGACAAACAGACTTCCTAAAGCTTATGGATTTCATCCTATTAATGATATTCAAGTACTTACCCCTATGAGAAAAGGGATAATTGGTGTTCACAATTTAAATTTAGAGCTGCAAAAAGCATTAAATCCCCACGACAAAACTAAAGCCGAAAAAATAATGAAGGAATTTGTCTTCAGGGTTGGGGATAAAGTGATGCAAATAAAAAATAACTACAAGATAAAATGGAAAAAAGGCGATGAAGAAGGAGAAGGAGTGTTTAACGGAGATATAGGAATAATTCAATCAATAGACGAAGAATTACAGGAATTGACTGTATATTTTGACGATGAAAAATTTGTCACTTATGACTTTTCTGATTTGGATGAACTAAATTTGTCTTATGCTATAACAGTGCACAAAAGCCAAGGCAGTGAATTTCCTGTTGTCATAATGCCAATTACTTATGGGCCTCCTATGCTACTTACAAGAAACCTTTTATACACTGCCGTTACAAGGGCAAAGAAATTGGTTATTTTGGTGGGTCAAGAGAAATATTTGAAATTTATGATTGACAACAATAGAATCTCAAAAAGATATTCAGGGCTTCTTTCAAGGCTTAAAAAAGCACTTTTGTATGTAAACTAAATATTACGATTTTACACAAAATAGAGGAAAATTTACTGTAAAATGATAATTTTTTAATTAATTTTAATTTAATAATGCCGATATAAAATATAAAAGAAAAGTGAATTGCAATAAGGGGCAATAAAGATGATTTTTTTAGACCTTTTATTTCCACCAAAAACAACCTGTATTATTTGTAAAACTGCTATAAAAACAGGATATTTATGCGACAAATGCAAAAGCACATTAAAATTTATTGAGGGTAATAGGTGTAATATTTGTGGTAAACCAATAGACTATGAAGGAACATGTCTTGATTGCTTAGAGCATGGCCATGAATTTAAACAAAATATAAGTCCTTTTGAATACGATGGTGTTCTAAAAGACTTAATAGGGCGGTTCAAATATTTCAAAGAAAGAGAATTGGCACCTTTTTTTGCAGACTATATGGCTAATGCAGTTAAAAAAATGGACTGGCCTATCGATGTCATAGTACCTGTTCCTCTTCACAAAATTAGACTTGACGAAAGAGGTTACAATCAGTCAGAACTTTTGGCAAGAGAACTTTCTTATCGGTTGAATATTTTTATGTCTAAAGCTTTAAGAAGAGTGAGAAATACAACAACACAGACTGCTTTGCACAAAGAAGAGAGGATAGAAAACGTAAAGGGTGCTTTTAAAGTGACTTACAAAGATACTATTGTTGGGAAAAATGTGCTACTGGTAGACGACGTGTTGACAACAGGCGCTACTTTGAACGAGTGTGCCAAAGTCTTAAAAGAAAATGGGGTAAAAGATGTATATGTGGTTACTATAGCAACTGGCAAAAATATGTGATGGGGAGTTTGAAGTATCAAAAAGGGGATGAAAAGAAATGGAAATAAGAAATTGTAAAAGGTGCGGAAGGCTTTACACGTATACAGGAATTGATTTATGTCCAGAATGTTATAGACAGGATGAAGAAGATTTTATGAAAGTGCGGGATTATTTAGATGCTCACCCTTCAGCTACCATGCTGGAAATATCTCAAAATACACAGGTTTCTACAAAGAAAATAATGGATTTTTTAAAGGAAGGCAGGCTTATTTTAACCTCTAATAACGTCAATATAGGTCTTAGGTGCGAAAAATGTGGTAAACCAATACTTACAGGTAGGTTTTGTGACGAGTGCAAAACCAAATTAGCTAAGGAACTAATGAAAGGCTATTCGATTCAATCCGAGAATAAAGAAGATGAAAAACAGACAGGAGAAAGGCTGTACGTTTATGAAAACCAAAAAAAGAAAAAATGATTTTTATATTAAACTTTTAAATTATTAAGTCGATATTAGTAGTACGGGGGTGTTAAAAATGAAAATTTATAACAACAATATTGAAAAAATAATGTCAGTTTATCGAGTAGATCCGGTAGAAAAGGTTACCAGCAAGAAAGCGGAGATAAAAGATAAAGTTGAGATATCAGAAGAAGCAATTAAACTTGCACAAAGTTCAATTGAATTTGAAAAGATTAAGAATCAAAAGATTGAAAACATAAAGTCAATGCTTAATGCAGGAACTTACAATGTAAAAGCTGAAGATGTGGCGGATGCTATTCTTAAGGGAATATTGTTGAATAAAAAAATTTAAAAAGGGTGTGCTGGCAATGGCTAATAGCCAAAAGCTTGTAGATGTATTAAGGGGAGAAACAGAAATTTACAAAGTTTTATTAGACTTAGCGATAAAAAAAACTGATATTATAATTGCAGGGAAAGTAAAAGAATTAGATGAAATAGTTCAAATAGAGAAGCAACTTATAAAAAAACTTATGGAATTAGAAGAACAAAGAGAGGATATATTGGAGAAGATTGATATAGAAGGCAAAATGACAATAACCGACTTGATAGAATCCATTTCTTCAGAAGAAGCAGAAAACCTAAGAGATATCAAATATAATCTGACTAATATTTTAAAAGAACTTGAAGAAAGAAACAAATTAAATGCTGCTTTAATTGAACAAGCGTTAGAATATATAAACTATTCTATTCAAACAATATCAAGTGCCTTAGAAAGTGATGATGGTGTTTATGGGAATAGTGGCAATATAAAAAGATACACCAGCCTAATTGACAAAAAGGCATAGGGGGATGAAGATGTCTACTTTTCAAGGATTAGAAATAGCAAAGACAGGATTGTTTGTAAGCCAAAAGGCTTTGGATGTCACTGGACACAATATTGCAAATGCTAATACTCCTGGGTATACTCGTCAAGTAGTAGATATGGCCTCAATTGCACCACCTACTACTTTTGGCATGTATGACCAATGGGGAAAAGTTATAGGAGAAGGCGTAAAAATACAGGATATAAGGCAAATCCGCGACCAATTTTTAGACAACCAATTCAGAAGGGAAAATAAATTTTTGGGTGAATGGGAAACAAAAGCGCAAGTTTTAGCTGCTGTTGAAGATATATTTAACGAACCTTCAGATAGCGGAATAAACACAGTGCTTAATGACTTTTTTAATTCCCTTCAAGAGTTATCCAAGAATCCCGAAAGTTTGACGGTAAGAGCGGAAGTTAGAGAGCGAGCTATTGCTCTTGCTGATACTTTTAATACTGTATATCAGCATCTTTATGATAAATTAAACGAATTGAATTCTACCATACAAAGTAGGATTTCAGAAATAAATTCTTATGCCGACAGAATAAGCAAATTAAACAATGAAATATATAGATTTGAACTTAGCGGACAGACAGCAAATGACCTAAGAGACCAGAGAAATCTCCTTGTCGATCAGCTTTCTAAGTTGGTGAATATTACTACTTATGAAGATTCTAATGGAAATTTCAGAATCGACATAGCTGGACAAGCTTTAGTTGATGGGTCGACTGCTTTTACTATGAGTATGGATAGCACTGGAAATGTCGTATGGGATTTGACGGGAACCTCTGTAAACCCTTCAAGTGGTATATTAAAAGGCTTACTTGATATGAGAGATGGAGATGGCACCAACGGGATAAAAGGAGTACCCTATTATATAAATGAATGGAATAAACTGGCATATAGCATAGCGAAGGAAATAAATGCTGTCCATGAGTCAGGTTATGGTCTGGATGGGTCTCATGATATTCCCCTTTTTGGTGGTTTTGATACGACTGGGGCATACGATTCAAAAGTTCAATATGCGCAATTAATTAAAGTAAGTTCACAAATATTAGCATCAGATGGACTTCAAAAGATAGCTGCAGCTTCTGATCCTAATGCTTTACCGGGAGATAATACAAATGCTTTACAACTTATTGGACTGAGGGATATACCTATTCAAGGACTGAATGGAGCAACATTTGATGATTTTGCAAGGTCTTTAATATCAAATCTTGGAGTGGATGCCCAGCAGGCCAATATGATGCAACAAAATCAGCAGGTCATGGTGAAACAGATTGATTTAAACAGACAATCGGTATCTGGTGTATCCTTAGACGAAGAGATGACAAACATGTTAAAGTATCAAAAATCCTATGCTGCTTCTGCAAGAGTGATAACAGTTATGGATGAACTTTTAGATACTCTTATAAATAGGATGGGCATTGTAGGAAGATAATATGTCATCCTGAGACGAAGCCGAAGGATCTCAGACCCAAGAGGAATACCATACAGTATTAGACTAAGGCAGGTGTAAAAAATGAGAATTACAGATAACATGCTTATAACGAATTTTTTAAACAACTACAACAATAACCTTGAACGATTACAAAAAAATCAAAACATGTTATCTACAGGCAAAAGAATATCAAGGCCTTCTGATGACCCTGTTGCAGTAGCTACAAGCCTACGTATTCGAACAGATATGACAAGAAATGATGCTTATACCAAAAATGCCGATGATGCAAAATCCTGGTTGGACATAACTGATACTGCTTTAAGTCAATTGAATGACCTGTTACAGCGCACAAGAGAATTAGCAGTTGAAGGATCTAATGGGACTTTGACACAAACAGATATGCAAAAAATAGCTAACGAGATAGAGCAGTTAAAAACGCAGATGATACAAGTAGGGAATACTCAATACAATGGAAGGTATATATTTGCAGGTTTTAAAACTACAACCCAGCCTTTTAGTGAGACCAAGAATTCTTATAGTGGTGATAATGGTGTAATAGAGTTTGAAGTAGGTGCTGGGGGAAATAAAATAGCTGTAAATGTAACTGGAGATAAAGTTTTTAATGTAGATTCGACAGGAATTTCTCAACTTCTTACTGTGATGGATAAACTAAAAAATGCATTAGACTCGGGAGACCACCAGGCTGTAAGCAGCATGATAGCTGAGGTGGATAAGCAGCTGGAAAATGTTTTATCTGTAAGGGCAGAAGTAGGAGCAAAGTCAAATAGATTAGACCTCATACAAAATAGGCTCCAAAGTGATAATTATAACTTTACAGCCTTACTGTCTAAAAATGAAGATGCAGATTTGGCCCAAGTTATTACAAATCTCAAAATGGATGAAAATGTATATAGAGCATCACTAGCTGCGGGAGCTCGTATTATGCAACCTAGTCTTATAGACTTTTTAAGGTGATAATATGAATATAGTGATAAATCAAACTTTTGGCAGGATAGGTATAGACACTACTCCTGCCCAAATTTCTATACAAAGCCCAAAAGCAGACCTTGAAATAGAACAAATACCTGCAAAAATGGAAATAGACAAAAAACTTCCGCAAGTGCATATAGACCAATATCAGTGTTTTTATGAAGCAGGGCTTAAAAATATCTTTGACCTTGTACATGATGAGGCAGAGAGGAGTAAAAAGATAGCTTTGGATGCTATAGGTAAAATTGCTGAAGATGGGGATATATTAGCTTCTATAGAAACTCACCAAGATGCAATTGTAAGTTTAAGTGAAGAAGCCTTGATTCAGGATATAGATTTCAACGTTGACCTCATGCCAAAGTCAAGGCCTAAAATATGGTTTGAAGGATATTTAAAGATAAATTGGGAATTGGGTGGTGTAGAAATAAAAGCAATCCCTCACAAGGTTGTAATATCTGCAACACCAGCTCATGTAGAAATATACCTAAGGCAATATCCTTCGATAAAAATAGAGTATATAGGGAATCACGTTGATAAGAGGATATGATTTAAAAGAAAGTGAGGAATTTGGGATGGAACTTAATACAAAAAATTTTGGAATTATCCATTACAATGAAGAGGATGTCATTTACTTCGAAGAAGGTATTCCGGGTTTTGAAGAATTGCACAATTTCTTGATAATTGGCGATGAAAGTGAAGATATGCCTTTTAAATGGCTTCAATCAATAGATAACCCTGACATAGCCTTTGTAGTCATTGACCCCAGAGTTTTTAAGCCGGATTATACCTTTGAAATTGATGAAGAATTAAAAAATTTTCTGGCGGTAGAGGATGTAAATCACCTTTTAATATTCGTGATTGTGGTAATCCCCGAGAAGATAGAAGAGATGACTGCCAACCTGAAAGCTCCTATAATTATAAACGCTGAAAACAACAGAGGGGCCCAGATTATACTGGATAATGATAAATACCTGATAAAACATCCTATACTGGAGGAACTTAAAAATGCTTATTCTCACGCGTAAAATAGGTCAATCCATAATTATAGGGGAAAATGTAGAAGTAAAGATAGTAAGTATTGAAGAAGGGAAAGTAAAACTGGGGATTACCGCTCCAAAAGAAGTGACTGTATTAAGAAAAGAACTCATAGAAGTAATGGATGAAAATATAAAGGCGGCAAGTGTGAGCAAAGAAGCTGTAAAGGAGATAGAAAAATTTATCAAAAAACGCTAAAGTAAATCAAAAATATATCGATATATATAGTGGAAACAAAAGATAAAGCAGTTGGCCAACTGTGGACCTTAAAAACTTAAAAAGGCAAGGATGCCAAATAAAAAATTCAAGGAGGAAGGATAGTATGATTATCAATCACAACTTAAGCGCGTTAAACGCATGGAGAGCACTTTCAATTAATACTGCAAACACACAAAAAGCATTAGAGAAACTCTCATCGGGCCTTAGAATCAACCGCGCTGGCGACGATGCTGCAGGTCTAGCTATCAGCGAGAAGATGAGAGGGCAGATCCGGGGGTTGGAACAGGCTAGCCGTAATGCCCAGGATGCGATTTCCCTCATTCAAACGGCTGAGGGCGGCTTGAATGAGGTGCATTCAATTCTTCAAAGGATGAGAGAACTGGCTGTTCAGGCAGCCAATGGGACCTTGACCAATGATGACAGGGCCGCCATTCAGGCTGAAATCGATAACCTCAAAAACGAGGTAAACCGCATTGCCAATCAAACCGAATTCAATACGATGAAGCTTCTGAATGGTTCCCTGGGCACGAAGGTTACTATTACCAGCGGAAATGAAGTTACAGCTGCTAGCGTGACGGGAACTATTTCTACTACAGGTTCGTTTACCATTGACCTTATTCGAGTTGGAGCAGCTCATGTTTTGTGGTCGAATGCGCCAACTAAAGATGATGGGTCAGGGAATGCTACCTCTGTAAGTTTAGACACTACATCGTCACTTAATACCTTATTTGGCAGCGGTGCATTCGACGGAACCCAGCAACTGGTTATCTCACAGGGAAGTCAAACGATTAACGTGGCATTAAAAGGGGATGATACAATTGCAGGTATAATCAATACGATAAACCAGCGTGCACAAGAATTGAAGATGAATATTACTGCTTCCTTTGATAGTGTTAATGGGAAGATTTTACTTACTTCAACCGAAACTGGTATGGCCAACAGTATCACTGTAAGCGAAGTAGGCTTTACATCAAATGTTACTTTCGGCTGGGATGACCAAACGACTGCTGCTGATTATCAGTACACGGTAACAAACAACACTACGGGCATCACATCTGCCACATTGAGTTCTGCAACGAAGTCTGCAACTATAAACGACACTACTTCTGGTCTGACAGGTGTTACAGTAGTCTTCGGTAATACTGCTTCAGGTACGGCTGCTACTATTAACATCACTTCCAATGCGGTAGACATGCATATTGGTGCTAATGAAAATCAGGTAATGGAAATTGCCCTCAATGATATGCGGGCAACGGCCCTTGGAGTTGGGGCGATTGGTAAAGATATAAACGGCAATACCAGAACGTCCCAATTTGCCAACCTAAATGACATCGATGTGTCAACCTCATCTAATGCAGAAGACGCAATTATTACTATTGACAAAGCAATTAATGAGGTCTCTGCCGAACGCTCCAAGCTTGGTGCCTACCAGAACCGCCTTGAACACACCATCAACAACCTGTCCGTGGCTGCCGAAAACCTCACTGCCGCCGAGTCCCGTATCCGCGACGTAGACATGGCTCAAGAAATGATGGAATTCACAAAGAACAATATACTCAACCAAGCAGCGACAGCAATGCTCGCTCAGGCAAATCAATTACCACAGACTGTATTACAATTACTCAGATAATAAAGAGGGAGGCTTTGCCTCCCTTAAATCATATTTTTGGCTTTTAAGTCTCTTGTTTTCAATATATAAACATGCAAGCCCCACTGGTTCATTGAGCAGTTTGATGTTGTCATATTGGATGAGAGAATACAATAATGTTTAATTGATAATTGGTTGGATGTAAATCTGGGATACTCGAAAGATATTTAGTTTCTTTTGCTTTTAAGAGGAGTTCATGCTGTTTAGTCATAGCGGTAAAAATCAAGTTTATCTTACAAAATCAGCATTAGGGAGAAATTGCGAAAAAACTTTTTCCCTTTAAAAATTGATGATATAATTATTTTAAGAGACAAGCTTAAAGGGAAGTGATGAGAAAGTGCAAACATTGAATTTGATAGAGACTTTAGACAAATCATCAAGTATTTTAAATAACGCTAAGCCTTTTTTAAAATGGGCAGGCGGAAAAACACAGTTATTAGATGAGTTATATAAGAGGTTGCCATCTACAATACTTCAAAAAGGTGAAATAGAAAGATATGTAGAGCCTTTCGTGGGTGGCGGTGCATTCTTTTTCTTTCTGAAGAAAAATTTTAAGATAAAAGAGTCATTTTTGATGGACATAAATAAGGAATTGATAGTTGGCTATAAAGCCGTTCAAAATAATGTAAATGAATTGATTCATGAGTTAAAAGAAATGGAAGAGAAGTATTTGAAATTGTCAGAAGAAGACAGGAAAAATTTTTACTACAGGATTAGAGAGGAGTACAATAAACAGAAGGACAATTTTGACTATGTAAATTACAATTTGGATTGGGTAAAGAGAGCTGCGTATTTGATTTTTTTGAATAGGACATGCTTCAATGGACTGTACAGATTAAACAAAAAAGGTGAATTTAACGTGCCTTTTGGGAAGTATAAAAATCCTACTATTTGTGATGATTACAATTTAATTGAAGTAAGTAAAGCATTAGAGAATACAGAGATTATTTGTGCGGATTTTGAAGAAAGTGAAAAATATATAGCTAAGAATACCCTAGTTTACCTTGATCCTCCTTACCGTCCTCTAAACAGTACGTCTAATTTTACAAGTTATAATGAGGATGGGTTTGATGATGATGACCAGAGGCGGTTAGCTCAGTTTTTTAAAGAAATGGATAAAAGAGGAGCTTATCTTATTCTCAGCAATTCAGACCCTAAAAATGAAGACCCTCAGGATGACTTTTTCGACAAACTATACGCCGGATTTATTATTGAAAGAGTAAAGGCGAAAAGATATATTAACAGTGATGGCAGTAAAAGAGGAGAGATAAACGAATTGGTTATAAGGAATTATGGATAGGGGGCTAAAAATGAAGGAGTTATATCTCAAATTTTTGAATGTGGTAAGCGAAGAGGAAGTAATAGAGAAATTTCATGATACGTTAATTGATACAAACAGAGGATATAACTTTTTTGTTGACTGGAATAAAGTAAAAAAGCATGTTGAGAGATATAAGGTAGAAATAAATATTCTGAACAGCTTGATTGGTAGTAAAAAGTTTGATGATGATTTGAGAAAAATTTTATTGAATTATCCTCAGGTATTACCTGTAATACCGATTTTATTGGCGATAAGAGAACTTAACTTTAAGGTGATACGGGATTTTGCTGATAAAAATTCAGACATTGTAGACTATAACTTTAGGGTTAGGACTCTTACTTTAGAAGAAGTTGAAAGTATTGTAGAGTTTTTTAATAAGACTGGTTTGAAGGATTTCTTTGTTGGAATGGCTACTAGAAACTTGCAGGACTATGTGATGGGCGTAGAGGTGGGCATGGATACCCACGCAAGGAAAAATAGAAGTGGAGATGCGATGGAATTATTACTAAAACCAATTGTTGAGAAGCTAGCTTTCAAAAATGGATTTAAGACGGTGCTTTTTCAGAAAAAGTTTGGATATCTAAAAACTAACTATGGCATAGAGGTTGATTCTGCGATCAGAAATAGAAAAGCTGATTTTATCTTAATAAATCATACGGGTAAGGTTGTAAACATAGAAGTAAATTTTTATTCAGGAACAGGTTCAAAACCCCAAGAAATAGTGGATTCATACATAGAAAGGCAAAATGAACTAAAAGATAATGGGTTTGAATTTATTTGGATTACAGATGGAGATGCCTGGAGGGGGCAAAAGAATCAGATTCGAAAAGGTTTTGAGAAAATAGATTATTTGTTAAATCTTCATTTTGTGCGCATTGGGTTATTGGAGGAAGTATTATGCAGAATATAGAATTTAGAAAGGAAATTACAACTGTATGGTCTTTTCCTGAAAGGGGAAATTGGAAGACGCATAATGGAAGCTACAGAGGCAATTTTGCACCTCAGATTCCAAGAAACGTCATATTGAGGTATTCTAACGAGGGAGATATTGTACTCGATCCAATGGTTGGGAGCGGCACAACTTTAATAGAAGCCAAATTATTGAATAGACGTGGTATAGGGTTTGATATAAATCCTGAGAGTGTAGAGTTAGCGAAAAGAAATTTAGAATTTGATGGAGAGTACAAGTATGAGCAGATTGTAAGGGTAGGGGATGTGAGAAATTTAAAAGAGATTAGCGACAGCAGCATTGATTTAATAATAACGCATCCACCGTATTTAAATATCATAAAGTATTCAAATGGGAGAATAGAAGGGGACTTATCAAATATATCTGATGTTAAAAAATTTTGCGATGAGTTAGAAAAAGGAGTTATCGAACTTTATAGAGTTTTGAAAGAAGACAGATATTGTGCTATTTTAATAGGAGATACAAGAAAAAGCGGGCATTATATACCTCTTTCATATTATGTAATGAGACTTTTCCTTAAGAATGGCTTTGTATTAAAGGAGGACATTATAAAAGTTCAACATAATTGTAAGTCTACACCTTATTGGGAAAAACAAGTTGAGAAATATAACTTTTATATGATTATGCATGAACATTTATTTATATTTAGAAAGCCTAAAAAAGATGAAAATTTAAACAAAATAAAATATAGCACGGGCTTATACTAAACGGCGGGTACTTCCCGCCATTTAGCGTATTTTTATTTTATTACACTATAGAGATTTTATATTCTTTTAGCCACATGTTTATTTGTACGAAATAGGCAAAAAGTTGGGCTGAGCCCATAAGCTGTGAAAACCAGGCAGGGTCATAGGCTTTTGCATCTGTTTCTATAAGTTCTGCAACTATTTTTTTATCTACAAGTTGCAAAAGTGGGGATGTACTGTCGTTAATTATTTGCTTTAGCCATTTTTTAACGATGTTTTTAAATACAGGATTGTGTGTTTTAGGGTAGGGACTCTTTTTTCTTTCGATTACTTCATTTGGGATGTAACCTTTTAGAGCATATCTAAGTATCCCTTTTTCCCTTCCATTTAAATTTTTCATTTCCCAAGGTATATTCCAGACATATTCTACAAGCCTGTAGTCTAAAAAAGGTACTCTAGCTTCAAAACCTACTGCCATGCTCATTCTGTCCATTCTATCAAGAAGCATGGGCATAAATCTTGTTATGTTAAGGTAAAATATCTCCCTCATTCGGGTATTTTTGGGGTCTTCTCCATTCAGCTTTGGCACTTCATTTAAAGCTTCATTATATCTATCATTTAAGTATTCTATAGGTCTTATATATTTTACAACTTCTGGCAAAAGCAATTTCATGCGTTCATTGACTATTCTTATCCATGGGAAGGTGTGACTTTCAAGCGCTTCTTTGTGTCTAAACCAGGGATAGCCTCCAAAAACTTCATCAGCACCTTCTCCTGATAAAGCGACTGTTGCCCCTTTTTTTACTTCTTTTAAAAATAGATATAAAGATGAATCTATATCTGCCATACCTGGAAGGTCTCGAGCGTACAAGGCTGGCTTTAGAGCATCTGCAAGTTCTCCATTATCTATAAATACATAGTTATGGTTTGTGTCAAGTTTATTTGCAACAAATTTTACCCAGTCTGCGTCAGAGCTTGGTTGAAATTCGTTTGGCATAAAATATTTATCATTACCCACATAATCTACAGAATATGTTATAAGTTTGTGACCTTTTTGTTTTAATTCTTCATTTGCGAAGAAAGATACAGCAGTTGAATCAAGTCCACCTGATAGCAACGAACACAAAGGTACGTCTGAAACAAGTTGTCTTACTGATGAGTCTTTAAGGAGATACCTTATTTTTTCCGCCGTTTTCTCAAGGCTATCTTCATGGGGAATACTTTGTAATGACCAATATTTGTTTATGTTTACTCCATTTTTGGTAAATATGAGGTAATGCCCGGCTTTTAATTCTTTAATGTCTTTAAAGACACCACATCCGGGAGTTCTTGAAGGGCCCATTACAAATATTTCTGCAAGACCTTGAGAGTCTATCTCGGGTTTTACATGAGGATGCGCTAATATTGCTTTGATTTCTGAGCCAAATATCAAAGACCCATTTTTAATGGTATAAAATAGTGGCTTTATTCCGAGATGGTCCCTGGCAATAAAAAGCCTATTTTGCACTTCATCCCATATTGCAAAAGCAAATATTCCATTAAATTTTTTAACACATAAAGGACCCCATTCTATATAAGATGTCAAAATAATTTCAGTATCTGAACGGGTTTTAAAAATATATCCCAAGGATATGAGTTCATTTTTTAATTCATCCATATTGTAGAGTTCTCCATTATGGATAATGACAAAATTTTTTTCACCATATTTTTTTATCATTGGTTGACTACCGCCTTGTGGATCTATTACAATTAATCGACGATGGCCTAAAGCACAATGTTTTGACAACCATATTCCAGAGCCGTCAGGTCCTCTTTTTTTAAGAGTGTCTGTCATTTTTTCGATTACTTCATTTTGAAGTGACAAGTCCATATTAAAGTTAACCCATCCCGTTATTCCACACATAAAAATCCTCCTAAAATTTAAATCTATAAGTAAATATATTCTCTTTTTTTGCCATTGATACATGTTATAATTTTCTAATGAACTTTTAATTTTTACATGATATAATAAAAACATAAATGTTTTAGGAGGATGCGGCTTATATGGAGAAAGTGATAAAAGAGCATTATTACGAAGAAAACGACATTGCTGAAAGAATAAAGCTTTTAAAAAAGAAATTAAATGAATGCAATATAGAGCTTCCCAAAGCTTTAGAGCTGAGCCGTGAATTAGACGAATTGATTGTTATGTACATGAAAAGAGAAAAACAAGTAAAACAGGTAAAATAAAGTGCTGTTTTACTTGTTTTTCTTTTTGCGTGAAAATTACATAAAAAACTTTAAACTTTTTAAAATATATGTCGATATTTATAATAGCAAAAAGGGAAGTTGTTACAAATGATAAATTTTTATTCCAGGAGGTAATAACGGCATGTTGCAGGGGATAAATACTGCGGGAACGGGGCAAGTAAATTCGCAGTTTAAAAGAGATAGTGCGTTAGTAGAGGAAATAAAAGCAGTAAAAGATATACTTAGTAAACCTGTGGATGAAGCTAAACTTAATAGTGAGCTTAATAAAGAAAATAGAAAAATAAGCATTAACGATCATACATATTTTGAATTTTCTGTACACAAGCCTACAAACACAATAGTGGTCAAAATTGTTGATAGCGATAAAAATGAAGTTATTGACGAGATTCCTCCTGAAAAAATACTTGACCTTGTGGCAGGATTATGGAAAATAGCTGGACTTTTTGTGGATAGAAAAATATAGTTGGGGGTATGAAAAATGGATCCAATAAGTATGAATAGCTACAATGTGAGCAATTTATTGAGAATCAGTGGTCTTGCGACAGGACTCGATACTGATTCTATGGTACAGCAGTTAATAAGAGCTGCCAGTATTCCTCTTGATAGATTAGAACAACAAAAGCAATGGTATCAATGGCAACAAGAGGGTTTAAGGGATATAAACAGTCAGCTTATGTCACTCCGAAATGACAATGTTTTTAAGCTCAAACTGCAGGGAACTTTTATGGCAAAAACTGTTACATCGTCAAATTCTTCAGTTGCTACCGCTACAGCAGGGGCAAATGCGGTGAATGGGACTTATACAATTAACGTAACTTCATTGGCTGAGGCGCCCACGTATGTTACAACTCCAACAGCTACTACTATAAATAATACTGGTGGAGATGTTATGCTAACTTTAAATGGGCAATCATTGGTAATAAAAAATAATGCAACCATAGGCGATGTTGTCACTGCAATAAATAATTTAACTTCCCAAACTAATGTAAGTGCCACTTATGACAGTACATTAAACAAATTGTTTTTAGTTTCTAGCAAAACAGGTTCTCAATCTACTATTACTCTGACAGCTAATGATACTAATGGGCAAACTGTTTTGCAAAATTTAGGATTGCCAACATCTGGTATAAATGTAACAGGTAGCAATGCATCCTTCAGCTTTAATGGTTTTTCAATGACAAGCCCTACAAATAACATAACAGTTGCAGGAATAAACATTACTCTTACGGGCACAGGCACTACAACTCTCACTGTTTCAACGGATGTTGACAAAATATATAACACAATAAAAAGCTTTGTTGACAGTTACAATGATATAATTACAAAGATTAATGCAAAGCTTACAGAAAAAAGATATTACGATTATCCACCTTTGACTTCTGAACAAAAGCAAGCTATGAAAGACAGTGATATAACTTTATGGGAACAAAAAGCTCGTTCTGGGGATTTGGCTAATGACGAAACTCTTATGAGAATATATTATTCTATGAGAAATGTCGTTTCTTCTACAGTTTCCGGTGTAGGCTCTTTAAGTTCAATTGGTATTACTACAGGCCAATGGTATGAAGGTGGGAAGTTATATATTGACGAAACAAAGCTTAGAGATGCTATTGCAACCAATCCTCAATTGGTAATGAATATATTTACAGGTACCTCAACTTCTCAAGGTATTGCACAGCAGCTTTACGATACCTTAAACAGTGGCATTGATGCCATAACTCAAAAAGCAGGTAGTACCACACAGCTTTATGATACAAGTTTTATAGGAAACAGAATAAGAGAAATAGATGATAGGATTGCTCAAATGCAAGATTATCTAAATAACCTTGAACAGAGATATTATGCACAATTTACACAGTTAGAGATGTATGTAAGCCAAATGAATTCACAAAGTGCGTGGCTAAGCCAGCAAATTGGTGTTATGACGAAATAAAAGGGGGTGCAGCAATGGTAAATCCGTATCAGCAATATAAAGAGAATGCAATTTTGACTGCCAGTCCTGAAGAGCTTGTTTTAATGCTTTATAATGGTATAGTAAGGTTTATAGAAGAAGCAAAAGGGGCGATAGAAAAAAAAGATTACATGGCAGCTAATAACAGCATACAGAGGGCACAAGACATTATTACAGAGCTTATGCTTACCTTGGATATGAATTATGACATATCTAAAAACTTGTACAGCCTCTATGACTATATGCTAAGAAGATTAATTGATGCTAATGTAAAAAAAGACGTGACAATTTTAGAAGAAGTAAAAGGGTTTGCAATAGAATTAAGAGATACTTGGAGTCTAGCCCTTAATAAGGTTAGAGAGAAAGTCTATGCAAAGGGTTGATGAGATGCATAATAATGTAGAAAAGCTTACTCAAATTGTACAGGATAAAATTCAAAGATTGAAAGAACTTTATGAGGTTACTGAAAAAATAGGTGTATCTATAACTTCCAACAATTTAGAAGAATTGAAAAATTTACTTACTACAAAGCAAAAAATTATAGAAGAAATTGACAAATTAGATGCCGATTTTATACCTTTATATAATGTTTTTAAAAAGCAAAATAAAGTGGAAAGTATTTTTGCTTTGGAAGGGAAAGTTACGGAAGAAATAAGTAAATTGAAAGCACTCTTTATAGAAACAAAAGCCCTTTTGGAAAAAATAAAAGAGAAAGACGATAAAAATCTTCAAAATATAACTGCTATTTCCGAAAAAATAGAAAACAAATTAGAGGAATTGTCAAAGAATAAAGAAGGGTACATAGAATATCTTAAATACTATACACCTGACAGTTATTTTTTAGATAAAAAACGCTAAAAGAAGCGGCAAATCGCCGCTTCTTTAAATTTAAATTTTAAATTTATTTATTGTACTCATCAAGGTATTTGCAATATTGCTCAAATCTTGTGCGGATTTTGATATTTCTTCTATTGCAGTTTTTTGCTCTTCTGTTGCGGAAGATATTTCTTCGGTTGAAGCGGCAGCTTCTTCTGTTACTGCGGCGATATTTTGTATCGAATCTAACATTTCACTTCTGCTTTGAGAAATTTTCAACATTGATTCATTAAGTTTATTAAGTTCTTCTACGATTCTATTTACTGCTTGCTGAATGCCGTAGAAAGTGTGAACTGTTTTTGCTAAAGATTCATTTTGTTGTTCTATAGAAGCACTTGCTTCTTCTACTACTTTATAAGTATCGTCAATATTTTGTTGTATTTCTTTTATAATAGCTTCGATATTTTTAGCGGCTTCAGAAGACTGATTAGCCAATTTTCTAACTTCATCAGCTACTACGGCAAAACCGCGACCGGCTTCTCCTGCACGGGCTGCTTCAATTGCAGCATTTAATGATAAAAGATTGGTTTGGTCAGCTATTGCGGTTATTGTTTCTACAATTTTTCCTATTTCATGAGATTTTTTCTTTAAATAGGAAGTAGATTCTTTCACTTTGCTGTGCATTAGTTCTGTGACTTTAGTCTTTTCGCTTAATTCTTTTATATTTTCTAATCCAGTATTTGCTGCTTTTGTTACAGAATCAGTTTCTTCATTTATATTCATTGAATTTTTCATTGTCACATCTAAATTTTGACTTAACAAATTGGTAATAGTTGCAGCTTTTTCAGCTTCTTTTGCTTGCTCCTGCGCGCCTTTTGCTATTTCTTCCATAGCTGCAACTACTTCATTTGTGATTTGCTCAGCTTTATTTGATGCAAAGGATACTTTTTTAGAATATTCGTATACAGAATTTGCGGCAGATAATACGTCGGCTACTAAGCTTTTTATACCATCTATCATAAGGTTGAAGCTTAAAGCTAGCTTGCCTATTTCGTCGTTTGATTTCACTTCTACTTCTTGTGTCATATCCCCATTTGCAGCTTTGCTCATTACTGTCATGACTTTTCCTATTTTTGAAGTAATATTTTTTGAGAAGAAATATGCTACTAATATTCCTATTAAAAGACTTATTAAACTAAAAATTATTGTGTTGTATTTTATTTGAGAAGTTTTTTCAGCAAGTTCTGAAGAATCCATGGTTATTGCAGCTTTCCAACCAAAATTATTTAAAGTTTTTACAGATGCAAATTTATTTGTTCCATTGTCATTGTACTCAAAATTTCCTTCTTGCATAGAGAGAATCTTTTTACCGTAATCGTATTTTGTTATGTAGGAAAATAAATTTTTCTTATCTTTATCAGCGATTATAATGCCTTCATTAGAAATTAAATACACATTTCCTGTTTTCCCTACTTTTATAGAAGAAATCATGTTAGAAAGAGAATCTAAATTTATGTCAAAAGCCAAAACTCCTACGACATCAGAAGCAGCAGAAGTTAAAGAACTTCTAACGGCTTTTGAAACAGTAACTACTCCTCCATTTGTCCCATCATTGCTGTAAGGGCCAGTCCATATTATTGCATCCGGATTTTCAATAGCTTTTTTATACCATTCCTGGCTGGTAGGGTCATAGTTTGGGTCGAGGGGAAGGTCAGGAGATTGAATTATTTTTTTATCTGGTGTTGCAAAATAAATAAGAGATATTTTAGTACTTTTTGCTTTTAAAATGGTTGTAAATAAATCTTGTAAATTCTTTTTATTAGTTTCGAAATCACCTTGTCCTAAATTTAGAATTTGAGGATTGGCAGAGAGAATAATAAGTTGAGTTTCAATATCATTTTTGAAAAGGTCTACATAATTATTTATTAGTCCTAATGTATCAGCATTAGAGAGGTTAATAGTATCTTGTAAAGTTTTTATTGATTTGCTTGTAGACATATAACCAGTGAAAGCAAGAGGTACGATTATTATAAAGGCTATGAAGGTCATTAATTTAGCAAATATGCCGCTGCCACTGTTTGAAAGCTTTAGTCTAACGTTTGCATTAGGAATTTTGAAAAACGAAATTTTAGAGAACCTTAGTTTTAACTCTTTCTTTTGAATTCCTTTTTGCCTTTTCATTAGTTAAACACCTCCAAAGTGGGTGAATTAAGTTATGCAAGCGGTTGTATAAATATATTATACCACTGTTAGATGGATTTTACAATAAAATGTCGGAATTTGTATTTTGAGATCGTAAAAATTTTATTAAAATTTTATTGCTATTTAAGGTTTAAGGTGATATAATACACGTATAATATAATCGAAAGATTATATTGAACCAAAAATTCAAAGTGAGGGGATTATTAGTTATGTATCAAGACAAAGTGTTAGTGTGCAAAGATTGTGGAAAAGAGTTTGTGTGGACAGCAGGAGAACAACAGTTTTATGCGGAGAAAGGCTTTCAAAATGAGCCTGTAAGATGTAAAGCGTGCAGAGAAGCGAAAAAAAGAAGAAACCATCAGTACAATGCTAGAAGAGACAAGAAAGCTTTTGGCATGAGCAGATAATCCCCTTACTTTTTCGCAAGAAAAGTAAAGAGGATTATACAAAAGACACCATTTTGGTGTCTTTTTTACACTTCAGAACTTTTTCCACATTGTTAAAAGCGAATTTAAAAGTTATTCACAAACTTATCCACATTATCCACAGATTTTTATTTCACAACATATTTTTTTCTTTCTAAAAAAATTTCCTGTCCTCTTTAAAGAAAAAAATATTGAAATTTTATTCATATGATATTATAATTATGAAAGCAAAAGGTCAGAAAATCTATTTGTAGCAGTTATTTATAATTGACATTTTTTATGAATTTACAAAATTTTTATAAAGAGGAGAGGAGAAGAAAAATGAATAAAAAAACATTATTTGTTTTCTTAACAATGACAATTATTTTGGGTTTAATTTTATCCGCTTGTGGCAACAAACCAGCTAATACTTTGGACAAAATTAAGGAAAAAGGCGTTATCGTAATGGGTACAAGTGCAGATTTTCCTCCTTATGAGTTCCATAAAGTAGAAGGAAACAAAGATACAATAGTGGGGTTTGACGTTGATATAGCAAATGCCATTGCGAAAAAATTAGGGGTTAAGCTGGAGATAAAAGATATGGACTTTAAAGGGTTGATTCCAGCTCTTCAAGCAGGGCGTATAGATATGATAGTTGCTGGTATGACTCCAACCCCGGATAGAGCCGAAAATGTTGACTTTTCAGACCTTTATTACAACAGCCAACAAGTTGTGGTTGTAAAAAATGATAGTCCGATTTTGAAGTTTGATGACTTAAAAGGTAAAACTGTGGCGGTACAAATAGGTACCACTTCTGAAGAAGCTGCTAAAAAAATACCAGATGTAAATTTGAAGCAGCTAAATCGTGTTGGAGACGCCTTCATGGATTTAAAAAATGGCAGATGTGATGCAATAGTATTGGAGGATACTGTGGCAAATGCATATTTAAAAGAATACAAAGACATGAAGATACTTTCCATGAAAGAAATCAACACCGAGGAAGGTGGTATGGCTGTTGCAGTGGCTAAAGGAAATAAAGAATTAGTGAATATAATAAACGAAGTGATAAAAGAGTTAAAAACAAGTGGCGAATATGACAAACTTGTAGATAAATGGTTTAAGTAATGATGAAATTTAGTGGAGAATTTTCAAAATAGTTCTCCACTAAAATTTTGCAGAAAGGAAGATTTTTATGAGTGTAGATTTTTTGAGCATGGTAAAATACAGTCATTTATTTGTAAGCGGCCTTCTCATGACTTTAAAACTCACCTTTTTAGCAGTGACTATAGGAGTTATATTAGGCCTGATTGTTGCTCTTATTAAAATGTCTTCTATAAAACCTATAAGCTTTATAGGCGCAAGCTATGTTGAAATTATAAGAGGTACTCCTCTTTTGGTACAACTTTTATTGATATATAACGGTCTTATGCAATTTGGAATAGATATACCAGCTTTTACAGCAGGAGTTTCTGCTCTTGCCATAAATAGCGCTGCTTATGTTGCAGAGATTATAAGGGCAGGCATACAAGCTGTAGACCCTGGGCAAAACGAAGCAGCTCGTTCCCTTGGCATGACTCATGCTATGGCGATGAGGTATGTGATAATTCCCCAGGCAATAAAAAATATTTTACCTGCTTTGGGAAATGAATTTATCGTGATGCTCAAAGAATCAGCTATTGTATCAGTAATAGGCTTTGCTGACCTTACAAGGCAAGCAGATATTATACAAAGCATTACTTATAAATATTTCGAACCTTACATCATAATTGCAGCCATATATTTTGTAATGACATTTATCTTTTCAAGACTCCTTGGAATCTTTGAAAGGAGGTTGAGGGCTGGTGATACTCGTTAAAGATGTGCATAAAACTTTTGGCAATTTAGAAGTGTTAAAAGGTGTAAGTCTAAACGTAAATAAGGGAGAAGTTGTTGTGATAATAGGACCAAGCGGTTCAGGGAAAAGTACCCTTTTAAGGTGTATAAACATTTTGGAAGTGCCTACTAAAGGAGAAATCTACATTGAAGGAGTCAAAATAAACGACAAAAAAGTAAACATCAATAAGATAAGGCAAAAAGTAGGGATGGTTTTTCAGCATTTTAATTTGTTTCCACACTTAACGGCTTTAGAGAATGTAACTTTAGCTCCTATTAAAGTGAAAAAGATGGACAAAAAAGCCGCTGAGAATATAGCTTTGGGCTTACTGGAAAAAGTAGGTCTTTTAGACAAAAAAGACGAGTATCCTATTAAACTTTCAGGCGGTCAAAAGCAAAGACTTGCAATTGCAAGGGCATTAGCTATGCAGCCAGATATTATGCTTTTTGATGAGCCCACATCAGCCCTTGACCCTGAAATGGTAAAAGAAGTTTTAAACGTCATGAAAGGATTGGCTAATGAAGGAATGACGATGGTAGTTGTCACTCATGAGATGGGGTTTGCGAGGGAAGTAGGAGATAGAGTCATTTTTATGGACGATGGAATGATAATTGAAGAAGGGACGCCAGAAGATATTTTCTACAATACAAAAAATGAAAGGACAAAAGAATTTATAAGTAAGATTTTGTAAAGGCACTCTGAAAAGGAGTGCTTTTTTCTTTCCACATATTGCAGGAATATTGTTTTTTATGTAGAATTATATTAAATAGAAGGATAATGAGAGGGGTTTGATACTATGAATATCACAGTAAGCGGTAAAAATGGCATGACAGTTACGGATGGACTAAGGGATGCGGTTATAAAAAATGTGAGCAAATTAGGCAAATATTTTTCAGAAGATACTGAAGTGAGGACTGTTTTAAGTGTACAGAAAAACAATCACATTGCGGAAATTACAATACCTTTTAAGGGTATTATATTTAGAGCTGAAGAAGTCAGCGATGACATGTATGTGTCAATTGATAGGGTTGTAGACAAAATAGAAAAACAAATACTCAAACACAAGGCAAAGCTTAAAAATAGATTTGGTGCTAATGAGTCAATAAGGTTTGAAATTCCACCTGTTTATGAAGAAGCTAAGGGAGAAGAGGAAGAGGGTTCCTTTGAAATAGTTAAAACAAAGAAGTTCCCTATAAAGCCTATGTCACCTGAGGAAGCAATTCTTCAGATGAACCTTTTGGGACATAACTTCTTTGTATTTACAAATGCCGATACTGACACTATAAATGTCGTATACAAAAGAAAAGATGGGAAATATGGCTTAATAGAGCCAATAGAATAAAACTACATAAGAAGCTAAAAAATTGGGGATAGGCTCTATCCCCAATTTTTTTGTCTAAAAAGAAGGAATTTTAAATTTTGTATAGAATATATTTTTAGTGTGGACAAATTTTAATAGGGTGTGAAGATAATGGGTGAAATAACAAAAGATACAGTAAATTCGATGGAAGAGTATATAAATAAAATTCAAGGAGTACTATCCAGTAGGGTAGTTGTAGAGAATGGTGAAATAACAGAAATTCACGTGTTGGCTGACAGTACAAGGAATGCAAAGCAGATTGCAAGAGATGTGCAATCTGTCATAATGGCGCAGTTTGGAATTGATATAAATCACAAGATTGTCAGTGTAGCGCAAATTGATACTGGAGAAAATCTCCAAGGAGAACAGAGGCTTGTTTTTTCAAGCTATTCATTTATAAATAATGGACTTACCAGTGAAGCAAGAGTTATCCTCACAAGAGGTGATGAGGTTTTTGAAGGATATGCTGAAGGACCTAATACTGCAAGCAATAAATATAAAATAATTGCCAATGCTACACTGGACTCTATTTCTAAGTTGATTCCCAAAAACCATTTATTTTTATTGGAAGATGTCGATATATTTAATATAGCAAAAAACAGGATAATAGTTGTAGGGGTTACTCATGTGACAAATAACCAGGAGGAACTCCTTACCGGGTCTTGTCTTATAAAAAAAGATGAAGGGGAAGCTGTGGTAAAAGCCACATTAGACGCCGTCAACAGGCGTGTAATGTCAATTACGTCCCGTTAGTTTTTTAACACCCAAACCGCTTAAAAGTTGCTTAGCGTAGCGTTACCTGAAGCCTAAGGGCAGAAAGTTTAACAGCAAAGGAGGGTTTCAGGATGAACAAAACGACACTTATAAAAATATTGTTAGTTTTAATGGCACTTGCATTAGCAGGAGGTGCAAATTATGCATGGGGTTAAGCGGTTTGAGGTGTATTTTTTAAAGTAAAAATAGGAGGTTTATTATGCTTAACAAAAGAGTAAAAATATATATTTCTACAATAACAGTATTGGGTTTGTCTTTTATTATTTATTCTATACTAAACACACCTATAAATAGAATTATAGATATAATTTTATTTGGGTTATTTGCTATTTTAGCTGAATCAATGCCAATATATGTAACAAAAGAAATTACAGTATCTGTTGCATTTGCAGTTGATTTAATGGCTGTACTTATTTTTGGCCCATATGAAGGTGCTTTGATTGCTGCTATAGGTATTGGTTTTCAAATTGGAAAACATATGGATGGTAGAGTAAGACATATATTTAATTTTCCTTATTATAAAACATTATTTAATATTTCTCAATTAGCTTTAAGTGTTGGCATTGCTGGTTTAATATATAAATATACTGGAGGTATTCCAGGTAATTACATATATCCTCAACACCTTTTATCTGCAATATTGGCAGCAATTGTATATTATATTTTAAATACGTCTATTATAGCAATATTATTGTCTCTTTTGATGAATAAATCCTTCATCTACATTCTCACAAAGGACTTTAAATGGGCAGTTCCAAACTTTCTTTTTCTTGCCTTTTTAGGTATAGTTATGTCAGAAGCTTTTGTAAGAATAGGGTATATAAGTCTCATTTTACTCTTCATACCCCTTTTTATGATTCGCTATATGTTTAAGCTTTACATGGACTCAAAGCAGTCTTATTACGACACAATAAATGTGCTTGTAAAGGCTCTTGATGCAAAGGATAAATATACAGCGGGTCATTCAAAAAATGTAGAAAAAATTGCGGCTTTACTTTGTAGAGAATTTGGTTTTAGTGAGTCTCACACTGAAATGGTGAGGATTGCAGCCCTTTTACATGACATAGGAAAGATTGGAGTAAAAGAAGAGGTTTTAAATAAGCCAGGGAAGTTAACTGATGAAGAATTAAGCATAATAAAAGAACATCCCCAAAAAGGCTATGAAATTTTAAGAGATGTTCCGGCTTTAAAGGAGGCCTCTCTATGGGTGAAATACCATCACGAGTGGTACGATGGAAGTGGATATCCCGATGGCATAAAAGGTGACGAAATACCATTGGAAGCGCAGATACTTTCCCTCGCAGACGTTTTCGATGCTTTAGTTTCAGACAGGCCCTACCGAAAGGCTTTTTCACAAGAGGAAGCTTATAAAATAATTTTAGAACATGAAAGGACGCAGTTTAGCCCTAAAATAATAAACGCCTTTAAAAAAGCTTTTGAAAAGAATAGGGAGGAGTTTAAGCATGATATTTGATTCACTTGGTGCTTCTCTAATTTACGGAACTTTAAGAAGAGGAAAAATCAGCGGAATTGCTGATATTGACATAAAAAAACCCAGCCTTTTTATAGCTGCTTTTGTTTTGGAGTTTGGCATGTTAAACCTTGCTAATAAGTTTCACGTCATTATGGAATACCGGTTTTATATCCACTTCTTTGTTTATCTTTTGCTTTTCATAGGATTGTGGTACAATAGAGATAACAAGTATTTTAGAATAATAAGCATTGGAGTGCTTTTAAATTTTATCGTTATATTTGTCAACGGAGGAAGGATGCCTGTCTCTGTTGATGCTTTAAAGGCAGCGGGACTTAATAATCTCATCCCTGACCTTCAGGCAAATAAAATTGCTACACATCAGGTTTTGACAAGTTCTACACGGTTAAAATTTTTAGCAGATGTCTTAGTGTTGCCGAAACCTTATCCACTGCCAAAAGCCTTCAGCATAGGAGATTTTATAATGGCAACAGGTACATTTTTACTTGTTACAAATGCAATGCTTAAAAAGGTGAAGAGTCATGATAGCGCAAGAAAGAAGGAACAAAATAGTTGAAATTTTAAAAAATGCTAAAGAGCCTATATCCGGCTCTGACCTTGCTAAAAGGTTTGGAGTGACAAGGCAGATTATTGTGCAGGACATAGCTATTTTAAGGGCTAAAGGGATTAAAATATTGTCTACCCCTCAAGGTTATATAATAGACATTGTAAAAGAAAACACTGTAAAAAGGGTTTTTGCTGTCAAACACGGATATGACAGGACAGAGGAGGAGTTAAATTTAATAGTTGACAATGGCGGAAAAGTGCTAGATGTAATTGTAGAGCATCCCTTCTATGGGGAGATAAAAGGCCTTTTAATGCTTTCTTCAAGGTATGATGTAAGTAAATTCATGGAGTTTGTAAAAGAAGGAAAAGCGACCCTTTTGTCTTCTCTGACGGATGGAGTGCATCTTCACACTGTTGAAGGGGAAAATAAAGAGGTACTAGATAGAATACAAAAGGTCTTAAAGGAAAAAGGCTTTTTAATAGAATAAGGATTTAACCACTTTAAAAATTTTTAAAAAGTGGTTATTTTATTATTGACAGGTGTATATACATCTGTGTATACTATAATTATGAAAGTTAAAGAATGGGGGTTTTAATGTGAAGACAAGAGAAATTACTATTGGAGGACTTTTAGCAGCATTGGCACTTGTTATACCATTGGCTTTTGGAGGAGTATTAGGGATAGTTATTCCACCTTTCTCAGCCACACTAGCATCTCATGTACCTGTAATGCTGGCAATGCTTATAAGTCCTGCAACAGCAGTATTTGTAGGTATTGTATCTGCGATAGGATTTTTAATAAAATTGGGACCTGTAATAGCAGCAAGAGCGGCGGTTCACGCAGTGTTTGGCTATGTTGGAGCTAAAATGATACAAAGAGGATATTCTTTTCCCGTGGCGTTAGCTGTTACACTTCCAATACATGCTGTTTTAGAAGCAATTGTGGTGATGCCTTTTGGATTTGATTTTTACAAGGCTTTTGTGGTTGTAGGAGTAGGGACAATGATTCATCACACAATAGATTCTGCAATTGCATTGGCGGTGTTTTACGCACTAAATCCTATCTTAAAGTCTAAAGCTGTGAACATAAAAAATTAACTTTTTAAAAGGAAACGTCTCATTTTGAGATGTTTTAGCTTGATAACAAAGTTAAAAAAATTATTTAAAGTAGATATTTTACATCGTTGCTCCGGAGTTCCAAAGCGACAAAGCTAAGCGCGACTTTCGGATTCCGGCAGGGTGCCGGGCACATTCGACGTCCTGTCTCAGGTGCCCGCCTCCGCCATCACAAGGCTACGGCCCTGCCTCCATCCTCAGTCTTGCTAAGCTTTGTTAGCGCTTTGTCACAAGTCGCAACTTATGTAAAATATCTACTTTACGAAAGTTTGTCATCAGCCTGAAACGCCTCAATTTTGAGGCGTTCTTTTTTGTGAAAATTGTATGAAGAGAGTGTAAAATATTCTTTAAAAAAACTGTTTTTTATTGTCATTGAGATTTCATAGTGATATAATATATAGTTGATTAATAACCTTAGAAGGTGATAAAAATGTTGAGCTTAGTTGAAAAAATATTTGGCAGCTACAGTGAAAGAGAAGTTAAGAGATTGGAACCAATTGCCGATAAGGTTTTGTCATATGAAGATCAAATGGCAAGACTTACGGATGCAGAGCTTAGGGCGAAAACAGATGAATTTAAAAATAGATTGAAAAATGGTGAAACTCTTGATGATATACTTCCCGAGGCTTTTGCGGTGGTAAGAGAGGCCGCTTGGAGAACTCTTAAAATGAAACATTTTAGAGTGCAGGTGATAGGCGGCATTGTCCTTCACCAAGGACGTATTGCTGAAATGAAAACTGGTGAAGGAAAAACTCTTGTCGCAACATTACCTGCATATCTTAATGCTTTAGAAGGCAAGGGAGTTCATATTGTAACTGTCAATGACTATTTGGCAAAAAGAGACCGCGATTGGATGGGCAAAATATACGAATTTTTAGGTTTAAGTGTTGGAGTGATACTCCATGATATGGGCCCAGAAGAAAGAAAAAAAGCCTACGCTGCAGATATAACATATGGGACTAACAATGAATTCGGATTTGACTATTTAAGAGATAACATGGTTATATACAAAGAAGACATGGTACAAAGAGAGCTCAATTATGCTATAGTGGACGAGGTAGACAGTATATTGATAGACGAAGCGAGGACTCCTCTTATCATATCAGGCATAGGCGAAAAATCCACTGACATGTATAAATTAGCTGACAGGTTTGTAAGGACCCTTAGAAGAGATGAAGACTACGTGGTTGACGAGAAGGCGAAAGCTGTAAGTTTAACTGAAAAAGGCGTTGTAAAAGCGGAAAAATTTTTTGGCATAAAAAATCTTGCAGATATTGAAAATATGGAAATTTCTCATCACATTAACCAGGCATTGAAAGCTCACGCCATAATGAAAAGAGATATAGACTATGTGGTAAAAGATGGTCAAGTCATTATAGTGGATGAATTTACAGGAAGGCTTATGTTTGGGAGAAGGTACAGTGAAGGCCTACATCAGGCTATTGAGGCAAAGGAAGGGGTTAAGGTAGAAAGAGAAAGCAAAACTTTAGCCACCATAACATTCCAGAATTACTTTAGAATGTATAAAAAATTAGCTGGTATGACAGGTACAGCTCAAACAGAAGAGCAAGAATTTAGGGCTATTTATGGATTAGATGTTGTAGTAATACCGACTAATAAGCCGATGATAAGAATAGACCATCCTGATGTGATATACAAAACAGAAGAAGCCAAGTTTAAAGCTGTTGTTGAGGACATTGTAGAACATCATAAAAAAGGTCAGCCTGTTCTAGTTGGTACCATTTCTATTGAAAAATCTGAAAAATTAAGCGCCATGTTAAAGAAAAGAGGGATACCTCATCAAGTATTAAATGCAAAGTACCATGAAAAAGAAGCAGAGATAATAGCACAGGCAGGAAGAAAAGGAGCAGTTACAATTGCTACAAACATGGCAGGCCGTGGTACTGATATCCTTTTAGGAGGTAATCCTGAATTTATAGCTAAGAAAAAGATGCATGAGGAGGGCTACTCAAAAGAAATTATTAACGAAGCTGCAGGATATGGCCCTGTTTCAGGCGAGGAAGTTAAAAAAGCCCGCGAGAGATATTTTGAGCTTCTTGAAGAGGCGAAAAAAGAGACTGAAAAAGAACACGATGAGGTTGTAAAGCTGGGTGGGCTTTACATTATAGGTACTGAAAGGCACGAAGCTAGGAGAATAGACAATCAGTTGAGAGGACGTGCAGGCCGTCAAGGTGACCCAGGAGAATCAAGATTTTATATATCTTTAGAAGACGACCTTATGAGACTTTTTGGCTCAGAAAGAGTAAAGAACATGATGGACAGTCTGGGAATTGATGATGACCAGCCCATAGAGCATAAGATTTTGACAAAACAAATAGAGCAGGCCCAGAAAAAGGTAGAGGGTATAAACTTTGACACTAGAAAACACGTTTTGCAGTATGACGATGTAATGAACAAACAAAGAGAGATAATATATGCCCAAAGGAGAAAGGTACTTGAAGGTGAAAACTTAAAAGAGTCTATTCTTGAGATGGTAAAAAGTATAATAGAGAGAAATGTTGAGATATATACTGCAGGAAGTAAGTATCCTGAGGAATGGGATATAAAAGGGCTTTTAGACCATCTTTACGACATGTTCCTTGAAAAAGACAGCGTGGTTATTGATGTTGATATAGATAGGCTTGACAAAGATGTCTTGACTGACATAATATATGAAGAGGCTGTAAGGCAATATGAGAAAAAAGAAGCGGAAATTGGTCCAGAGCAAATGAGGGAAATTGAGCGAATAGTTCTTTTAAGGGTTGTAGATACTAAGTGGATGGACCACATAGACGAAATGGACCAATTGCGTCAAGGCATAGGCTTAAGAGCTTATGGACAAGTGGACCCTCTTATTGAGTACAAAAAAATAGCTTTTGATATGTTTGAAGACTTGATACAAAGCATACAAGAGGATACTGTTAAATTCTTGTATCACATTCAAATTAATAAAGACAATATGATTCAAAGAGAACAGGTGGCGAAACCTATTTCCACTAATGTAGACGCAGAAGAGAAAAAACAGCCAGTTGTTAAAGGCAAAAAAGTTGGCAGAAATGACCCATGTCCTTGTGGCAGTGGTAAAAAGTATAAAAAATGTTGTGGTGCCAATATAAAATACTAAAAAGGAGAGATGCAGTTTGTTGCAGGATTACAAAGCAGAAGTTTCAAACATGATTGAAGAAATAAAAGAAATGGGGGTTTCTCTTTGACATAGAAAGTGTCAAAAGAGAAATAGAAGAAATAGACAAAAAGATGTCTGATCCTGCTTTTTGGAGCGATATAAAAAAGTCACAGGAATTAGCTAAAAAACAAAAAGCCTTAAAAGAACTTTTAGAAGAGTACAATTCTCTTGTGTCAAAATGGGAAGACTTAAATACACTTATTGAATTGGGTTTAGAAGAAGGGGATGAGTCGATAACTGACGAAGTAGACAAGGAATACAAAGAGCTCAAGAAAAAGTTAGAGGATTTAAAGATAAAAACACTATTAAATGGCCCCTATGATAAAAACAATGCCATACTTTCTATTCATGCAGGTTCAGGTGGTACAGAGGCTCAAGATTGGGCTGAAATGCTACTTCGCATGTATACAAGATGGGCTAATGACAAAGGTTTTGAAGTAGAAACCCTTGACTATTTGCAAGGAGAAGAAGCAGGAATAAAAAGTGTCACTCTTATGATAAAAGGGCCTTTTGCCTATGGATATCTTAAATCAGAGGCGGGTGTTCACCGCCTTGTGAGGATATCTCCTTTTGATGCGGCAGGTAGAAGGCATACTTCATTTGCACTTGTGGAAGTACTTCCTGAATTAGAAAATGATATTGAAGTGGAAATAAGGCCTGAGGATTTAAAAATTGACACTTATAGGGCTTCGGGTGCGGGAGGACAGTATGTAAATAAGACGGAGTCTGCTGTAAGGATTACCCACCTTCCAACAGGCATAGTGGTTTCCTGTCAGAGTGAAAGGTCTCAGATTCAAAACAGAGAAACTGCCATGAAAATGCTTAAAGCTAAACTTTTGGACCTCATGATGAAAGAGAAGAAAGAAAAAATCGAAGACTTAAAAGGAGAGCATAGAGAGGCAGCATGGGGCAACCAAATAAGATCTTATGTCTTCCAGCCCTATACTCTTGTAAAAGACCACAGGACAAATTATGAGGTGGGAAATGTTCAGGCAGTGATGGATGGGGAAATAGATGGATTTATAAACGCTTACCTAAAGCAAAAATCACAAGGGATATCTTAAAAGGTATCCCTTTAAATTTAATCTATGTATTTTGCGAGAAAGGAGTAAGTCATGAATAGGATAAAGGATATATTAAAGAAAGAATTTGGATTAAAAGACTTTCAAGTGGAAAATACAATAAAGCTTATTGATGAAGGAAATACAATTCCTTTTATTGCAAGGTACAGGAAAGAAGCGACAGGAAGTTTGTCAGATGAGGTTTTAAGAAATTTTTATGACCGACTTACATATTTGAGAAACCTTGAAGAGAAGAAACAGGATACTATAAGGTTAATTGATGAACAGGGAAAACTGACAGAGGAGATAAAAGCAAAAATAGAAAATGCCACAACTTTACAAGAAGTAGAGGACATATACAGGCCTTTTAGGCCAAAAAGAAGGACAAGGGCGACCATTGCGAAAGAAAAAGGCTTGGAACCTCTTGCAAAGGTTATTTCTTCAAATGATGTAACAGATGGGGATGTAAAGGAATACGCAAAGCCTTATCTTAATGAAAATGTTCCAACAGTTGAAGAAGCATACCAAGGAGCAATGGATATAATTGCAGAGGATATATCTGATGACGCTGATATAAGGAAATACATAAGGAGTTTTACATGGAATAACGGAATTATAGTGACACAGGCATTAAAAGAGGAGAGGTCTCCTTATGAGATGTATTATGACTATAAAGAAGCTGTAAAGACAATACCGCCTCATAGGATTCTTGCGATAAACAGGGCAGAAAGGGAAAAATACATATCTGTAAAAATTGAGATAGATAGTGAGAAAATAATAAATAGGCTTATAGAATCAAAAGTAAATAAAGCTTCAATATTTGCAGAGTATTACAAGAAAGCAATTGAAGATTCCTACAAAAGGCTTATTGCGCCTTCAATAGAGAGAGAGATAAGGAATGCTCTTACGGAAAAAGCAGAAGAAAAGGCAATAATAGTTTTTAAAGAAAATCTAAAAAGTCTTTTACTCCAGCCGCCAATAAAAGGACATGTTGTTATGGGATTCGACCCTGCCTATAGGACAGGATGTAAAATTGCTGTTGTAGATGAAACGGGAAAACTTTTGGACACTGCTACAGTATATCCTACTCCTCCTCAAAATGATTTTGAAAATTCTAAAAAGGTTTTAAAAGAGTTAATAGAAAAATACAATGTCACTTTAATCGCTTTGGGAAATGGAACTGCTTCAAGAGAGAGTGAAATGTTTATAGCAGAGCTTATAAAAGAACTTTCAAGAGAAGTAAAATATGTGATAGTGAATGAAGCAGGGGCATCAGTCTATTCTGCTTCTCCAATAGGTACAGAGGAATTTCCTGATATAAACGTAAGTTTAAGAGGAGCTATCTCACTGGCGCGAAGGCTTCAAGACCCATTGGCAGAGCTTGTAAAAATTGATCCAAAGTCCATCGGGGTAGGACAGTATCAACACGATGTAGACCAGAAAAAACTGGGAGATGCTTTAAACGGTGTTGTAGAAGATTGTGTAAACAGCGTAGGTGTTGATTTAAACACTGCATCAGTATCTCTTTTAAAATACGTTTCAGGGATAAATGCTGCTATTGCCAAGAATATTGTTGAATATCGAAACCAAATAGGCAAGTTTACAAATAGGGAGCAGCTTAAAAATGTAAAAAGATTAGGAGATACTACTTTTACACAATGTGCGGGTTTTTTGAGAATTTTGGACGGTGACAATATCTTTGACTCAACAGCAGTTCACCCAGAGAGGTACGAAACCTTAGAAAAGCTTTTAGAAAAATTTGGGTATAAAAAAGAAAAATTAGATAGAAAAAAGTTAAAAGACTTTGCTAATTCTTTAGAAGAATACGGATTAGAGAAGATTTCAGAGGAATACGATATAGGACTTCCTACTCTTTATGACATAGTTTCAGAGCTTAAAAAACCTGGAAGAGATCCCAGAGAGGATTTGCCTAAGCCAATTTTGAGGTCTGATGTAATGACTATAAATGAGCTAAAACCAGGCATGGAACTTATGGGAACAGTTAGGAATGTCACTGATTTTGGCTGCTTTGTAGATATAGGGGTTCATACTGATGGGCTTGTTCATATTTCTGAGATGTCTCAAGGCTACATAAAGCATCCTCTTGATGTGGTTTCAGTGGGAGACATTGTAAAAGTGAGAGTTTTAAGTGTTGACATTGAGAGAAATAGAATTTCTCTTTCAATGAAATAAAAAAATTTTTTAATTAGTACCCCCTAAAAATTTATTTCTTCCTCCGAAATTATATAGTGAAAATAAGGTAAATCAAACAAAGGAGGAAGAAGAGTATGAAGAAAATATTAGCTTTTGTGCTTATGGGGTTACTCGTTTTTTCTTCTGCTTTAACAGTCTATGCAAAGCCAGATAAGGCGAAACATGAGCTAAAAATTAAAACAGAAACTAAATTAGAGGCAAAAGGAGAAACTAAAAATAAGGTAGAAGCCCAAACGCAGACAAAATTAGAAGCTAGCGTGAAAGCTAAGGAATTTAAAGGGAAGGTATCTGTCAACAAAAAAGAGATAAAATTTGACACACCTCCAGTGATAAAAGAAGGAAGAACCTTAATCCCTGTGCGGGCTATAATGAATGGTTTTGGGGCAAAAGTGGACTGGGACGAAGAAACCAATACAGTTACTATTACAAAAGGCGATATAACAATTCAACTTGTTTTAGGTGAGACAAAAGTTTTAGTAAACGGTAAAGAAGTTACTTTAGACGTTCCGGCAATGGAAATAAGCAATAGAACATTTGTGCCAATTAGATTTATATCTGAGATTTTAGGGGGAAAAGTAAATTACGATAAAAAAACAGGAGATATAGAAATTGAAGAAGAGAATCAAACGGAAATAGAAAATAATTCTGAAGAAAGTACAGTATCTCAGGATGTGTACGGAAATACAAATGAGACAGTTACAAACAGTGTATACGGCACCGAATGAAGATGTAGAAAGCAATGATTAAAAAATGCCAGCATTCTAAATGCTGGCATTTTTATTTTGTTATTGTTTTGACTATTGTTTTGTTCATCTTGTCGTGTTATAATTATAATAAAAATAACATCCTTAAAAGTATACTCTATATACATTAACTTCGTCACATTTGTTAGTGTTTTAAGCGAAGGAGGGGAGATTTTGTGAAAAGAATTACGGCTGTAGTATGGCATAGTTATGCAACACTTCTAAGAAAGGTGAGTGAGGAATTAAAAGGAGTTTTGGATGTAAAAGTTTATTCAGCACGCCTTCTTGAAGAAGGGAAAGAAGATATTGATGAACTTTATAAAGAAATGGAAGAATCAGATTTGCTGTTTTTCTATCGATCATCGGGAGAAAGTGTATGGACGGAACTGGAGTCCAAAGTAAAAACCATGAATAAACCGGTTGTTTGTACTGCTTTTGACCCTACATTTTGGTCCATGTCAAATGTTAATATAAGCATACCTGCAAAATGTTATGCTTACATGACACAGGGAGGTAATGAAAATTTCCTCCAAATGTTTTTGATGCTGGCAGCGGAAGTACTTGGCTTAAATGTTTCTTATTCAGAACCAAAGGAATATCCGTGGGAAGGGATCTATCATCCTGATGCTTCAAAAATCTTTTCTTCTGTTGAAGAATATTTTTCTTGGTATAAAATACACAGAAAAAATAATATAGCGAACAAAAATTTTACCCAAATACCAACAGTAGGTTTGCTCTTTGCACGCAGTTATTGGGTAAATAATAATACAGCTGTAGAGGACATGTTGATACGTACCTTAGAAGAAAAAGGATTGAATGTTATACCTGTTTTCTGTTATTCCGTGAAAGATGATGGACTTGGTACAAGAAGTGCCGGAGAGGTTGTACGGCAATATTTTATAAAAGAAGGAAAACCTTTAATCAATGCCTTGATAAAACTTATGTCTTTCTTTTTGGAAAGCAGTAAGCAGGAGTTTGATAAGAAAGAAACAGCTTCTAAAGGTGTATCCTTGTTACAAGAATTGGGGGTGCCTGTATTTGAACCGGTGGTATCTTATTATAAGACAATCGAGGAATGGCAAGAAGATCCTCAAGGTTTGAATACGGATATTTCGTGGACAATAGCGATGCCTGAGTTTGAGGGAGTGATAGAACCTATATTTATTGGAGCAATCGAGCGAAAAGATGGCTTCGAGAGGCGGGTACCAGTGGAAGAAAGGATAAAAAAGCTGGTTGATCGCATAAACAAATGGATAATGCTTCAGTTAAAGCCTGTTCAGGCAAGAAAGGTAGCTTTTATACTTCATAATAATCCTTGTGCATCTGTGGAAGCAACAGTTGGAGGAGGAGCAAATTTAGATACTTTAGAAAGTGTGGCTCGTATACTGAGTTGCATGAAAGAAAGGGGTTATGATGTAGAACTCCCTGCTGATGGCAAAGAGTTGATTAAAACAATTATGGAAAGAAAAGCTATATCTGAATTCAGATGGACAACCATTGACGAGATTGTTAATAAAGGCGGAGTGATTAAATTCATGGATGTGGATGAATATTGCCGCTGGTTTGATACATTGGAACCAGAGGTTAAAAAGCGCATAACAGAGGCATGGGGTAATCCGCCAGGGGAAGAAATGAATGGTGTTCCAGCGGCAATGGTTTATGATGGGAAGATTGCCATAACCGGTGTAAAACTTGGCAATGCCTATGTGTGTGTACAGCCCAAGAGGGGATGTGCAGGTTCCAGGTGTGATGGACGGGTTTGTAAGATACTGCATGACCCTGATATTCCACCACCCCACCAGTATTTGGCTACTTACAAATATCTGGAAGAGCAAGTAGATGTAATTGTTCATGTAGGAACCCATGGTAATCTTGAGTTTTTGCCAGGGAAAGGAGTTGCACTGTCACAAAATTGTTATCCAGACATTGCTATTGGTAATATTCCTCATTTATACATATATAATGCGGATAATCCTCCAGAAGGAACTATTGCCAAGAGGAGAAGTTATGCTACTCTTGTTGATCATATGCAAACTGTGATGACACAGGGAGGGCTCTATGATGAACTTGCCGAGCTTGATAGATATATGGAGGAATATGAAAAGGCTAAAGTTGCGGATCCTGCAAGAGCCCATGCATTAAAGCATATGATAATAGACGAAATAAAGCGGACAAATCTTGACAAGCAGATACCGCTGGAAAACGCTCATGATTCTTTTGAAGAAGTAGCTGAAAGGGTTCATGCTTTGCTTTCGGTAATCAGGAATACACAGATTCAGGACGGGCAGCATATATTTGGGGATATCCCTGAAGGGGAGCGGCGTGTAGAGTTTATAAATTCTATTATGCGTTTTGATAGTGGCAATGAAGTTTCTTTGAGACGTGTCGTAGCAAGGCTTATGAACTTAGAGCTTTCTGAACTTCTCAGTGATCAGAGTAAAATTTGTTTAAAATATGGTAAATCCTATGGGGCTCTTTTGGAAGAAGTTGATAGAGTTTCTAAAGCCTTTTTAGCTCATCTTATTGAGGGTATAGAGATAGATACAAATCTTGCAAGAGAGGTATTGAAAGAAAAGTTTGTTTGTGAAGAAGCTTTGAAAGATTTAAATGCTCTTTTGCCACGGGTAATGGACTTAAACGAAAGGGTTGAAGCTTCGAAAGAGATAGATGCTCTCTTGTCTGGTTTTGAAGGTAAATACATTCCAGCAGGACCGTCGGGTTTGATTACAAGAGGCAGAGATGACGTTTTGCCGACAGGCAGGAACTTTTATTCATTGGATCCTTACAGAGTTCCTACTAAAGCAGCATATGAGGTAGGAAAACGTCTTGCAGAAAAGGTGATAGAAAAGTACTTGAAGGAAGAAGGGCGTTATCCCGAGAATATTGCTATATACTGGATGTGCAATGACATCATGTGGGCTGACGGCGAAGGATTGGGGCAGATGCTTTACCTTTTAGGTGTACGCCCAAAATGGTTGCCAAACGGCCGGGTAAGTGGTATTGAAGTGATTCCACTTGAAGAACTTGGACGACCGAGGATTGATCTAACAGTTAGGGTTTCAGGAATTACGAGGGATAACTTTCCAAATTGCATTGAATTGTTAGATGAAGCTATTCAGACTGTTGCTGCTTTGGATGAGCCCGAAGAACAGAACTTTGTCAGAAAACATACGCTTTCCCAATTGAAGGGTAGTAAAGGGGAGGAAGCATGGAGAAATGCCACATTAAGGATATTTGCTTCTAAACCTGGCACCTATTCTGCAGGCGTTAATCTTGCTGTTTATGCTTCGGCATGGAAAGAAGAAAAGGACCTTGCAGATATCTTTGTTTATTGGAATGGATATGCTTACGGCAAGAACACATTTGGCAAAGAGGCTTTCAAAGAACTTCAGTCAAGTCTTAAAACAGTGGATGTGACTTATAACAAAGTTGTATGCGATGAATATGACCTTTTTGGTTGCTGCTGTTATTTTGGTACTCATGGTGGTATGACGGCAGCGGCAAGGGTGGCTTCCGGAAAGGAGGTGAAAACCTACTACGGCGATACCAGGGAACCCGAACATGTTGAAGTGAGAACCTTAGCGGATGAAGTGCGAAGGGTTGTAAGGACCAAGCTTTTAAATCCAAAATGGATAGAAGGACAGAAACGGCACGGCTATAAGGGAGCGAGTGACATTTCCAAGCGTATAGGGCGTGTTTATGGCTGGGAAGCGACTACCCAAGAGGTAGATGATTGGATTTTTGATGATATTGCGAAAACCTTTATTCTCAACAGAGAAAATCGACAGTTTTTTAAAGAAAATAATCCGTGGGCAATGGAGGAAATAGTCCGCCGTCTCTTAGAAGCTGAGCAAAGGGGATTGTGGAAGGCTGACCCACAAGTATTAGAAAGTTTAAGAGAAACGTATCTTGAAATAGAAGGTTGGCTGGAAGAAGACATGGGTGACGTAAAGGGAGAGTTTCAAGGCGGTGCCATTGATATCCTCACAGCGGAAGAAGTTTCTGATTGGGGAGCCAAGATGAAAGAAGTCAAAGCAAAGCTGGGAGAGGAAAATTAAAAATCTTGAAGGAGGGTTTTATAATGAAAAAGAAGATTTGCTTTTTGATGATTTTTGTTTTACTGATGTCTTTGTTGCCTGCTTTTGGACTTGCCAATCCGGTTAAGGCTCAGGAAACACAGGTTTATTTAAACGGTGTAAAAATAAATATGGGGGATGCTTTACCCTGCATAGTGAATGGACGCACAATGGTGCCTGTAAGGCTCTTTTCTGAAAACCTTGGTGCAACGGTAAAATGGGATAATACTACACAGACTGTAACAATACAGAGCGAAGATGTCAGTGTAAAATTAATCATTGGCAAAAAGGAAGCTGTTGTAAATGGCAAAAACAAAACACTTGATGCTGCACCTATGGTTATCTCTGGAAGGACGATGGTTCCATTAAGATTTATAGCGGAAGCCTTCGGTGCTGTTGTGAAGTGGGACAAAGAGGCGTCTAAGGCAGTAGTAGTTTGGAATGTTAAAATCAAGGATTCTACAGGAAATGACGTGACAGTACCTGCAGGCTTGAACAGATTAGTGGTTTTAAATACTGATGCAGCAGAGTCCTTGCGTATTTTACAAATTCCTGATGAGTTCATAGTTGGTGTGAGTGATACTGTAAAAACAGATCCTTATCTCGGTTTTGAAAACAAAGAGAGTGTGGGAAGCTGGCAAAAACCTAATTTTGAAAAGATTCTGTCAGTAAAACCTCAGGCAGTTATCACTTATGGGAAGTGGCCTGATACAACATTGGAGGACAATTTAAAACCTGCCGGTATAAAGGTTATAAGGCTTGACCTTTATAAACCCGAGACATATGACAATGACCTCAAAACATTGGCTAAAATATTTGGAAGGGTAAAGACAGCCGAGGAGTTTATACAATGGAAGGCAAATAAAACAGCCGTTGTAGTAGACAGGGTAAAGGATTTGAAACCAGAAAATAAGGTTAAGGTGTTTGGAATATGGAGTAGTTCTCTGACGGCAACCACATGGAAAACCTTTGCCCAAAACACTGCTGTTCATCAAGGGTTGGAATCAGCTGGTGGAATCAATGTTGCCCGTGATATGAAGGATTACCCAGAAATAAGCCCGGAATGGGTTTTAGAAAAAAATCCTGACAAAATAGTTATAGGTACCTACGATAAGGATGTAATTGGGTATAGTGTAAAAGATAATACGAATGTTTCAAAATTAAGAGATAGTGCTCTCGTTAATCCTGTTATAAGTCAAACTAATGCAGGGAAGAACAAAGAGGTCTATATAATTTCTACTAAATTGTTCGGAGGAAATAAAACATATTTGGGGAGCCTTTACCTTGCCAAGTGGTTATATCCTGATCGATTTAAGGATGTCAATCCTAGTCAAATTTTGAAAGAGTACTTTGAAAAATGGCTGGGGATACCTATGAAAGGCGTATGGGCTTATCCAGAGCCATAAAACTGCAACGCAGAGGTGAAAGTATTTCGTGCCTAAATATCGAAAAGGTTTGTTAAAATTACTACTATTGTGTTTGATAACATGCATTTTTAGCTGTTTTGGGTTGCAAGTGGCATCGGGTGCAGGAGGTAATTCTCCTACACCCGATGAATATAGTTCAGGCTGTCATTTAGCTCAAGTAAAGATTGCAGAAATATTTCGGCATAACGGTAGTTATCCTTATTCCATAGCAGTAAAAGTAGGAGAAAAAGATGCGATAAATCGTGCAGGTGTAAGTCTTTCTGTTGCTATGTATGCCTTAGGTGTGAAGCCAGTATGGGATGCTGCTGGTAATATAATAGGCATAGAGGTTATTGATACGGCTGACTTGGGAAGGCACCGTATTGATGCTTTTATAGTAATAGATAAAGATGTTTCCAAAAATTTCTATTCTTCTCTTATGTTGATGGACCGGGCATATCGCAAAATTTTAGCGTGTTCATACAATACACTGATTGAGAAATATCCAGAACTTAAAGATTCCTTAGATAGCACTTTAAAACCACTGGGCAATTATGATAAAGGAAATGAACCATTAGAAGAAAACCCTATGGCTCTTCATTGGGCAGAAGAAGTAAAAACATTTTTGTCAAAGGGATATGATTCGACTTCTGCAGGGGAAATGTCAATAAACTTAAGAAAAGTTGATTCTGATGAAAAAGCACTTCCTAAAGATGCCGAGGTCATAAATGCTTCTATTCAGGGTAGTACAAATACTATGGAGATAATATTCGGCAACGAGACTGGAAGTGGTACAGGTTCGGGAAGTGGTGCAAGGACAGACAATGAAGCTGCTTCAAAAGGTGTATTGACTGCTTCTTCTAAAAACGATGAAAAAAGCGAGAGTAAGAAATTAGGAAACAAAGAGGGATATGCCATAGAAACAAAACCACAGGCTCCATCGAATGCATCTCAAGAAGCAAATCTTCAGGACAAATCCATTTCGAATCAAAAAGATACAGGTAAAGAAAGCAGCAGTGGTGGAGGTGGCGGAGGTTCAGGAACCGGACATGTTTATGAAGTTACTGTAGAAAATCAGCAGATTCCCCAAAAAAATCCGACATATTCTACTTTTGTATATTTATTTATACCATTAACGCTGATAACTGGTATGATATACCAGAATAAAAAAGGATATTTGAGGTGAAGTAAATGATTTTGAGTCAAACATTGCATTGTATAGCCCAGAGTTTGCTTATACCGGTTATTGTATTTTTGTATATCTTTTTCTTATGGAGTCTTGTAGAACTGGGAAGTTTTTCGGTGGAAAGTGTACGTAGAAAGAGAATGTCTGCTGACAGGCTTATAACTTATTTCAGGAATATTTCTGATTTTAATGACCTTGAAAAATTTATTGAAGAGAGCGAATTACCAAAAAGAGGGAAAGAGATATTGAGCCAGATTTTTCAAAATAAGGACCTTTCCGCAGACTCCATTTATGTTCTCAAGAAAAAATTAATTGAAGATGAGGAAATAAGGGCAACTAAGGTATTAGAAAAAACCGATATAATAGCAAGACTCGGTCCTCTTGTAGGTTTGATGGGTACATTGATACCATTGGGACCAGGACTTACAGCGATGGCAAATGGTGATATGAAATTATTAGCCGAATCAATTAGTGTTGCCTTTGACAATACGGTAGTGGGTATGGGAGCAGCAGGTATATCCTATGTTATTTCAAGGATAAGAAGAAGATGGTATGAGGAATACCTTAGTACATTGGATGAAATAGCCAATTTATTTATAGAGGTGATAGTTGATGAAAAGGAAAACGAGCAACTTGTCACGCCTTGAGGCAGAAAGCGAAGAATTTAATCCTATGACCTATGTTGTTAATCTTGCCGACCTGATGCTTGTGTTTGCTTGCGGATTGATAATCTCCCTGATGCTCAACGGGAATCCAGGGAAGATTGTAGGGAAGATTGTACAGATCAAAGAAATTACCAATCAGAGTGAGAATATAAAGGGACAAGCTATAGAAGGAAAAGGCGATTTAGAAAAACTTGGAGAAGCTTACAAAGATAATAAAACAGGGAAAATCTATATTATTACAAAATAAGAGGAGGAATTTAAAGATGTATTATCCATTCAGTGCAATAGTTGGGCAAAAATTGATGAAAAAAGCCCTGATTTTAAATGCTATAAATCCCAAATTAGGTGGAGTTTTAATAAGAGGAGAAAAAGGAACAGCTAAATCTACTGCAGTTCGTGCTTTGGCGGAACTTTTACCAGAAATAAGAGTTGTAGAAGGCTGTCCCTTCGGTTGTGATCCAGACAACCCAGCCCAGATGTGTACAAACTGCAGGGAAAAGTGGGAAAGGGGAGAAAAACTTCCAGTAACAACTCGAAAGATGCGGGTAGTAGATCTTCCAATAAGTGCTACAGAGGATAGAGTTGTGGGTACACTTGATATAGAAAGGGCAATAAAAAAAGGGGAAAAATGCTTTGAACCGGGTGTTCTTGCAGAAGCAAACAGAGGAATTCTTTATGTGGACGAAGTTAATCTTCTAGATGACCATGTAGTGGATATATTATTGGATTCTGCGGCAATGGGTGTCAACATTGTAGAAAGGGAGGGAGTATCCTTTTCGCATCCCGCTAATTTCATTCTTGTAGGGACAATGAATCCAGAAGAAGGGGATTTAAGGCCACAGCTTTTAGACAGGTTTGGGCTTTGTGTATCAGTAGAGGGGATAGACGATCCATCAGCCCGTGTAGAGATAATAAAAAACCGTCTTGCCTTTGAAGAAGACCCGGCAAAATTTGCTGAGAAATGGGAAGAGAAGCAGGAGGAATTAAGGCAAAAAATTTTCAGTGCCAAGCAACTTCTTCCTCATGTCCGTGTTGATGATAAAATGCTTGAGCTGATAGCTCGAATTTCTCTTGATATGGGAGTAGATGGCCACCGAGCTGATATAGTTATGATGAAAACAGCAGCAACTATTGCAGCTTATAAAGGGAAGGAGTTAGTAGAAGAGGAGGAAGTGAAAGAGGCTGCAGAGCTTGTTTTACCTCACAGAATGAGGAAGAAGCCCTTTGAGCAATCACAAATGGATAAGGAAAAGTTAGAACAGATATTAAAAGAACAGCAAAAGCAGCAGCAAAGTCAACCAAAACCGCAAAATCAACAGCAGCAACGCCAACAAGAACAGCAACGCCAACAACAACAGCAGCAACAAGAAGTTGAAGGAGAAGATAAAAAAAAACTGATAAATCTGTAGAAGAAGAGGAGGGAGAAAATAATAACGGTTCAGAGGAGCAGGTATTTGAGATAGGAGAGGAATTTTCTATCAAAAGGATTATGTTTTCAAAAGATAAAAATTTAAGAAGAAAGGGTTCAGGGAGAAGAAGTCTTACAAGAATTAATAGCAAGAAAGGAAGGTATGTAAGAAGTAAATTTTATAATGAAAACAATGACATAGCCTTTGATGCTACATTGAGAGCGGCTGCTCCTTACCAAAAAAGCCGCAAAAAAGAAGGAGTTGCAATTTCAATTAAAGAATGGGATATAAGAGAAAAGGTGAGAGAAAAGAAGATTGGTAATTTTATTGTATTTGTTGTAGATGGAAGTGGATCAATGAATGCTAATCAGCGGATAAAAGCTGCAAAAGGGGCAATTGTTTCTCTTTTACTTGATGCTTATCAAAAAAGAGATGAAGTTGCAATGATTGTATTTAAAGGAGAAACGGCAGAAGTAGTTTTACCGCCGACATCTAGTGTAGAACTGGCATATAAGCTGATGGAAGAACTGCCTACAGGAGGAAAAACACCCTTGGCTGAAGGGTTATATAAGGGGCTGGAAGTTATAAAAAATGCAAAGTACAGAAATCCTGACATATATCCCATAATTGTATTGATTTCCGATGGCAGAGCTAATGTAAGCAGGGGTTCTAAAAAACCTATTGAAGAAGTTAAGGAAATGGCATTGTTGATAAAAAAAGAAGAGATAAAATCTATTGTCATTGACGTGGAAAAGGACAATTTCATAACTTTTGGACTTGCCAGAGAAATTGCAAATCTAATGGATGCAAAGTATTTTAAGATTGATGACCTTAAAGCTGAGAAAATAATAGATGTTGTAAAACAATCCCTGTATGTGTAGATAAGAATATTTCTTGAGATTTAATCAATAAGATACAAAGGAGATAAAATAATTTGTTGACAGTAAAAAGTTTTTTAGTATAATCTTAACAAAATGAGGAAATAAATGTAGAATCAGGATTGAGATCAAGAAGATCTCCTTTTTAAAGGTAAGAAACCAGAAAAAAGGAAGAAGACCTTGAGGAGTGGGGGAAAATTGAAAAATGCTGAAGCTGGTACCTATACACAGGAATATCAAGCTGTAATGATAGAACTGAAAAACGTGATTAAAAAGTATGGTTGTGTAACAGCTGTAGCTGGAATAAGTTTCCAGGTTTTGCAGGGAGAAATTTTCGGGCTTTTAGGTCCAAATGGGGCAGGGAAGACTACCATCATCCGCATGCTTACCACCCTGCTTAAACCAACATCAGGTGAACTGTATGTAGCCGGTTACTCGGTGACCAGAAACCCGGTAGAGGTCAAACGTCGTATTGGCGTAGTGCCTCAAGTTAACAACTTAGAACGGGAACTGACCGGACGGGAAAACTTGGTTTTACATGCTATGTTGCATAAAATGTCTCGTATTGAGCGGGAAAAAAGAATAAAAGAATTAATAGATTATGTAGGACTGTCATCTAAAGCAGATCAACAGGTACAGAACTATTCAGGAGGTATGGCACGGCGTCTTTTAATTGCCCGTGCATTAATGCATCGTCCGCCCATACTTTTTCTGGATGAACCGACTATCGGACTGGATCCACAGACACGGCGTAAGATCTGGGATCTGATCCAATTGATGAACAAGGACGGAATGACGGTGTTACTGACTACTCATTATCTCGAAGAAGCTGACAGCTTATGCCATCGGGTGGGCATCATCGATTATGGACGGATTATTGCATTGGGTACGCCGTCAGAGCTCAAGGAAAAGCTGGGCCGGTATTGTGTGGAGTTTCTGAATGAACAAGGCACTGAACGGCACTTCTTTGCCACTATTGACGAAGCTCGTGAGTACGCAAGGACAAAGGACTGCGACACAGTGGTACGGCGCACCAATTTAGAAGATGTTTTCGTGGAGTTGACTGGTCATGAAGCAAGAGAATTGTCCTCAAAATAACCCAAAGTTTATCAGCATCGAGCCGTCAGGAATTTGTGCACTCAAGCGCATGTTCATGAATTGTATGGACTGGGTGCCCATCGTGGTGGCCATGGGACTGGCCTGGCGACGGCGCTGGTGGCGCTTTATCATTGGTGGTATCAACCGTCCGCTCATTTTTGTGCTCCTTTTTTTCTGGAATCTGGGTGGGCATACAGTAAGTGCTGAGGACAGCTATCTGGGATTTTTGGTGCCTGGTTTAGTGGTGATGGCAGCAGTGTCATCAAGCTATTCTGATCTTGTTAACTGGTTTGTTTTGAGACGTACTTTTTACCGTGTGCTGGACGAATACATGCTGGCCCCCATTTCTTACAGTTCTCTTTTAATCGGACACGTGCTGGGAGCTGCAAGTAAGGGGTTTGTCTTAGCCCTGTTACTATTTCTGTTCGTTCGCATTTTTGTGCATGGATTTTTTATATCGCTGTATTTTCTTGTTCAGTTGTTTGTCATTTGTCTGACTTTTGCCTGCTTAGCCGTTGCCGTAGCTATGGTTGCTGGGAGTGATAAGGATACTTTGATGTTTACTAATTTATTTATATCGCCAATGACATTTTTCTGTGGTACTTTTTTTCCGGTAGAGCAATTGCCTGGACTACTGTTACACTTAAGCTGGAGCTTGCCTTTGACAGCAGCCACTTATAACTTGCGCTCACTTGCACTGACTGGTACTGGGCATGTGGATTGGTTTTTACAGAGCCTGGGCTGGCTGACCGGATTTTGCCTTATGGCTTATTTCTTGTTGAAGAGGAAGGTTAATAGTTGAAGATATCAGACTATTTGTCAGGTAGTTTAGGTTGAAATTACCTATTGTACGGGAGTTGTCAGGATATGCAGAGGTGAGAGGAGGATATTTTTGACTAATGGTTTTTATTCTGGTAGTGTAGAAAGAGTTGCTTTCTCTCCACCAAGCTGGTACCCCATTATTTGGGAAGAGATGATCTACTGGCGAAACCATTTTTGGCTCTATCTGGTTATGTATATGCTATCTCCTGTGATTTTCCTGCTTTCTTTTGGCTTTGGTGTGGGGCGTTGGATGCGAATGGCCATGCCAGGTGGTATAAGCTATTTGGAATTCTTAATACCGGGAGTAGTGGCTCTAACTCTGTTTAACAATGGAGTGACGTCAGTAATAATACGCATGTTTTATACGCGTATTCACTTCCAGACTTTTGAATCCTATCGACTTGCCCCGATAGGTGAAATTTCCCTGTGTATAGGATATACCCTGGCTGGTGCTATGCGTGGACTGATAGCCGGTTTGATTACGACGGCAATGGCATTTATGTTTATCCCTGCATTGAAACTTAAGTGGGCTTTTTTCTGGGCGATGCTGTTGGTATCTTTCTGTTTTGGCGCCATGGGTGTCTTTATTGGATTATGTTTACGCTCTTTTGACGATCACGCCCTGGTCAGCGAGTTTATACTGGTACCCATGACCTTTTTGAGCGGAACTTTAATTCCGATTGAGCGTTTACCCGGTTTCTTGCAAGATTGTGTCTGGTTATTTCCTCTTACTCCAGCTGCCCAGTTATTGCGTTCTACGCTATCTGTAAGAGGAGTGGATGCCGGGCAGGCAGCTTTGGTGGGAGTATGGGGCTTGGCTTTTTTCTTGCTGGGGTGGTGGAGGTTAAAGGAAATGTAGTAATGTAATTCTGAGAAAAAGGTTTTGTTTATTACATAAATCTGTCTGTGAAAGCGTAACGCACGGGTAGGGTGTATGGGTTACCCAGTGAGCATTAATTTGCAAATTTAAGTTAACTATGAGAGGAGGTGATATGAAAGAAAGTAAAGTTCAGATGAGGGAAAACTCAGGAGAAGGGAATCAAGAATGTTGTAAAGAGATGTGCAATGCAAAAAAGATTATCATGTGCAGTTAAGAAAAATTCTTAACAGAGAAAAATGCAAAATTAAAAATTCCAAAAAGGAGGAAGAGTTTAAATGAAAAAGAAGATTTGCTTTTTGATGATTTTTGTTTTAATGATGTCTTTGTTATCTGCATGTGGGGTTAATAATTCAAGTCAGACAACAAAATCATCGGCTTCCACACCACAGAAAGTTGTTGTTACCGATGCAATTGGTCGTAAGGTTGAGGTCCCTATTCCAGCAAAGAAAATAGTATCAGTTAATGAGAGCGCTACACGGCTTATTTCTTATCTAGATGGATTAGATAAAGTGGTAGGTATTGAAACTTTATCCAAATTTTCTGATGCTTATAAACCATATCTTTTGGCTCATCCAGAGTTAAAAAATTTACCGCAAGTTGGTAAAGGGAATAGCTTAAATATGGAGGAGATAATTAAACTTAAACCGGATGTAATCTTTTATGTCCATTATGGAGATATGGATCCGGATAAACTGCAAACACAAACGCATATCCCTGTTGTGGCACTGAAGTATGGAGAGAAATGTGCATTTAGCGAAGATGTTTATAAATCTTTGCAAATCGTCGGCAGGATTATAGGTAAAGAAAAAAGAGCACAAGAAGTGGTTGATTATCTTAAAAGATGTGAGCAAGATTTGAACAATAGAACGAAAAATATTTCTGAAGACAAAAAGCCCAAAGTCTATGTATGCGGAATAGGTTTTTATGGAGTACATGGCATTGAGAGTACCCAAGGCAAGTATAGACCTTTGAATCTTATTAATGCCAAAAATGTTGCTGATGAAACTGGAAAAACAGGAAGTATCATAATTGACAAGGAAAAACTTTTAAGTTGGGATCCTGACATCATTTTTATTGATGAATTTGGGCTTTCTTTAGTGAAAGATGATTACAAGAAAAATTCCCAGTTTTACCAATCCATAAAAGCGTTTAAAAAAGGACAGGTTTATACACAGTTACCATATGTTTGTTACGACATAAATATTGAGAATGCCATAGCTGATGCTTATTGGGCAGGAAAAGTGATTTTCCCTGAGCGATTTAAGGATATCAACCCAGAACAAAAAGCTGATGATATTTACAAGTTTTTTTTGGGTAAACCTTTGTATAAAGATATGAAAAAGAGTTTAAGTGGGTTTAAGAAATTGGACCTTGGCAGTTAAAAATAAATGGATTGAAATGGGTTTAAAGGATGATTTTAAAAAGCTGAAAGGGGGTAATTAATGAAAATGAGTTATGAGATTATAAAGAAGACCATTGATGAGCTAAGGGCTTTGGGTGTCAAAGGTAACCTGTTAGATGTTATTGTAACCCGTTCAACGCGCCTTTTCACACCATGGACTTTTAGCTATATTACTTGTGAAGATGGGTATATAGGTTGTGGAATGGGCAACAATGGTTTTGATGTCCCAATTGACCTATCTTTTCTTGAAGAGCTCATAAATCTTGATGCTTACAAAGTTATAAACAGGTTAGAGCAAGGTAATATGAGGATGTTTGACCTTTCTGTAATAATTTCAATCCTTGCAGCATTATCACATAAATTTATGTGGGATGAAAATGCTTTAAGAGCTCATGGCTTTGATGCAAAAATGCTATCAAAGCCAGCCCTCTCGGCCATTTTGGATTTAGGTTTAATTGATAGTAAAGATGTTGTAGCTTTTGTTGGATACTTTTATGGTTTTGTTGCACAAATTTCGACTTTTGTTAAAGAAGTAAATATTTTAGAGTTAGAGCCAATAGGTGATTTTGACATATATAAAGCAAAATCTGAGAATACAAATGTAAGGGTTTTTCCTTCTTCTAAGAGCAAGGAAGTTTTAGAGCATGCTGATGTTGTAATAATGACAGGTATGACCATAGCTAACGGAACCGTTTTGCCACTTCTTGAGTTTACTAAAAATGCACGCTTTGTTATGATGATGGGTCCCACTAATACCTTCTATCCTAAGGCGCTGTTTGATGCAGGTGTTGATTTGATAGGTGCTATTGTATTTCCAAGCGGAGAACAATTTAAAAAGCGTTTTATCAACAGCCGAGGTTATTGGTACAGCGAAATGGATTTAAAGCATATGTTGATCTGCCCAAAAGGCAGAATGAAAAAGATAAAACCTTAAAGATGCTCTGAGGATATTCTTAGGAATTTTGAGCAGACAAAGTTAAAAAGCAAGTAAAAAGGGGGTGAATGACAGTGATTCTAAAAACAAATCAGAGGGAACAGGTTATGCCACTTCCAGTTGTGCTGGTTTCCACTGTTAGCAAGGATGGGATACGTAACATTGCTCCGTGGTCAAATATCACACCAATTTTAAGACCTTTTGACGACATAGTTTTGGCTTCATGGATTAAGCGCGATACTTTAGACAATATCCGGGAAACAGGGGAATTTGTGATTAATGTACCGCCTGTTGATTTGGCTGATGCAGTAATGATTTGTTCCAAAAATTATCCGCCGGAAGTTGATGAGTTTGAGCAAGCCGGTTTAAAGCCTCGTCCTTCTAAAAAAGTTAAAGCGCCGGGAATTGAAGGTTGCTTAGCCTGGGTGGAGTGTATGCTGGTAGAGGAAATTAGCAGAAAAAACTATTCATTGGTCATTGGTAAAGTAGTGAATTTGGATGTGGATGACTATTACTTCAATAAATACGGGGAGATGGACTACGAGAAGGCCAAACCGCTATCAGTGATGCTCGGTGACCAAGGTATGTGGTTTACCCGGCCGGTTTTTGCAGGCAGGTATGCTGGTTATGCAGAAATGTTCCTGAACAAAAAGGATGAAGCACCCACGATTACCGGCGAAAATGGGTAGAAATTGGATGACCTGTAGGGAATGTGCTGAAAAGGTTAAAGAGAAAGATTAAAAAATTGAAAGAGGTGTTGAAATTGAAAAAGAAGATTTGCTTTTTGATGATTTTTGTTCTATTGATGTCATTATTGCCTGCTTTTGGACTTGCCAATCCGGTTAAGCCTGAAGATTCTAAACAAAAGCAGCAAACTGAAAATAAACAAGAGAAAATTATTGTAAAAGAGCAATTGCTTGACGAAAAAGGACAGATTATAGAAGATGAAGTTTCGATTCTTGCTCCTCCTAAAAAGGTGGTAGTTTTAGGGTGCTATGGTGCTGAGATGTTAAAAGCGATCGGGGTTGAGAATACAGTAATTGCGGTTGATGATTATACTAAAGAAAAGAATGGATGGCCGGACTTTGTCAAAAATATACCTTCTGTAGGAGCTTCAAATACGCCGAGTATAGAGAAGATTATAGAGTTAAAACCTGATTTAGTTATTGAGGGTTTTTTGGATCCGAAGCTAAAAACACAACTTTTAAATTGCGGAATTCCAGTTCTTAAAATTTACGGCTATAGAACAGAATTGATTACATCAGAAATTGAAACCTTGGGCAAGGTTTTTAAATGCCAAACACGAGCACATGAATATGCCAACTATATTGAAAAACAATGGCAGGCAATAAGAGATCGCACAAAAGGTTTGACTGAAAAAGATAAACCTAAGGTTTATTGGGAATCTGGCTTGGGAGATTGGAAAACCCAAAGCTATGGTTCTGGTGCCCACTCTCTTATTGAATGGGCTGGAGGAATTAATATTGCTGCTGACCAGAAATTATCTTATCCCACAGTAACTCCAGAGTGGGTTGCATCAAAAAATCCAGATGTAATTATTAAATACGTGGATGCACCAATAACTGGGTGGAATGGTGATATTAAAAAACTTGAAGAAATACGCCAGCAAATTTTGAATCGTCCTGCTCTTAAAAATACTAATGCCGTAAAAAATGGACGAGTTTATTTAGTAAGTTCAAAAATTACATGCGCACCTCAAGGTGCAGCGGGAGAATGGTATATTGCTAAGTGGCTTCATCCAGAGCTATTTAAGGATGTAAATCCGCAATCGATTCACAAAGAGATGCTCAAAAAGTTTTATGGACAGGAATATAAAGGGGTATGGGTTTATCCAGTACAATAAGCTTTTGATGTTAATATTTAAAAGTTCACTGAGTGCAGGAGGGTAATTCTCTTACACTTGATCAAGTAATAAAATTTGCAGGAGGAAATAATATAACGGCTGATTTAGAACCATCACCAAATACAACAGATGTAAGTGCAGAATGGTTAATAGAGAAAAATCCGGAGGTTATTATATTTGTGTACAGCAGTGATTTATTAGGTTATACAATAAACGATTATTCGGCGGTTATGAAATTAGCAAATGATATTAAAAAAGACCCTGTTCTAAGTAAAACAGATGCAGTTAAGAATAATCGAATATATTTTACAAATATTTCAAATTTATTCAGGTTTAGTGAAGCAGTTTATTTTGCTAAATGGTTTTATCCTGACCGTTTTAAAGATGTCAACCCCGATCAGCTTTTAAAGGAGTATTTTGAAAAATGGCTGGGGATACCCATGAAAGGCATATGGGTTTATCCTGAAAAATAATGGAGCTATTGAATAGTTCACTCATGTGAACTATTCAATATAAATTAATATAAATTGAGGAAGGTGGATAAATTTGACTGAAAAGCTCAACGAAATATATGCAAAGCATATATGGAAAAGGATTTTCATTATAATGATATTGGTGCTGTTATTGGCAGCAGCAGTATTATATGCTGTCGCTGTTGGAGCAGCTTCAATAAGCATAAGTGATGTAATAAAGGTTCTTGCAAACAAAATATTCCATTTAAAATATACTTACAGCAATAGCTTAGCCGAAACAATAGTTATGCAGCTGAGACTTCCGCGCATATTGTTAGCTGTTCTTACAGGCATAGCACTTGCAGGAGCTGGAGCAGTTATGCAGGGTATACTTCATAACCCTCTTGTAAGCCCGTATACTTTGGGAATGTCGGGAGCAGCCTCTCTGGGAGCAGCGATTGGCATTGTACTGGGAAAGAGCATCTTAGGAAACCATTTTGAAGTTGTTGGAACCTATTTAATTGCCTTTAACGCTTTTGTTTTTGGTTTTCTAACAATCTTTATCGTAATTGGACTTGCCCGTATAAAAGGAAGCTCTCCCGAAACTCTTGTACTTGCAGGTGTAGCTTTAGGTTATATCTTTTCGGCTGGTGTATCAGCATTAAAATACTTTTCAAACAATGAGGCATTAAAAGACCTTGTTGTATGGTTAATGGGGGGCATGTGGGGCGCATCATGGCAGGCCGTGAGTTTACTTACACCTGTTGTGGTCATATGTATGGTTATTTTAATGGGTTATGCATGGGATATGAACGCCCTCTCTGCCGGAGAGGATGTAGCAACAAACCTTGGTGTAAATGTTAAAAGACTTCAGTTCGTATGCCTTACCATAGCTACTTTAGCTGCTTCAGCCACGGTGGCATTTACAGGAGTTATCGGTTTTATTGGTCTAGTAGCACCTCATGTATCCCGTATATTAATAGGAAGTGATAACAGATTTTTAATTCCATGTTCCTGTGTCATGGGAGCTCTAATTCTTCTTCTTGCAGATACTATTGGACGAACGATTATTGCTCCGGTAGAGTTGCCTGTTGGCATAATAATGGGTTTAGTAGGAGGTCCTTATTTTCTTTACATGCTTTTAAGAAGAAAGAAATTTCACTAAAAAATATAAAAGTATAAAAGGTGATTAGTATGAAAATATCAGTTCAAAATATATGCTTTTTTTACAAAAGTCATAAAGTATTAAATAACATAACTGTTGAAATGGAAAAAGGAGAAGTAGTAAGTATCATAGGTCCTAATGGTGCAGGTAAATCCACACTTTTAAAATGTATAGCTCGATTGTTAAAACCGCAAGAAGGTGTTGTTTATTTAAACGGTAAAGATATTGCATCAAAAGATTTGAAAGAACTTGCCAAAGCGATGGGATATGTACCCCAGGATAGCAGAGAAATTTTTCCCTTTACCGTGATGGAAACAGTTCTCATGGGTAGAAAACCTCATTTAAAATGGGGCGTAACAGAAGAAGATCTTAATATTGTCTCAAAAGTCATGAAATTTATGGATATAGAAGAACTGGCAGAGAGGTCTCTCGATCAATTAAGCGGAGGACAGAGGCAAAAGGTTTTTGTGGCACGTGCACTGGCACAACAGCCTGAAATATTTCTCTTTGATGAGCCTACAAGCAACCTTGATATAAGACATCAATTAGAAGTTTTTGAGATAATAAAAAAGATTGCCCAAACAGAGGGCCGTATAGTTATAGTAGTTGTCCATGATTTAAATCTTGCATCAAGATTTGCAGATAAGTTGGTGATGCTCAAGGATGGGTATATTTACGCTATAGGTAAACCTGAGGAAGTTATTACTGAAAATAATATCAGGGAAGTATATGGTGTTTCTGCTTCCATAATAGAGACAGAGTTTGGATTTTATGTTTTACCAATTGAGCCTCTTGTAGAAGAGGTAGATATTAGAAGTTTTACGTAATCATATTGACAGTGAACTATAAATCTACTATACTAAAGTTAAAGTGAGATTGTAAAAATTTTAATAATTTAATAAAGCACACTTATCCTTCCTCCGGGAAGGATTTTTTTTACTATAAAACCAAGTATAAGAGAAAGGGGAGTAGAGAGGGGCAAACCTTTATTGACATGAATGTAAGTAGCCTCTATAATGAAATTATGAACATAAGCTCATAATTTCAAAGGAGGAGGTATCAACAGTTGAAATAAAAAGTAAAAAATGGTATAGTTTTAATTAAGTGATGATAAGTGCTATTAAACATAAAAAGGATTAAAATGCTATACGATAAAAACAAAACTACATTGATGAACTGAGGAAAAAGGAAGATTGATAAATGCCCGTTAGAACATCAAAAAGGCAAAGGGGCCAAAAAACATGGTAGTAATACAGGCTAAACTCATTTTTCTAAATCAAGAAAACAAACAAATAGTATTAGACTTTTATAAAGCTTGATACTACATGCACCTCAATATATAATAAGAGATAGTTTAATAAATTTACTGAGGTGTGGGTGGATGAAAATTAACAAAACTAACATACTAAATTTAATTTTAATAGTCATTTTTGCCATTGCATTAATAGCGGCTATGGTGACTTTTGGGAAGAATTTAACTATACTAATTAACAGTCCCGATAAATTTAGGCAGTGGATACACAGCTTTGGAAAGCTTGGTATTATTGTATTTATAGGAGTTCAAATAATTCAAGTGGTGGTATTTGTCATACCAGGAGAAGTAGTGCAAATTGCAGGGGGATACCTTTTTGGGACTTTTTTAGGCACTTTATATTCTGTCATAGGTATTACTATAGGTTCTCTTATTTGCTTTTTGATAGCGAGAGTTTTAGGTTATAATTTTGTGAGAAGTATTGTTTCAGAGGAAAATTTGAAAAAATTTGATTATATTATAAATAATCCTAAAGGGGAATTTATTCTCTTTTTGCTGTTTTTTATTCCGGGAATGCCCAAAGATGCCCTTTCATACATTGCAGGCATAACTCCAGTTAAATTTTACAATTTTTTTATAATCACACTTTTTGCGAGACTTCCAGGTATATTTTTTTCGGCATACATAGGGGCGAATTTGGGAAGCAAAAATTATTTTATGGCGGGATTAGTAGCTGCTGTTGCAGTGATATTGTTTTTAATAGGACTTTATAAAAAAGATTTTGTGATGGAAAAGTTAAAAAACTTTAAAAAGTAAGATTTGGCGTGGCTGGACAGAAAAGTTTAGCGAATTTATTTTGTAAAGATAATGATTTCATAAAATCGTTTCCTTATGCTATAATGTTAATATATAATGGACTTAGGGGGGAATTACATGTATTTATTAAAAGGCGGTAGAGTTTTAACGATGACCGGTAAAATTTATGAAAAAGGAGATGTGCTCATCGACGACGGGAAAATTGTAGATGTTGGAGAGGATTTGATTGCTCCTCTGGATGCAGAAGTGATTGACGTAGAAGGATTAATAGTTATGCCAGGTTTAATTGATGCCCACTGCCATCTTGGAATGTGGGAAAATGCCATGGGCTTTGAAGGAGCAGATGGAAATGAGGCGACAGACCCTGTAACTCCTCAATTAAGAGCAATTGACGGAATAAATCCAATGGATAAATATTTTGAGGAGGCGTATCAAGCAGGGGTTACAGCTGTGGCAACAGGTCCTGGCAGTGCCAATGTCATAGGAGGGCAATTTGCCGCAATAAAGACGTACGGCAAAAGAATAGACGACATGATAATAAAAGAACCTGTTGCGATAAAAGTTGCCTTTGGCGAAAATCCCAAATCTGTTTACCATGAACAGCATAAAATGCCTTCGACGAGGATGGCGGTTGCAGCCCTTTTAAGGCAGGAACTTGTAAAAGCACAAGAATATATGGAAAAGATGGAACACGCAGACGAAGACAAAAAGCCCGATAGAGATTTAGGTCTTGAAGCAATGGTGAAAGTGTTAAAAAGGGAGATTCCATTAAAGGCTCATGCTCACAGAGCAGATGATATATTTACAGCTTTAAGAATTGCAAAAGAATTTAATGTCGTTATTACTCTTGACCATTGTACCGATGGGCATTTAATTGTTGATGAATTGGTTAAAGAAAATGCTAAGGTTATTGTTGGACCTTCATTGTCTGAAAGGTCAAAGATAGAGCTTGTGAACTTAAGTTTTAAGACAGCGGGTATTCTTTCAAAAGCAGGTCTTACAGTTGCAATAATGACAGACCATCCTGTAATACCTATAAATTACTTACCATTGTGTGCTGCTTTAGCAGTAAAAGACGGAATGGATGAAATGGAGGCTTTGAAAGCTATTACCATAAATCCTGCTAAAATTTTAGGAATCGATGACAGGGTAGGAAGCCTTGAAAAAGGGAAAGATGCCGATATTGTTGTGTTTGATGGTGATCCTCTTGAAGTAAAAACAAAGGCAAAATACGTATTTATTAACGGTAAATTAGTACATAAGGCGTAAATTTTAAAAGGCTATTTATTTAGCAGTAGGCTAATAAATAGCCTTTAATCGTGTAAGTAATTTTTTATAACTTTAAAAAATTTTTTATGCACTGACAAAGCTGTAATTTTATTTTTATTCATAAATTGTTTTGTTTGTGCTGTTTTTAAAGGCTTTGCTAGATAAATTTGAATAATTACTAAAATTTTTACATAAAAGGGAATACAAGGGTTAGGGAGTAGAAAGGTATCAGAGGGGGTTACAGAGTTGAAGGAAAATACGAATTCTCTACATGTATATTCTGAAATCGGCAAACTAAATTCTGTCATGCTCCACAGACCTGGAAGTGAACTTGAAAGGTTGACACCTGAATTTTTGAGTGAGCTCCTTTTTGATGACATTCCATGGCTTAGAAGGATTCAGGAAGAGCATGACAAATTTGCACAAGCTTTAAAGGACAATGGAGTAAAAGTTTATTATGTGGAAGATTTGTTAGAAGAAGTGTTAGAAGACAGTGCAGTAAAGGAATTTTTTATATATGACTTAGTATCATATATGAACGTATCTTCAGAAATCAAGAAAACAATTACAAATTTTTTCAGAGACAAAACTCCAAAAGAAATTGTCAATTATGCCATTGCAGGTCTTTTAAAAAAAGAGATAATTGCCATAGAAATACCGAAAAAAAGGACTTTTATGCACCTTGACACAGTTTTTACGATGGTAGATGTAGATAAGTTTTTGATTTATCCCGGCATGGTTAAAGATTTATAGAGTTACATGAGGGAATGCTGAAAGCATCAAAGTAAAAGTAGAGGAGGATTTTGCAAAAGTTTTAAAAGAGGCTTTAAATCTTGACAAAGTTACTCTCATTGAAAGTGGAGGGGGTGACGAGATAAGAGGGGCGAGAGAACAATGGAATGACAGTACGAATACTTTGGCTATTGCGCCAGGAGTTGTTATGGCATACAACAGAAATGAAATAACGAATAACACTTTGAGAAATCATGGCATAAAAGTTATTGAGATTGAAGGCTCTGAGCTAGTAAGAGGTCGAGGAGGACCAAGGTGCATGTCAATGCCTCTTAATCGAGATGATATATAAAGTTTTTGACTAATATTGAAAGATAATATAAAATTAAAAAGTAAAATTACTGAAAGGAGGATACTATATGGCATTTAATCTAAAAGGTAGAAGTTTGTTAACTTTAAAAGATTACACACCTCAGGAAATAAGATATATTTTGGACATTGCAAAACAAGTGAAGTCGGAAAGAAAAGCGGGAGTTGTACATCAAAGATTTTTAGGTAAAACCATAGCACTCATTTTTGAAAAAAGGTCAACGAGAACGAGATGTGCTTTTGAGACTGCCTTTGGGGAAGAAGGAGGGCATCCAGTATTTTTGTCAACAGACGACATTCAATTGGGAGCAAAGGAATCAATAGAGGATACTGCAAGAGTTTTGGGAAGAATGTTTGACGCAATAGAGTTTAGAGGATTTAAGCAGGAGACGGTAGAAATTCTGGCTAAATATGCAGGTGTGCCTGTGTACAACGGATTAACTGACGAATATCATCCAACGCAGGTTTTAGCTGACCTCATGACGATAGAAGAGGAATTTGGAAGCTTAAAAGGTAGAAAGCTTGTATTTGTAGGGGACGGAAGAAATAATATGGCAAATACCTTAGCGGTAGGCTGTGCGAAAATGGGAATGCATTATGTGATTAATTCGCCAAAAGAATTGTGGCCATCACAGGAATTTATAGATGAAATTAGGCAAATGGCTGCTGAAAACGGAGGAACTTTTGAACTTACAAGTGTGCCAGGAGAAGGTCTTGAAGGTGCAGATGCAATTTACACTGATGTGTGGGCTTCAATGGGAGAAGAGGCAAAGGCGCAAGAGAGGGAAGCTTTGTTAAGACCTTTCCAAGTCAATGAAGACATGATGAAAAAAACAGGAAGGGAAGATACAATATTTTTACACTGTTTACCTGCAGTAAAAGGACAAGAGGTTACTTTTGAGGTTATCGAAGGTAAAAACTCAAGAGTATGGGACCAGGCGGAAAACAGAAAACATACCATTAAAGCTGTGATGATAGCTACTATGCTTTAATAATGCTTTACAGGGGAGGACATTATGAGAGAAAAAGTTGTTATTGCTTTAGGAGGAAATGCTCTGCAGGACGTAAATACGCCGCCTACTGCAGAGGCTCAAATGGAGGTCGTCAAGAGGACAGCGGGGTATCTTGCGGATATAATTGAAAAGGGGTATTCTGTTGTAATTACTCATGGAAATGGGCCGCAGGTAGGAAGCATAGTCATACAAAACGAAGTTGCGTCAAAAGTTGTTCCGGCAATGCCTTTTGATGTGTGTGGTGCTGAAAGCCAAGGAATGATTGGTTATATGATCCAACAAGCTTTAGGGGAAGTTTTAAAAGAGAGAAATATCAAGAAAGAAGTTGCAACTATCATAACTCAAGTGGTAGTCGATAAAAATGACCCTGCTTTTAAAAAACCTACAAAGCCAATAGGTCCTTTCTATACCAAGGAAGAAGCTGAGATATTAAAAAAGGAAAAAGGCTATGAAATGGTGGAGGACAGTGGTAGGGGTTATAGAAGGGTGGTTTCCTCCCCTGACCCAAAAGAGATTGTAGAAATTAGCACAATAAAGCTTCTTGAAAGAAATGGAGTAATAGTCATAACAGTTGGAGGAGGAGGAATTCCTGTTATTAAAGAAAATGGAAATTTAAAAGGGGTAGCGGCTGTAATTGATAAGGATTTAGCTTCTGAGAAATTAGCGGAAGACATTGATGCAGATGTTTTGCTAATTCTTACAGCTGTTGAAAAAGTGGCAATAAATTATAAAAAACTTAATCAAAAATTCCTTGACAAAATGACAGTGGAAGAGGCTATAAAATACACGGAAGAAGGCCATTTTGCACGAGGAAGTATGTTTCCTAAAGTTAAAGCGGCAATAAGGTTTGCAAAGTCAAAGGTAGGAAGGCGTGCAATAATTACATCTTTGGATAAAGCGTTAGAAGCACTTGAAGGAAAAACAGGCACGGTGATCACTTTGTGAAAATAAATTAAAAAATTTTCACAAAAACTATTGACAAAGAAGCATAAGAGTGGCAAAATAAAGTTAAAATTGAATAAGGATGAAGATAAATCTTCGGGGCAGGGTGGGATTCCCGACCGGCGGTATAGCCCGCGAGCCGCAATTGCGGTTGATTTGGTGAAATTCCAAAGCCGACAGTGAAAGTCTGGATGGGAGAAGATTTTTTTGTGCGCTTTTTGTGCAGTAAATTACAAAAAATCCTGAAGATTATCTTCAGGATTTTTTTATAAAACAATTTGGAGGGGTATATATGGAAAAAACTAAAACACAAGCCATAGTAAAAGTAGGTTTCCTTTCTGCAATAGCTTTTATACTTATGTATTTAGAATTTCAGGTACCACTGTTCCCCGGTTTTTTAAAACTTGACTTTAGTGATGTACCTGCATTGATTGCTTCTTTTGCTATGGCGCCTGTATACGGGGTAATGGTTGAGGTTGTTAAAAACATAATCCACACTTCAGTAACTCAATCGGGTGGCATTGGAGAAATTGCGAATTTTGCGGTAGGTTCTATATTTGTGTACACGGCAGGAGTTATATATCAAAGAAATAAGACGAGAAAAAATGCACTCATTTCGATGACAATTGCTACTTTAGTTATGGCATTCAGTGCGTCACTTCTTAATTACTACGTTTTTCTTCCTTTGTACCAAAAAGTAATGGGATGGCCTATGGATGCTATAGTAAATATGGGCAGAACAGCGAATAAAAATATAGTGGATGTAAAAACTCTTATATCATACGGAATATTTCCTTTTAATGTGTTGAAGGGAATCATGTTATCAGTAATTACCTTGCTGGTATATAAAAAGATTTCACCTCTTTTGAAACATTGACTTTGTTCCTCAGCTTATGCTGAGGATTATTTTTGTTTTTAATTTACTAAAACATAGTATATAATAAATGTATAGTGATGGGGTGAGTTTGAGTGAAAAAGACTTATATATCTAAAAATAGAGAAGAAACTATAGCGTTGGGCGAAAAATTAGGCAAACTACTAAAAAGTGGAGATATAATTCTTTTATACGGAGAGCTGGGAAGTGGTAAGACCGTTTTTACAAAAGGGATTGCAAAAGGGCTAGGGATTGAAGAGCCAATTACCAGTCCGACTTTCATGCTTGTGAATGAGCATGCAGGGGAAATCCCACTGTATCACTTTGACTTCTACAGAATAGAAGATTATACAGCTCTTTACGATATAGGCTATAAAGAATATTTTTTTGGGAAGGGCGTTTGTGTAATTGAATGGCCAGAAAGGATTATTCCTTTAATACCTCAAGAAAGGCTGGAAGTGAGAATACAAAGAGGAGAAGAAGAGGAGGAAAGGATTATCACTTTTGAATCTTTTGGAAAGCGATATGACAATATTTTTAAGGAGATGTCAGAATGAAGGTATTGGCGATGGATTCATCCTCAAAAACTGCCACTGTGGCATTATTGGATGAAAATGGAATCATAGGAGAATATTCTATAAATTATCTTAGACATTCCGTAATATTGATGCCGATGATAGATGAACTGCTTAAAAAATGCGATGTTTCAATAAATCACATAACCCATATTGCTGTATCAGAGGGACCAGGTTCTTTTACAGGGCTTAGAATCGGCGCTGCGACAGCAAAAGGTTTAGCCCACGCTCTTAATATACCAATTGTAGGAGTATCCTCTCTTTTAGGTCTTGCATATAATGTCTATGAATTTGAAGGATTGATATGTCCCATTATAGATGCTTTAAATGAAAATGTTTATGCGATGATGATAAAAGGTGGTAGTTTTGAAATTTTAAAAGAAACTGACGTATATTCTCTTGAAGCAATTGCAGAGCTTGTTGATAATTATTCTGATAAAGTGTTATTTGTAGGAGAAGGCGTTTACTCTTATAAAGACAAATTAGAAAAACTCATGGGAGATAAAGCTTTGTTTGCAAAAGATGGAGATAATATAGCAAGGGCATCTTCTATTGGAGAGATAGCTCTTCAAAAGATAAAAAAAGGTGAGGTAACTAGTTTTTTTGATTTTAAACCTGTGTATATTAGAAAATCGGCTGCTGAAATTCGTTTGAGTGGCGAGGGGAGCTAATTAATGGAGGTTATTATAAGGCCTATGGAAAAAGAAGATGTAGATGAAGTCTTGGAAATTGAAAGGTTAAGCTTTAGTATACCTTGGTCTAAAGAAGCTTTTATAAGTGAAGTTACAAAAAACAGCTGTGCCAGATATATAGTCGCGGAAGTTGACAACAAAATTGTGGGTTATGGAGGCTTTTGGGTTGTCGTTGATGAAGGGCATATAACGAATATAGCAGTTCATCCCCAATATAGGTCAAAAGGAATTGGAAGTAAGATAATGGAAGGCTTAATCGATATCGCTAAAAAGAATGGAATATCTGCCATGACTCTTGAAGTCAGAGAGTCAAACATTGTTGCTCAACATTTATATGCGAAGTTTGGCTTTAGACCTTTAGGGAGAAGAAAGGGATATTATCTAGATAACAGTGAGGATGCAATTGTGATGTGGAAATACGACTTATGATGGTGGTGAAAGAATGAACAAAGACACAATTATTTTAGGGATAGAATCTTCTTGTGATGAGACGGCTGCAGGAGTTGTAAAAAACGGAAAAGAAGTTTTGTCAAATGTAATATATTCTCAAATAGAAGTCCACAAAAAGTATGGAGGAGTCGTGCCAGAAATAGCTTCAAGAAAGCATATTGAAGTAATATCAACTGTTGTAGTAGAGGCTCTTGAAAAAGCCAAAGTGACTCTTGATGAGGTAGATGCGATTGCAGCGACATACGGTCCAGGGCTTGTAGGAGCTCTTCTTGTAGGCTTATCTTACGGCAAAGCCTTAGCGTATGCAAAAAATAAACCTTTTATTGGAGTCAACCACATAGAGGGGCATATAGCAGCAAATTACCTTGGAAGCGAATTTGCTCCTCCTTTTGTTTGTCTTGTGGCATCCGGTGGACATAGTCATATTGTTTTTGTAAAAGACTATGGGGAATATGAGGTGATGGGTCAAACGATGGATGATGCGGCAGGAGAAGCCTTTGACAAAGTAGCAAGAGCTTTAGGTTTGGGATATCCTGGGGGTCCTGTTATTGAAAGGGCTGCAAAACTGGGAAATATGGAAGCCATTGAATTTCCTAAATCTTTTATGGAGGAGGGAAATTTCGACTTTAGTTTTAGTGGGCTTAAGACAGCAGTTTTAAATTATTTAAACAGGCAAAAGCAAAGAGGGGAAGATGTGAATATTTACGATGTAGCAGCCAGTTTTCAAAAAAATGTGGTGGATGTGCTGGCAAAAAAATTAATTGATGCAGCAAAAGTGAAAAAAATAGACAAAATTTCTATAGCAGGAGGTGTAGCTTCTAATAGCTTGTTGAGAGAAAGGCTAAAAGAAGAAGCTGATGCAAAAGGGATAAAAATTCATTATCCAAATAAAATTTATTGCACAGACAATGGTGCAATGATAGCTGCTGCGGCATATTACGACTTTATAAAAGGCAAAACATCTGGACTGGATTTAAATGCTATTCCATATTTAAAGATTGGGGAAAAAATTTGACTGTTAAAAATGTGGAAAGCTGTCGAAATTTAAGTTATGATGCCTTTTAAGGTCTGTTGATAACTTTGTGGATATTGTGCTTAAATATATTTCATTGTATTTACTGTAATGAAATAGGATGAAAATATAGTAAATATAAAATAAGACCTTTTACAGGGGGTTTTTATTATGAACAATATTTTGTTTTTGACGAAGGTCAATGACAAATACATTGAGGAGATTAAAAGGGAAATGCCTGATTACGAGATTGTTTATGCACAGAGTGAGGAATAGGCAGAAAATTACATAAAAGATACAGAAATTATTATATGCTTTGATTTTGATTTTTATCCCAACCTTAGGGATATGGAAAATGTGATAATAACTCCGCATGTCGCGGGGGTTACGCCTTTATACATGCAAAGGGCGATTGAAATATTAAAAGATAATTTAATCGCATACAGAAAAGGCATGCTCTTAAGAAACATTGTGAATTTGGACAAAGGGTATTAAATAAAGCGGGTTTTTACCCGCTAAAATTTTCCCATTCCTCGTACATTTGTTCCAGTTTATTTTTAAGAGAATTGTATTCTTTTTGTATATCCACAATTTCTCCCGTTTTATAGATTTCAGCATCACACATTTTTTCTTCCAAGTATTTTATTCTTTCTTCAGCTTGATAAATTGAATTTTCAAGATTTTTGAGATATTCTTTTTGCTGTTTTAATTGCAATCTATTGAGCCTTTCTTTATACCTTTCGTTTTTTATTTGGGTTTTTGTCTTTTTGAGTGTCTCTTCTTGCTTTTCATTGAGCTGGTTCTTTTTTTCTATATAATAGCTGTAATTGCCCAAATATATTTCTACGCCATTTTGAGTCAATATCATCACTTTTGTAGCTATTTTGTCTATAAAATATCTGTCATGGGAGACAAACAATAAGGTTCCATTGTAGTCTGTTAGAGCTTCTTCTAAAACCTCTTTGGCTTTTAAGTCTAAGTGATTTGTTGGTTCATCCATTAGCAAAAAATTTGCCTTTGAAAGTATGAGTTTTAGCAAAGAGAGTCTTGCTTTTTCACCACCGCTTAGTTTATCGATAGTTTTAAAGACGTCGTCTTCTCTAAACAAAAAGGAAGCCAACAAAGTTCTTACTTCTGTTTGGGTGAGATAAGGATTTTCATCCCATATTTCATCAATGACAGCTTTTTGCTCATTTAAACTTTTAAATTCCTGTTCATAGTAACCTGTTATGACATTTGTGCCAAATTTAATTTCACCTTCAAAATTGTGAACTTCTCCTGCTATGATTTTGAGAAGAGAACTTTTTCCTACTCCGTTTGGACCTAAAAGGGCTATTTTTTCACCTTTTTTGACTTCAAAAGATACGTTAGAGAAAATTTGTCTGTCAAAGCTTAAAGACAAGTTTTTGACTGTCAACACATCATTTCCACTTTCCAAGTCAAAATCAAAGCGTAAATTAATTGAGGCTTTATTTATCACTGGTTTTTCGATTATTTCCATTTTGTCTAATAGTTTTTGTTTGCTTTCTGCCATTCTTACGGATTTTTCACTTCGTTTGTTTTTTTGAATTTGTATAATAGATTTAATTCTTTTTATTTCTTTTTGCTGTTCCTCATAGGCTTTTAACTTTATTTCAGTTTCTGCTTTTTTCCTTTTTAGATATTCTGTATAGTTTCCCTCATAAACAGATAAACGAGTATTTTCAATCTCAAATATTCTATTGACAATTTTGTCTAAAAAGTATCTGTCGTGGGATATAATCAAAATTGTTCCGTTATAAAATCTCAAATATTGTTCTAGCCATTCTATTGAATTTATGTCTAAGTGATTAGTAGGTTCGTCCAGCAGTAGGACGTCTGGATTTAAAAGAAGGGTCTTAGCCAGCATAAGACGGGTTTTTTGACCACCGCTTAATATCGATACAGGTGTATCAAATTGAGACACATCAAAGCCTAGACCGTTTAAAACGCCTCTTATTTTGCTTTCTGTTGAATATCCCTCAAGTTCGTTGTATTTATCCATTAGGGAAGAATATTCTAAAAGAAGCTTGTCAAGAAGGTCTTTATCTTTTGTTTGAGATATCTTTTTTTCTAAAGATTTTATTTGATTGTCTAATTCAAATATTTCATAAAATACGGTCTTTACTTCTTCGTATATACTTTTTTCGCTGTCTATAACAGCGCTTTGTTCTAAATATCCAATTTTATCTTTAGAGATTGAAATGGATCCACAATCAGCTTCCGTAATTCCTGCTAAAAGTTTAAAAAGTGTGGATTTTCCAGCACCATTTTCTCCAACTATTCCTACTCGATCTCCTTCGTTGACTATAAAAGAAACATTTTGTAAAATTATATCGATGCCGTAGCTTTTGGTTACATTGTTTACTGTTATAATTGCCATGGTATAACCTCCTGTTCATATTAAATATATCAAAAAAAATTCTTTTGTAAAAGTGCAAAATATGCTATAACTTTTTTTTGATATATGCCGATAACAATTATTGAAGGTATTTCTAAATGGAAGGTGATGGACTTGGATCTCGCTACAATAATAGGTATAATTCTTGGAGTAGGGTCTTTGGTATACGGATTTACTTTAGAGGGTGGTACTGTCACATCATTGCTGGGAGTATCTGCTGCTCTCATAGTTTTTGGAGGCACTATAGGTGCTACTATAACTTCTTATTCTATGGAGGATATTAAAAAAGTGCCGGGGCTTTTGGTAAGGGCTTTTAAAAATGAAAAAGATAATTACCTCGAGATAATAAAGTATTTTACTTTTTTAGCACAAAAAGCCAGAAGCGAAGGGCTTTTAAGCCTTGAATCTGAAATAGAATCTGAGGATATAAAGAAATTTGATCCCATTTTAAAAGAGTGTTTGGAATTAGTTGTAGACGGTTCTGATATGGAACTCATTAGAACAACTATGGAAAACAAAATATACGTAGAAGATTTGGAGGCTAAAAAAGAAGCGGGCATTTTTGAGTCGGCGGGTGGTTATGCACCTACAATGGGCATTATAGGAACGGTTATGGGGCTTGTTCACGTTTTGAGTAGTCTAAATGAGCCGGACAAATTAGGGCCAGCTATAGCTATGGCGTTTATTGCGACGTTGTACGGTGTAAGCTCTGCCAACTTGTTTTGGCTTCCTATTGCACAAAAACTTAAAAATAGGGCAAAGATTAAAAGGACAGAAAGAGAATTAATATTAGAAGGAAGCCTTTCCTTGCAAGCTGGGGAAAATCCTAAAATACTTGAAAGAAAGTTAATGACATTTATCACGCAGTCCCAGCTTAAAAATATACCTCAGAAAGGCAGTGTAGAGTTAAATGAAGAGGTTGGAAGATGAATCAAAACCAAATCACGAGAGATGGCTGCTTACTTACTCTGATATGATTACTTTGCTTTTAATATTTTTTATTGTGATGTATACTATAAGTAATATCAATGCAACTAAATTTGCTCAGATTTCCAGTTCTTTAAGCAAAACTTTCACGGGTACCGATTATGTAATAGGTCAGTACAGCGGAAAAAGTTTTGTTCCGGGGAATTTGGAAAACAAAAATAACCTAGGGAAAATTGAAGAGCAATTGAAGGGCTTCGTAAAGGAAAACAACCTTCAAGGTATGGTGACAAGTTATATAGACGAGAGAGGGCTTGTAATAAGCCTGCAGGACTCTCTTCTTTTTGACTTAGGCTCTGCCGACGTACATCCTGAAGAAAAACAAATGCTTATAAAAATAGGAAGTATGCTAAAAGACCTCCCAAATCACATTAGAGTAGAAGGTTTTACTGATGACCTCCCAATACACAATAATAAATTTGATTCAAACTGGGAGTTATCGGTTATAAGAGCTACCAATGTTGTAAAAATATTGGTAAATGAAGTGGGAATTGAACCTGATAGGATATCCGCAGTAGGATATGCGGAATACAGGCCTGTTGCACCGAACGATTCAGAAGGGCATAGAAAACTCAATCGAAGAGTTGATATCGTCATAATGAGTACAGAATATAATAAATGGGAGCCTAAACATCAGTAAATTCTAGAAAATGTGGTACCGTTACAGGATATTTAGAATTCCTTATATTCTACTATGTTTTTGTTCACTTGACAAAAAATTTACATGTGTTATACAATTCAATTACATAGTAGAATGAGGTGAGGATATTGAGCAAAAAAACCATAGTATCAATGGCTGTAATAAGAAGGCTTCCAAGGTACCACAGATATCTGGAGGAACTTCTTAAAAACGATGTAAAGCGGATATCTTCAAGGGAATTAAGTGAGAAAATGGGAGTTACTGCCTCTCAGATCAGACAAGATTTAAGTAATTATGGTGGCTTTGGTCAACAAGGGTATGGATATAATGTCGAGGAACTTTACAATAGCCTGACGAAAATTTTAGGACTTGATAAGACATATAATACTATTATCATAGGGGCAGGGAATCTCGGGCAAGCGATTGCTAATTATACCAGATTTGAAAAGTCCGGTTTTAATTTAAAAGGGATTTTTGACATTAATCCACGGTTGTTTGGGCTTAAAATCAGGGATGTTGAAGTGATGGACGTAGAAACTGTAGAGGATTTTATTGCTTGTAACAAAATCGACATTGGCATTTTGTGTATTCCTAAAGATAATGCTCAATATACTGCTGACAGATTAGTGAAGGCAGGAATTAAGGCGATATGGAATTTTTCGCCTATAGATTTAAAAGTGCCTGATGACGTAATTTTAGAGAATGTCCATTTGAGTGATAGCTTATTCACTTTGTCTTACAGGTTAAATGAAGAGGAACTTTTTAAAAAGTTAAAAGGAGAGACTGTGAAAACAAATGGATAGGTTCTATCCGTTTATTTTTTTTCTTTTTGGCATGAATTTTGCACTTAAAATGTAGCAAAGAGGATATAAAATTTCAGAAGCATTTTTATGGGATTTGAAAATATCGCTGTGAAACACAAGAGGGCGTTTTTGTAATTACTAAGGTACAGCTGATGACTTCGAAAAAGTAGAAATTTTCAAAACCCCCTCTAAAGTTATTGATTTTATTTCAATTGACATCCTAATTAATAAAAATTACAATTATATTTGAAATTATGTAATGTAGAAGGGCGAGAAAAATGGATAGGTTGACGAGTTGGGAAATCTTTTTGTTTTCAATGCCAGAGGCAGCAGTTATAATAAGTATTGCCTTTGGTTTAGCAGGAGTAAAGTTTCAAACAAAAAAAATTTTGTATATGAGCGTACTCACTGGAATCATATTGTATTTTATAAGGCCGTTAGTGAGCAGTTATATTGTAAATGTTATACTTTATATTGTGGTATTGGTGATTTTGTTTTCGGTGTTTAAAATAATGGACTTTTTTAAAATGATAATGAGCATCATTTTAGCCGTTTCCATTTACTTAATAATAGAATATCTAAATGTGACGGCAATTCAATTTTTATTTGACATAGACCCTGTAATTTTACTAAAAGATTATGTCATCCGATTTGTGTGTTTTTTACCGCAATTATTGTCTGCTATCTTGGTTTCTTTTGCTATACGCAAATATAAACTTTCTCTATTTATAGAGTGATGCATTTACCGGGAGATGAATTTGTATGCTCAGAATAGTTGTGGCAGAGGACGATATAAATTTTAGAAAAGAGCTTATAAAAATTCTTTTAACAATGGAAAGTGTAAATGTCGAATATTCTACAGGAGATGGAAATGACGCATTAGAGGCGTTAATTAAGATTAAGCCAGATGTTGCTATTTTAGATATAGGATTGCCGGGGCTTTCAGGTATTGAGGTGGCGAAAAAGATTAGAGAATGCATGCCTTTTTTAGAGATAATTTTTATCACTTCTTTTGAAGAATACATAAAAGATGCTGTAAGGCTTTACGCTTCGGATTATATTGAGAAACCTCTTGATGAGAAAAGGTTGAGAGAAACTTTGGATAGGATAAAGAAAAAACTTTTGGAAGTAGAAAATGTCATCCCTTTTAAGACGGAAGATGGAGTAAAGCTTATCAATCCAAAGGAAATTTATTGTGTTCAAGCCAGTAAAAAAAGGAGTATAATTTATACACAAAGAGAAAAATTTTTGTGCGATTATTCTTTAAAAGAAATAGAAGAGTTAGTAGACGATAATATATTTTTTAGAACCAACCGATCTTTTTTAGTGAACCTCTTTAAAGTTGATTTGTTGAAAGACAACAACAGAACTTCTTTTGAAATACATTTTAAGGGTTCAAATCATAAGGCTTACCTCTCTAAAGAATTGTATGAAGAATTTAGAAGGAGAATAAAATCTATTTACAAATCCTAGTTAGATTGGAAGAGGTTTTATGTTTAAGGATAGTTACAAAAATGCAATGATGATTTATGTAGTGCAAATGGTATTGATAGTGATACTTGTAAATAACAATTTTATGAAAAATCTTGATGTATTTCAGCCAAAAAATCAAGAGCTGTTTAGGATTTTCATAGGAATTTTGATTTTTATATTAAATGTGTTTTCTATTTTTGTGTTAAGAGACTTGTATGCCAAAAATAAAGAAGAACGCCAATTTTTAATAAATAGTATTAGATTTAAATACATAGAAGAACAAAATCGCATATACAGGCAAAATCATCATGATATTAAAAATCACTTGATAGTCATTTCTGAATTAGTCAAGGAAAAAAGATATAGTGAACTGGAGAATTATTTGTCTTCATATATAGAAGAAATTGATAAAAATTTAGTAACTATAAACACAGCCGTAAATGAAATTGATATATTACTTTATTCAAAGATAAACAATGCTAAAAGCAAAGGTATTGAAGTGTATTTTAAATGCGATACACAAATCCAATGCCACAAAAAGCATGTGTTAAACCTTGTTTCAGTTTTGGGAAATTTAATAGACAATGCAATAGAGGCTTGTGATGAAATGGAAAAAGATAAGTACATAGCGATAGACATAAAAGAAGACCCCATAGATTACATATTTCACATAAAGAATAGATATGATTTTCAAAAAGATGTAGAACCATCCATCTTTTTTGAAGAAGGGTTTTCTACAAAAGAGGGTAGAGGAAGAGGAGAAGGATTGTATATTGTAAGAAATATAGTAGAAAAGTATCGCGGTGAAATAAAAGTAAAAACCCAAGGAGGTTATTTTGACGTTATTGTAGAAATTCCTAAATTTTCTCTGGAGGGCGATTGATATTAATATTGAAAAGTTAGCTGAAAAATTGACCCAACGATTATTCAAAACTCAAAATTTGACGGATATTGAAATGGCAAAAATACAATATGGCATAAGCTTAATTTTAGGCGTGCTGATTGAATTTGTCTTAGTTTACACTGTCTCTTTAATATTAGGATTTGGTTTTTACACTGCAGTAATAATGATTTCAGCTCTTTTGTTGAGAATAAATACAGGCGGAGCTCATTGTTCTACTTATAATAGATGTATAACTTTTACAGCAATTTATTTTATACCTTTTTCTGCTTTAGCAAAATTTGTAGACATACATTTTCCTTTGACATTTAAATTTTTTGTGAGTCTATTGCTATATTTTATAGTTTTAGCGATAGTAAAAAATCATAAATTTTATAAAATTGTAGTTTTCAGTTTTGTTCTTCTAAACATTTTGCTGTTTTTTATGGGCTCAATATTTGGCGTCAAAATGTTGTTTATGGTATCTATTGGTTTTATGCTGCAAGCTATAATGATAACTTCCTTTGGGGAAATGATGATAAGAATTGCTGATAATGTTATAAAAAAATTAGGAATATAATTTTTTTGTCATTTTTATCATACTTTTTATGTAATTTAAGAAAAGAAATACATTTTAATACAAAAAATTAATGGGTATAAATATAAAAGAAGGAAAAAACTTCAAAATAAATGCTGTTTTTAGGATGTAATTTGGAAAAAATTAGGTGAAAAATGCATTTTCGTTCCCAAAAATGACACTTTCGTTCCGAAATCCACACAAAGGGTTTTAAATGTTGTATAATTAGATAAAGATAAGTGGGAGGTGAATTTAATGAAAAAGGTTCGTCCGATGTCAATATTAGGGACGGTGCTTACCTTTATAGGTACATTGGGGCTGGTGACTCCCGCTTGTATCGGTTGGTTTTATAAGCCCCAAGTGCCTGAGGTTTTGGCGAAAAAGTAATACCTCTCAAAGATTTTTCTACCCTTCCCTAGTAGGTTTCAACATTTCTCCTGAGTTTTTTACATGGATTTAAATTATTTTTGTGCCGGATAATCGGCACTTTTTTATTTTAGCATTTAGAATTTTATTGGCATGATTTTTGCATAGAAAATGGATGTGATAAGGAAGGGTTATAAAAGCTTAAGGGGGGGTGGTGTTGACTTAAAAAGAGTAGGGAAGTTATAATAAAATTGAAGAGGGATAAGATAGGGGGTATATATTTGCCTACTTTTTTCAATAACGTATTGAAGTAGTACACATTTTTTGTGGTTGAAAAATTTGTATAAAGCCATCTAATTAATACTGTAAAACAATTTAAAAAATTAATGGTGTGTCTTTTTTATATTTTTTTAGGGGGTAATCTGTTGAAAGTCTATTCTTTAGTTGGAGAGAGTGGTACAGGAAAAAGTCACCATGCCTCTTTTATTGCTGGCAAGTACGGGATTAGGTACATCATAGATGACGGTATTTTGATAAAAGGCAACAATATCATAGCAGGGGTTTCTGCCAAAAAAGAGGCCACAAAAATTGCGGCGATAAAAAGGGCATTGTTTACTGACCCCAAACACGCAGAAGATGTAAAAAAAGCTATTGAAGAAATGAAACCCGACAAAATCCTCATTATAGGTACTTCTGACAGAATGGTGGATGCGATAGCGGAAAAGCTGGGGCTTCCTCCTGTCAGTATAAGGATATACATTAAAGATGTGGTACCGCCAAAACAAATTGAAATAGCTCGGGAAAAAAGACTTACGGAGGGGAAACACGTTATTCCTGTTCCCACATTTGAAGTTAAAAAGCAATTTTCAGGATATTTTTTAGACTCTCTGCGAATTTTTAGGAGAAATAAGGGTGGATATTTTGAAAAGACAATTGTAAGGCCTAATTACAGCTATTTAGGGAAATACACTATTTCTGAAAATGTCATAAATTCAATAGTAGCTTATGAGCTTATTTTATTTAATGAGGTTTACAGAGTTAATAGGGTTTTGACAGAAAAAAGGCCTGAAGGAATAATTTTAAAAGTAGACGTTACAATAAAGTATGGGTACAAAATTATCCCTGTATTAAAAGAAGCTATGAAAAATATAAAAAAACAATTGGAGTATATGACGGCCTTAAATGTCCTACAAATGGATATTTATGTAAAAAATTTGTATATAGAAAAAACAAATACTAAAGAAAAGGGTATGTGATATGTATAAAATCATAAGAAAAGCGGTACTAAATCCTGTCGTCAAACTCATGGATATTGAAGCGCCAAGAGTTGCAAAGAGTGCAAAACCTGGTCAGTTTGTCATTATTAGAATTTATGATAAAGGGGAAAGGATTTCTCTTACTATTGCAGATTATGACCTGGAAAAGGGAACAGTTACAATTGTATTTCAAGAGGTTGGTAAATCGACGAAGTTATTGGGAACTCTCAATGCAGGAGATTATATTTTAGATTTTGTAGGGCCTTTAGGGAATTCTATGGAAGTTCCCAAAGATGCTAAAAAAATATTAGGTGTTGGCGGTGGTGTAGGTATACCTGCCCTTTATCCTAAATTAAAAGTGCTACATCAAGAAGGTTATAAAGTTGAAGCGATTCTTGGCGGTAGAAGTGAAGAATATATAATTTTCAAGAAAGAAATGGAGGCTGTCTGTGACAAAGTATATTATGCTACAGACGATGGTACTCTAGGAAAAAAGGGCTTTGTGACAGATGTATTGAAAGAAGTATTGGAAAATGACAAAGAAATAGATTATATTATTACAGTTGGTCCTGTTATAATGATGAAAAATGTTTGCAAGATGACCAAAGAATACAATATACCAACTATAGTCAGTATGAACCCATTGATGGTAGATGGAACAGGGATGTGCGGCGCTTGTAGAATTGAGGTTGGCGGTGAGACAAAATTTGTATGTATGGATGGTCCAATTTTTGATGGTCATCTTGTGAATTTTGACTTAGCCATGACAAGGCTTAATATGTTTAAACAACAAGAAAAAGTGTCATTAGAATTGTATGAACAACATCATGGAGGTGATCACCATGGCCGTTAAAGATAGAGTGCCTATGAAAGAACAGGATCCAAAAGAGAGAAAGAAAAATTTTAATGAAGTAGCGTTAGGATATACTGAAGAGGAGGCAATTCTAGAGGCTTCAAGGTGTATACAATGTCCTAAACCTACTTGTGTGGCCGGGTGTCCCGTCCATGTGAGAATACCAGAGTTTATAAAAGCAATTACGAAGAGAGAATTTGAAGAGGCTTATAAAATAATAAAGAGTACAAATAGTTTACCTGCCGTCTGTGGCAGAGTATGTCCGCAGGAAGAACAGTGTGAAAAGAATTGCGTATTAAATAAAATTGGCAAACCTATTGCTATTGGAAGATTAGAGAGATTTGTAGCTGATTATGCCCTTCAAAATAATATTGAAGAAGAAGTAAAGCCTGAGAAGAAAAATAAAAAAGTGGCTATAATAGGTGGAGGACCTGCAGGACTTACTTGTGCAGGAGACCTTCTAAAAATGGGCTATGATGTTACAATTTTTGAGGCTTTGCATGCTTTGGGTGGAGTTTTAACCTATGGGATTCCCGAATTTAGATTACCCAAGAGAATTGTGGAAGCAGAAATAGAAAGATTAAAGAAATTAGGTGCAAAAGTTGAGACTAACGTGGTGGTAGGAAGGACAGTTACAATTGACCAATTGATGGAGGAAGAAGGCTTTGAAGCAGTATTTGTTGGCACAGGTGCTGGACTTCCTAAGTTAATGGATATTCCGGGCAAGAATTTGAATGGTGTTTATTCTGCCAATGAATTTTTGACAAGAATAAATCTTATGAAAGCATATAAATTTCCTGAATATGATACTCCTCTTGTAGTAGGTAAGAGAGTAGCTGTAAGTAGGTAAGAGAGTAGCTGTAATAGGTGGAGGAAATGTGGCAATGGATGCTGCACGTTCTGCTCTAAGGCTTGATGGTGTGGAAGAAGTAACTGTAATATACAGGCGTTCAAAAGAGGAGATGCCAGCAAGGGCGGAGGAAATAGAGCATGCTATTGAAGAAGGTATAAAATTTGAGTTTTTAGCTAACCCAATAAGGATAAATGGGACAGACGATGGATGGGTAAAAAGTATGGATGTAATAAGAATGGAATTAGGTGAGCCTGATAGCTCAGGAAGAAGGAGACCTATTGAAATACCTGGCTCTGAGTTTACAATAGAAGTAGATACAGTGATTATGGCTTTAGGAACGAGCCCTAATAATTTGATTCCTTCCACTACAAAGGATATTGATGTACAGAGGTGGGGTGGAATTATAGCCGATGAGACAGGTAAAACTTCAAAGCCTGGCGTTTTTGCTGGAGGAGATGCGGTAACTGGAGCTGCTACTGTAATACTTGCGATGGGAGCAGGTAAACAGGCGGCAAAAGCTATAGATGAATATTTGAAAAATAAAAAGTAATTAGTATAATATATCAAAAATATGAATTATTATGCAGAAAATATCTTGTAACATTTACAAATGATATAAGAAATGGTATAACAATTAGAATATTATGTTAAATATACCCATAAATGGGTATATTTTTTTTAAAATGATTAAAAAAATAGAAAACTTACAATAAAAAAACTTTCACAAAAGAAAAAAATGTGATAAAATGCATTTAAATGCATTATTATACGAACCTTTATTTAGAAATAACATTAAAACAACTTAATTTAGCGAAAAAATTAGATTTTAAAACTAATCACAAAATATTGAACAGGAGGTAATTGCAATGACCATATGGTCAAAATCAAATGATGTACTAGGAACAGTAAACAGAGGAAATCCAGCGGAATCCGGCTTGTGCACACTTTGCATGGCGGATTGCCAGGGAAAGTGCGAAACCTGGCTTTCTAGTCTTCTGGGCAGAAAAATGTTGTATCCTAGAGATTTTGGTATGGTAACAGCTGGAAGTAGCAACACAACGTCCATTGGCGTATCTTACAATTCATTGAGGATAATGGGATATAATTACGGTGCTTATGGGTTAGGTCAAAATATTTCCAATTCTTCTGATGACTGCATATTCCCAAATGTAAATATTGAAACTGAATTTGGTAGTGAAGAAAAAACAAAATCAAGAATTCCTATTATGACTGGTGCTCTCGGGTCGACTTTTATTGCAGCAAAGTACTGGGACCCATTAGCTATAGGTGCGGCTCTTGTAGGTTTTCCGATAGTAATAGGCGAAAATGTGGCAGGTATTGATAAGGAGGCAGTAATAGAAAATGGCAGAATTAAAAAGGCACCGGAACTAGACAAAAGAATAAATACTTATCTTCGTTATTTTGATGGATATGGTGCTATTATTGTCCAGGTGAATGTAGAAGACTTAAGGAACGGTGTGGCAGAATATGTTATTGAAAAGTACGGTGATAAGGTAATAATAGAGCTTAAATGGGGACAGGGTGCAAAAAGTATTGGTGGCGAAATTCAAGTTAAGGATATTGAATATGCTACTTTCTTAAAAAAGAGGGGTTACATTGTCGATCCTGATCCAGAAAAGCCTGAAATTGTTGAAGGATTTAAAAACGGTGCTGTAAAATCTTTTGCAAGGCACAGTAGACTCGGATATACTCATCTATCTTCCCCTGAAGAAGTGAGGGAAGAATTTATGAAAACCGTAGAGTATTTACGAAAAATCGGGTATAAAAAAATCACATTAAAAACCGGCTCTTATAGTATGGATAGTTTAGCTATGGCTATAAAATTTGCTACCGAAGCAAAACTTGATTTGCTCACAATCGATGGTTCAGGCGGCGGAACTGGCATGAGTCCGTGGAATATGATGCAGACATGGGGTGTACCGTCTATACTTCTGCATTCGAAAGCATATGAGTACGCATCAATCCTCGCAAATAAAGGGCAGAAAGTGGTTGATATGGCTTTTGCCGGTGGTTTTGCAAGAGAAGACCATATTTTTAAAGCCCTTGCCCTGGGAGCACCATTTACAAAGTTAGTTTGCATGGGAAGAGCATTAATGATACCAGCCTTTGTAGGTTCGAATATAGAAGGGGTACTGCATCCGGAAAGGAAAGGCAAGGTAAATGGAAATTGGGACAGCTTGCCGCCGACGGTTTCTCAGCTTGGCCTCAAAGCAGAGGAAATTTTCGCAGGTTACTATGAGGTGAAAAAGAAAGTGGGAGAAAATGAAATGAAAAATATACCTTATGGAGCTATAGCCGTATGGACTTTAGCGGATAAATTGGCTGCAGGTTTGCAACAGCTGATGGCGGGAGCAAGAAAGTTTTCTATCAAAGCAATTTCAAGAGAAGATATTGCTTCAGCCAACCGGGAAACTGAAAGGGAAACTGGGATACCCTTTATCACAGATATAAGGAATAATGTTGCGAGAGATATTTTAAATTCTTAAAATAATAGGTCTCTCTATGGGGGTAAACTCTATTCTTTTTATGGTGTTTTTTTCTTCAATACTCTTACAATTATTCTCTAAGTGGTAAATTCTTATTTGAGAAAAAAGCCGATTTTCGGCTTTTTTTTTATACAAAAAAATTATATAATAATAATTAACAGGACAGAGAAATATGATAGTTAGTGAGTAAATAAACTCAATGTGGGTGAGGAAGATGAAATATAGTGTGGAAGAAAAGGGGACAAAGGTAATTGTAAGGGGGATTGAAGATTTTAACCTTAAAGAGACTTTTGAGTGCGGACAATGTTTTAGGTGGAATGAAGAAGAAGATGGAAGCTATACAGGAGTTGCATATGATAGAGTAATAAATGTGAAATTAGAAGGAGATATGTTAATAATTGACAATACAGACTTGAATGACTTTTATGACATATGGTTTGACTATTTTGACCTTGGAAGAGATTATAAGCAGATAAAAGAAAGTCTTTCACGGGATCCAATATTAAAAGAAGCAATTCAATATGGGAAAGGTATAAGGATTTTGCGCCAAGACACGTGGGAAACTCTTATCTCTTTTATAATCTCTCAAAACAACAGGATACCCCAGATAAAAAAAGTTATAGAAAATCTTGCGAGGTCTTTTGGAGATCCTATTGAGTACAAAGGAAAAATCTATTATACTTTTCCCAAGGCTGAAGATTTTGTTATGTTTGATGTGGAGACAATTGCAAAGAGCAAATGTGGTTTTAGGGCGAAGTATATAATGGACGCAGCTTCTAAAGTTTTTTCAGGAGAGATAAACCTTTTGAAGCTCTATGAGTATAAAACAGGAGAAATTAGAGATATTCTTATGAATATAAACGGTGTAGGGCCCAAAGTGGCTGATTGCGTGATATTGTATTCAATAGGTAGATACGATACTTTTCCAACAGATGTTTGGATAAAAAGGATTGTAGAGTATTTGTATCTGAAAAGAGAAGGAAATCCCTTAGAAATACAGCTATTTGCTATAGATAAATTTGGAGAATTATCTGGATTTGCACAACAATATCTCTTTTATTACAGCAGGGAGATGAGGAAGAAAATTTTTAACGAGAGGAAGAAGTAAATGTTAGGAACCATTGTGAATTCAATTGCGATAATTATTGGAGGAACCTTAGGTAGACTTCTTAAAGTAGGTATTCCTGAGAGATTTAAAACCATAGTGATGCAAGGCGTGGCTTTAAGCGTCATGATGATTGGAATATCCAGTGGGCTTAAGTTTAATAATTTGATGTTGGTAATTGTGAGCCTTGTTTTGGGTGGTATTATAGGGGAAGCTTTAAATATTGAAGAATATTTAAATAAGTTAGGAGATACATTGCAAAAAAAGTTAAGTAAAGATAACAGTTCTACAATTAGCAAAGGCTTTGTGACAGCAAGTTTAGTTTATTGCATTGGTGCTATGGCAATTGTAGGTGCTTTGAAAGATGGACTTTCAGGAGACCACAGTATACTATTTGCTAAATCTGTGCTAGATGGAATTTCCTCCATAATTTTTGCTTCTACTTTTGGAATAGGTGTTGTTTTTTCAGCTATTTCGGTATTTTTGTATCAAGGTTCTATTTCATTAGGTGCATCTTTTTTGCAAGGGCTTTTGACGAAACCAGTGATTGAAGACATGACAGCTGTAGGAGGAGTATTGATATTTGCGATTTCTTTGAACATGTTGGAAATTAAAAATATAAAAGTGGGTAATTTGCTTCCAGCTATTTTTATACCTATTTTTTATCAGATTTTACTAAACCTTATAAAAGGATTTTAGGCGGTGCCAATATGAAACCGATGAAGAGTATTGATGTAGCCAGAGTTGCGGTAAAAATGGCTATGTCAACGAGAGAAGAGGAAGAGGCTTTAAAAAATAAATATTGGCAACAGGGAGTAAAAGTTGCTGCTGTTGATTATGGTGGAGAATATGTAACTTCTATATCTAAAATTATTGAAAGAGCAGTTGTAGCAGCTAAAAGAGAAGGAATTATAGAAGAGAGTCACACAGGAGAGGGAGCAGTTGCAGGGGCTGCCCATGACGCTGTTATGCAAGTCATGAACAAAGCCATGGGCCTTAATGTAGGAGGGAAAATAGGAATTGCATATGCTAATGAACATCTTTGTGTTTGTGTGTTTTTTGCGGTAGGGATGCTCAACTTAAACGAAGTAGCTATAGGATTAGGTCACAGGTCGTTAAAATGAGGGGTTAAACCCCTCATACTTTTTTTAAAGCTTCTTCTATATTTATCATCCCACTACCTTGAGTCCATAACCCTGCATCGCCGATTTTTATTGCTGTCGATTTTAAAATATTTTTTATTTGGATATTGGCCAAATTAGGATTTTTTTCAAGAAGCAGTGCTGCTGCTCCTGCTGCCATTGGAGTGGCCATAGAAGTTCCTGTTGCTGTTCTATATGCTTTATTCACCATGATTTCATCTGCACCAAAAGGTACGTTTCCTGAAGCAGTAGAAATTATTTTTACACCTGGTGCTACTATGTCTGGTTTGTATAGATAAGGCGAACCTCTTCCAGAAAATTGAGCTATTTCGTCATCACTTATGTCGGAGGTTCTTTTGTCATCTACTGCTCCAACTGTTATTGCGTTTCTACTAGTACCGGGAGAAGTAATAGTGTTGTAATTGGGTCCAGAATTTCCGGCAGCTACAGTAACTACTATTCCATGCTTCCACAATGTATCCACACCTCTTACTAAGGGGTCTAGAAAGGTAGGTAATGAAGGAGTTTCACCTATTGAAAGAGAAACTATTCTTATATTGTATTTATCTTTGTTGTCTAAAACCCATTGCATTCCGGCTAATATATCTGATGATAGACCCTTTCCATAAGCATCAAGGACTTTTACTGCTACTATATTTGCTTCTGGAGCAACTCCTTTGTATTTTCCATTTGAGGCATATCCGTTTCCTGCAGCATCCCCTGCTACATGGGTTCCATGACCGTTATCGTCATAAGGCTGTTTTTTTCCATTGACAACATCATAAAAAGCTACTATGCGATTTTTGGGTTTTGTAAAGTCAGGATGAGGATATATTCCTGTGTCTAAAAAAGCGATTGTTACACCTTTTCCGGTGTAGCCTAAATCATTTACTTTTCTTGAGTTGATTTCTTGTGTCGCAATGTTAAGTTGCACCTGGATGGTGGAGTCTTCTGCTATGAAGTGTATACCACTGAGGGAAGCAATTTTTGCTAATTTATTGCATGGCAGATTAACTGACCACGCGTTTATGATGGGAAGTTCGAATTTTATACTTCCTCCTAATTTTTCAATTTTTGCTTTTAAAATACTATAGGGTAATCTTGAATATAAGATTACTGGTACACATTCACTTCTTAAATAAGCTACTTTATTTAATAATCTTTTGTCAATTTTGTTTTTAATAAATATGTCTTTCGCTATCTTAGAAAATACAAATATTGGTATCAAGTTCATTTGCGTACCTCCTTTCATACTATTAACAGAATATGTGGTAAATAAAAATTTGTTAGCCAAAATTTAAAAAGTGTCACCATCTGAAGTTATGACATATTATATAGTAGGTCTTGAAAGACCCACATAGAAAGGCTAAGACCTGAAAGGAGGAAAATTATTTATGCCTGTAGATAAAAGCGGAGCAGGATTTGCATGGTGGTTTTGGATTATAATTATAATATTGTTAATCTTCCTGTTTGTACCAGGTATCATTGTTGAAGAACCAAAGGCTTAAACATGTTAAAATTGTTTAAAGGGGGATTAATATGGCAGGAACAAGCTCAGTTTTTGGGCAAAGCAATTTGCTGTTTTTCTTCTTGATACTTGTTTTAGCTCTTGGTGGAGGCTGGCTTAATGTACCATGGTCATTAGAAACATTGTTGTTCTTCTTCATACTACTTGTAATAATAATGGACGGTGGATTAGGTTGGTTCTTCAATGAAGTCAAATAATTTTAAAGGGCTCTATCCTCCGGTAGAGCCCTTTTTACATGTGAAAGAAAAATAATCGCAATGGAGTGATATTGTATGTCCATATCCGGAGATACATTGTTGTTTTTCTTTGTAATATTGACCCTTTTGCTAGATGTGAGATTTGAGTTTGAAACTTTGCTGTTTTTCTTTATAATACTTGTAATTTTACAAGAAGAAAAAACTCGTAAAAAAGCGAGACGTTTTTTATGGTCTTTAGCAGGGATAAATTTTGGTAACACAAATCTTTAAATTACGTATTATATATTAGGTTGACAAAAGGATGAATAAATTAATTTGTCCGCAATTTACCTATTTGAAGGGGGGTATATCCAATGCCTGAAGAAAAAGGGGTAGGATTTGTTGCAGGTTGGTTCTGGATTTTTCTAATAATAATTTTAATACTCTTCTTTGTGCCGGGAATAATCATTTGTGAGAAAAATTAAGAAAATAAGGGGCAGTCTATAATAATAGACTAACCCCTTACATATATTTAGTAAGAGATTAAAAGGTAGGGGGAATTTCTATTGCAAAAAGAAATTTTATTAAAAGTACTTGCCATAGAATTTCTTATTATAGCTTTTGTAAGATTTCAAGTTTTGGGAGTGGAAAGAGAAAAGGTAGAAGTAGCAGATGGCAAAGAAAAAAATAAACTTGGCAAACCCGAAAAAGATAAAATAAATGTTGATTTATACGAAGTCATTACAAAAGGGAAAGACTTTGTAGGAAGTATAAAGCCATATTTAAACAAAAGAGACCAGTATTATGTAGATATTTTTTCGAAGATAGCAGAAATAGTTGAAATACAAAAGAATTTAATGAACCTTTCAGAAGAGGAAATCACGGCAATGGACAAAGCTGAAATAGATAAAATAGGGATTTTAAAAGCGATAAAACCTTACATAGCAGAGGATAAAAAAGTGGTTGTAGATAAATTTTTAAAATTTCATGAGGCGTTAAAGAATTTGCAACAAAAAATGGAGAAATATTCGAAAGAGGAAGGAAAGGACAATATTTTTGACAAAATAGTCGATATTTATGAAGCTATAAAGCCTATAATTCCAGAAGATAAAATGGAGACAGCTGATAAACTTGCGAAAAATATAAAATTATTGGAGGTACTTAATAAGGCAGAAGGAATTATGAATAGTATGAAGGAAGAGAAAGAGCAAAATCAACAGATTACCAGAAGCATGCCAGATGAAACGGAAGAAGCAGCTGAAGTAGTAAAATTAGAAGAAGAAAATCTTGAAAAAGAAGAGAAAAAAGAGGAAGTGTATGAGCAGCAGGAACAAGACGATGATAATACCACGTTGCCTCCAGACTTATCTGAGCAGCAATTAGCTGTCATTGACAATTTAAAATCCATGTTAACAAAAGAACAACAACAATATATGTATAACATGATAAATTATTTAAAACAACAAGGATTAGTCAATTCGGCTGACAAAAAAGAGGAAAAGGATAATGAAAAGGATAATAATTCATAATAAGGGGAGTGTATATTCCCTTGTTTTTTTATTTTAAAATGGAAGATTAAGAAATGTAGTTTAAATCGATAAATAATGGCATAAAATCAAAGTATTTGGGCAAAATCATAAATAATCGGATTATACAGCTGAAAATGAGCTGTAATGCAGTTTGATATGTTTTACTACTTAAATTAATATAGAGATTGGGATTAGCACTCACACAAGATGAGTGCTAACAAATGAAGGAGGAGGGATAAAGTATATGAGGTTAAAACCACTCGGAGACAGAGTTGTAGTTAAAGTAATACAGGCAGAAGAAGTTACAAAAGGTGGAGTTATTTTGCCTGGTACAGCTAAGGAAAAGCCACAGCAAGGAGAAGTTGTTGCAGTAGGGACGGGACAATACATAGACGGCAAGAAAGTAGAATTAGAGGTAAAAGTTGGCGACAGGGTTATTTTCTCAAAATATGCTGGAACAGAAGTTAAATTGGATGGGGAAGAGTATTTGCTTTTAAGAGAAAGCGATATTCTAGCAATTGTAGAATAAGGAGGTAGTTAAAGATGGCAAAACAAATCAAATATGGAGAGGAAGCTCGCAGAGCATTAGAAAGAGGAGTTAATGCCGTTGCAAATACTGTAAAAGTTACATTAGGACCGAGAGGCCGCAATGTAGTGCTTGACAAAAAATATGGCTCACCAACAGTTACAAATGATGGTGTAACGATTGCAAGAGAGATAGAATTAGAAGATCCATTTGAAAACCAAGGTGCACAACTCCTTAAAGAAGCTGCTACTAAGACTAATGATGTTGCTGGTGACGGTACAACGACAGCAACGCTTTTGGCTCAGGCAATGGTTCGTGAAGGATTGAAAAACCTCGCTGCAGGAGCTAATCCAATGCTTTTAAGAAGAGGAATTGCAAAAGCGGTTGATGCTGCAGTTGAGGGATTAAAGAGGATATCTAAACCCATTGACAATAAAGAGTCAATTGCTCATGTTGCTTCTATTTCAGCTGCCGATGAAGAAATAGGCAGGCTTATTGCTGAAGCAATGGACAAAGTAGGGAAAGATGGCGTTATAACTGTTGAAGAATCAAAGACGCTTGGAACAACCCTTGAGGTTGTTGAAGGAATGCAATTTGACAGAGGTTATATTTCTCCATACATGGTAACTGATGCAGAAAAAATGGAAGCAGTATTAGAAGAACCTGTTATACTCATAACAGACAAAAAACTCTCAAATATACAAGATTTGTTGCCACTGTTAGAACAAGTGGTACAACATGGTAAGAAACTCCTTATTATAGCTGATGATGTAGAAGGAGAAGCATTAGCAACATTAGTTGTTAACAAATTAAGAGGTACATTTACTTGTGTCGCGGTAAAAGCTCCTGGTTTTGGCGACAGAAGAAAAGAAATGTTGCAAGATATAGCAATATTGACAGGTGGCCAAGTAATTTCAGAAGAATTGGGTTATGACTTAAAAGATGTAAAATTAGAAATGCTTGGCCGTGCAAGACAAGTTAAAGTCACAAAAGAGACTACTACAATTGTTGATGGTGCAGGTAATCCTACGGATATTAAGAACAGAATCAATCAAATTAAAGCTCAGATAGAAGAGACCACATCTGATTATGACAGAGAAAAATTGCAAGAAAGATTGGCAAAATTAGCAGGTGGCGTAGCTGTCATTCAAGCTGGTGCTGCTACTGAGACAGAGCTCAAAGAGAAGAAACACAGAATTGAAGACGCGTTAGCAGCTACAAAAGCAGCAGTAGAAGAGGGGATAGTGCCTGGTGGCGGTATCGCATTGCTTAATGTAATGGAAGATGTACAAAAGGTTGTTGATTCATTAGAGGGCGACTTCAAGACAGGAGCAAAGATAGTGCTCAGAGCTTTAGAAGAGCCAATAAGGCAGATTGCAGAGAATGCCGGTGTTGACGGTTCTGTAATAGTAGAGAAGATAAAAGCAGCTAAAGATCCAAACTATGGATATGACGCTTATAAAGAAGAATTTACAGACATGTTCAAAGCAGGCATTGTAGATCCGACAAAAGTTACGAGAACTGCTTTGCAGAATGCTGCATCAATTGCTTCAATGATACTTACAACAGAGGCAATAGTTGTCGATATACCAGAGAAGAATACATCAATGCCTAATCCAGGCGCAGGGATGGATATGATGTAATAAAAAGGCTGAGCTTTAGCTCAGCCTTTTTGAGTTTATGACCTTGACAGGTTATTGATTGTCTGATAGAATATTTCTGTAACTGATTTGTGATATTTGTGCGCCCGTAGCTCAGCAGGATAGAGCAACGGTTTCCTAAACCGTGTGCCGGAGGTTCGAGTCCTCTCGGGCGCACCATGTAGAAGGTAGAAGCCTCAAAGTTTTGAGGCTTTTTTATTTTTTTATTGAGAAAAGCTTTAAATGTGTATATTGTATTTTTTGTACTGTTGACATGAACATTCAAATTTGATATATTGAATAGTAAATTCATATGGACAAGTTAATAATTTATTACTGGGAAGCTCATATAATCCCGTGAATATGGCACGGGAGTTTCTACAAAGCGGCCGTAAACTGCTTTACTATGGGTGGGATTTACTTTTGCCTTTTTTTGGCCTGAGGAAAATTCTACCCTCAGGCTTTTGACTTAAAAAGGCGTATAAACTTCATAGTTTTGAATTAATGTAATTGTATAAATTGTTTGATGTTATTAAGGATTTTCTAAAGTAAGTATGTTATAATATAAATATTAAGAAGGAGATGTAAAATATGGAGGAGAAGTTTGTCAAAGAAGGTTTAACTTTTGATGATGTGCTTTTGATTCCTGCTAAATCAGATGTGCTTCCTAAAGATGTAGATTTAAAGACAAAGCTTACCAAAAAAATTACACTAAATATTCCTCTGATGAGTGCGGGCATGGATACAGTTACAGAGTCGAAGCTTGCTATAGCTATAGCAAGAGAAGGCGGCATAGGTGTAATTCACAAAAACATGTCCATTGAAAGGCAAGCTTTGGAAGTTGATAAAGTCAAGAGGTCGGAACATGGAGTTATAACTGATCCCTTCTACCTTTCTCCCGATCACACCATAAGAGATGCAGCAGAATTGATGGCGAGATACAAAATATCCGGTGTTCCAATTACTGTTGATTCAAGACTTGTAGGTATAATAACTAACAGAGATATAAGATTTGAAGATGATTTAGACAAACCTATAAAAGAAGTCATGACAAAGGACAATCTTGTAACTGCACCTGTTGGCACAACTTTAGAAGAAGCTCAGAAGATACTTAAAAAGCATAAGATAGAAAAATTGCCTTTGGTAGATGAAAACAATGTTTTAAAAGGGCTCATAACAATAAAAGATATAGAAAAGGCAGTAGAATTTCCTAATGCTGCAAAGGACAGCAAAGGAAGACTTTTGGTAGCGGCTGCTGTCGGTGTTGGGAAGGACATGATGGACAGAGTTAAAGCATTAGTAGATGCAGGTGTAGATGCTATCGTGATAGATACAGCTCATGGGCATTCTAAAGGCGTATTAGAAGCAGTATCTAAGATAAAAGAGAAATACCCTGATTTGCAGCTGATAGCAGGAAATGTAGCTACTGCTGAAGCCACAAAAGACTTGATAGAAAGAGGAGCCGACTGCGTAAAAGTTGGTATTGGTCCAGGGTCAATCTGTACTACGAGAGTAATCGCTGGTGTTGGCGTACCGCAGATCACTGCTATTTACGATTGTGCACAAGAAGCGGACAAATACGGTATTCCGATAATTGCAGATGGAGGAATAAAATATTCGGGAGACATTGTTAAAGCTATTGCTGCAGGGGCTTCTGTTGTGATGTTGGGAAGTCTTTTTGCAGGTACAGAAGAAAGTCCAGGTGAAATAGAGATATATCAAGGAAGAAGTTACAAAGTGTATAGAGGAATGGGGTCTTTAGGAGCGATGAAAGAAGGAAGCTCAGATAGGTATTTCCAAGAAGATGTTACAAAGTTTGTGCCTGAAGGTGTGGAAGGGAGAGTACCATACAAAGGGCCTTTGAAAGAGACGGTGTATCAATTGGTTGGTGGTTTGAGAGCAGGAATGGGCTATTGCGGTGTCCGCAACATAGATGAACTTAGGACAAAAACAAAGTTTATAAAAATAACACAGGCAGGATTAACTGAAAGCCATCCTCATGATATAATTATTACAAAAGAAGCTCCCAATTATAATTTGAGATAAGAGGAGGATTTTAATGGGGATTAAGCGTGAAGTAATTTTGATTTTGGATTTTGGAGGCCAGTATACCCAACTCATTGCGAGAAGAATAAGAGAAGCAAATGTCTTTTGCGAGATTGTTCCTTACAATATTTCTCCAGAGGAGGTACGAAAAAAAGAGCCAAAGGGAATTGTGCTTTCTGGAGGACCTGCCAGTGTATATGCAAAAAATGCTCCTAAATGTGATAAAGAAATTTTTGAATTGGGTTATCCTGTGTTAGGTATATGTTATGGTGCACAACTTATGACAGAGCTTTTAGGTGGAAAAGTTGCGCCAGCACCTGTGAAGGAATATGGCAAGACAGAAATTGTCTTAAATAATACTATTCCTTTGTTTAAAGGGATAGAAAGAGACACTGTTGTTTGGATGAGCCATACTGACCACATAGAACTTCCTCCTCCAGATTTTAAGGTAGTAGCCTCTACTGACAACTGTCCTATTGCAGCAATTGCGAATGTAGAAAAGAAATTGTATGCGGTTCAATTCCATCCTGAAGTTTCACACACTCATAGAGGAACAGAGATTATAAGAAATTTCCTTTTTGAAGTATGTGATTGCGCGGCAGATTGGACAATGGAGTCTTTAATTGAGCAGACAGTAAAGGAAATAAAAGCGAAAGTAGGAAAACACAAAGCTGTATGTGCCCTGTCTGGCGGTGTAGATTCTTCAGTTGCTGCTGTTTTAGTGGATAGAGCCATTCACGACCAATTGGTATGCATTTTTGTTGATACAGGGCTTTTAAGGAAAAACGAAGGATATATGGTTATTGAAACCTTTAGAAAAAATTATGACATGAACATAATCCGGGTAGATGCAAAGGATAGATTTTTGTCACGACTTAAGGGAGTTACAGATCCAGAAGAAAAGAGAAAAATTATTGGTAATGTTTTTATAGATGTTTTTAAAGAAGAGGCCTTAAAAATAGGAGATGTGAAATTTTTGGTGCAAGGTACTTTGTATCCTGATGTAATAGAAAGTGGCAATGGCGTGTCTTCTACTATTAAAAGCCATCACAATGTTGGAGGTCTGCCTGAAGATATAGGTTTTGAACTTATTGAACCTTTGAGGATGCTTTTTAAAGATGAAGTAAGGCAAGTAGGAAAAGAATTAGGAATTCCTGAGGAGATATTATATAGACAGCCCTTCCCTGGACCAGGATTAGCAGTTCGAATCCTTGGTGAAGTTACAGAAGAGAAGTTAGAAATTTTGAGACAAGCTGACAGTATAGTTTTAAGGGAAATGAAAAAGTTTGGCTGGTACAATAAAGTATGGCAATCTTTCGCGATTTTGCCTGGCATAAAAAGTGTTGGAGTCATGGGGGATGAAAGGACTTACGCCTATGCCATAATTTTGAGGGTAGTAGATAGCTACGACGGAATGACAGCGGATTGGACAAAGCTTCCTTATGAAATTTTGGAGAGCATATCTACAAGCATTACTAATGAAGTGCCAGGAGTAAACAGAGTGCTTTACGATATTACTTCAAAACCACCAGCTACCATAGAATGGGAGTAAAAACCGAACATTAATTTAGTTTTTTATAAAAAAATTCGCAAATGAGGTTGACTAATATTAAAAAAGTTGATAAGATATAAGTGGGACAATTGAATAAAAAGCACTCATATAATCTCGAGAATATGGCTCGAGAGTCTCTACCGAACAACCGTAAATTGTTCGACTATGAGTGAAAGTGTACCTAGGGTTCCAGCCTAGTTTATAGGTGTTTGGACCGAGCGGTACAGGTATATGGGTTTTCATATACTACACCTAAGGGATAAAAGCCCGGGAGGATAGGTTTCACTCTATTCCTGCCGGGCATATTTTTTTCTTAAAATTGAAAAAGGAGGATAATTGATGAAAAACAAGTCAAATATGCAGAACGGACTAATTGAAAGATTATTTAAATTAAGAGAGAGAAACACAGATTTTAAGACAGAAGTTTTGGCAGGTACTACTACTTTTATCACTTTAGCTTATATAATATTTGTAAACCCACAGATTTTAAGCGAAGCCGGAATTCCAAAAGAGGCTGCAATTGCTGCTACTATATGGTCTTCGGCAATTGCTACGACTCTTATGGCTCTTCTAGCAAATTATCCTATTGCTGTTGCGCCGGGCATGGGGTTAAATGCTTTTTTTACCTATACAGTAGTTAAGCAGTTTGGACTGCATTGGACTGTAGCGCTAGGAGCCGTGTTTTTTTCAGGAGTAGTCTTTTTAGTTCTCACTGTCACTAAGATAAGAAGCTGGATAATAGAAGCTGTTCCTCCTTCACTAAGGTCAGCTATTCCTGTAGGAATAGGACTTTTCATAGCATTTATAGGACTTATAAATGCAGGGATAGTTGTAAAATCTGATGCTACTTTGGTAGCTTTTGGGCATATTTTAAAGCCCGAGACTCTCCTTTCTATTTTTGGACTTATACTGGCAGCTGTTCTGATATCTAGAGGTGTCAGAGGAGCTCTCATAATATCAATTCTAGCTACCACTGTGGTATCTATGATATTTGGCGTTTCACCTCTTCCTAAAGGGATAGGCGATGTGATAAGCCTTCACATACCGAGTCTTGCTCCCACATTTGGTAAACTTGATATTATAGGAGCTTTTCATTATGGACTTTTAAACATAATTTTTACTTTCACAATAGTTGAACTTTTTGACAACATGGGAACTTTGATGGGGCTTCTTAAGAAAGCAGGGTTGCTAGGAGAGAAAGATGAATCTCCAGCTTTAGGAAGGGCTTTTATCTCTGACTCTGTTGGGACGATGATTTCGCCAGTTTTAGGGACATGTACTGTGACTTCTTACATTGAAAGTGCTGCGGGCATTGCAGAAGGAGGAAAAACTGGATTGACAGGCATTACAGTAGCAGTGTTTTTCTTGTTGGCACTTTTCATAGCTCCTTTGGTAGGGCTAGTTCCAGCATTTGCTACAGCGCCAGCTTTAATAATAGTTGGAGCTTTGATGATGACGGAGATAGTACACATAAACTTTGAAGATTTTACAGAAGTTTTTCCTGCTTTTATTACTATAATAGGAATGCCTTTGACTTACAGCATTGCCACAGGATTGGGTTTGGGATTTATTTCTTATACATTGGTTAAATTATTATCGGGCAGAGCTAAAGAGATACATTGGATGATGTATGTAATTGCTGTTGCTTTTACAATAAATTTTGTTTTGAGATAAGAGGGGTTTTCCCCTCTTTTATAAAAATTTAAAACAGATAGGAGGTTTTTATTGAAAATGCCTAAAGTTGCAATAGTAATTGGAAGTAAATCTGATTTTCCTGTGATTGAAAGATGCACAAAAATTCTTGAAGAATTTGAAATTTCCTATGATGTTAAAGTACTGTCTGCTCACAGAACTCCTTTTGAAACGCAAGAGTTTGCTGTAAATGCCGATAAGTATTATGACATAATTATTGCGGCAGCAGGAAAAGCAGCTCATTTACCTGGGGTTATCGCTTCCTATACCTTACTTCCAGTTATTGGTCTTCCCATACAATCTTCTACCTTAGATGGACTTGATTCCCTTTTGTCAATTGTGCAAATGCCAAAAGGCGTGCCTGTTGCAACAGTAGCTATAGATGGGGCAGAAAATGCGGCGCTTCTGGCTTGTCATATCCTTTCGTTAAAATATCCTTACTTAAAAGAAATGCTTATGGACTATAGAAATCAAATGGCAGAAGAAGTGTTAAACAATTAAAAAGAAAAGGAGGGTAAAAATGAAAAAGACAGAATTGCTTTATGAAGGAAAGGCAAAGAAGGTTTATAAAACAGAGGATGAAAATTTTTACATCATTGAGTACAAAGACGATGCAACAGCTTTTAATGGTCTTAAAAGAGGTACAATACATCAGAAAGGCGTTTTGAACAATAAAATTTCGGCAATATTATTTGCACTTTTAGAGAGAAATAACATACCTACTCACTATGTAAAAAAATTGAGTGACAGAGAAATGCTAGTAAAAAAAGTAGAAATCTTGCCTTTAGAAGTCCTTGTAAGAAATTATGCTGCAGGAAGCCTTTCTAAAAGACTGGGGATTGAAGAAGGTAAAAAATTAAAAACAACTGTGTTAGAATTTTGTTATAAGAGCGATGAATTGGGCGATCCAATGATTAATGAATATCATATAGAAGCGATGGACCTTGCGACAAAGGAAGAAGTTGAAACAATAAAAAAGATGTCACTAAAAATTAACGACATTCTTTCAGAATATTTTTTATCTAAAGACATAATTCTTGTCGATTTTAAATTAGAATTTGGCAGATGTAGAGAAGGAGTTATTTTAGCTGATGAGATTTCACCTGATACTTGTAGATTATGGGATAAAAATACAATGGAAAAACTTGATAAAGATAGATTTAGAAGAGACTTAGGAAATGTAGAAGAAGCTTATATTGAAATTTTAAAGAGACTTGGAGGTATATGAAGTGGTGGTTGCAAAAGTTTATATAACACTTAAGAAAGGAATACTCGATCCCCAAGGAAAAGCAGTAAAAGGTGCGTTGCATTCAATGGGATATGAGGGTGTCAAGGATGTGAGGGTTGGAAAATATATTGAATTAACTTTTGAGGATGGTGATTTATCCCTCCTAGAGCAAAAAGTCGATGAGATGTGCAAAAAGATACTGACAAACCCCATCATAGAAGATTACACCTTTGAAATTGGGGAGGGATAAGGATGAAATTTGCTGTTGTAGTTTTTCCAGGGTCCAATTGCGATGTGGACTGCTATTATGCGGTTAAATATGGTCTTAATCAAGAAGTAGAATACGTGTGGCATCAAGAGAAAGACTTGAGCAAATACGATGTTATAATGCTTCCAGGCGGATTTTCATACGGAGACTATTTGAGGGCAGGAGCTATTGCGAGGTTTTCTCCTATTATGGAAGCTGTCAAAGAAGCCGCGGAAAAAGGAAAATATGTAATAGGTATATGCAACGGATTTCAAATACTTACTGAAGCAGGACTGCTTCCAGGGACATTGAGAAAAAATGAGGGACTGAAATTCATTTGTAAGACAGTGAGTATAATAGTGGAAAATGACAAAACTCCTTTTACTACAAGGCTTAAAAAAGGACAAGAGATAAGTCTTCCCATTGCTCATGGAGAAGGCAATTATTATGTAGACGGTCAAACACTGGAAGATATGAAGAAAAACGATCAAATTGTATTTAGGTACAAAGAAAATGTCAACGGTTCAGTTGAGAGAATAGCAGGGGTTATAAATAAGGAAGGCAATGTGTTAGGTATGATGCCACATCCAGAAAGAGCGTATGAACCTTTGCTCGGCAACACCGATGGTCTTTATATTTTAGGGTCCATAGTGGATAATTTTATAAAAGGCGGGGTTAATTGATGGAAAAGATATGGAGAAAACTTGGTCTTACTGACGAAGAATATGACAAAATAGTATCCATTTTAAAAAGAGAACCTAATATAACTGAGCTAGGAATGTACAGTGTTATGTGGTCAGAACACTGCGCATATAAAAATTCTAAGCCCATGCTAAAATATCTTCCTACAAAGGGAGAAAGAGTAATACAAGGGCCAGGGGAAAACGCTGGAGTATTAGATATTGGGGACAATTTAGCCGTTGTAATGAAGATAGAAAGCCACAATCATCCCTCCGCTATTGAACCTTATCAAGGAGCAGCGACAGGGGTGGGAGGAATAATAAGAGACATATTTACGATGGGAGCAAGGCCAATAGCTCTTTTAGACTCATTAAGATTTGGACTACCCGATGATAAAAGAACTAAATACATTATAGAAAATGTAGTTGCTGGCATAGCAGGGTATGGAAACTGCATAGGAATTCCGACGGTTGGTGGAGATACTTACTTTGACGATGCGTATAAAGGAAATCCCTTAGTAAACGCGATGTGTGTAGGAATAGTAGAAAAAGATAAAATAAAAAAAGGCGTGGCAAAAGGTATAGGAAATTCTGTAATGGTAGTCGGTGCAACTACCGGAAGGGATGGCATTGGAGGAGCAAGTTTTGCATCCCAAGAATTAAGTGAAGAGTCTGAAGAAAAGAGACCTTCTGTGCAAGTGGGAGACCCATTCATGGAAAAACTACTTCTGGAAGCTTGTCTTGAACTTTTTGAGACAGATGCAGTAGTTGCAATACAAGATATGGGAGCAGCAGGACTTACCTCTTCTTCTTGTGAGATGGCTTCTCGCGGCGGAGTTGGCATGGAACTTGACCTTGACAAGGTGCCTTTAAGAGAAGAAGGAATGACGCCCTATGAAATAATGCTTTCGGAATCTCAAGAGAGGATGTTGGTAGTAGTACAAAAGGGAAGAGAAGAAGAGGTACAAAAGGTATTCAAAAAGTGGGGATTAAATGCGGCTACAATAGGGAAAATCACTGATGATGGAATGCTTAGGGTTATCAAAGGAGGTAAAGTTGTTGCAGAAGTTCCTGTAAAATCTTTGACAGAAGATGCGCCACAGTATGTTAGAGAAGCAGAAGTGCCTGCATGGAAGGAAGAAGTTAACAAATTTAGTATTGACGAAATTAAATGCCCTGAGGATATGAATAAAACCTTGAAAGATGTCATTTCTTCTTTCAACATTACAAATAAAGAGTGGATATACAGTCAATACGATTATATGGTAAGAACAGACACAGTAATAGGACCGGGTATGGATGCAGCTGTTGTGAGAATAAAAGGAACTAAAAAGGCTATTGCTTTGACAACTGATTGCAATGGAAGGTATTGTTATTTAGATCCTTACAATGGGTCGCAAATTGCCGTTGCAGAAGCAGCGAGAAATCTCTGTATGGTTGGGGCGAAACCAATTGGTGTCACAGATTGTTTGAACTTTGGAAATCCTGAAAAGAAGGAAATTTATTGGCAATTTAAAAATTCTATATTTGGCATAGCGAAAGCTTGCGAAACGCTTGGAATTCCTGTAGTAAGCGGCAATGTAAGTTTTTATAATGAAAGTGAAGGAAGTGCTATTTATCCTACACCAGTGATAGGAATGGCAGGGCTTATAGAGGATGTGTCAAAAATTTGCACAATGGACTTCAAAGAAGAAAACGACCTTATCATAGTATTAGGTGAAAACAAAGGTGAAATTGGAGGAAGTGAATATCTAAAGGTCTACTTTGGGATAACAAGAGGACAAGTACCCCAAATAGATTTAGACAAAGAAAAAAGATTACAAGTTTTGGTATTAAAGCTTATAGAGGAAAAATTGATAAAGTCTTCTCACGACATTTCAGAAGGTGGTTTTGCAGTTGCATTAGTAGAAAGTGCGATTTTGGGCAAAAAAGGTGCTAAAATATCATTAGAAACTACTTTTAGGGAAGATGTAGAATTGTTTTCTGAATCTCAATCAAGGGCAATAGTCACTGCGAACAACAGCAATTTAGAAAGAATTCTTGACCTTGCTCACAAATATCAAGTTCCAGCTAAAGTGGTAGGGCATGTGACAGCGAAAGATATTGTAATTGATGTAAACAGAAAGAGAGTAATAGACATTCCTTTAGAAGTCCTAGAGGAAAGCTGGAGAGGGAGAATAAAATGGGAAATGGAGGCAAATTAAAAGAAGAGTGTGGAGTTTTTGGTGCATATAGCTTGACTACTTCTGTGCATTCTTACATTTACTATGGCTTACAAGCTTTACAACACAGGGGGCAGGAAAGTGCAGGTATAGCTGTTTACAACGGTGAAAATGTTCAGTGTGTTAAGGGATTAGGACTTGCTATAGAGGTTTTTAATAAAGAAAATTTAAAGATATTAGAAGGGAAAATGGGTATAGGCCATGTAAGGTATTCTACAACAGGAAGCAATGACATTGTAAATGCACAGCCCCTTGTGGCAAATTTTAAAAATGAGTACATGGCTCTTGCCCACAATGGCAATTTGATAAATGCTGAGGAATTGCGAAATGACCTTGAAAATGATGGTAGAATATTTCAGACGACGACGGACAGCGAAATAATACTCCATTTAATTGCCAAGAACTATCAAAAAGGGTTGATAGAAGCTCTCAAAGAGACTATAAAGCAAATAAGAGGTTCTTATGCTTTAGTGATTTTGACTGACAATAAGTTGATAGGGATAAGGGATGTTAACGGTATAAGGCCTCTTTGTATCGGCAAAAAAGATGACACTTATTTCCTATCTTCTGAGTCTTGTGCTCTTGATGTGATAGGAGCTGAGCTAATACGGGATGTTGAAGCAGGGGAGATAGTCATCATCGACAAAAGTGGGTTAAATTCTGTTAAATTAGAGACAAATAAAAAGAGAATGCCCTGTGTTTTTGAGTATATCTATTTTGCCAGACCAGATAGCGTTATAGATGGCAAAAGCGTTTATTTTACGCGATTTGAGATGGGCAAAAGATTGGCAATGGAAGCACCTGTAGAAGCAGACCTTGTGGTGCCTGTGCCGGATTCGGGGATTGCGGCAGCAAGAGGTTATTCAATACAATCGGGTATACCTATGGGAGAAGGACTTATCAAAAACAAGTACATTGGCAGGACTTTTATAGCGCCCGACCAAAAAGACAGGGAGACAGGAGTTAGGGTAAAATTAAATGTGTTAAAGGAATTGGTAAGAGGGAAAAGGATAGTTTTGATTGACGATTCAATAGTGAGGGGTACTACGATGAAAAGATTAGTTAATTTATTAAAAGTTGGAGGAGCAAAAGAAGTACACGTGCGAATAAGCTCGCCTCCTGTTAAATATTCCTGTTATTTTGGAATTGACACCCCTACAAAAAAAGAGCTAATAGGAGCCAGAATGACAGTTGAAGAAATGTGCAGATTGATAGGAGCTGATAGCCTTCAATTTTTAAGCATTGAAGGCCTTAAAAAAAGTGTAGGATTAGATTCTATTTGTGCAGGATGTTTTGATGGAGTATATCCTATGTATGTGCCAAAAGAAGGAAGTAAATATCTCTTTGAGAAGAAATAACACTTTTGCGATACATTTTATGCATAAAAGCATAGACTCACTTCTGTCATTCTGAGCCGAAACCTTGAGCATAAGCGAAGGGGTACCGAAGGACCTCGAAGAATCTCAGACCCGAAAGAAATGCCATAAAATATTAAAAAGTAGGTGTGTAATTATGAAATATAAAGACGCTGGGGTAAATATAGATGAGGGCAATAGGCTGGTGGAAATGATAAAGCCTATAGCAAAGCAAACTATGACAGACAATGTTTTAGAAGGCGTAGGAGGCTTTGCAGGGCTTGTTGAAATAAAAAATTACAAAAATCCTGTACTTGTATCCAGTACTGATGGTGTTGGGACCAAACTTAAGATAGCTTTTATGATGGACAAGCATGATACAATAGGCATAGACCTTGTGGCTATGTGTGTAAATGATATTATTGTAACAGGCGCAAAGCCTATTTTTTTCCTTGACTATTTTGCAACGGGAAAGTTAAAAAGTGAAGTGGCAGTTGAGGTAATTAAGGGGATCGCAGAAGGTTGTAAAATGGCTGGATGTGCTTTAATAGGGGGTGAAACAGCAGAGCTTCCGGGCTTTTACAAGGAAGGAGAATACGACCTTGCTGGTTTTGCGGTAGGTGTTGCGGAAAAAGAAGGGTTAATTGACCCAAATCGCATGTGTGAAGGTGATGTGATATTAGGACTTCCTTCTTCTGGCATTCACAGTAATGGCTATTCTTTAGTTAGAAAAATCTTTTTTGAGGAAAACAATCTTTCTGTTAAGGACTTTATACCTGAACTTGACATGAAATTAGGAGAAGTGCTTTTAACTCCCACAAAAATATATGTCAGGTCAATAGAGGCATTAAAGGGGTTAAAAATTAAAGGAATAGCCCATATTACAGGTGGAGGTTTTATTGACAACATCCCAAGGATTGTAAAGAAGGGGTTGTCTGCAAAAATAGATAAAGGTACATGGGAAATACCGCCTATATTTAAACTAATTCAAAAAATGGGCAAAGTTGAAGAAAGAGAAATGTTTAGAACATTTAACATGGGCATTGGCATGATAGTTATAGTAAGCCCTGAAGAAGTAGATGAAGCAATAAATAGATTAGGTCAAATAGGGGATAAAGTGTATGTCATAGGTGAAATACAAAAGGGTGAAGGCGGTGTAGTTTTATGAACCTTGTAGTAATGGCATCAGGAAATGGGAGTGATTTACAGTCAATAATTGATGCCATTGAGGAAGGTTATATTAAAGCCACTGTATGTGCTGTGATAAGTGACAAAAAAGAGGCATACGCTCTTGAAAGAGCAAAAAAACACGGAATTGCTGCTTATTGCCTTCCTAAAAAGGAATTAAAAGAGAGATTTCAACAAGAATTGTTAAAACTTCTTGAAAAAATAAACCCCGATGGAATAATACTTGCTGGCTGTATAACAATTCTCGACGAAAAAATCGTGCAAAAGTTTCCTAATAGAATAATAAACATACATCCCTCCCTCATTCCCGCCTTTTGTGGGGAAGGCTTTTATGGAATGAAAGTACATAAAGCGGTGTACGAATACGGAGTAAAATACACAGGCTGCACGGTTCACTTTGTGGACAGTGGTGCTGATACAGGACCTATTATCCTTCAGGAAGTTGTGAAAGTCGATGAAGAGGATACGCCAGAGACCATTGCCAAAAAAGTGCTTGAAGTAGAACACAAAGTTTTACCTTATGCAGTCAAGCTTTTTACAGAAGGAAAGCTCATAGTAGAAGGAAGGAAAGTGCGCATAAAAGGATAGACTTTCAAGAGAGTAAAAAAGAAAAAACAGGAGGTAGTTTTATGGCAAAAAGAGCATTAATCAGTGTCTCAAAAAAAGAAGGGATAGTGGACTTAGCTAAGAAGCTCAATGAACTGGGCTATGAGATAATATCAACAGGTGGGACTTATAACCTTCTTAAAGAAAATGGCGTAAATGTAGTAAAAGTATCAGACATAACAGGATTTCCCGAAATTATGGATGGAAGGGTAAAGACACTTCATCCGAAAATCCACGCAGGGCTTCTTGCTGTAAGAGATAATGAAGAACACATGAAAGCCCTTAAAGAGCATGGTATTGAGCCTATCGATATCGTCGTAATAAACCTCTATCCCTTTAAAGAGACTATTCTTAAAGAAAATGTTGCTTTAGAAGAGGCTATAGAAAACATAGATATTGGCGGTCCTTCAATGATAAGAGCTGCTGCTAAAAACTACAAGTATGTGACTATTCTTGTTGACCCAAAAGACTATGATATGGTTATAAGGGAAATAAAAGAGAACGGTAATACTAAAGAAGAGACAAGGTTTTATCTTGCGGCAAAAGCCTTTGGACATACAGCACTTTATGATTCTTTAATATACAATTACTTAATAGAAAAGACTGGTGTAGAGTTCCCAGAGGTTATGACATTTGCTTATGAAAAAGCCCAAGACATGAGATATGGCGAAAACCCTCACCAAAAAGCGGCTTTCTATAAGAATCATTTAAAAGCTTATGGTATTGCAGAATGTGAACAATTGCATGGCAAAGAGCTTTCTTTTAACAATATAAACGATGCTAATGCGGCGATAGAACTTTTAAGAGAGTTTGAAGAGCCTGCAGTGGTTGCTATAAAGCACACAAATCCTTGTGGAGTAGCTGTTGCAGATGACATATACAATGCTTACTTAAAAGCCTATGAATGTGACCCTGTATCCATATTTGGAGGTATTGTGGCATTAAATAGGACTGTAGATGTTAAAACAGCTGAAAAATTGATAAAGATATTCCTTGAAATTGTAATTGCCCCTGACTTTGAATCTGAGGCTTTAGAGATTTTAAAGAAAAAGAAAAACTTGAGAATATTGAAACTTAAAGAAGGATACGTGAGAGAATATGATTTAAAGAAAGTAGAAGGCGGACTTTTAGTACAAGAAAAAGATGAAGTAGACTTAGAAGAGGATAATTTAAAAGTAGTTACCAAAAAAGCACCCTCTCCAAAAGAAATGGAAGATTTGAGGTTTGCATGGAAAGTAGTAAAGCACGTAAAATCTAATGCAATTGTACTTGCAAAAGATGGCGCAACTGTAGGTATTGGCGTTGGACAAGTCAACAGAATATGCTCGACAGAACAAGCAATAAGACAAGCTGGTGAAAAAGCAAAAGGAAGTGTTCTTTCATCAGATGCCTTTTTCCCATTCCCAGATGTTGTGGAAGCAGCTGTAAAAGGCGGCATAACTGCTATAATTCAGCCAGGTGGCTCACAAAACGATGCTTCATCAATTGAAGCTGCGGATAAGGGCGGCATATCTATGATATTCACAGGTATAAGGCATTTTAAACATTGATGAGGAGGAATGTACATGAAAGTTTTAGTGATAGGCGGAGGAGGGAGAGAACACGCTATTGTCCACAAACTTTCAAAGAGCCCTAAGGTGGACAAAATTTACTGCGCTCCCGGAAATGCTGGAATAGCTGCCCTTGCGGAATGCGTCGATATAAAAGCTGGCGATGTTGAAAAACTTAAAGAATTTACTCTTCAAAATAACATTGACCTAACAGTTGTAGGTCCTGAAATGCCTTTAGTACAGGGAATTGTGGATGAGTTTGAAAAAGAGGGGCTTAAAATCTTTGGACCTAAAAAAGATGCTGCAGCGATTGAAGGAAGCAAATACTTTACCAAACAATTGCTTCATAAATACAATATTCCTACTGGAAGATTTAAAGCTTTTGAAAAATATCAGGATGCACTGAAATTTTTAAAAGAAACGTGGCATCCCGTTGTGATGAAAGCAGACGGGCTTGCACAGGGCAAAGGGGTGTTCATTGTAGAAAACTTCATAGAGGCAAAGGAAGTTCTTGACCTCATGATGAAGAAAAAAATATTTGGAACGGCAGGAGATACTGTCATCATAGAGGAAATGCTGTTTGGGAAAGAAGCATCTGTATTTGCTTTTACAGACGGTAAGGCTATTGTACCTATGGTTTCGGCTATGGATTACAAAAAGATTTACGAAGAAGACAAAGGGCCTAATACTGGTGGTATGGGCAGCATTGCACCAAATCCCTATTTTGACGACAAACTCTTAAAAGAAGTGATGGACAAAATATTGAAGCCAGTGATAAACGCACTACAAAAAGAAGGCATTGTATATAAAGGAGTGTTGTATGCAGGGTTAATGCTTACAAAAGAGGGTCCTAAAGTCCTTGAGTTTAATGCGAGATTTGGAGATCCTGAAACACAAGTTGTATTGCCTCTTTTAAAAACAGACCTTGTTGATATAATTGAAGCTATAATAGAGGAAAAACTTGATAAAATCCACATAGAGTGGGAAAATAAAGAAGCTGTATGCGTGGTTGCGGCATCTCATGGTTATCCAAGGGAATATCAAACAGGTTTTGAAATAACAGGGTTAGAAGATGTAAAGGGAGCTTTTGTATATCACGCAGGGACAGCTTTAAAAGAAGGGAAAATTGTAACGGCAGGAGGAAGAGTACTCGCTGTTACAGCAATTGGAGATTCATATAAAGAGGCGAGAGACAAAGTATATGAGGAACTTAAAAAAATAAATTTCAAAGGCATGTATTACAGGAAAGATATTGCTATAGTATAAGCCAGTCAAAGACTGGCTTTTAAATTTATACAAAGTCACATTAAAAAGGTCTCCGCTTTTATGCGTAAAGTGTATTGCGGAAGTATCTTAGTGTGTCTCCTCTGCACAAAATGAGCCATAGACACGACTTAGTGAGCCTGTGTTTTTAGACGTTGACTGTGAAACAGGTGCAAAAAAATGTGATATAATAGATATCATGAGTGCGTAAAGTCCATAATATAATAAGTAGGACTTAAATTCTTAATTGGGATGTGGTGAAATGGACTCAAGACCTATTGGGGTATTTGACTCAGGAGTGGGAGGACTGACAGTACTTAAAAGGCTTGTTGAGGTTTTGCCAGGAGAAGATTATATCTATTTTGGAGATACCAAAAGAGTGCCTTATGGTGACAGAAGCAGTAAAGAGATAAAGAAATTTGCAGAGCAAATCATAAATTTCATGAAAGAAAAAAAGGTAAAAGCTGTGGTAATAGCGTGTAATACCACTTGTGCTACTATAAATAAAGAAGATTACGATGTCATTCTCTTTGACGTTCTTCAAGCAGGTGCCCAAAGTGCGGCAGTGTTTACAGTAAACAAAAAAGTAGGAGTTATTGGAACTACAAGGACGGTTGAAAGTAAAAGCTATGAAAAAAACATAAAAAACATTGATAAAAATATTGAGGTTTACCAAGTTGCATGTCCGGATTTTGTTCCAATTATTGAAAAAGGTCTTTCCAATTCTCCTGTAGCCTACCAAGCCGCAAATAAGTATTTGGTAAGCCTCAAAGATAAAAATATAGATACACTTGTTTTGGGGTGTACTCATTATCCTTTGATGGCGGAGGTTATCGAAGAAATCATGGGAGAAAATGTGAAACTCGTTGACCCAGCGATTAAGTTGGCTTATGATGTAAAAGACTATTTGATTCAACAAAACTTATTAAATCCACAAGAAAAAGGGAGTATTCAATTTTTTGTAAGCGGTGATAAAGATAATTTCATAAAAACAGCAGAGCTGATATTGGGCGAAAAAGTTGACAATATTTATGTTGTGAATATAGAAAAATACTAAAAGTTGGGTGAGATTATGGTGGATATATTATCAGAGGTGAAAAAAATTGAAAAAGAAGTGATAGATTTAAGGCGGAAAATACACATGTACCCCGAATTGGGATTTGAAGAGACAAAAACTTCTGAACTTGTTTATGACTATTTAAAAAGTTTAGGAATTGAAGTGAAAAGAATGGCTAAAACTGGTGTTGTAGGTACCCTTAAAGGCGACGGCAGCAAGACGATAGCCATAAGGGCAGATATGGACGCACTTCCAATTCAAGAAGAAAATGATATAGAATACGCCTCTCAAATTCCAGGTAAGATGCATGCCTGTGGCCACGATGTTCATACAGCAGTTCTTTTTGGCACTGCTAAGATTTTGGCAAGTTTAAAGGACAATTTAAAGGGGAATGTTAAATTTATATTTCAGCCGGCAGAAGAAACAACTGGTGGAGCACTTCCAATGATTGAAGAAGGGGTTTTAGAGGACCCTAAAGTGGATGCTATTATAGGACTACATGTGGACCCTGAACTTCAGGTGGGACAAATAGGAATAACCTATGGAAAAGCTTATGCTTCATCAGATATGTTTGACATAATAGTAAAAGGCAAAAGCAGTCATGGAGCAGAGCCGCATAAATCAGTAGATTCGATAGTAATTGCTGCAAATATTGTAAATATGCTACAAACAATAGTTAGTAGAAATGCAAATCCTTTAAGCCCCATCGTACTTACTATAGGGACAATTGAGGGAGGACATGCGAGAAATATAATCGCTAATAAAGTTAGGATGTCAGGGATTATAAGGATGATGGAAGAGGATAAAAGAGACGAAGTTGTTGAAATGGCGGAAAAAATTTGTCAAAATGTAGCTAAAGCCATGGGAGGAGAAGTGGAGTTTAAAAGAATAAAAGGATATCCATGCCTTGTCAATCACAAAGAAATGACAGACCTTGTAAAAAAAGCTGCTTCTTCCGTATTAGGTTACCATAATGTGGTAGAAGTTGCACCTACAATGGGGGTAGAAGATTTTGCCTATTTTTTAGAAAGAGTGCCAGGGTGTTTTTATAAGCTTGGCTGTGGAAACAAAGAAAAAGGAATAGATAAGCCTATACACAACAACCAATTTAATGTAGATGAAGATTGCATTAAAATAGGTGTTGCTGTTAATGTGGCTACAGTGCTAAATTATCTAAGTGATTAAAAATTTTTTTAAGGAATTACAAATTATTTGGAAAAATTCATTGCACGTTGTTTATAAATATACTTTGTAAAACTGCAGAAAAAGTTTACTGCAGTTTTATTTATTTATAACCATTAATAATGTTGCAAAATTGCAGGAAATCCTTCATAAGAAAAATTTTCTTAAATAAATCTTGACATTTTTCTTCAATTGTTGCATAATATTTATCGTGAGCAAGTGATGAGGGATATTATTCATAATAATGCTCTTCACCTTGCTGATGGCGATTAGATGTGCAGAGGAAGCCGCTTATAATTATAAATTTTAAACCATAGATTGTGTACTTAACAAAAATTTCTCCCCCTAATCCCCCTTTAACGCCGGCTTAATGCCGTTTTTTTTATATTTGAGATAGTGTGTTAAAATAAATATAAAGTCAATACATTAGGAGGAAAGATAAAAATGGATATTAAAGTTGAAAGCTTTAAACTGGATCACAGAACTGTAAAGGCGCCATATGTGAGAAAAGCAGAGCAACTGGTGGGGCCAAAAGGAGACATTATAACGAAATATGATGTGAGGCTTATCCAACCTAACACTGATGCCATTCCAACAGGGGGCATGCATACGTTAGAACATTTATTTGCGACCTATTTTAGGGAATATTATGATGACATTATTGATATATCGCCAATGGGATGTAGAACAGGATTTTACTTAATAAAATTTGGAGATACTCCTTTAGAGGAATTGAAAGAGACTTTGAAAAAAGTCTTGCAAAAGGTCATAGAAACCAAAGAAGAGGAAGTACCAGCAGTAAACGAAATTCAGTGTGGCAATTATAAAGACCATTCCCTTTTTACTGCAAAGGAATACGCAAAGCAGGTGCTTTTAAAGCTTGAATGACTTTTTCATATATTAAAAGCACCGTGAATAAACTATTGTGAGGTGTCGTTTATGCACAATAGGTCTTTTATTCGCGGTGCTTTTATATTAACTGTTGCCAATATCATAGATAGAGGTATTGGTTTTGTTTTTAGAATAATTTTATCAAACATATTAGGGCCAGAGGGCACTGGAATATATCAATTGGTCCTTCCTATATACTTTGTGTCTATAACTTTTTTGACCTCCGGCATAATGGCTGTAACTTCTCGCTTTGTTTCAGAAGAAAGAGCAAAAGGAAACAAAAAAAATATGTTTAAAATTTTAAAAATTACTTTTTTGATAGTATTGATAATTGCTTTTACTATTTCTTCGTTGCTATTTTTTAATACTAAGTACGTAGCTGAAAAGTTACTTCACGAACCAAGAGCACTTTTATCAATTCTCATTTTTGCACCGGTGCTTATCATTGTTGCTTCTTCATCAGTGTTTAAGGGATTTTTTCAAGGAGTTATAAATATGATACCTGCTTCAGTTTCAGAAATTGTTGAACAAATAGTACGGGTATCAACAACTTTATATTTAATACAGCTTTTTACAGGAGCTAAACTTGAATATTTAGTAGCGATAGCTATATTTGGCATATCTGTAGGTGAAATTGTCAGTTTTCTTATGTACATACTTTTTTACAAAAGGGAAGTAAAAATTATAAACAAAGAAATGCCTTATGATGGAAAGGAATGGGATACTTTTTCTATAGTAAAAACGATAGTGGTTACTTCCATACCTATAACTTTTTCAAAATTAATTGTAAATGTGTTGGATTTAGCGGAATCTTTAATAATTCCTTCAAGACTTGTTGTCTCAGGTCTCACTCACAGTGAAGCGATGTCTGAATTTGGCAAAATGTTAGGTATGGCAGTGCCTCTTGCATACATGCCAGCAGTTATAACTTCAAGTCTTTCCACTACTGTACTTCCTGCAGTTTCTGAAGCAGCTGCTCTAAAAAAGTGGGATACAGTAAGACTTAGGATTAACCAAGCAATTGGCTATACTACTTTAGTAGCTTTTCCTGCTATAATTTTATTTTTAGCTCTTCCTGAGCAAATTTCTCAGCTTTTGTATCCTTCTTCCCCAGGAGTAGGGGCTTTTGTGAGAGTGATTTCCATGGGAAGTATTTTCGCCTTTCTAGAAGCAGTAGTAGCGAGTATTCTCCATGGATTAGGAAAACAAACTGTAGTTTTAAAGAATTCCATAATATGGCTAGGAGTCTGTATTATAGGTATGTATTACTTGACCGCTATGCCACAACTTAGACTTTTTGGATATATATACAGCTTTATATTTGCCGATGCTCTTATTTTAATGCTAAATATGTTTGAGCTCATAAAAATGACAGGATTAAGAATAGACTATTTAAATTGGCTTATAAAACCGATAACAGCATCAATAATTATGGGAATAATTGTTATAATTATCCACAGTAAATTGTTGACAGTTAATGTTAATATGTGGATAAATATTTTTTTATCAATTTTTATAGGAATTCCTGCCTATTTACTGCTTTGCTCTGCGCTGAAACTACCTTATCTTGAGGATTTAAGAAAAATAATTTTGTTGAAAAATTAACAATTATAGTATATAATAAAAATAAAACTAAGCCCAAGGGGATTTTCCTGAGGGCGAGGGAGGAGATAAAGTATGATAAAAGAAAAAGCGGATTTTATTGATGATGAAAAGATAAGACAGGATTTGGAAAAGGCTAAAAAAGCGACAAGTAAAGATGCATTAGAAATTATAGAGAAAGCTAAAAAACTAAAAGGCATTACTCCTGAAGAAGCAGCGGTACTTTTAAATGTAGAAGATGAGGGTTTGCTCAATGAGATGTTTAAAGTAGCAAGGTATATAAAAGAAGAAATATATGGAAATAGGATTGTAATATTTGCTCCCCTTTATGTAAGTAACTACTGTTTAAACAACTGTAGATATTGTGGTTACAGACATTCTAATGAGCAGGAAAGAAAAAAGCTTACAATGGAAGAAGTGAGAAGAGAAGTTGAGATTTTGGAAGAGATGGGACATAAGAGATTAGCAGTTGAAGCTGGAGAAGACCCTGTAAATTGCCCTATAGATTATATTATCGATGTAATAAAGACGATATACGATACAAAACTTAAAAACGGAAGTATTAGAAGAGTAAATGTCAATATAGCGGCGACTACTGTAGAAAATTATAAAAAACTTAAAAAAGAAGGAATAGGGACTTATATTTTATTCCAAGAAACTTACCATAGGCCCACTTATGAATACATGCATCCACAGGGACCAAAACACGATTACGACTATCATTTGACTGCTATGGACAGGGCTATGGAGGCAGGTATTGACGACGTAGGATTAGGGGTTTTGTATGGGCTTTATGATTACAAATACGAAACTGTTGCAATGCTTTATCATGCGAACCATTTAGAGGAGAAATTTGGAGTTGGGCCACATACTATTTCAGTACCGCGACTTAGACCAGCTCTTAACACTTCCATAGATAAATTTCCATATATTGTATCAGATAAAGACTTTAAAAAATTAGTAGCAGTCATAAGAATGGCAGTGCCCTATACTGGAATGATTTTGTCTACAAGAGAAAAGCCTAAATTTAGAGAAGAAGTAATAAGCATTGGCATTTCTCAGATTAGTGCAGGTTCTTGTACAGGAGTAGGTGGATATCATGAAGAGATATCCAAAAAATGTGGTTCAAAGCCACAATTTGAGGTAGAAGATAAAAGAAGCCCTAATGAAATTTTAAGGACTTTGTGTGAACAAGGGTATCTTCCAAGTTATTGTACTGCTTGCTACAGAATGGGACGTACAGGAGACAGGTTTATGACCTTTGCGAAATCAGGGCAAATACACAACTTCTGTCTACCTAATGCGATACTAACCTTCAAAGAGTTTTTGATTGATTACGGGGATGAAAAAACTAAGGAAATTGGAGAAAAAGCTGTAGCGGTAAATTTAGAGAAAATTCCATCAATAACTGTAAGGGAAGAGACAAAGAGAAGACTAGAAAGAATAGAAAATGGAGAAAGAGATCTTTTCTTTTAATATGCAAAATGCCAATAAAATAAAACTTATCAACAAACTTTCGTAAAGGAGATATTTTGCATAAGGAGCGACTTGTTACAAAGCGGTAACAAAACTTAGCAAGACCGAGGGTGGAGGCAGGGCCGAAGCCAAGGATGGCGGAGGCGGGCACCTTAAGGCATGGATGCCACCTGACGTAGGTACCCTGCCGGAACCTGAAGGTCGAGCTTTAGTTTTGTCGCTTTGGAACATCGGAGCGACGATGTAAAATATCTCCTTTGTATATTTTTACAATTAAAAATATGACACAATGCTAATGCCAGATGATTTACATCTTTTCCTTGTTAATTTAGCGATTAGGTGTATAATATAGACGTGAAAAGAGATACTATTATTAAATTAATGTCACAGAAAAGTGATGATGTAAAATGAATAAATTGAGAGGGCGCCAACTGCAAATTTTAAGAAAAATACTGTCCTCTTCAAATACAAGAATGGAAGACATTATGAAAGAATTTGATGTAAGCAAAAGGACAGTATACAGAGAAATTGCTTCTATAAATGAATTTGTTAAAAATTACAATTCAAAAATTGTAAATAAGACTGATGGGTTGGTTATAGAAGGCAATGTTGCTGATATTGAGAAGCTAAAGCTGGATATAGTAGGATATCCTTCAGAGTTTGAAACAGAAGAGAGAAGAAAAATGATATTGTCAGAGCTTTTGCAGCTAAATGAGCCTGTTAAATTAGAGTATTTCAGCAAAAAATTTGGCGTCACCACTTCTACAATAAGTTATGACCTTAAAGAATTAGAAAAGTGGATTGAAAAACAAGGATTAACTTTAATAACAAAGCCAGGTTATGGCGTTTATATATCGGGAAGCGAAAACTCTTTTAGAAGAGCTATAGCTAACTTTTTGTATGAGAATTTTGATACTGCAGATTTGATTGATTTCTTAAAAACAGGATATCTCGCAAAAAACAATATTGAAAAAAACTTAGATTTGAGGCTTTTAAACTTAATTGACTACGATACTGTCTTGAAAATAGAAAAGGCAATTTTAAAATTAAAATTGCAAATTGACTATGAAATTGTAGAGAGTTCTTATTTAGGCCTTGTCGTTCACCTTGCCTTAGCTATAAAAAGGCTTCAAAATGGTGAAACTATTGAAATGGGTGAAGACAATTTACAGGAACTTAAAAAAACTAATGAATACAAATTTGCTAAAAAATTAGCTAAATATTTACAAGAAGAATTGGATATACCTATACCTGAAGATGAGATTGGCTATGTGACAATACACCTTATAGGTGCAAAGTACAGGTCAACTACTCAAAATTACAATGACAAAGACATAGAGATTATTGCCCGGGACATGATAAAAGAAGCAGAAAAAATTTTTGATGTCAGTTTTTCAGAAGATGAGTTTTTGGAAGATGGCTTAAAGAGTCATTTAGTTCCGGCGGTGTACAGATTGGAGATGGGACTTGATATAAGAAACCCTTTGTTGGAGGATATAAAAACAAAATATCCTTTGCTCTTTGAAAAAAGTAATAGAGTTTGCGATGTTTTGCGAAAAAAATTAAACATGGATATTCCAGAAGATGAAGTTGGATATATTGCTATGCATTTTGGTGCAGCTTTAGAGAGGAAAAAAGAGGCTTCCCAAAGGTACAACATAATGGTGGTATGTGCTAGTGGTATTGGAACATCAAGGATGCTGATGTCAAAACTTCAGATGTTTCCACAAATAAACATAGTAGATGTTACCTCCAGCATAAAACTAAAAGATTTAAAAGTAAGAGATGATATAGACTTAATTGTTTCTACAATACCTCTTGACATAAAAGACAAAAAAGTCGTTGTAGTAAATCCCTTGCTTTTAAAGGAAGATGTAGAAAAGCTAAAGAAGGCATTAAATACAGACTTTATTATGGAATATGGAATAAAAAAAGAAGAAGAAGGCAATTTTAAAAAAGAGGCTTTACACATAGCCAATTATGGTAAGAGAATTTTGGAGCTATGCGACACCATAACTTACATGACTGCAAAAGGTGAAAATTCTTCTCAAATAATAGAATATATTCTTAAGAATTTGATAGATGAAAATTTAATTAATGAAAATCAAAAGGAGCAAATAAAAGAAAGACTTTTAAAAAGAGAAAGCTTAGGTAAAATAGTATTACCAAACAAAGGATTTGTCATATATCATTGCACAATTGAAAATATAGATTTTCCATTAGTAGTTGTAGGAAAAGTTATAGAGGAAGTAAAAATGAAAAATCTTGTAGGAGATTATGAAAAGATAAGGACAGCTTTTTTAATGGTAGCACCAGAAGGTGATAGAGAAGGAATTGAAGTTTTGGGAGATTTAAGTATGTCTTTAATTGAAAGAGAAGATTTAGTGAATACTCTTAACGAAGCACAGTCCCAAAAGGAGGTCAAAGAAAAAATAAAAGAAGTGTTATTGAAAAAATTTTATGAAGAAATAAAAAGGATAATTACTTAGGAGATGATCAAAAATGTTTAGCATATCGAGAGTTCAAAGAAAAATATTTTATTTGCTTTTGGGGGTAGTATGGTTTTCTACAGGATTTTATGCCATGTTTCATGATAGCTTCCTTAATGGCTTAAAAATAATGGCTTTTGGAAGTGCCTTTATGTTAATAGTGTTTGCAATACAGACTTATGTCATAAAAATGATACAACTTTATGATAGTAACCTACAAAAACAACATAAAAAGCTTAAAAAGAAAAAAATGAAATAATCTTTGAAAGGAGGTGTTAAAAATGGCAATAAGAGGAGTAATACTCTGCAGCTGGGGAGCAACTTCCAGTGCACTTGCTAAAAAAGTAACAGATGAAGCTAAAAAGCAAGGATTGGATGTTGTAGTAGATGCCGGCGGTACAGGAGAGTTTAAAAAGAAGGCAGAGGAATACGATGTAGCATTATTAGAACCACAAGTAAGACATCTCAAAAAAGAAATTGAATCAATCGCTTCTAAATACAATATCCCTGTTGATATAGTCGACATGCAGGCCTTTGCTATGATGGATGGCAAAAAAATATTAAATCAAATAATTGAGCTTGCTAAAAAAAGTGGAAAAGAAGTTTAAGGAGGGAATAAAATGAACGATAGGCTTTCAAACAATTGGTTTATGAAGTGGATGGAAGAATCTTTAATGCCAGTTCTTGCTCGTATAGCACAAAATGTGTATTTGCAGTCAATTAGAGACGCATTTTCAAGCTTTGCTTTGCCTGTGATTTTGACTGGTGCCCTTTTCTTAATTATAGCAAATCCACCAGAGGGAATTAATTGGGCACCTATACATGCATGGGCAAAAGCAGTAAAACCTATTGCAGCTCAAATCATGATACCTTTCCAACTTACTTTTGGGATAATGGCTATGATGGTAGCCTTTGGTACAGCTTATAGCCTTGCTACACGATGGGACCTCGACGAGACGATGACAGGAATTATTTCAATGTTGGCATTTTTTATAACAAGCTTTCCTGCAACAGATGTGACAAAAGTTACTTTTGGAGATGTACTAAATTACCTCGGCGGTCAAGGCTTGTTTGTAGCAATAATAATAGGCATAATTACAGCAATAGTTGTGAGATTCTTTAACAAAAGTGGTTTGGTAATAAAAATGCCTGAAGGTGTACCACCTTATGTGGTAAGAAGCTTCTTAGCATTAGTTCCTATGTTTGTAATGATAGTGTCAGCGTGGATTGTAGAATGGATTGTATGGGCAAACTTCCATATAACATTGCCACAATTGGTGCTTGACTTATTTAAGCCCCTTGTTGCTGCATCAAATAGTTATCCTGCAGCTTTAGCTGAAATAATACTCATGATGCTTTTGTGGTCATTAGGAATTCACGGTATGAATGTTGTTTCTTCAATTGCTTATCCTTTCTGGATGACACAATTGGCTGCAAATGCAGCGGCTGCAGCAAAGGGATTGCCTTTACCTGGTATTGTAACTGAACCTTTCTTCCATGTGTTTACCCACTTAGGCGGTTCAGGTACTACATGGCCTTTGACAATAATGTTTTTACTTTCTGCTTCTGCACAACTTAGAACAATTGGAAGAGCTGAGCTTATACCTGCAATATTTAATATAAACGAACCATTGATTTTTGGTGCTCCTATTGTGTTAAATCCAATACTCATTATTCCGTTTATATTAGCTCCAGCAGCTGTTGTAACAATAAATTACTTTGCTTTTGCTGTAAATTTAGTACCCAGACCTTTAATACAATTGCCTTTTACAGTTCCAGTTTTTATAAGCGGATTTTTATCTTCCGGTGGCCATTGGCAAGGAGCTTTGTTACAGCTGGTAAATTTAATTGTAACAGCGATTATATACTATCCCTTCTTTAAAATGTATGAAGCTCAACTTTTAAAGAACGAAAAAGAAGTAAAAGACCAAGAATAATTTGTGATGGGAGTGAAACTAATGGACTTAGAACAAATAATATACAACTTAGTATTGCATGGAGGAAATGCAAGAGCGGAAGCTTATGAAGCATTGGATGCAGCCGAAAGAGGAGATTTTGAAGAAGCTGAGAAGCATCTTGAAAAAGCAGATGAAGAGTTTTATGAAGGGCATAAATACCAAAATATGCTGACACAAGGAGAGCAAAGTGAAGCTCCTAATTTCCTAGTAATTCATGCTCAAGACCAGCTTATGACAGCCCTTGCTGAAAAAAACTTAATAAAAAGAATGATTGAACTCTATAAAAGAGTCAATCGATTAGAAAAAAGACAAAAATAGGAGACTCAATACTACCCGGAGAAAAACCGGGTAGTATTTTTTATAATAATTATATCACCTTTTTTCTTTTTTGTCATTATGACCCGAAGCTTTGAAAGTCATTTGTCCACAAAACAACTACAAATCTATTTTGTATACGTTATAAAAAAACGCTTTAAAGTATTGAATTATTTTTTAATATTTATTACAATATATTTGTAAACAATTAAATTATTTCATTAGGTGAGGGATAATTATGTATGAATCTAAAATTAAAGATGAACTTGTTGACCAGTTATTTGAGGCCATTTTAAAACTTAAAAACATAGAGGAATGTTACAGGTTTTTTGAAGATATTGCTACAATAAATGAAATAAAGGCATTAGCGCAGAGATTGGAAGTTGCAAAAATGCTTCGCCAAAAGAAGACTTACATAGAAATTGCAGAAAAGACAGGAGCAAGTACTGCTACCATAAGCAGAGTAAATAGGGCATTGAATTATGGAGCAAATGGATATAAAATTATATTAGATAGATTAGAAACAGAATCCCGGGATTAAAACCGGGCTTTTTTAAGACTAAATTGGAGTGAAAAAAATGAACAACATATTAGGTAACCTCAACGACAAACAAAGAGAAGCAGTTATGACTACAGAAGGACCTCTTTTGATATTAGCGGGAGCTGGAAGCGGCAAGACTCGCGTCCTAACTCATAGAATTGCTTATCTTATAAAAGAGAAAAAAGTATCCCCTTCTAACATACTGGCTATCACTTTTACAAATAAAGCGGCAGAAGAAATGAAAACAAGAGTAGAAGATTTATTAGGTTATATAGGTGACCTATGGGTATCTACTTTCCATTCTGCCTGTGTGAGAATTTTAAGGCGAGATATTGACAAAATAGGCTATGACAGAAATTTCGTCATATTTGATACTACTGACCAAAAGGCTTTAATACAGGAATGTCTTAAAGAGCTAAATTTAAGTGAAAAACAGTATCCTGTGAAAACTGTCTTAAATGCTATTTCTTCTGCAAAGGATAAAATGGTAACTCCAGAAGAGTATATTTATGTTTTTGGAAATGAGTATAGAAGTAAGAAAATAAGTGAAATATACAAATTATATCAAAAAAAGTTAAAGAAAAACAATGCCCTTGATTTTGATGACATAATTATAAAAACTATTGAACTTTTTAAGGAAAGTCCCGAAGTTTTAGACTTTTACCAGAGAAAATTTAAATACATAATGGTAGATGAATATCAAGACACAAATATGCCTCAATACCATTTTGTGAATATGTTAGCCCAGAAATACAGAAACTTATGTGTGGTTGGCGATGATGACCAAAGCATATATGGCTGGAGAGGGGCAGATGTAGGTAACATATTAAACTTTGAGAAGGATTATCCTGAGGCTAAAGTTATAAAATTAGAGCAAAACTATCGTTCTACCAAAACAATATTGGAAGCAGCCAATTATGTCATAGATAATAATATAAGAAGGAAGAAAAAGACTTTATGGACAAATAATGAAGAAGGAGAAAGGATAATTCTCTGTGAATTAGAGAATGAGAGGGAAGAGGCGGAATTTGTGATACAGGAAATAATCAACTTAAAAGAAAGAGAAAATAGAAGTTTTAGGGATTTTGCTATTTTATACAGGACAAATGCCCAGTCCCGTGCTTTTGAGGAAGCCTTAATGAGGGTGCGAATTCCTTACAAAGTGGTCGGAGCTTTAAGGTTTTACGACAGAAAAGAAATAAAAGACATAATTGCCTATTTGCGTATACTTGTAAATCCTTATGATGACATATCTTTTAAAAGGATAATAAACGTTCCTAAAAGAGGTATTGGAGCTGCAACCATTGAAGCATTAGAGGCTACAGCTTTGGAGAAAGACACCAGTCTTTTTTTTGCAATAGATGATGCAAAAGTAAGCCAAAGGGCTAAAAATAGCCTTTTAGAATTTAAGGAGTTTATTTTAGAATTAATTGATAAAAAAGATACAATGACTGTCAGTGAAGTAATAAATTACATTTTAGAAGAGACTGGATATATAGAGGAGTTAGAAAAAGAAGAATCAGAGCAAGCAGAGGGAAGAATAGAAAACCTAAATGAGTTTTTAAATGCGGCTTATGAATTTGAAGAGTCTTCAGAGGACAAATCTTTAGAAGCATTTTTGTCCGGCATAACATTGGTTTCTGATATTGACTTGGCTGGAGAGATTGGAGAAAGCGTTGTTCTCATGACTTTACATTCTGCAAAAGGATTAGAGTTTCCAGTAGTCTTTATGGTAGGTATGGAAGAAGGGGTATTTCCTTCTTTTAAGTCATTTACAGATGAATATGAATTAGAAGAGGAAAGACGGCTTTGTTATGTTGGTATTACGAGGTCTAAAGAAAAACTTTATTTGACCTATGCGAGGAGGAGAAATTTATACGGCAAATCTCAGTACAGCTCCTATTCCCGTTTTATAAGCGAAATACCTGAGAGGTTTTTAGTAAGATACCATGAGTTATCAAAGCCAAGAGAAGAGTATAGGCCTGTATCTAGCTATGTAGAAAGGAAAACTTATGAAAAGGCTCAATATAATTTAGGAGATAAAGTGGAGCATAAAATATGGGGGATAGGTACTGTAGTAAAAGTAGAAGGAGAAGAGATTACAGTTGCCTTTCCAAATGTGGGCATAAAAAAGTTAGACTTAAAGTTTGCTCCTATTAAAGCTATTTCTTAAGTTGTGGAGGTTGGATTATGGAGCCAAAAGAAAGGATAAAGGAATTGAGAGAAAAAATAAATTATCACAATTACAGATATTACGTTTTGGACCAACCAGAGATTTCAGACTATGAGTACGACATGCTGATGAGAGAACTTATAGAATTAGAAGAAAAATATCCAGAGCTTAAAACTCCAGACTCTCCATCCCAAAGAGTAGGTGGGGAGCCTTTAAAAGAATTTGAGCCTTTTACCCATGTAGTTCCAATGTTAAGTTTGGCTAATGCTTTTTCTGAGGGAGAACTTAGAGACTTTGATAGAAGAGTAAGAGAGGCAGTGGGAGATGTAGAGTACGTAGTAGAATTAAAAATTGACGGTTTATCTGTGGAACTAATTTATGAAAATGGCATATTTACTGTAGGTTCTACAAGAGGAGACGGGATCGTAGGAGAAAATGTCACACAAAATTTAAAGACTATAAAGTCAATTCCTTTAAGGCTTAAGGATGATGTGAGCCTTGTTGTAAGAGGAGAGGTCTTCATGCCACGCACTTCTTTTGAAAAATTAAATGAGGAGAGAGAAAAATTAGGGGAAAGCCTTTTTGCAAATCCCAGAAATGCTGCAGCAGGTTCTTTAAGGCAATTAGATCCTAAAGTGACGGCGAAAAGAGATTTAGACATTTTTATTTTTAACCTTCAGAAGATTGAGGATAGAAAATTTAAAACTCACATAGAGACATTAGAATTTTTGAAAGAACAAGGATTTAAAGTAATACCAATTCATAAAAAATGTAGCAATATAGATGAAGTAATAAAAGAAATAGAAGAGATAAGAAACTTACGAGATAAGCTGCCTTACGACATTGATGGAGCAGTTGTAAAAGTAAATGAACTTGAAAAGAGAGAAATTTTAGGACAGACTGCAAAAGACCCCAGGTGGGCTATTGCTTTTAAATATCCTGCTGAGAGGAAAAAGACAAAAGTCTTGGATATAATAGTTCAAGTAGGAAGGACTGGAGCTCTTACTCCTACAGCTATATTAGAGCCTGTAACTATTTCAGGTTCAGTTGTGAGCCGAGCTACACTTCATAATGAAGATTACATAAAAGAGAAAGACATAAGGATAGGAGATACGGTAATAGTTCAAAAAGCGGGAGAAATCATTCCTGAAGTAGTAGAAGTGGTAAAAGAAGAGAGGACTGGACAAGAAAGAGAGTTTGTAATGCCAGATAGATGCCCTGAATGCGGTGCTTTAGCTGTGAGGCTTCCGGGGGAGACTATAAGGCGTTGTACAGGTCTAAATTGTCCTGCACAGCTTCTAAGAGGCATTATCCACTTTGCTTCAAAAGATGCAATGGATATAGAAGGATTGGGGCCAGCTATAATAAATCAGCTTTTGTCAAAAGGTCTAATTCACAACATAGCAGATTTGTATTATCTTAAATACGAAGATTTAATACAATTAGAAAGAATGGGAGACAAATCTGTTAAAAATTTATTAAATGCTATTGAAGAAAGCAAAACAAGAGATTTAGATAGATTGCTCTTTGGCTTGGGTATAAACTTAATAGGCAGTAAAGCTGCCCAAGTGATTGCTGAGCATTTTAAGACAATGGACAATATCATGAAGGCAAAATTTGAAGACTTTACACATTTGCCTGACATAGGACCTAAGATGGCAAGAAGCATAGTTTCCTTTTTTGCAGAAAAACAAAATTTAGAGATAATTGAAAAACTTAAAAATGCTGGAGTAAACATGAAAAAGCTTTCAAAAGAAAAAGTAAGCAACATATTTGAAGGGAAAACTTTTGTTTTGACAGGAGCGTTGGAAAATTACACGAGAGAAGAAGCTACCAGAATGATTGAAGAAAGAGGTGGAAAAGTTACAAATTCAGTAAGTAAAAAAACGGACTATGTATTAGTAGGTAAAGATCCTGGTTCTAAACTTAAAAAAGCCCAAGAATTAGGAATAAAGATAATTGATGAAAAACAATTTGAAGAAATGCTAAAAGGTGAAAATATTTAAAAACTCTATCCTTCAAAAAATATGTTTTTGTGGTAAACTATAAGATGTGAATAATAAAGGAAAGGTGTGGTAACATGGCTATTAGCAGGAGCGAAGTTGAGCATGTGGCTAAACTGGCCCGTCTCAAATTTTCGCAAGAGGAAATAGAAGAGTTTACAGTGCAACTGAGCAAAATTATCGACTATGTAAACAAATTAAACGAATTGGACACTGAAAATGTAGAGCCTACAGCTCATATAGTGCCAATTCATAATGTATTTAGAGAAGACGAAGTAAAGCCTTCAATGGACAGAGACAAAATATTGATGAATGCACCTTATAAAGAGAACGGCTGTTTTAAAGTGCCAAAGATTATAGAATGAGGAGGTACATAAATGGAATTATATAGTTTGACAATTCACGAACTTAGAGAACTTCTCAAAAAGAGAGAAGTCAGTGCTTTGGAAGTGACAAAATCCTATCTTGAAAGAATAAAAGAAGTAGAACCTAAAATAGATGCTCTTATCACAATTACAGAGGATTTTGCCTTGCAAAAAGCAAAAGAAGCAGATGAGAAAATCAAAAAAGGAGAGGACACGGCCCTTACAGGCATTCCTGTCATAATAAAGGACAACATTTCTACTGAGGGAATAAAAACCACTTGTTCTTCTAAGATGCTAGAAAACTATATTCCTCCCTATAATGCCACAATAGTGGAAAAATTACTAGAAGAAGGAGTGATAATTTTAGGAAAATCCAATTTAGACGAATTTGCAATGGGCTCTTCTACAGAAAATTCAGCTTTTAAGACTACAAAAAATCCTTGGGACTTATCCCGTGTTCCAGGAGGGTCTTCTGGTGGTTCTGCAGCAGCTATAGCGGCAGACGAGGCGGCTTTTGCTTTGGGTTCAGATACAGGTGGTTCTATAAGACAACCAGCTTCTTTATGCGGTGTAGTAGGGATGAAACCTACTTATGGATTGGTGTCAAGATATGGCCTTGTAGCTTTTGCTTCTTCACTTGACCAGATTGGGCCCTTTACAAAAGATGTTACAGACTGTGCTATTGTATTAAATACAATTATAGGGCATGACCCCAAAGACTCTACTTCTTTAAAGATAGACAAGCCTGATTACACTTCTTATCTCAAAGAAGATATTAAAGGTTTGAGGATAGGAGTGGCTAAAGAATTTTTTGGCGAGGGAATAGAAGAAGGAGTAAAAGAAACTGTACAAGAATCCATAAAAGTTTTACAGGATTTAGGAGCAGAAATCATAGATATATCTATTCCTTATGTAGAATATGCTCTTCCAGCTTATTATATAATCGCTTCGGCAGAGGCTAGTTCCAACCTTGCAAGGTATGATGGCATAAGATACGGCCATATTGCAGAAAAATATGAAGATTTGATTGACATGTACATGGTTACGAGAAGCGAAGGATTTGGCAAAGAAGTAAAAAGAAGGATAATGCTAGGGACTTATGCTTTAAGCTCTGGTTATTATGATGCTTATTACAAAAAAGCATTAAAGGTCAGAACTCTCATTAAAAATGACTTTGAAAAAGCTTTTGAAAAATGCGATGTAATAATAGGTCCAACAAGTCCTACTGTAGCTTTTAAAATTGGAGAAAGGGCAAACGACCCGTTAGCCATGTATTTAGCGGATATATACACTGTATCGGTTAACATAGCGGGGCTCCCTGGCATATCCATACCTTGTGGTCTTTCAGATGGCTTACCTGTTGGACTTCAGATAATTGGCAGACATTTTGACGAAGGGAAAATATTAAATGTCGCTTATGCCTTTGAACAAGCTAACAAATTTAATGCTAAACCACAGGCCATAGGAGGTGCAAGATAATGAAGTACGAAGCAGTGATTGGCTTAGAGGTCCATGCCGAACTTTTGACAGAGAGCAAAATTTTTTGTAGCTGTACTACCAAATTTGGCGGTGAACCTAATACCCACGTATGTCCGGTATGTCTTGGACTTCCCGGCACTTTACCAATTTTAAATAAAAAAGTTGTAGAATATGCTGTAAGAGCGGGACTTGCTTTAAACTGCACAATTGCAAACTTCAGCAAGATGGACAGAAAAAACTACTTTTATCCTGACTTACCCAAAGCTTATCAGATTTCTCAATATGACCTTCCCTTGTGCAGCAACGGGTATGTAGAAATTGAAATAGATGGGCAGACAAAGAAAATAGGAATAAAGAGGATACACATTGAAGAAGATGCTGGAAAGTTGCTACATGAAAATACAGATGGTTCTTTAGTAGATTACAACCGTGCAGGAGTGCCTCTCATTGAAATAGTTTCTGAGCCAGATATGTCTACACCTGAAGAAGCTTATCAATACTTAACAAAATTAAAGAGCATTTTAGAGTATACCGAAGTTTCTGACTGCAAAATGCAGGAAGGTTCTTTAAGAGTTGATACAAATGTGTCTGTGAGGCCTGTGGGAAGTACTGAATTAGGGACAAAAATAGAGCTTAAAAATTTAAACTCTTTTAAAGCCGTTCAAAAGGCGTTGGAATATGAAATAAAAAGACAGATAAAAGTCTTAGAAGAAGGCGGAACAATAGTACAAGAGACAAGAAGATGGAATGAGTCAAAAGGAATTACTGAGCCTATGAGGACAAAAGAGGAAGCTCATGACTACAGGTATTTCCCTGAACCAGATTTAGTTCCAATAATTGTAACAGATGAGTGGAAAGAAGAGATTAGAAAGTCTTTGCCTGAAATGCCACACCACAAGAGAGAAAGATTTATTGCTGAGTACGGTTTGCCTGAATATGATGCTAAAATTATAACTTCTTCAAAGAAAATGGCCGACTTTTTTGAAAAGTGCGTTCTCGAATATGATTCTCCAAAGACTGTAAGCAATTGGCTTATGGGAGAATTTTCTCGCCTCATGAATGAGACAGGAAAAGAAATAGACGAAGTACCAGTAACACCGCAAATGTTAGTAAAGTTGCTTAAATTAATTGATAACGGTGTGATAAGCGGATCCATTGCTAAAACTGTTTTTGAAGAGATGTTTGGTACAGGGAAAGAGCCAGAGGTAATAGTAGAAGAAAAAGGATTGAAACAGATAGCTAATGAGAATGAATTAAGAGAAATTATCAAAAAAGTCATAGCAGAAAATCCTAAATCAGTAGAGGATTACAAAAACGGCAAAGAGAAAGCAATGGGCTTTTTAGTAGGGCAAGTTATGAAAGCGACCAAAGGAAAAGCAAATCCGCAGCTTACTAATCAGATTTTGAAAGAAGAATTGTCAAAGTAATAGCTAGTAATTATTAATAAAAAAGCAGCATACATTATATATGTAGGCTGCTTTTTTTATTTTATTCGTAAAAAAGCGACAATTACAAGTATATTTTATCATTTAAACATTTTTCACTGAATTCATAAAATAGTCTTGTATATGTAAACACTTGATGATATAATTATAAGCAAATTAGACAAACGTTATATTTTAGAATTCATGCTATTTATCAGTTCTTAATGGTGAAAAACAGATTTGATATATTTTAAATAGTTTATAAATTTCCAGTCAAAATAATGAATAATCAAATATAGTTTGTTTTTTTTGCATTTACAATTGTAGCAATAAAAAATTTATAAAATTTAAGCAGGAATTTTGTATATTTTATCTAATATATAAAATAGATAAAATTTATAATTTAAATTTTGCTGAAAATTTTTAAATATCAGCTGAGGGTGAGAGATGTGTTATAAACGAAAGTTCAAAAAGATAAATTTGTTAATAAGAGGGAGGAATTTTTTGATGAAAAGTAAAAAACTTTTAGTGTTGGGGATTGCTATTTTATTTATTTTGTCAGTGCTTTTTTCTGGTTGTTCAAAACAACAGACTGCTCCGAGTGAGACTTCTTCTCAAACCGAAAAGAAAGACGAACAGGTGTTGAATGTAAACCTTGGAGAAGAGCCACCAAACCTTGACCCGCAAAAAGCCACAGACGTTGTGTCTTTTGATGTTTTAAATGCCACATTAGAAGGATTGGTAAGGCTCAATAAGGAAGGAAAAGTTGAAAAAGGCTCAGGCCTTGCACTTGACTGGGAAATTTCTCCTGATGGATTGAGGTATGTCTTCCACTTAAGGGATGCCAAGTGGAGTGACGGTACTCCTATCACTGCTCATGACTTTGAATACGCGTGGAAGAGAGCCCTTGCTCCAGAAACAGCTTCACAGTACGCATATATGCTTTACTACATTAAAAATGCTGAGGCATATAATAGTGGCAAAGCAAAAGCTGAAGATGTGGGAGTAAAAGCCCTTGATGATAAAACATTGGAAGTCATCCTTGAAAAACCAGCTCCTCAATTTTTAGGGTTAACATCTTTTATCACATATTTGCCAGCGAAAAAAGCTGCTGTTGAAAAATATGGAGACAAATATGGTTCCTCACCAGATACAATGGTTTATTCCGGGCCATTCATAGTAAAAGAATGGAACCATGAACAAAACATTGTTCTTGAAAAAAATCCAAATTACTGGGATAAAGACAATGTAAAGCTGGAAAGAATAAATATGGATATGTTAAAAGATGAAAATGCCATTGTTCAAAAATACGAAGCAGGAGAATATGATAGTATAGGTGTACCAGGACAATATATTGACAAATACAAAGACGATCCAAATTTCCATCAAATGGCAACGGCTACAACGTCGTATTTACAATTCAATAATAAGAGCAAAATATTCTCAAATGTTAACATGAGAAAAGCTTTCACATATGCAGTAGATAGAAAAGCTTTTGTGGATAACATCCTCAAGAATGGTTCAATACCTGCTCTTTCATTTGTTCCACCAGGAATACCTGGTGAAAAAGAAGAGTTTAGAAAAGAAGGCGGAGATTTCTTTAAAGACAATGATGTAGCTAAGGCAAAAGAGCTTCTTGCAAAAGGAATGCAAGAATTGGGAATCGACAAGCTTCCAAAGATAAAATTTGTAGGTGGAGATAGTGACGCTGCTAAAAAGCATACACAGGCATTGCAGGAATTCTGGAACAAAAACTTGGGTGTAAGTGTTGATATTGTAAATGTCGCGTTTAAAGTGAGACTTGATATGATGGACAAAGGAGATTATGACATAGTATACGCTGGTTGGGCGGCTGACTACAATGATCCAATGACGTTTATGGACCTTTGGGTAACAGGTGGTGGAAACAACACAGCTTTCTACAGCAATCCAAAATACGATGAACTTATAAAGAAGGCTAACTCTACAAATGATAATTCAGTGAGAATGCAAGCAATGCACGAAGCAGAAAAGATTTTGATGGAAGACATGCCAATTGGTCCTCTCTACTTCGCAGGAAGAGCATACCTGCAAAGACCATACGTAAAAGACTGGGTAAGGTTCCCAGTTGGTGTGGACAACGAATGGAAATGGACATATATTGAGGGAAAGAATAAATAAAATTGAAGTGGAAAAATAAACATATCTCGTAAAAGCCAGGTCTTTTAAGGCTTGGCTTTTTACATTTTTGTGGCTCAAATAGAGCACAAAATATTTGTTAATATTTCAAATGTTATTATAATTAAACAAATGTTATTATAATTAAACAAAAAATTTAGTACTTACAAATAATTTGCTTGATTTGAAAAGATTAATGTAGATAATAATTAAAGTAGAGATTAAGTATATATATTTAGTTATATAAAACTTCAGTGCGTTAAAATCAAAGAATCAAGATAAAATTTGGGTTGAGTTTAGTTTTAATATAATGTTTACAAAATTTTTTAATAGTTAAACGAATTTTGAAGGATTTTTTTATTTTTTGTCTAAATATATTAATATATAAGGAAAAGCTTTTCGATTTGTGCATAATTTTGTGTATTGATTATTACCTTTAAATGATATAAAATTTATATATATTTAAGATGTATTGCACGCACAAGTCAAAGTTTACTTTACTGAGGAGGTGAAGTAAGCAACATAAAATAAGAACAATTTTTATATTTATTTTTAAGGGGGGCCAAGTCTTTTAAATTGAATTTTTAAAATAGGAGGAGAAAATTTATGTTAAGACACAAAAGAGCTATAGTGACGTTACTATCAATAGTTTTGGTTTTAAGCGCAGTACTTGCAGGTTGCAGCGGTCAAAGTAAGACTTCTACAAGTACAATTTCTGCAAATAACGCAAGCGAACAAGTTTTGAATTTAAATTTAGGTGATGAACCACCTACATTGGACCCGCAAAAAGCTACAGATGAAGTTTCTTTTACAATTTTAAATGACGTTTTAGAGGGTCTTGTAAGATACGACATGAATGGCAAGATTGAAAAAGGTTCAGGGCTTGCTAAAGATTGGGAAATTTCAGAGGACGGTCTTACCTATATTTTCCATTTGAGAGACGCAAAATGGAGCGATGGCAATCCTATCACTGCTTATGACTTTGAATACGCGTGGAAAAGAGCACTTAACCCCAACACAGCTTCACAATATGCCTATCAGCTCTTTTATATAAAAGGTGCTGAAGAGTATAACTCAGGTAAAGGTAGTGCTGATCAAGTAGGTGTTAAAGCTCTTGATGACAAAACTTTGCAAGTTACTTTGAAAGCACCAGCACCTCAATTTTTAGGACTTACTTCATTCCCGACTTATATGCCTCTTGAAAAGTCGATATATGAAAAATATGGTGATAAAGTTGGGTCAGATCCAAACACTTTAGTTTACAGCGGTCCATTTATAATTAAGTCTTGGGAGCATGAACAAAGCATTACTCTCGAAAAAAACCCAAATTACTGGGATAAAGATAATGTAAAACTTCAAACAATTAATTTTACGATGATAAAAGATAATAACTCTCTGGTGCAAAACTATGATACAGGAGCTCTTGATTCTATCTTTATTCCTGGAGATTATATAGACAAATATAAAGATTCACCTGAATATCACAACTATGCACTTGCGACTGTTTGGTATTTGCAATTTAATAATAAAGATAAAATATTTAAAAATGCTAATATAAGAAAAGCATTTACTCTTGCGATTAACAGAGAGCTTTTTGTAAAAGAAGTTGCCAAAAATGGTTCTATACCAGCAGAAGCCATAGTTCCTCCTGGAATTCCTGGCTACAACGGAGATTTTAGGAGTGAAGCTGGGCAAGGTTATTTCAAAGACAATGATGTGGCACAAGCAAAAGAATACTTGCAAAAAGGCTTACAAGAGCTTGGCCTTAGTAAACTACCTAGTATAAAATTCTTAACGGGGGATATAGATACTGCTAAAAAATACGCTGTAGCTTTACAACAAATGTGGAATCAAGCTCTTGGAGTACAAGTTGAAATTCAAAGCGTAGCATTTAAAGTAAGGCTTGATATGATGGATAAGGGAGATTATCAAATAGTTCTTGCTGGTTGGGGTGCTGACTATAATGACCCAATGACCTTCCTTGATATGTGGGAGACAAACAATGGTAATAATACAGCTTTCTACAGCAATCCAAATTATGATAAACTCATAGAGGAAGCAAAAGTAAATGGCGATTTGAAAGCAAGAAATGAAGAAATGATTCAAGCAGAAAAAATCTTAATGGAAGATATGCCAATTGGTCCATTGTGGTTCCAAGCAAGGGCGTATGTTGTAAAACCATATGTAAAAGACTTATACTTACCAACGTTTGGACCTGATTGGGAAATGAAATGGACTTACATTGAAGGTAAGAAATAAAAGGGATAAAATAAATAATATAAACGCGAATATATATGGCATAGGCCATATATATTCGCTGCATTTACATCAAACGCCATTGGAGGTGTAGGAATTTGTTAAGATATACTTTAGAGCGAACGCTATATATGCTTATAACTTTGTGGGTCATTGTCACTTTGACGTTTTTCTTAATGCACATGATTCCTGGTGATCCTTTTACAAGTGAAAAAAGGGTTCCGGAACAAATAAGGCAAAACATGTTGGCTAAATATCATCTTGATAAGCCTTTAATTGTGCAATACGGATATTATCTAAGAAATTTACTACATGGTGATTTGGGCATTTCATTAAAATATTTAAACAGAACTGTAAATGAAATCATAGCAAACGGTTTTCCGGCTTCTTTTCAGATAGGAATGCAATCAATAATAATAGGAGTATTTTTAGGATTGATTCTTGGAATTGTGGCGGCATTAAACAGAAATGGTTTTTGGGATTATGTTTCAATGATTTTGGCGATTATAGGAAGGTCTGTTCCTAATTTTATAATTGCTACATTATTGCAGTATTGGATAGCATCAAAACTAAGATGGCTTCCTGTGTCAGGATGGGGAACTTTTGCTCATACTATACTTCCATCGGTAGCTTTGTCTTTTGCTTCATTATCAATAATTTCTCGTTTAATGAGAGCAAGCATGCTTGATGTAATTGGACAGGACTATATAAAGACTGCTAAATCAAAAGGACTTTCTTCTTTTGAGATTGTTTGGAGGCATATGATAAGAAATGCCATTTTACCAATAATAACTGTATTAGGACCATTGATTGCGGGAATTGTGACTGGTACATTTGTTATTGAAAGAATTTTTGGAATACCTGGGCTTGGCAAGTATTTTGTTCAAAGTATATATAACAACGACTATACCATGATACTTGGGACAACTATTTTCTATAGCGTTATACTTGTATTTATGATGTTCCTTGTTGATATAACATATGGCTTCATAGATCCAAGAATAAGGCTTTCTAAAGGGGGTAAATAATTGTGGTTGAAATTACAAGAGAGAAATTTGAAAGAGTAGGACCAAATATTGAGGAAAGTCAAGCAATAATTCGTCCCAGTATGACTTACTGGCAAGACGCATGGAGAAGGCTTAAAATGAATAAAGTTGCAATGGCATCTTTGGTGTTTCTTATCTTATTGGGCATAATGGCGATCATAGGGCCTTATTTATTACCTTACAAATATTCTGACCAAAACCTTATGATGACAAATAAACCGCCATCTGCTGAGCATTGGTTTGGTACGGATTATCTGGGCAGAGATTTATTTGTAAGGACGTGGATGGGAGCAAGAATATCCCTTACTATAGGTATTGCAGCGGCTTTACTGGATGGTATCATTGGTGTAATTTACGGGGGAATTTCAGGATACTTTGGAGGACAAGTTGACAATGTTATGATGCGTATTGTAGATATTTTGTATGGAATACCTTATCTTATATTAGTTATTTTGCTTATGCTTGTTATGGGACCTGGGATTGTTACTATAATTACCGCAATGGTTATAACAGGTTGGGTAGGAATGGCAAGACTTGTAAGAGGGCAAGTTTTGCAGTTAAAAGAACAAGAATTTGTGATGGCGGCGAAAACTTTAGGAGCTTCTCCCGGAAGAATAATTATGAAGCACTTAATTCCAAATACTTTAGGTCCAATAATAGTTTCTATAACTTTCGACGTTCCTGCTGCAATTTTTACAGAAGCTTTCTTAAGTTATATAGGTTTAGGTGTACAGCCTCCTTTAGCAAGTTGGGGAACTTTAGCTAATGATGCTACAAATGTATTGCTCATGTATCCTTACCAATTGTTCTTCCCGGCGTTTTTCATAAGTATAACAATGCTCTCTTTCAACTTATTAGGTGATGGTTTAAGAGACGCTCTTGACCCAAGGTTGCGCAAATAAGGAGGAATTGACATGGAAAAAAAAGAAGTATTGTTAGAAGTAAGAGATTTGGAGTATTCTTTTGATACCTATGCCGGGGAGGTTAAAGCCGTAAGAGGCGTAAGCTTTGAAGTGTATAAAGGAGAAGCCTTGGCAATCGTTGGCGAATCTGGTTGTGGTAAGTCTGTGACAATGCATGCAGTAATGAAACTAAACCCTGAACCTCCAGGGAGATTAAAAGGTGGGAAAATCATATTTGATGGAAAAGATATAACTAATTATACAGATAGAGAGATGCAATCAATAAGAGGTTCAGAAATTGGTATGATATTCCAAGATCCTATGACTTCTTTGAATCCTACAATGACAGTAGGTAATCAAATTGCTGAAGTAATTTTAAAACATGAAGATGTAACTAGAGCAGAAGCTATAAAAAGGGCTAAAGAAATGTTGGACATTGTTGGAATTCCAAATGCTGAAAAAAGAATTCATCAATATCCTCATGAATTTTCAGGTGGAATGAGACAGAGGGCGATGATCGCTATTGCTCTAGCTTGTAAACCTAAATTATTAATTGCAGATGAGCCAACTACAGCTTTAGACGTTACAATACAAGCTCAGATTTTAGATTTGATGAAAGATTTGCAAAAACAATTTAATACTTCAATAATTATTATTACTCATGACCTTGGAGTTGTTGCTGATATAGCGGATAGAGTTGTGGTAATGTATGCAGGTAAAATTATTGAAAGAGGTACAGTAGATGAAATATTTTATAACCCACAACATCCTTATACTTGGGGGCTATTAAAGTCGGTTCCTCGCTTAGATGCAAAGAATAAAGAAAAACTTGTACCGATTATTGGGACACCGCCTGACCTTTTTGCACCACCTGTTGGATGTCCTTTTGCAGTAAGGTGTGATTATGCTATGAAAATATGTTATGAAGCTCCGCCAGAGGTCACTAAAGAATCAGAGACTCAGCAAGTTGCTTGTTGGCTTAAACACCCCTATGCTCCAAAAGTTGCTAATCCATTTGGAATGGGGGTAACAGTAGATGAGTGATAACAAAGTTTTGCTCGCGGTAAAAAATCTAAAAAAATATTTTCATGTTAGTGGTGGCATTTTAAAAGCTGTAGATGATGTAAGCTTTACCATTAAAAAAGGAGAAACATTAGGTTTGGTGGGAGAGTCGGGGTGTGGCAAATCTACGACTGGCCGTACCATAATAGGACTTTATGAGCCAACGGCAGGAGAAATTATATTTGATGGAGAAAAAGTTAACCATCTAACTTACGAAGGAAGAAAGAAATTTGCCCGAAGAGCGCAAATGATTTTCCAAGACCCCTATGCCTCTTTAAATCCCCGTATGACGGTTGGGGATATCATTGGTGAAGGAATTGACATACACGAACTTTATACTGGAAAAGAAAGGATGGAAAGAATATATCAACTTTTAGAGATGGTAGGATTAAATAGAGAACATGCTAATAGATTTCCTCACGAATTTTCAGGTGGTCAGAGACAAAGAATTGGTATAGCGAGGGCAATGGCTATAGAACCAGATTTTATCATAGCTGATGAACCTATATCTGCTTTAGACGTGTCTATACAAGCTCAGATTGTAAATCTTTTGATGAATTTGCAACAAGAAAAAGGTCTTACCTACTTGTTTATTGCTCATGACCTGAGCATGGTAAGGCATATAAGTGATAATGTTGCTGTAATGTATTTAGGAATGATTGTGGAAATGACTAGTAGCGCTGAGCTTTACTCTAATCCGCTACATCCTTATACTCAGGCACTTTTGTCAGCGGTACCTATACCTGACCCTAATGTAGAGAGAAAAAGAGAAAGAATAATACTTGAAGGTGACGTGCCAAGCCCAATAAATCCACCCCCTGGTTGTAGATTTAGAACGAGATGCAAATATGCGATGGATATTTGCAAAGAACAAACTCCTCCACTTAAAGAAGTGGGTAGCGGTCATTTTGTTGCTTGTCATCTTTTTAATAAATAAAAAGGCACTTGTAGCGAGTGTCTTTCAGACTGTTGACAAACTTTCGTAAAGAAGATATTTTGCATAAGGAGCGACTTGTGACAAAGCGACCCGGCACTCAAGTAAGTATGCTTGTTTTTTCTATTTTTGCTTTATCAAACTCTCCTACTTGAGTGCCGGGAAACTTAGCAAGACCGAGGGTGGAGGCAGGGCCGAAGCCATGGATGGCGGAGGCGGGCACCTTAAGGCATGGATGCCGATTGTGCCCGGTACCCTGCCGGAGCCCGAAGGTCGAGCTTTAGTTTTGTCGCTTTGGAACATCGGAGCGACGATGCAAAATATCTCCTTTGAATATTTTTTAACTTTGTCAACAAACTGAAAGGCACGTGTAGCGAGTGCTTTTTTTTAAAATTCTAAAAAGAAGGGATAAAATGTCTAAAAAGGCTGTGTCAATTCTATTAGTCGTGATAATTTCTCTCCTCTTAATTTCTTATCATTTTTATGAGTTTTTAAAAGTTTTTTCGAGTAATCCTTCCGATATGTGGAGCAGAGACTTGACTGTTGGTGAGAAAAATTTAAATATGCCTTCACCCCTTTTTTGGGATGGGGGAAGTGTATATGGAATTTGGACTAATGATACCGGTTTTGCAATATCGCAAATTTATCCTTCTCAAATGGCGTAAAAAAAATTTTCATAAAAAACTTTATTATCTTTCCTATGACATAAAAGCACAAAGGTGGTCTATTCCTGTAGAGTTATGCAGAGTAGGATTTGAGTTGTTTAAACATTTATTTAGAAAATTTAACACTGAGATAATTGTTGTATCAGAAGTTGGAAATGAGAAACTTGATTCTCAAGAAATAATTGAAGAAATTATAAGTTTACTGAATTGCTATAAGAAAAGTTCAAAAAATAAAAAAACTTTTAGAAAGTGAGGTGTTTGATGATAATAACCAAGAGAGTAGAACAAATTCAGATAAATAGAAATCATGAGCTGTGGCAGTATTGTGATAAAATATGCTTTGCGACAAAAAATCTATATAATTATGCTAACTACATCATAAGACAGAGTTTATAAATAACAACAAATGGATAAGATACAGAAAGCTCAATGGAATATTAAAAGAACACGAAACTTATAAAAATCTGCCTGCCCAGACTGCACAACAAACCCTAAGACTTCTCGATAGAAATTGGAAATCATTTTTCAGAGCAATAAAAGAATGGGAAAAGGATAAAAAGAAGTTTAATGGTAGACCTAAACTACCAAAATATAAAAAGAAAAATGGTAGAAGTGTTGCTATTAATGGCAAAGTTATTAAGTCAATAAATCAGTATTACAACAAGAAAAAAGCAGAATTGATGAGCTATGTAGGTAATAGAGGTAGCAGCAACAGAATCAAAAAGTTATCAATAAAAAGAGACAACAAGATAAAAGACCTTATGCACAAGATAAGTAGATTCATAGTTAATTGGTGTAAACAATACGACGTAGATACACTTGTAGTTGGATACAATTCTGGATGGAAGCAGGAAATAGAATTAGGAAAAATAAACAATCAAAACTTTGTAAGTGTTCCTTTTTATGACTTTATAAACATGCTCAAATATAAATGCGAAGAAGAAGAGATAAACTTCATACTTGTAGAAGAGAGTTACACCAGTGGTTGCAGTTTTTTAGATGGAGAAGAAGTTAATAAAACAAACTACAATCCACATCGAAGGATAAAGAGGGGACTATTTAAAAGTAATAAAGGAATTTTAATAAATGCAGATGTAAACAGCGCGTACAACATTATAAGAAAAGTATTCCCCAAAGCATTTGCGGAGGGGATAGAGGGTGTGGGGTTACACCCAGTTAGGCTGAACATAGCCTAACAAAGAATAGTGTTTAATAAAATTTTGAATGGTTTTTAATATTTTAAACACTATTCATAACCTGGTAATTGTAGATGCGTTGTTTACCAATTTGTTTTATGCGCCTTTTCTAATAAAATAGCCCTTTATACAGCAGCTAAAATTGCTGCTTTTTTTTTCTATAATAAGGGCAATCAATGGTAGTATTTTTATTGTTAGAGTCATTGCCAATGTTATTATCAATTTTTGTAGCCTCTGAAATGTTATATAAAGTACACTTTCCTTCTTTTTGGTAAATACAATCAGCTGTGCAATTTATGTTAGTCACAATTTTCACCTCCAATTTTATTTTTCCTAAAACTCAAAAAACTAATCCATTTAACCGATACCATATATGTAATTACTAATAAAGTTAAGAAATTGTAATGAGTTTGTAATCATTTTGTAATATTGATGTATTATGATATACTTGAAGTCGATTTTTTCACAAAAAGGGGGGCTTTTCGTGAAAAAAATAGGATTATTTGTTGCAGTGGTTGTAGCAATTTTAGCATTTTACAGTACGGTTTTTGCTTATAAGAACACTATTTTAGTAGACAGCAAGCCTTTTTATTATAACGTGCCAGATGTCACAATTAAAATAGATGGTCAAAATTTTGACACAGGCAAGACCCCGCCTTTGATTTTAAAAGATAGCACATTAATTCCTGTGAGAGTAATTTCAGAAAATGGATTCGGAGCTAAAGTAGAGTGGGATGGAAATACTAAATCTGTCACTATAACAAAAGATAAGACGGTTAAATTGACCATTGGAAGTGATATTGCTTTAGTAGATGGGAAAGAAGTTAAGTTAGTAGCTCCTGCGAGAATAATAGAAATTGGCAACGAAGGATATACATATATCCCCTTTAGATTTTTATTTGAAACCTTTGGGTACAAAGTAGAATGGGACCAAAAAAATTACCAGATAAATACCACTTCTCCGCCTAAAATTACAAATATAACGGATTTTAGTACAAGCTATAATAGCGGTGTGTTTTCTGTGAATATTAGAGCAGACAAGCCTATAAAGTACAATCAAGGAATGATAGAAGAACCTGGGAATATTAGAATTTATGTGGATGTAGAAAACGCCATATGGAGTAAAGGGAAAACAAATATAAATATAAATAGAAAAAACCTGGTAAATGCGGTAATCGCACAAAACCAAACGCAACCTGTTCCTAAAGTGCGAGCGGTAATATATTTAACAGATGTGGTTCCTTATAATATTACCCAATCGCAAGACAATACCAGCTTAACGATTTATTTTGATGTTGGGACAAGCGAGGTAACAGGAATAAGTTTTGTAAAAGAAGGAGATTATGACAAAGTTATAATCAATTGCGATGCAGAACACTTTAATACTCAAAAAGTTGGAGATAATAAGATAGTTGTTGACATATCAGATGCTATTCTTAAAATGCCAGATGGAAGTAAAGCTGGTCAGATAACAGTGCAAGGAAATGTTATAACGGCTATAAGGTATTCACAGTATAACAACGATACAGTGAGAGTGGTGGCAGATACTACTGGGAAAGCGGATTATTCTGTAAAAATACTCGATAAAAACATTATAATGTTGGTCTTGAAGTCTCAGTCGAATGAAATGCCCCTTATTTACATAGATCCTGGACATGGGGGAAGTGACCCTGGTGCGACAGGGGTAGGAAATATAAGAGAATCTGATATAAATTTGGCGATTGCTTTAAAGTTAAATAATCTTCTTACAAAAGGCGGATTTAGAACTATGATGTCTAGAGATTCTGACGTGTTTGTAGACCTTATTACAAGGTCACAGGAAGCAAACAATTCAGGAGCAGATGTATTTATAAGCATACACACCAATGCTTTTGGGACTCCAACTCCTAAAGGCACAGAAATATGGTATTATCCAAATGGATACAAGGGAGACACAAGAGACAACAAGACTTTTGCTCAAATCATCCATGACAACTTAATGAAAGAGATTAACACTGTAAACAGAGGGCTTAAAGAAGGGCCTAATTTGTCAGTGTTAAAAAATACAAAAATGCCGGCAATACTTATCGAAACAGCTTTTATAACCAATCCTGATGATGCTGCTTTGCTTCAGGACGATGCCTTCCAATGGAAAGTAGCTCAAGGAATATATAATGGAATTGTAGAATATTTTAAGAGATTAAAAGAGGGCTCTATTTCTACGACTGTTTCTAATTCAGTATATAACACAAATGATGCAAATAATAATCGTTAACGGTCTGGTTTTTTTTAAACCAGATTTTTTTACCTTCATGTTCTTGTAAAATATTAATAAAGGTTTTAAAATAATATTGAATGACAAAACAGGATAAATTAACATTAAACTATTTTTTATAAAACGAAAGGGTTGAAGAAATGAACAGGATTGATGGAAGAGAATTTAATGAACTGAGACCTATAAAAATTACGAGAAATTTTAATAAGTTTGCTGAAGGTTCAGTGCTAATTGAGATGGGAAACACAAAAGTCATTTGTACTGCCTCCATTGAGGATAAAGTACCTCCATTTCAAAAAGGCACAGGTAAAGGATGGATAACAAGCGAATATGCGATGTTGCCAAGGGCAACTGAAACGAGGACGCAAAGAGAAGTGACAAAAGGAAGGCCATCAGGAAGGACAATGGAAATACAGAGACTTATAGGAAGGGCATTGAGGTCTGTCGTAGATTTACATGTGTTAGGAGAAAAAACCATATGGATAGATTGTGATGTCATTCAAGCAGATGGTGGTACAAGGACTGCATCTATTACTGGTTCTTTTGTTGCGCTGGCGGATGCCCTTTACAAACTTGTGGAAAAAGGCGATATTTCTAGACTTCCACTTAAAAGTTTTGTAGCAGCGGTTAGTGTAGGCATTGTAGAGGGAAACAAACTTTTAGATTTGTCTTTCAATGAAGATTCGAATGCATTGGTGGATATGAACGTGGTAATGACGGACAAGGGCGAAATCGTCGAAATTCAGGGTACAGGAGAAGGAGGACCTTTTACCAAGGAAAATTTAACTGAACTATTGAATCTTGCAGAGTATGGAATTGAACAGATTATCCGAATACAAAAAGAAGTTCTTTCTGACATTGCTGATAAAATAGGAGTTGATGCAGTTGAAAATAGCGGTAGCGACACACAATCCTCACAAAGCTGAGGAAATAAAGAAATATTTTGAGGGTTATCCGGTGGAAATTTATTCTATGGCAGATTTGAACATAAAAGAGGATGTAAAAGAGATGGGACATACCATTGAAGAAAATGCACTTATTAAAGCGCGGTTTTTAAAAGGCAAAGTTGATGCAATAGTTATAGCAGATGATACAGGTCTTTTCGTAGAGTATTTAAATGGTCAACCAGGAGTTTATTCTGCGAGGTTTGCAGGAGAAAATGCTACTTTTGAGGACAATAACAAAAAGTTGCTACAAATGTTGGAAGGTGTTCCTTTTGATAAGCGAAAAGCGTATTTTAAAACGGTTATAGCAGTTATCAACAAAGATGAAGAAGTTGTGTTAGAGGGAAGACTAGATGGGTATATTTTGGACCATCCCAGAGGACAAAACGGTTTTGGCTATGACCCAATATTTTACGTAGAGGAATTAGGAAAAACCTTGGCAGAGCTCAGCATGGATGAAAAAAACAAAATAAGCCACAGGTCGCTGGCTCTTAAAAAACTTAAAAATTATCTTTTTAAAGGTTTGGAGGAAGATAAATGATTTTGGCAGTTGTTAGCGATACCCATGGCATGCTGACGTTAGTGAGAAAAAAAATGCGCGAACTTAAAGGGATAGATTATATTATCCATTTAGGAGACAACGCGTCAGATGTCATTCAATTATCACAAGAATTTGGAATTCCATTGGAGTATGTAAAAGGAAATTGTGACTTTCCTACAAAAGATGAATTGGAAAAAATAATTGAAATAGAAGGCAAAAAAATATTATTAACTCATGGCCACAGGTACTACGTCAAATACGAGTACCAAACGATTTTAGAAAAAGGTAGAGAATTAGGAGTAGATGCAGTCTTTTTTGGACACACTCACATTCCTATGATTTCAAGGCATCAGGATATTTTACTTTTAAATCCTGGGAGTCCGTCACTGCCAAGAGAAGGGTCAAAAAGGACTATAGCTTTAGTCACGATTGATAAAAGCGGCATATTCCCACGGCTTATAAATTTAGAAGAAGTAGCAGTCATGAAAGAAGCATAAAAGACAGGTGTAAGAGTATGCTCTAAGCATACTCTTACACGACTTGTCTACGACTAAAGGAATAATTATACAATAAAATTTTTTTAGAAAATGAGTGTTGACAAAGAGAATGGCATCTGATATAATCTAAAAATGTCAGACGGATTAAGAAACTAAGTGAGGAACTACCAGACTTTGACTCTGGCAATTAATCGATGTGCGGGTGTAGCTCAATGGTAGAGCCCCAGCCTTCCAAGCTGGTTACGTGGGTTCGATTCCCATCACCCGCTCCAGTATGCGCCTGTAGCTCAGTTGGATAGAGCAACGGCCTTCTAAGCCGTGTGTCGGGAGTTCGAATCTCTCCAGGCGCACCATTTATTCTGTGGTGGATATAGTTCAGTTGGTTAGAGCGCCAGATTGTGGCTCTGGAGGTCGTGGGTTCAAGTCCCACTATCCACCCCATGCTGGGATGTAGCCAAGTGGTAAGGCACCAGACTTTGACTCTGGCATTCGTAGGTTCGAATCCTGCCATCCCAGCCAATACATGACCCATTAGCTCAGGAGGTAGAGCACCTGCCTTTTAAGCAGGGTGTCCCGCGTTCGAGTCGCGGATGGGTCACCATTTTCAAGAGATTACAGAGTAAGGGTTTAAATTTAAGCGGGAGTGGCGGAATTGGCAGACGCGCTAGATTCAGGTTCTAGTGCCTAAAGTGGCATATGGGTTCAAGTCCCTTCTCCCGCACCATGAAAATGCGGACATAGCTCAGTTGGTAGAGCATCACCTTGCCAAGGTGAGGGTCGCGAGTTCGAGTCTCGTTGTCCGCTCCATTTTAATTAATTATTGCGCCCTTAGCTCAGTTGGATAGAGTGACAGGCTTCGAACCTGGAGGTCGTGGGTTCAAATCCTACAGGGCGCACCAGATGAAAGAAAGTTAAATAATAATATTATTTTCCGTGCGCCATTAGCTCAGTTGGTAGAGCAGCTGACTCTTAATCAGCGGGCCTGGGGTTCGAGTCCCTAATGGCGCACCAGTATTTATGCGAAATGTAAGGGTATCGGCATTGTGTCGAACCCTTTTTGTGTGCGAAATCAAAATAACATTTCCTCAACCTTTGCTGTAGCTTGTTTTTGCATATCAGGTAAAAGCACTTCGAATAATGCTCCTAGTCTATTGTAAGGACAGGCTTCTAAAAACTTTTTGGCTTGCTCTGGTGTTAGTACTTTATTTTCTGCCTTGTTTGTTTTGGTAGATCTATATTGTCACACGGATTAGTTTTTATCATCTGCCATTTAATAGCTTGGCTTAATGCAATAAAGGAAGAAACAAAATTGCCATATATGAAGTGTGAAAAAGGCTTAAAGAAAAGACTGGGAGAATATTTTCCTGGTCTTTTTTGTTTTATCTTTTGATATAGTTACCACATTAAATGTGGTAAAAGGGTGATTAATTATGGATAGGATACTTGAGATTATAAATATGCTTTTAAATAGCGAACAGCCACTTACGGTTGATTATATCGCAAATACACTGAAAGTATCGAATAAAACAATAAGGAATGATTTAAAAAAAGCTGAAGAATTTGTACAACAAAAAGGCGTAAAAATTATCAAAAAACCAAGAGTAGGTATTGTACTAGAGGGGCCTAGAAATAAAAAGCTTGAGCTTGCTGATGAGATTAAAAAGAGTTTAGACTTTGAAGAACCTTTTTCGCCTGAAGCAAGAAAAAACTACATTTTAAAGCGATTGTTTATGAGTAAAGGAAGTGTAACTACAAAAGAACTAGCGGAGGAACTTTATGTAAGTAGGGTTACAATACACAAAGACTTACAAAGTGTTGAAAAATGGCTTAACAAATTTAATCTAAAACTTCTAAAAAAACCTAACTATGGCATTAAAGTGGTAGGCGATGAAGAGAATTGGCGAAATGCAGTGGCAAGCTTAATTGTTTCAACTAAAGAACAAAAAGAATTAAAAGAATTTTTATATAATGATTACACTGGTAGGATAGATTATAGAACATTAATGCAATTAAGGGAACTTTTTGATATTGATTACAAGCAACTTGAAAAAATAGTTAGTAATGCTGAATCAAAACTCAAATTTAGATTTTCGGATGAGGCTTTTATAAGTTTGGTTATACATGTAGCTATTTCTATCGAAAGACTAAAGCATAAAAAAGATGTTAAATTATCAAAGGCGGTCTTAAATAATCTAAAGCAAAAAGATGAATATGTAATAGCTCAACAGATGGCGAAAGAGATAGAAGCGAAATTTAATGTAGTTCTTCCTGAATCAGAAATAGGATATATTGTATTGCATATCATTGGTACTAAAATGCAGCAAAATAAAATTGAAGATGTGAATTTAGAGTTGGAAGATGAAGAAAGTATTGAGCTAGCGGTTATTATGTCAAAAGAAATTATAAATATTGCTGAAAGGGCATTATCTCTTGATTTAAGCAATGATAAGCAATTGTTAAATGGTACAAAGAAGAGGCAATTATAAAATTGGCGGAATTAGCGCAAAAAGAAGGGAAAATAACTTCTGTAGAGGAGTATGCGAGAAGTGTGCTTGATAGAGAAAAAGCATATACAACGGGGGTGGGGAATGGAATCGCAATACCACATGGAAAATCAAAAGCTGTAAAGGAGGCGATGATAGTATTTGGTAAAACAACTGATGGAATAGAATGGGATTCATTAGATGGCAAACCTGTCAATTTAATTTTTCTCTTAGGGGTGCCTGAAGAAAATGTGGATAATGTTCATCTTAAGATATTGTCACAGTTATCACGAAAATTAATGAATGATAGTTTTATTGAAATGCTAAAAAAAGCAGTAACTGTCGAGGAAATTTTAAATGCTTTAAGTGATATCCAAGTAAGTTAAAAATAAACAAAAACAAAATAGATAAGGAGGATAAAAATACGATGAACGAAGAATTAAAAAGGATTAGAGAATATTTAATGACAGGCGTATCTTACATGATACCTATAGTTGTCATAGGTGGTGTTTTAATAGCTTTTTCAATTGCATTAAGTGGTGTGCAGGCTGGTAAAGGTGCAGTTGTTACAAATCCAGTGTTAAAAAGTATGATGGATATTGGTACAGCTTCTTTTGGGATGGGTGTTGCTACATTGTTAGCACCAAACAAGTACACTAAAGCAGAAAAGGAAGCAGGGTATGGTGCACTTGCAATGGGGATGATTGGTATCACAGAAGGTGCTATACCTTTTGCTGCAGCCGATCCATTAAGAGTAATACCATCTATAATGGTAGGCTCATCTATAGGTGCTGCGATAGCAGCAATAGGGAAGGTTGGAGACCATGCACCACATGGTGGACCTATTGTGTTACCAGTTGTAGATAATAAAATCATGTTTATAGTAGCTGTACTAATAGGTATTGCGGTTACTCATTAATGGTAAATGCATTAAAAAAACCTGTTATTGAAGAAGTTGAAGATGAAAGTGAAGTTGCTGAGTAAAACTAAAAATAGTTTCAAGATTATGTAAATAATTTACAAAATTTTATAGAAAGAGGGATGGAATATGAAAATAGTTGCAGTTACAGCTTGTCCTACAGGTATTGCTCATACCTATATGGCGGCTGAAGCATTAGAGAGTGCAGCAAAAAAACTTGGGCACAAAATTAAAGTTGAAACGCAAGGTTCAATTGGCATAGAGAATAAAATAACTCAGAAGGAAGTTGATGAAGCAGATCTTGTTATTTTCGCAGCAGATGTAGCAGTTAAAGAAGAATCTCGATTTAAAGATAAGCCCATCTATAAAGTTGAAGCTCAAAAAGCTATAAAAAACGCTAAAGCTGTTATTGAAGAAGCATTGAAATTGGTTAATAAATAAAGAACTGATTGTTGAGTCAGGAAAGGGATTGCCTTTCCTGATTTTACTTTTGCGGCTATCTAAAAATGATTTGTCAAATTTGCTTTATTTTTTTATTTTATCTTGAATTCGGCAGGTAAAATAACAAAATAGCTGAATAGAGGCATAAGGAAGTTAACTGTAAAAAGCAATATAGCAATTGTTACCACAGTGAAACTATATAATTTTCAAGTGCAAAGTTCGCAATAAAGCATCAATATTTTATATTTATGGAAGTTAAATTTTAATTTGCCTACTACTTGCCAAATCTAAGTTAAAATTCAAGAAATAAAATATCTTTTCCTGTTTCCAAGTCTATTATTTGGACAGTTCTCTCTTCAATAAGTCCTACCGAATTAATTTCATCCTCACGTTTGCTGAGAGATGTTGAACCGGGATTAATCAATACACAACTATCGATTTTTTTTAGTAGAGGAATATGGGTATGTCCTGTCACAAAAAAATCTAATTTATATTTACGAATTAAATTATGTATATCTTCATCGGAAATATTATGACCATGTTGAATCATGAATCTCTTTCCGTGAATTATAGAGAAAACATAGGGTGTTTGTATAGGGATATCAAGCATCATTTGGTCTACAAAGGCATCACAATTCCCTTGAGCAATGAGCAAAGGAATAGGACAGGTATTTAATGCATTCGAAAGTTTTTGTGGATTATATCCTTCAGGAATTGAATTACGTGGTCCATGGTATAATACATCACCTGCATGAAAAATAACTTCTGTCTTATTTAAAAAATTCCACGCTTTTTCCCATGATTTATAATCTCCGTGAGTATCACTTATAATACCAATTTTCATAGAAAATACATCTCCCTTCTTAAAAGTTCTTTTATATTATTTTACCACAAATATTTGTTCTTTAAATGGGTGGGGAGTGGCTGGATGGTGTAAAGTTTTTGTAGGAAACAGTTTAAATAAACTTTTCATTAAAAGATTTTAACGTCGCTTCTCCTACACAAATTTTACGCTTTCAAAAAATATGCCCACAACTTGAGTGGGTACTAATATTTTGGTACATACATTTCTCTCCTCTGATTGCATTTTATTGTACAATGTAAAATGCTGTTATACATGAAATACCCCGTTTTTTTAGGTTAACCATTGACAGTTAACATTTTTCTCCAAATACACCTTATTGAAAGGTATACCTATTTTTTTACGTTATTCCGGAAATACTTATTTTCCTTGATTTTTTTAACCAGCCTGATATTGTTAATTTTGATATGCCATATTCGCTGCTCAACTCTAACACACTTACTGCCAAACCCGTAGTGGACTTTCACCACCAAGTTATCGCCCATGCCGGGCGCACAAGAAAAAACTCCATTCCAGTTGAATGGAGTTTTAAAATTATCATCGAACCAAAGTTATCGTATATAATTCACTACATCCTTTTTTCTTTCAGGTGTCTTAAGCTCCTTTTTCAGGTCTGGATATCCTAAGGCTACGGTAAAATATGGTTTATAGCCCTCCGGGAGATTGAGCTTTGCTACTTCCTCTTCCATTTCAAAGAGGAAGCTTGTGAGCCCTAACCAGCATGAGCCTAATCCAATACTGTGAGCGGCTAGCAGCATGTTTTGAATGGCTGCACAACAATCCGCTAAGGGCGAATAGGCATCCTTTCTACCGGAAACCACCACGAGTGTAGGTGCGTTATAGAAAAGATGCAGTTTTTCACTTCGGCCCATGCTGGATATCCAATCTATATCCGATTTTGCCATGGCTTCCTTGGTAACCCTACTGAAATGATCGATCAATTCTTTATTTTGTATTACGGTAAAGTGCCAGGGTTGCTCATTGTGGCCACTGGGTGCATAAATGGCCGCTTCCAGTATTAAATTAAGCTCTTCATCTTTTATCTGCTCAGGTTTGAATTTCCTTATGCTTCTTCTCGTCTTGATAGCAGAAATAACCTCGTTCATTTTAACCCACATCCTTTCGCTTTGCTCAAGCACAAATTGTAATGAAAGTGTGCTATTGAGCGATATTTTTGATATAATTTCTTTAAAATATATAGATATACTACAAAGCACGGAGGAGGGAGTGGAATTATTTTTACCACTCATTGGACTCAAGTCCGCATTTTAACATGTGTAGAATATCTTCTCAAGCACAAATAAGTGTGACTTTGATCACGTACACTAATCATTGTATAAGCAATTCCTTAGTGTTTTTGTGCTGGATATTCAGTCAATGTCTATATATTTTAATTTTTATCTCTAGGGTTGATCAATCAGTCAAGATGAAGGTTTGCAGAAAACACTATGACTTTATCAATCTTTGTGTTTCTGAGTTGGATAAAGCCATTTCTCAATTAGCCAAACCTTATCAAGACTTGATTGATATCTCTGTTACCCTACCTGGCATAACCGAAAAATCGGCAACTTATATCATCGCTGAAATCGGCACGGATATGACAGTTTTTAAATCTGACAAGCACCTTTGCTCTTGGGCTGGTCTTACTCCTCAAAACAACGAAAGTGCAGGTAAGAAAAAATCTGTCCATGTCTCAAGAGCAGGTGTTTACTTAAAACCTCTCTTAATACAGTGTGCCAATGCAGCAATTAGGGATAAAAAGAATCCTTATTTTAGGATTAAATATGAACGTATTAAAAAGCGCCGCGGTCATAAACGGGCAATTGTTGCTATTGCTCGTATGATCCTCACTTGTCTCTATTGCATAGGCAACAATATATTAAGAAAGCTATTAAACTTTTAGAAAAAGAAGGTTGTACTATTATCCCTCCAAAAATTACTTAAACATTATATGTTACCATTATTTGGCTTTGGGCAGCTTCATTTGGTGCCCTTTTTGTCATGCCCAAATTTAACTATTTTACTTTCACACTAACCCCTCCTAATTCCATAATTACTTTTAGGTTTTTGCAGAACCCCAAAATCCTCATAAATTAAGGGGTTCTGCTATATATTTTCAAAGGAATTCCCCCGCTTTTGTCAAATTCTTATATAGAGAAATACAAAATTCACAAAACGGAGGAAATCCTATGAAAAACAAAACTAAGCAATCATCTCTTTATATTGTTACTAATGGCTTAGGTGTTTAAAGCCATATAATGTCCATTTCAATTTCCTGATTGTAAGAGGGAAAACTGCTTTTTTCCTTCACATAAATTCTGGTACCATTTGTCTTCATCAATACTTTAGAACCTCTGCGAGTAATTCAAGCTGAAAGGCCATCGATTAATCTGAAAAATCTGTACATTGGCAAAAGAATCTCAGGGAAATCGGACGGCAGTCCATTCTCAAGATGATGATACTTTATCAAATAATACACCTTACTGTCTATATTATATAACGCCTTGCTTAAATCAGCACTTCGAAATGCATGAAGATAACCCTTTTCAAACGCTTCTTTCGGATTTACTATATCTCCTATCTTCAAGTCCGGCTGTACTTTCCCGATATCATGCAGAATAACTGCCTGTACAAGTGCATTCTTATCCATCCCAGGTAACTCCATCAAACCTTGTCTAAAAGCGTCTGCAATTAATTTAAGCATGTTTACGAGATACCTAAAACCACCATTCCTAATCACACCGGCTATCCTTACCATGTCTGTACTTTCGTCGTACTCATCCATATACTCTGGAATAGATTTTAATCGTGTCTCTATGCGCTGTGGTCCGGAAGCATGATCGTAATGCCGTTTCCACTTCATTTTGACTACTTCTCAATTTTTGCATCATATTGTATTCCACTTTATATCGGGAAATGTAACTAAAAAGTTATTTGTCTCACCTAAAATATTCGTACTCATTCTTTTTTCTTTTTGCATATTGACAAAACAAAGAAAAGCAAGTATAATTAATGCAGAAAGTAAATAGAAAAGAAGGCAAAGGCGCCTTTAGAAGAAAGGTGCCTTTGCTTTTTTAATTATTAGCCCTCAAATTTAATTTTCCATCAAACTTTATACCAAATATTATCTCCTAAAAAACCTTTTTAAAATATGAAGATCATTTTTATTATACCACAAATTAATTCAAATTTGAAAAAAGGAGCACAAGGAGGTGAAAATGGTTACTAATAGGACGTACCTAATGTATACTGAATATTTTAAGAAAAATAAAGAAAAATGAGAAAATCGTAGATATGTTTTTAAAATGATTATAATAGCCAGCAGAATTTGCAGCGGATTTGCACCCTTTTAAAAAGGAAAGGGGTGTAGCAGGACAGATTAGGTGCTTATAGCAAAAAAAGTGTAAGACTATTATTAAAAAACAGAAAATTTTAAAGGAGGATGGTAGGCCGTGCGTAAAGGCTTTGTTAGGGTAGTAGCATTAGGTTTATTATCGTTTTTACTTTTGTTTACTTCGGCGTGTGGAAATAAGTCTGAGAGTAGCAATGCTATAAAAATTGGAGCAAACTTAGAGCTGTCGGGAAATGTTGCCACATTGGGTCAATCAGGCTTAAATGGAATTATGTTAGCAGTAGATGAAATTAACAATGCTGGTGGAGTTCTTGGTAAAAAGATTGAAATAGTCAAGTATGACAATAAGTCTGATAATACAGAAGCCGCTTCGGTTGCTACTCGGTTAATTACCCAAGATAAAGTAGTTGCTATTATTGGTTCGTGTACTTCTGGCAATACCCTATCTTATGTTAATATTGCCGAAACTAATAAAGTTCCTGTGATCTCGCCCTCGGCAACTAACCCTGATGTTACAGTAGATCCTAAAACAGGCAAGGTAAGAGAGTATATTTTCCGTACTTGCTTTATAGATCCTTTCCAGGGAACGGCAATGGCAAAGTTCGTTTTGAATGAATTAAAGCTTAAAAAAGTTGCTGTTTTAAAAGATAATACAGCTCCTTATTCGGTGGGTTTGGCTAAGTTTTTTGTAGAAGCTTTCAAAGCTGGCGGTGGCGAAATTTTAGCTGATGAAAACTACACTACCCAAGATCAGGATTTTCGCTCGGTATTAACCAAGATTAAAAATTTAAAGCCTGAATTTATTTATGTACCTGGTTATTACGAGCAAGTGGGTCAAATTGTAAAGCAAGCACGGGAGCTTGGTATTAATGTTCCTATGGGCGGTGGTGATGGCTGGGATTCGCCAAAACTTGTTGAAATTGCTGGTGCTGCTGCGCTTAATAACACCTTTATTACCAATCACTATTCGTCTTTAATGCCTGATCCAAAAGTTCAGGACTTTGTTAAAAAGTATAAGGAAAAGTACGGCAGCGAACCGGATGCAATGGCTGCAGTAGGTTATGATACGGTACTTGTTTTAGTTGATGCCATTAAACGGGCTGGTGAAGCTACACCCGAAAAGATCAAAGAAGCTTTAAAGACCACCAAGGATGTAGAAGGAGTTACTGCAAAAATCTCCTTAGATGAAAATCACAATCCTGCTAAAAGCTTGGTGATTTTGGAATACAAAGACGGTAAGCAAACCTATAAAGCTTATGTAAATCCTTAAAAGATTAAAGGGGGAGGAATATTCCTCCCCTAAAAAATGAATTTAATTAGGTTAGAGGTGGTTAATATGATGGAATTTATCCAGCAGTTAATAAATGGAATATCAGTGGGAAGTATTTACGCTTTAATTGCTTTAGGATACACTATGGTTTATGGTATTATAAAACTCATCAATTTTGCCCATGGCGATGTTTACATGCTTGGTGCCTTTGCAGGACTATATGCGACCTTGGTTTTAAAAATGTCTTTTGTTCCAGCGTTAATTTTTTCCATGATTGTGTGTGCTATTTTAGGCATTTTTATCGAAAGATTGGCATATCGTCCTTTAAGAAACTCACCAAAAATTGTAATTTTAATTACTGCAATAGGTGTTTCCCTTCTTTTAGAATATACCACAATGTTTTTCCTGGGTCCGCAACCTCGAGCATTTCCGAAAGTTTTTAAAGAGATTTCGTATTCATTACTTGGCGGAAAGATTACCATATCAAATAGGGAAATTTTAATTATTGCGGTCACGGTTATCTTAATGATTTTACTGCAGTATATAGTTCATAATACGAAAATTGGAAAAGCAATGCGGGCAGTTTCTTATGACATGCAAGCTGCTCGTTTAATGGGAATAAATGTGGATACGACAATATCCATCACCTTTGCTCTTGGTTCAGCTTTAGCTGCGGCAGCAGGAGTGCTGGTAGGAATATATTACAATAAAGTATTTCCTTTAATGGGAATTATGTTCGGTTTAAAAGCCTTTGTTTCAGCGGTTTTAGGAGGAATAGGAAGTATACCTGGAGCAATGACCGGAGGGCTTATTTTAGGGATTACCGAGTCCTTAGTAAGTGGGTACGGTAGTTCTTTATATAGGGATCCCGTAGCTTTTGTGATTTTGATTATTATCTTATTAGTTAAACCTTCTGGCTTATTTGGGAAAAACGTTCGGGAGAAAGTGTAGGTGAAAGGGAATGCTAAAAAATTGGTTTACAAAGGAAAATCTTGCAGTAACATTGTTGTTAATAGCGCTTATGGTAGGAGTTCAGGTTTTGTATTCAGCAGAAATCATTAGTCCTTTTGTGATGTTAAACTTAATTATTATCGCAATTAATATCATTCTTGCAGTAAGTTTAAATTTAGTGGTTGGTTATACGGGACAATTCTCTATTGGTCACGCGGGATTTATGGCATTAGGTGCTTATGCGTCGGCTATTATGACTTTAAATTTTAATGCTCCTTTTATTGTATCCTTGTTAGTTGGAGCAATAGTGGCGGGTATTGGCGGCGTTATAATTGGCATACCTACCTTGCGTTTAAAAGGTGATTACTTGGCTATTGCTACTTTAGGGTTTGCAGAAATAATCCGGGGGGGTAATAACAAATATTAGTTATTTAGGTGGAGCTTACGGCTTAATGGGAATAACCCAGAGGACTAATTGGCTGTGGGCTTTTGGCTGCATGTTGGTTACAGTTTTAGTTATCAAAAATTTTGTTCAATCCAGCCACGGTCGGGCGTGTATTTCGGTTCGAGAAAATGAAATTGCGGCGGAAGCAATGGGAATAAATACTACAAAATATAAAGTTATAGCTTTCACTATGGGTTCATTTTTTGCTGGAATTGGCGGGGCACTCCTTGCTCATTATATTACCTTTATTGAACCAAATGCTTTTAACTTTTTAAAATCCTTTGATATACTTGTGATGGTAGTTTTAGGAGGGCAAGGGAGCCTCACTGGCTCAGTGGTAGCGGCAATTGTACTGACGTTAATTTCTACATTTTTACAGAGTTTAGCAGAACTGCGACTTATAATTTATGCCATAATCTTAATTTTGGTAATGTTATTTAGACCACAGGGCCTTCTTGGAACCCATGAGTTATCCTTTAAGCTTTTGCAGAAAAAGAGAGGTGTAAGTCATGGCAGCCATTCTGCAGACGCATAGCCTGGGGATTAGCTTTGGAGGATTAAAAGCAGTTCAGGATTTAAATCTGACCTTAAATGAAGGAGATTTAGTTGGGTTAATCGGACCAAACGGTGCAGGTAAAACAACGGTTTTTAACCTTTTAACGGGGATTTACCTTCCAACCACAGGTGATATAATTTTTAAAGGCGAAAGCATAGTAGGGTTAAAGCCTTACCAAATTGCTGCTAAAGGAATAACCCGCACTTTCCAAAACATTCGTTTGTTTGGTGAACTTTCGGTTTTAGAAAATGTTTTAATTGCCAGGCACTTACATGTTCCATATAACATGATGCATGCTATATTCCGTCTTGGGAAGTTTTACCGAGGAGAAAAAGAAATGCGGGATGAAGCTTATGAGTTATTAAAAATCATGAACTTAGCTCATAAGGCGGAAGAAAAGGCCAAAAACTTACCTTACGGAGAACAGCGCCGATTAGAAATTGCCCGAGCATTGGCTACTCACCCTTCCTTATTACTTTTAGATGAACCAGCAGCAGGCATGAACCCTCGAGAAACGACAGAGTTAATGGAATTAATTGATTTTATCCGAGGTAAGTTTAATATGACTATTTTGCTTATTGAACACGATATGCATTTAGTAATGAACATTTGCGAGCGGATTTACGTTTTGGACTATGGAGTTAATATTGCTCATGGGACGCCTGAAGAAATTAAAAACAACTCTCGGGTCATTGAAGCGTATTTAGGAGAGGGGGCATAACTATGAGCGGGAAAGAAGTATTAAGAATTGAAGAGTTAAATGTGTTTTACGGGGCCATTCATGCTTTGAAGGGAATATCGCTTACCGTAAACGAAGGTGAAATAGTAACCTTAATTGGGGCAAATGGTGCGGGAAAAAGCACTACTTTAAATACAATTTGCGGATTGGTCAAGCCTAAATCGGGAAGAATAATTTTTGAAGGTAAGGATATTACTGATAAAGCTGCTCATGATATCGTAAAAATGGGTATAAGCCAGGTGCCTGAGGGCCGACGGGTTTTTGCTAACATGTCGGTAATGGAAAACCTAGAACTAGGTGCTTATCTTTTAAAAGATAAAGTGGAATTTAAACGCAGGCTTACTAAGGTTTTTGAGCGGTTTCCGCGGCTTGCTGAAAGAAAGGGACAACTGGCCGGCTCTTTATCTGGCGGAGAACAGCAAATGTTAGCGATGGGGCGGGCATTGATGTCGGCACCTAGACTCATGCTTTTAGATGAGCCTTCAATGGGTTTAGCTCCTCTGTTGGTTAAAGAAATTTTTGCGATTATTAAAGAACTAAACGAACAAGGAACTACTATTCTTTTAGTAGAACAAAATGCACATATGGCTCTTTCTATTGCTCATAAAGGCTATGTATTAGAAACAGGAAATATTGTGTTATCTGGCCCCGTTTGGGAGTTGGCAGAAAACCCGCAGGTAAAGGAAGCTTATCTTGGGGGTTAAAGAGGAGGTTAGTAAGGCAATTTTACTCATCAGATTAAAGGCGAACCTCTACTTTTATACATAAAAAGTTTGGTTCGTCATGATATTATTTTTGTCAAAAAATTTACATTATAATAAAATTTTGAAAGTTTGCTCTGAGAATTGACAGGAGGCATTTAGTATAAGTACTCTATTTTTCTACAGCTTGGTTCCTGAACAATTCAACATTTATTATACATCCTTAAAAATAAAATATAAAAATATAACCTTAGAATGAAACAAAGGCGTTTCATTTATATGAGTATGCCTTTGTTTTATTTTTTAATATTTTATGCTTTTATACTTTAATTAATCATTATTCTATCTCCGTAAGAAAATGGCATTTTAGTTTTTATAAGTCCATCTGGTTGTGGCAAGACTAGAGGATGGAAGACTACATCACTGGAAGATTCGGTTAAAGGAGGTGAAAGGGTGAATCGCACTCATTTTGAAAAAGAATTAGAGAAACTTCATTATGACGTATTAAAAATGGGTAGCCTTGTAGAAGAGGCGATAGCGAACGCCATTGTTTCTTTAGTGAACCATGATACAGAATTGGCTCAAAAAGTTATAGATGACGATGACAGAATAGACAAAATGGAAGTAGAAATTGACAATAAATGTGCAAAGATCATTGTAACCCAGCAGCCAATTGCAAGGGATTTGAGAATAGTTTTGACAGGGCTTAAAATTGTTACAGACTTAGAAAGAATGGCAGACTATGCAGTAGATATAGCAAAAACTACTTTGAGGATTGCTCATCAAAAATATATAAAACCATTGATATATATTCCTAGAATGGCTGAAACCGTAAGAGAAATGGTAAAAATGTCATTGGATTCTTATGTCCGACAGGATTTAGACCTTGCAAGGACGATTGGTGAAAAAGATGATATAGTAGATGCCCTTTACAAACAAGTATTTACAGAACCATTAACTTATATGATGGAAGACCCAAGAAACATCGACCAGGCGAGTCAGTTTTTGTTTGTAGCTCGTTATCTTGAGAGAATTGCTGATCATGCTACTAATATATGTGAATGGGTAATTTACTTAGATACGGGAGAGCATATAGATTTAAATTAAAAATATTAGGTTGTTGAACAATTTTAAGCAAAGCCGCAGCCTATAACGAAAGTTTATGTGGAGTAAGGCGTCATTACTGCTGTTTATTTGGTGTATTTTGGTTTTCATTTTTATACATTTTTTAATTTTAATAACTTCAATAGGAATTCCTCTTGTAGATAAAAATCAAATAACTTCTATTCTATAAATAATATAGTTTTCGATAAAATTTTAAAAAAGTGTTGATATGGAGTGTATTAAAACAATTGGTAGCTACTTTACCGACAAAAGTCGTATGGGAAGTTATCCATGTGCCAGTTTGTATAATCATGACTACTGTCTATCCAATTAATCTTCTTCCAATTCATAGGCCATAACTGGCAATCTTCCTATAGCCAATGTTATATTAGCACAATCGTTGACAGTAACTACATTGGTGATATGGTGAACTAAAGGTGAGGTGAGCATTTTTACACAATGTCAAGAAGAAACATGCTTCCCTACGCAGGCATTACCCTGACAGGTTCAAAGGGTCGGGAACGAATTCCCTCTCAGCCACTTCTTGGCTCCCATAGCACTCGTCTTATTTGGTTTTGTCCAATATGCTTAAAGTAATTATACCACAAACCTAAAAGAATTCAATAATTATTTTGAAAATGGTATCAATATTCAATGAGTTAAGTCTATATAGTGTAATTTCATCCATGAAGTGATAGAAATTTTTGAGAAGTTATTAAAAGAAGGTATGGACATTACAGAGCTTGTATCAATAATCAAGGAAATAACGGATAAATTGGGGAGGGAAGCAATAATAGGATATGAAAGAACATATTACAAATCCAAAAGAGATGGTAGGTACACATATTTGGTAGATGACGCATTAGGGATAGAAAGGCATGAGAGGATAGAGAAGGGAGTAAAAATAAGGCTAGTAGAAAAATCGATATAAGAATCATACGAGAAAAGCAGTAAAGAAGCATGTCCAGAGGAATTAAGTAAACAGACGGTATTAAACGCAATAAAAGAAATAGGGGAAGTAGAAGTAAAGAAAGAAGAAAAAGTGAAGAAGGAAGTAAGGGTGTTATACATAGAAGCGGACGAAGACTATGTATCCTTACAAGATGGGAGTAAAGAGATGCCACGACTTGTATACATACATGAAGGGAAAGAAACAAAGAATGGGAGGAATGAACTAAAGAATGTTTATTACAAAGCATACGTAGGGGGAAAACCCGAAGACATATGGATAGATGTAGCAAATTATATAAATGACAATTACAAAGAAGAGAAGATAAAGAAGGTATACATAGCGGGGGATGGGGCAAAATGGATAAAAGAAGGATTAGAGTGGATACCAAAATCCAGATTTGTACTAGATAGGTATCATTTAAAAGCAACATCGAGGGAACCAAGATATAGAGATAGAATATAGAGGGCAGTAAACGAAGGGGATGAAAAAGCATTAAAAGAGGCATTTAATGAACTAGCGAAATTAGCAGAAACGGAGCAAGAGAAGAAGAAAGCAGGAATCCATTAGGATGGAGTAGAGAAGGGCTAAAGTTAATGGCAAAATTAAGGGTATTTAGCAAGAATGGAGGCAACTTAAGAGAAATAGAGCGGCGTAATAAAAGAAAAAATACCAATGGAGGTTACAAATTAACGAAGAAGCAGATGAAAGAGGTAGTGAAGAGAGCTAAAACGTATATAAATGAAAAGATAAATAATATTACGGTTTTAAATATAGGTAAAGTAACACCAATATACAGAATTTTAAAAGCAATAAAATATGAAAGTGTGATATAGAAAACATAATGGATGGGAACCTTGATTTAATGAGATTTCAGGGGTTGTCTTTAAAAAATGTCCTACAGTATCTTGACATCATTCACAATGGCACTCTTGACATGTCAATAAATCTCTGATAAAATACCTTTGTGCAGATTTTTACTCAGTGACCCTATGGTTCGAGTTCCTAATGGCGCACTATTTTAATATGCGGGCATGGCGGAACTGGCAGACGCGCCAGACTTAGGATCTGGTGTCTTTCGACGTGGGGGTTCAAGTCCCTTTGCCCGCACCAAGGTATAATAAGGATTGAAAAATAATGCAATACGCATTATTTTTTTAATAAATGAAAAAAGTAAGTTTCAAAGGAAAAGTGATAAAATTACAATAACTTGAGTTTGATTCACCGTTTTTTTATGTTATAATATTATAAGTTTAGAAGACTTTATTCGAAAGAATAAGAAATAGGAGGATTTACTTAATGGGTGTGAGTCTTAAAAAATTAGAGAAAAGTGTTGCAACGATTGAACTTACCATACCAAGTGAAAAGTTCGAAGAAGGTTTAAATTTTGCCTTTAAAAAGAACGCTTCAAAGTTCAATGTGCCGGGTTTTAGAAGAGGGAAAGCACCGAGAATTATTGTGGAAAGGTATTACGGTGAAGGAGTGCTATATGAGGACGCTGTAGAATATGTTTTTGATGGGGCATATAAAGAAGCTCTTAAAGTGTTTAATTTAGAGCCAATAGATTATCCAGACATTAATATTTTACAAATTGGAAAAGGTAAAGACTTAATTTTAGAAGCTACAGTACCTGTTATGCCAGAAGTGGAACTGGGAGACTACAAAGGTATAGAAATTGAAAAAATAGAGTATAATGTGTACGATGGCGATGTAGAATACGAGTTAGAAAAGTTAAGGCAGCAAAATGCAAGGATTGTCCCTATCGAAGGAAGAGCTGCCCAAGAAGGAGATATAGCTGTAATAGATTTTGAAGGTTTTATCGATGACAAGCCTTTTGAAAGTGGCAAAGCTGAAAATTATGAATTAGAATTAGGAAGCGGTACTTTTGTGCCTGGTTTTGAAGAACAAATTGTAGGCCACAATATAAATGACACTTTTGATGTGAATGTTACTTTCCCCGAAAATTACAGGGTAGAGGAATTAAGAGGCAAATCTGCTGTTTTTAAAGTCACTCTCAAGGCTTTAAATAAGAAAGAACTGCCTGAATTAGACGATGAATTTGCAAAAGATGTAAGCGAATTTGAAACCTTAGAAGAATTAAAAGCTGATATAAGAAAAAAAATAGAAGAAAAAAATAGATTAGAAGCTGAAAATGAAATGAAAGAAAAAGCGGTGATTAAAGTTGTAGAAAATGCAAAAGTGGACATTCCAGATGTCATGGTAGAAAGGCAAATAGACATTTCTTTAAGGGATTTGGACTATAATTTGAGATATCAAGGCTTAGACCTTAATAAGTATTTGGAAATTACAGGTAAAAGTTTAGAAGATTTAAGAAAAGAAATGTGGGAAGGAGCTCTAAAGAGAGTAAAGACTCAGCTTGTTATAGATAAAATAGCAAAAGTAGAGAAGATTGAGGCTACAGAGGAAGAATTAGAAAATAGGTTAAAAGAAATGGCAACGAATTACAGAATAAATTTGGAAGAATTAAAGAAAAGTCTCACTGAAAGCCAAATAAATAGCATAAAAGAAGATATAGCCTATTTTAAGACAATTGACTTTATTTTTAGTAAGTGTAAAATAATAAGTAAAGATAAAGTGGAGTGATTTTTATGAGTCTTGTACCTATAGTAGTAGAGCAGACTAATAGAGGCGAACGTTCATATGATATATTTTCTCGCTTGCTTAAAGACAGAATCGTTTTTTTGGGAGAAGAAATAAATGATACTACAGCAAGCTTAGTCATTGCGCAGCTTCTGTTTTTGGAAGCTGAAGACCCTGACAAAGACATCTGGCTTTATATAAATAGTCCAGGAGGTTCTATAACTGCAGGTTTTGCCATTTATGATACTATGCAATATATAAAACCAGATGTAGTGACTTTGTGCGTTGGAATGGCCGCATCTATGGCTGCCTTTTTGCTGGCAGCAGGTACAAAAGGAAAGAGGTTTGCACTTCCAAACAGCGAAATAATGATACATCAGCCTTTAGGAGGCATGCAAGGCCAAGCTACCGACATTAAAATTCACGCTGAAAGGATACTGAGGTTAAGAGATAAGTTAGACAGGATACTTGCGGAAAATACGGGGCAGCCTATCGAAAAAATAAAGGCGGATACTGAAAGAGACTTTTTCATGGATGCGGAGGATGCAAAAGCATACGGCATTATAGACGAGGTCCTTGTCAGGAAGAAAAAATAACGCCCCAAAAGAGGTGGAATTATGGCCAAATATGATAATCAAAAGCAACTAAAGTGCTCATTTTGCGGAAAGACACAGGATCAAGTAAAGAGATTAGTTGCAGGTCCTGGTGTATATATTTGCGACGAATGTATTGAGCTCTGTCAGGAAATCATAAATGAAGAATTTGAGGAAAATATAGATGTAGAAATCGGGGAACTCCCAAAACCAAAAGAAATAAAAGAATTTCTTGACCAATATGTGATAGGTCAAGAAAAAGCAAAAAAAGCTTTGGCGGTTGCTGTTTACAACCATTACAAAAGGATTAACAGCCGATTAAGGCCAGATGATGTAGAGCTTCAAAAGAGCAATATTTTGCTTTTAGGACCGACTGGTTCCGGTAAAACGCTTTTAGCGCAAACTCTTGCAAAATTACTCAATGTTCCTTTTGCAATAGCGGATGCTACTTCTCTTACCGAAGCTGGATATGTAGGTGAAGATGTAGAGAATATACTGTTAAAGCTTATACAGGCGGCGGATTACGACATAGAAAAAGCAGAAAAAGGAATAATCTACATTGACGAAATAGACAAGATAGCGAGAAAATCTGAAAATCCTTCTATTACTCGCGACGTATCAGGAGAAGGCGTTCAACAGGCACTACTTAAGATTTTGGAAGGAACTATTGCCAATGTGCCGCCCCAAGGAGGAAGAAAACATCCTCATCAAGAATTTATTCAGATAGACACCACCAATATATTGTTCATATGTGGAGGTGCTTTTGAAGGCATTGAAAAGATAATAGAATCTCGAATTGGCAAAAAAACATTGGGTTTTGGTTCAGACGTACAGAGCAGGAAAGAAAAAGATATCGGAGAGATTTTAAATCATATAATGCCTGAGGACCTCCTTAAATTCGGTATGATACCTGAATTTATAGGAAGGGTTCCGATTGTTGTAACGTTGGAGGCTTTGGACAAAGAGGCGTTAATAAGAATACTCACAGAGCCGAAAAATGCTTTAGTAAAACAGTATGAAAAGTTGTTTGAATTAGATGGTGTCAAACTTGAATTTGAGAAAAAAGCTTTAAGCCTTATAGCAGATAAAGCATTAGAGAGAAAGACAGGTGCAAGGGGTTTAAGGTCAATTCTGGAAGAGATTATGCTGGATGTAATGTATGAAATACCTTCCAGCGACAACATAGAAAAATGCATAATAACAGAGGAGACTGTTTTAAAGAAAGCTCCTCCTACACTGGTCTATTCTGATGTTCAAAAGACCAAGAAGAAGATAAAAAAGGCGGAATCCATCTCCTAAAAAAATTATAAGGAATTTACATCAATCCCCCTTCTCCTTCACATACTAAGATAGTGAATGAGAAGGGGGGTGGGATTATATTGCACAAAGAGGGGAAGATATGACACAGAAAAAGTACGTATTGCCTATGATTCCTTTGCGAGGACTAACAATTTTTCCCTACATGGTACTTCATTTTGATATAGGAAGAGGAAAATCCATTCGGGCTTTAGAAGAAGCCTTTATGAACAATCAATTGATATTTGTTTCAACGCAAAAAGAGGCAGAGATAGAAGATCCTTCTGTTGATGACGTTTACAAAGTAGGTACCATTACAAAAGTTAAGCAAATGCTTAAACTTCCAGGGGAAATCATACGAGTGCTTGTTGAAGGAATTAGCCGTGCTGAGATTCAGCAAGTCACCAAAGATGAGGAATTTTTTGAGGTTGAAGTTTTGGAAAAGGAAGAAAAAAGCGAGATAGAGAAAACACCCGAATTAGAGGCTTTGATGAGAAGTGTAACTTCTTCTTTTGAAGAGTATGTAAACATGACATCTCGGTTACCAATAGATAGCCTTTATAGCGTGTTTAGCATAGAAGAACCAGGAAGACTTGCGGATGTTATAGCAGCCCATATAGCTTTAAATACCAGCCAAAGCCAGCAACTTTTAGAATGTTTTGACGTAAATAAAAGATTAGAGACTCTTTTAGGGTTTTTGATGAAGGAATTAGATATATTAAAGATTGAAAGAGAAATAAATGCAAAAGTTAGAAGTCAAATCGATAAGTTGCAAAAAGAATACTATCTGCGGGAGCAGTTAAAAGCTATAAAAGCTGAATTAGGGGAAACTGATGAAATTGACCAAGAAATAGAAGAATATGAAAAAAAGATAAGCAAAGCGGATTTGCCAGAGGAAGTAAGAAAAAAAGCAAAAGAAGAATTAAAGCGCTTGTCAAAAATGGCTCCTGGCTCTGCTGAAGCGTCTGTTGTGAGAACTTATTTGGATTGGATACTGGACTTGCCTTGGAATTATGAGACAGAGGATATTTTGGATTTAAAGAGGGCACAAAAAATATTGGACGAAGACCACTATGGCCTTAAAAAGGTCAAAGAGAGGATAATTGAGTTTTTGGCTGTAAGAAGTTTTTACAACAAAATAAAAAGCCCTATTCTTTGCCTTGTAGGTCCTCCAGGTGTCGGGAAAACTTCTTTGGGCAGGTCTATTGCAAGAGCTATGAACAGGAAGTTTGTAAGGTTATCTTTGGGTGGAGTGAGAGATGAAGCTGAAATAAGAGGGCACAGGCGTACATACGTTGGAGCTATCCCCGGAGGTATTATAAATTCTATAAAAATAGCTGGCTCAAAAAATCCTGTTTTTTTGCTGGATGAAATAGATAAAATGAGTTCAGACTTTAGAGGAGACCCTGCTTCTGCAATGCTTGAAGTTCTTGACCCGGAACAAAATTCAGCTTTTAGAGACCATTACCTTGATTTACCTTTTGACCTTTCCAAAGTGTTATTTATAACTACTGCTAATACTACTGATACAATACCGGCACCCCTTTTAGATAGAATGGAAGTAATATACGTGTCTGGATATACAGAAGAAGAAAAACTTCACATCGCAAAAGACTATTTGATACCTAAAATATTGCAAGAACACGGAGTAACTGATAACAGAATTGTCATTCAAGAGTCTGCGATTAAAGGGATTATATCTGAATACACGCGAGAGGCTGGAGTAAGAGGATTAGAAAAGAATTTATCAAAAATTGTGAGAAAAGCCATAAAGAAAATGGTAGAGGATAACGTACAAGTAGTAAAAATAGGAAAGCAAAATCTTGTATCCTATTTGGGTAAACCTATCTACAGAATTGACAAAGCAAACCTAAAGGATGAAATAGGGACTGCTATGGGCCTTGCTTGGACAAGGACAGGGGGAGACACTTTAACAGTAGAAGCATCAGTGATGCCGGGAAGCGGTAAACTCAATCTCACTGGCCAGTTGGGGGATGTGATGAAAGAATCTGCTCAAGCCGGTTTTAGCTATATAAGAGCAAATGCCCAAAAATTAAATATAGATAAAGATTTTTACAAAAATGTCGATATACATATACACGTCCCTGAAGGGGCAATTCCAAAAGATGGACCTTCTGCAGGCATAACGATGGTGACAGCTATGGTATCTGCCCTTAAAAAAGTGCCGGTGAGAAAAGATGTGGCGATGACAGGAGAGATAACCTTAACTGGCAAAGTCCTTCCTATAGGAGGAGTAAAGGAAAAAGTTTTGGCAGCCCACAGGGCGGGAATACTTAAAGTAATACTTCCCTTTGAAAATAAAAGGGACTTAGATGAAATTCCTCAAAGTGTGAAGAGAAAATTGGAATTTAAGTTTGTAGAGAAAATCGACGAAGTGCTGGACTTTGCCCTGGTTAAGGAGGGCGTTTATGAAAATTAAAACTGTAAGGCTTGCTCACACTGCTTTTAATGAAGAACAGTATCCCAAAGATAACCTTCCCCAAATAGTTATTGTAGGTAGGTCAAACGTGGGTAAATCTACTTTGATAAATACTGTTTTAAATAGAAAAAATCTTGCAAGGACGAGTTCAAGACCGGGAAAAACCCGAGGTATAAATTTTTATTTGATAAACAACAACTTTTATTTAGTAGATTTGCCTGGATATGGGTATGCCGAAGTGTCAAAAGAGATGAAAAAACAGTGGGCGAAAAATATAGAGACTTTTCTCAATACTTCTAAAAATTTACGTCATGGCTTGTTTTTACTGGATATTCGAAGGACACCTAATGAAGATGACTTTCTCATGATAAATTGGTTTAGATATAGAAATTTGCCTTTTACAGTAGTATTGACTAAAGCTGATAAAGTAAACAAAGCGGAGATTGCTAAAGCAGTTGATGATATTTGTAAAATTTTTAACATTACTAAAGAAGATGTAATAGTTTTTTCTTCTTTGCAAAAATTAGGGGTACTTCAAGTGATAGCGATTTTTGATAAATATACTTAAAAAGATGAGTTTTTGCATGATTATGGAGGAATTTAGTTGATAAGGGGGTTAAGTCGCTAAATTTTTGATAATTTGGCAGAGATAGGTGATTCTAAGTTTAGTAAACGATTGTATTAAAATTTTATAAGAGGTACAATTTAATTAACCATCCATGCTTAACAAAACACAACCATAGATGAAAATATATTTTCGTATTAACTATTGATAAAAATTTTGTTTTGTGTGTTTGTGTGGAGGGATGATTTTGGTGAAAGGTTCGTTAGAAAGCAAGATTAATGAAGAAATGATCAAACTCACAAAAGAGGCAATTGGAAGAGGTGCGGAAGCTGCCAAAACCCGCATTTGCGATGACATGGTAATTGTAAGGCTTAGTAAGTCTTTGAGCCATGAAGAAATGCAAATTATCTCTACACAGGAAGGTAGAAAGCTTATCAAGCAGTTGAGAGAAGTGTTAGATGAGATATTAAAACCAAAATTTGAAGAGATGATATCTAGACTTACAGGATGCAATGTTGTGAGCATTTATAAAGATGTCAATCCACAAAAAGGGGAATATATCTATTTATTTGTATTAGACAGAAACTTAGAGGAAGAACTAAGAGCCAGATAAAATGAGTGAATATTGCTGTTTAATGGCAAAAAAGTAAATATTCTAAATTGAAAATTTTGAATCACAAGTTTATAATTATATGTGTTGGGAGTATCAGAAAGGAGGTGACTTGAGTGGAGATTGAACCGTCGGTAGTGTTTACGATACCTTTGTTTGGCGGAATTCCTGTTACAATGACAGTAGTAGTGGAATGGATTATAATGGCTGTACTAATTATTGCCTCATTAATAGTCACAAAGGGATGGAAACTAGTTCCTGAAGGTACACAAACTGTGGTAGAAGTTGCAATTGATAGTTTCAATAAATTTGTTGAAAATTCACTAGGTAACCATTGGAAAGAATATGCACCATACCTTGGAACTGTTGCGTTGTTTCTTATTGTAGCAAATACGATAGGCATTTTTGGTTTTCCGCCTCCTACGAAGGACCTTAGTACGACCTCTGCTCTTGCTATTATGTCAATTACTACTGTCATCATAGCCTCTATAAGAGCGAGAGGGATAAAGGGATTTGCAAAAAGTTTTTTTAAGTCCCCGATAGATTTTTTTATACAAATGTTAGACCTTTTTACAAGGCCACTATCACTTGCAGCCCGACTTTTTGGCAATATATTAGCAGCTACAACAATAATGGAACTTATTTCAAAGGCTGTACCGATAGTAGTGCCTGCAGTATTTAGTTTGTATTTTGACCTTTTTGACGGATTTTTACAGATGTTGGTATTTGTATTTTTAACGATGTTGTATATTGAAGAAGCAATAGAATAAGGTATAATAAAAGTAGTAAAACGATTAAAAAATTTTAATAAAAATAAAATAAAAAAATAAAAAAGAAAAGGAGAGGATTTAAATGGATTTATTAGCTATAGGAGCAGCTATTGCTGCATTAACAGGTATAGGCGCAGGTATTGGTATAGGCCTTGCGACAGGAAAGGCAGTTGAAGCTGTATCAAGGCAGCCGGAAGCAGGTGGAAGGATTATGCAGCTTCTTTTATTGGGAGGCGCGCTTGCAGAGGCAACAGCTATATATGGGTTGCTTGTGTCAATTATGTTAATAATATTCAAGCCATAATTCAATTCATTTACATTTAATAAATTTCGATTTCCTTACGAAAGAAGGGAAGAAATTGGCTCTTTTCAATGTCTGGACATTTATTTTTACAATAATCAATATATTGGTTCTTTACTATATATTGAAGAAGGTTTTATTTAAACCGGTGACAGAATTTCTTGAAGCGAGAGAAAATAAAATCAAATCCTCTTTAGAAGAGGCAGATAAAGTGAGGCAAGAAGCTTACAAGCTAAAGGCAAAATACGACGAGATGCTACAAAATGCTGACAATGAAGGAAAAGCCATTATTGAGAGGGCACAGAAATTTGCGGAGGATAAAGCAAACAAGATTATTGAGGATGCTAATAAAGAAGCTAAAGCTATATTAGAGAGAGCTAAAGAAGAGGTAACCTTAGAAAAGATTAAAGCAATGCACGACTTAAGAGTAGAGATATCGCAATTAGTCATCGATGCTGCTTCTCGCGTCTTTGAGAAAAAGCTTCCCATTGATGATGAGGACATCATCAATGAAGTCATTGAGGAGGCGGGGGCATCATGGCGCAAATAATTGCGAAAAGGTATGCTTATGCCCTCTTTGATGTAGCAAAGCAGCACGATAAAGTTAAGGAATATTATGAGGAGTTAAACAAAGCAATCGAAATAATTCGAATTGAGGAAGTAAAAAAAATATTTAAAAATAAAAGCATTAACAAGGCTCAAAAGATAAAATTTATGGAACAAGTCTTAGCTGGCATTGATAAAGATATATTAAATTTCATAAAAGTAGTAATATCAAAGCATAGAGAAGACTTGATAGAAGATATTGAAGAACAATTTCAAAATCTCTATAAAGAATATTTTAAAATTGTAGATGCTAAAGTTGTGTCTGCTTATCCTTTAAAAGAGAGTACAATACAAAAACTTAAAAATAGCTTAGAGTCAAAACTTGGCAAACATGTAAATATTGAACCTATAGTAGATAAAAGCATATTAGGCGGTTTAAAACTTATTATTGGGAATACAATAATCGATGGTTCAGTCAAAGCAAGACTTACTGCACTTCTAAAAAATATGCAACAAGCCGTGTAAAATGATTTTAAGAAGGTGAAAGAGTATGAGCATAAGACCTGAAGAAATAAGTTCAGTTTTGGAAGAAAAAATAAAGAATTTTGATTTTAACCTTGAAACACAAGAAATTGGCCATGTTATTCAATCTGGTGATGGAATAGCTAAAATTTATGGCCTTGATAATGCTATTTACGGAGAGATGGTGGAGTTTGAAAGCGGAGTCGTTGGCATGGTGCTAAACCTCGAAGAAGACACTGTCGGTGTAGTTGTTCTTGGAGACCCCGAAAAAGTTAAAGAAGGTGACATAGTAAAAAGGACAGGAAGAATCATGGAAATCCCCGTAGGGAAAGAAATGTTAGGAAGAGTAGTAAATCCCTTAGGGGAACCCATTGATGGGAAAGGACCAATAAACTATGAAGCAAAGCGCCCCATTGAATATCCAGCTCCGCCGATAGTCAGAAGGAAGTCTGTTGATACACCTTTACAGACAGGTATTTTGGCGATAGATTCTATGATACCTATTGGAAGAGGACAGAGGGAATTAATAATAGGAGATAGGCAGACAGGTAAAACTGCCATTGCTATAGATACTATAATAAACCAAAAGGGCAAAGGTGTATATTGTATCTACGTTGCAATAGGTCAAAAGGCTTCCACTGTTGCAGGAATTGTCAATACGTTAGAAAAGCATGGTGCTATGGCTTATACGACGGTTGTTGCTTCTACAGCCAGTGATTCAGCTGCACTTCAGTATATCGCACCTTATGCAGGATGCGCTATGGGAGAACATTTTATGTACCAGGGTAAAGATGTGTTGGTGGTTTACGACGACTTGTCTAAACATGCTGTTGCTTACAGAACTATATCTTTGCTTTTAAGAAGGCCACCAGGAAGAGAGGCGTACCCTGGCGACGTTTTCTACCTTCACTCAAGGCTTCTTGAACGTTCTGCGCGACTTGCTGATGAGTACGGTGGAGGGTCTTTGACGGCTCTTCCGATTATTGAGACATTGGCAGGGGATGTATCTGCATATATTCCAACAAACGTAATTTCCATTACAGACGGGCAGATATATCTTGAGTCAGAGCTTTTCTATTCAGGAATAAGACCTGCCATAAATGTAGGACTTTCCGTATCTCGTGTTGGTGGTGCCGCACAAATAAAAGCGATGAAAAAAGTAGCAGGTCGCTTAAGGTTGGAACTTTCTCAGTACAGAGAATTGCAAGTCTTTGCTCGATTTGGATCTGATTTAGATAAAGCTACTCTTGAAGTTTTAAGACAAGGGGAAAGACTTGTTGAAATTACAAAGCAACCTCAATATCAGCCAATGCCAGTAGAAGATCAGGTAATAGCTATATATACTGTGGTAAATAAGTATGTAACTGATATCGAAGTAGGAAAAGTCAGGTCTTTCGTAAAAGGACTTTTAGAATTTTTAGATATAAGTCATCCCGAAATAAAGCAGTCAATAAGAGACACAAAAGATTTAACTTCCGAGACAGAGGAAAAATTAAAAGCTGTAATTTTGGAGTACAAGGAAAAGTACGCCACAAAGGGTGATAGTTAATGGGGAAAAGAGATATAGCCTTGCGCATTAAAAGTGTTAAGGAAACACGAAAAATTACGAGAGCTATGTATTTAATATCAGCTTCAAAGTTTCAAAAAGCCAAAGTTATGTTGGACAATGTAAGACCTTATTACCAGAAGGTTCAGCTTACAATGAAAGATATACTGCTTCACAGGGGGGAAGTTACCTCCCGCTATCTTGAAAGAAAAGAAGATAACAAAGAGAATAAGAAAAAATCTTTAATAGTCGTAACAGGGGACAAAGGCCTTTGTGGCGGTTATAACCACAATGTCATAAAAAAAGCTCAAGAAATCATTGGTAAAGAAGAAGTAAACTTAATGGTAATAGGAGAAATTGGAAGGCTTTATTTCACGCTAAAAGGATATAATGTGGATGGAGAATTTCTCTATACCGCTCAAAATCCAACTACAGCCATAGCAGGAGAAATTAGCGATGTCATATTAAATGCTTACAATAGAGGGCTGACAGATGAAATATCTATTGTTTATACTGAAATGCAAGGACTTGTACAAAAGGTAAGGGTTTTAAGACTTTTACCTTTAGACATTGACAACTTTATGGCGTTAGCCAATGAAGGAGAAGAAGCTGAAAAGAATGAAGTAGTAATTGACAGTGACATGATATACGAGCCTTCTGCTTCAGAAGTTTTTGATGTGCTTGTTCCTGAGTATCTCAAAGGTCTCATATACAGCATACTTGTTCAAGCATTTGCTTCAGAGCATTTTGCAAGGATGGTAGCAATGGATGGTGCCACTTCTAATGCAGATAAAATGATAAACAAACTGACATTAGAGTATAACAAGCTCAGACAAGCATCTATTACTCAGGAAATATCAGAAATAATTGCTGGGGCATCTGTATAAAAGGAGATGATAAATTGAAGAAGGGATATATTACACAGGTTATTGGTCCTGTTGTTGATATAAAGTTTGAAAGCGATTTACCGCCTATAAACAATGCTATCAAAATCCCGATGGAAGACAGAGAATTGGTAGTTGAAGTAGCGCAGCACATAGGGGATAATGTAGTAAGGTGTGTTGCGATGGCTTCAACAGACGGTTTAAGAAGAGGCATGGAATGCGTAGATACAGGTGGACCTATAATGGTTCCTGTGGGAAAGGGAACTTTAGGGCGAATGTTTAACGTATTGGGGCAGCCTATAGACGAATTAGGAGAGGTAAAAGATGTACAATACATGTCCATTCACAGAAAAGCGCCCCCCTTTGAGGAACAAAGCCCTGCTACTGAAGTTTTGGAGACAGGTATTAAAGTTATAGACTTACTTACTCCTTATCCCAAAGGTGGTAAAATAGGGCTTTTTGGTGGTGCTGGTGTCGGTAAAACGGTTTTGATAATGGAACTAATACGAAATGTTGCTATAGAACATGGTGGTTACTCAATTTTCACCGGTGTGGGTGAAAGGTCCCGTGAGGGAAATGAATTGTGGCATGAAATGCATGAATCAGGAGTTATAGACAAAACCGCTTTTGTATTTGGACAGATGAATGAGCCACCGGGAGCCAGAATGAGAGTAGGTCTTGCAGGGCTTACAATGGCAGAGTATTTTAGAGATGAAGAACACCAAGACGTATTGCTATTCATAGACAACATCTTCAGGTTTGTTCAGGCAGGTTCAGAAGTATCAGCACTTTTGGGAAGAATGCCTTCTGCCGTTGGCTATCAGCCTACTTTGGCGACAGACTTGGGACTTTTGCAAGAGAGGATTACTTCTACAAAGAAAGGATCTATTACCTCAGTTCAGGCTGTTTATGTTCCTGCTGATGACCTTACTGACCCTGCTCCTGCTACTACGTTTACTCACCTGGATGCAACAACGGTATTGTCAAGAAGTATTGCAGAAATGGGAATTTATCCTGCAGTAGATCCTTTAGATTCTACTTCACGTATATTGGAACCTCATATAGTAGGAGAAGAACATTATTATGTAGCAAGAAAAGTCCAGGAGATTTTGCAGAGATATAAAGAATTGCAGGATATCATCGCTATATTAGGAATGGAAGAGCTGACAGAGGAAGACAAACTCATAGTTTATAGAGCAAGAAAGATACAGAGATTTTTGTCACAGCCTTTCTTTGTAGCAGAAGCTTTCACAGGAACTCGAGGAAAGTATGTGCCGCTAAAAGAGACAATCAGAGGATTTAAAAAGATTGTAGAGGGCGAAATGGACGATATTCCAGAAGCAGCCTTTTACATGGTAGGAAATATCGACGAAGTATACGAAAAGGCTAAAAGCATGAAATGAGGTGAAAAAGATGGATAAAAATTTTCACCTCGAGGTTTTAACACCTCATAGAAAGTTTTATGAAGGGGATGTGGAAGAGATAATAGTGACTATTACCACTGGCCAAATAGGTATCTTAAAGGGCCACATCCCCATGACAGCGGCTATAGGCACAGGCACTCTTCAAATCAAAAAAGACGGCCAGTGGCGAGAAGCATTTATCTCTGGCGGCTTTATGGAAGTCAAAAGAGACAGCGTGACGATTTTGTCCAGTGCAGTAGAATGGCCTGAAGAAATTGACGTAGCTCGTGCTCAAGCAGCCAAAGAAAGAGCAGAAGAAAAACTTAGGCAAAAGAAAAGCCGCCAAGAGCATCTTTTAGCAGAAGCTGCTTTAAAGAGGGCTCTTATGAGATTGCGTATTGCAAGTAAATATCAAAATATATAAAAAATACCTCCAAAACCAGGTATAAAAACTTCCTACTGCGTTTAAAATGTTAGTAGGAAGTTTTTTATTTAAACCTTATTCAAACCAACAATTGATTTAAATATTAAGATAGAGATTTATCTGATACTGGTATTTCAGAAAGTACAATGCCAGAGAACATAAAAATTCCGCCTAGTATTGCTCTAAAGGACATCACTTCACCTGCAATTAGAAAAGCAGCTATTGCAGCGAAAACTGGCTCCAGTGCGAATATCAAAGCTGTATGAGTAGCAGTAGTGTACGCTTGCATTGTGTTTTGAGCAACAATAGCAAAAGCAGTTGCGAATACCCCTGTTATTATTATAGCTGACCATACATCAAGGGAAGTGGGTATAAAAGGCTTTTCAAATATTAAACTCACAATTCCGCTTAAAACAGCAACTACTACGATTTGAATAGTAGCAAGTAAATAAGTATCTAAAGTAGAAGCGTATTTTGTTATCAAAACAATCTGCATTCCAAAAGCAAAGGCACACAAAAGTGTCAAAAAATCACCTATGTTAATAGATAAGTCAATATTTGTAGTGAGCAGTATAAGTCCTATAAAAGCGAGTACAATTCCTAAAATTGCAGGTTTTGAAGGCTTTCTTTTAAGAAACACTGCTTCTAAAATTGGCACTAACACTACGCTAAACCCTGTTATAAATCCTGATTTAGATGCTGTAGTGTATTTAAGTCCCATTGTCTGAAAGGCATAACCTAAAAAAAGCATTGTGCCAATTATTGAAGCAGCAGCCAATGTTTTATTGTCAATGTTTTTTAACTTTTTATGGAAGATTATTGCCAGAAGCAAAAAAGCCAATAAAAAGCGTATAAAAAGAAAATTGTATACAGGAAGTGTCTGTATAGCGTTTTTGACTATTACAAATGTAGACCCCCACACCATAGTTACTAAGATAAGCACAATGTCGCTTTTTAATTGTTTGGACAACTTAAATTCCTCCTCAGAAGTTACTTAAAAATCATAGTTTAAAGTTGTGAACAATTGGCATACGCCTTCCTGTTCCAAAGGCTTTGGTGGTGATTTTGAGTCCGGGTGCTGCTTGTTTTCTTTTGTACTCTACTCTGTTGACTTTATTTATAATATCTTTTACCAATCTTTCATCATATCCTTTTTCTATTATTTCTTTTGCTGACCTGTTTTCCTCTATATACATCTTTAATATTTCATCCAAAATTTTATAAGGAGGCAATGAGTCTTCATCTTTTTGATTGGGTCTTAATTCTGCAGAAGGGGCTTTTTCAATTATAGAAGTCGGAATTATTTCTTTTTCTCTGTTTATATATCTTGCTAGTTCATATACCATTGTCTTAGGTACATCTGCTATCACAGCAAGGCTTCCGCTCATATCTCCGTAAAGAGTGCAATATCCCATTGCTAATTCTGATTTGTTTCCGGTAGTTAAAACAATGTGCCCTTCTCTATTTGATATAAACATTAAATAATTACCTCTTATTCTTGCCTGTATGTTTTCTTCTGCCAGGTCACCTATAACGTTGTTATCCCCATTGAAAACGGATAAATAACTTTTGAACACAGGTTCTATTGGGATTACTCTAAATTCAATTTCCAGATTATCAGCCAGTATTCTTGCATCGCTTTTACTTCCTTCAGAGGAATATCTTGAAGGCATTGAAACCGCAAGAACATTTTCTTTTCCTAAAGCTTCTACTGCTATGGCACAAACTACTGCAGAATCTATTCCGCCGCTTAAGCCTACTACTGCCTTTTTAAAACCTGATTTTTTGCAATAATCTCTTACACCAAGGACAAGAGCATTGTATACCCATGATATATCCTCTTTTATCTCAGGTAACTCTTTAAAATTTTTAAGCTCTTCCATATCGACAATTTTAATGTCTTCCTCAAAAGCTTTAAGTTGTACTACTCTTTTGCCTTCTTCATTTACTACAAAGCTAGCACCGTCAAATATCAATTCATCATTTGTACCAACTTGATTTACATAAACAAAAGGTATTGCGTACTTTTTTATCTTTTTCTCTATCATTTCTACTCTCATATTTTGCTTACCCAAGTAGTAAGGAGATGCTGAAATATTTATAAAAATATCAGGTTTTAGCTTAAATTGTTCTTCTAAAACATCAACAGAATAATCTACACTTGGCTCAAAAACATAATCTTTCCATATGTCTTCACATATATTAACTCCTAATTTTATCCCTTTAAAAGAAGCTACCTTTCTTATTTGTGCTGGTTTGAAATACCTTTTTTCATCAAATACGTCATAGTTGGGAAGTAAAGTCTTATCAAAAACCTCGACTATTTTACCGTCATAAATAAAAAAAGCAGAATTATAAAGATTGCCTTCTGTGTCTTGCCTTACAGTACCAAGTATTACTCCGATTTGATAAGTAGCGGGCAAGACTATTTCATTTATATATTTTTCATTGGCCTCTAAAAAATCTTGCATAAACAAAAAATCTTTAGGAGGATAACCCACAGTAACTAATTCAGAGAATACTACGAGGTCAGCCTTTTGATATTTTGCTCTATTTATAAACTCTATTATCTTTTTGAAGTTTCCTTTTATATCTCCCACAACTGGATTTATTTGAGCCAATGCGATTTTCATTAGTTTTCACCCCGCATTTATAATACTACAATACATATTTTAGCACATAAAAAGACAAAAAACACTGTTTTCTATCTCCACCTTATCAGCTTTTTTTCAAGATACACTATAAAAATGTACATCAAGGCAGAAAGTATTGAAAGTATCAAAACACTTGTCATTACTAAATCTAGCTTAAAAATTTGACCGCCGTAGACAATCAAATATCCCAAACCTGCTTTAGAAACTAAAAATTCTCCTGTAATTACTCCTACCCAGGAAAGGCCGATGTTTATTTTTATGGCGGAAATAATCGTTGGGACACTGGCGGGAAGAATACATTTTGTAAGTATTTGCATTTTTGTGGCACCAAAGGTCTTTAAAAGTTTTATTTTTTCTTCGTCTACTTCTTTAAAACCCGTTTGTAAGCTGATTATAGTTACTATCAATGAAATAGCAAGAGCCATTGTAATTATTGGAGCTTCTCCATTTCCCATCCAAACGATAAATATAGGACCCAATGCAATTTTAGGGAGGCTATTAAGTACAACCAAATAAGGTTCTGCTACTTTTGACAAAAAGTCTGACCACCACAGAAGTATAGCGATTATCATGCCAATTATTGTGCCAAGAGTAAAACCTATTATCGTTTCACTCAAAGTAACCCATATGTGCATAAAAAGAGAACCATTCTGACTTAAGGCTATTATAGTTTTTAACATTCTTGAAGGCTGGCTGACCAAAAAAGGGTCTACAATTTTATACATTGCCACAATTTCCCATGTAACAAAAAAGACGATTAATAATGCAAATTGAGTGACTCGTATTAATACATTTTTTCTCTTTACTTTTTTTAGAAATTCCCTGTGCTCTTTTGAAATATAAGGGGTTGCTGCTTCATACATGGACATCCAACTCCTTCCAAATTGAATTAAAATATTCTCTAAACTCAGGAGCTTTTCTGCAGCCTATGGGAGTTCGATCTTCACAAGTTAGGACAATGTCATAAATCTTTTTTAGATGGGCAGGCCTATTTGATAGAACCACAATTCTGTCACACATAGAAATTGCCTCTGAGATATCGTGAGTTACTATGACCGCAGTTTTTTGCTCATATTTAAGAATTTTATACACTTCATCGGATATAGCAAGTCTTGTTTGGTAGTCTAAAGCAGAAAAGGCCTCATCTAGTAAAAGTATGTCTGGTTTTAAAGCCAATGTCCTTATGAGAGCGGCTCTTTGTCGCATTCCACCTGACAATTGATTAGGATAATGGTTTTTAAACTCGCCGAGGCCGTATTTTACAAGCAAACCTTCTACGTATTTTTTAGACTCTTCTGTTAGACTTTTTTGTATTTCAAGTCCAAGTAGCGCATTTTGCCATATATTTCGCCATTCAAAGAGGTGATCTTTTTGAAGCATATAGCCTATTTTTCCGTTTACTTCTACACTTCCGTAAGAAGGCTTTAAAAGACCAGAAATAATAGAAAGAAGAGTAGATTTGCCACAACCAGAAGGGCCTATAATCCCTACAAATTCTCCTTCGTACACATCAAAAGAAATATTTTTTAAAGCTTCAGTTTCACCCTCTAAGGTGTGATAATTAAAGGATACATCTTTGAGGCTTACCATTATTTTATTCATAAAAGCACTCCCTTCTATGTGAAAAGTCAGTTAATAAAAGGGGAATTGTGCTCAATATGGGAGGGACATATTGAGCACAATTTAAAACTTTACTTTTTGATCATTTTTTCAGCTTTTTCAGCGAAAGTGTTGTTGATTAGATGATGTGAGTCCACCTTTTCTTTTATTACACCTGCATCTAAAAGTATATTTTGTAGAAAATCAAAGTCATCAACTTTCATTTTTAGAGTAGTGCCCCAGGTGTTTTGATTTTTGTACCTTTCAATTGCTGTCGCCATAAGGTCTACATCAGCATCTGGGAAGAAAGGCTTAATTGCTTCCGCTACTTCTTTAGGAGAATGAGATTCCACCCACAGCAGTCCTTTATACACTGCGTTTACAAAACGCTGTATTATATCGGGATGTTTTTCAATATAGCTTTTTCTTGCATTAAAAGTCGTATAAGGAACTTCATGACTGGAAGCGCCAACTGATGCTACAATGTATCCACCTTTTTGTTTTTCAACTAGGGAAGCTGTAGGTTCAAATAACGCCACGTAATCAGCATCGGAAGACATAAAAGCTCCCGCTGCGGCTGTAAATTGAAGATTGGTGATAAGGGTTAAATCTGTCTTCGGGTTTACGCCGTGCTCTTTTAAAATGTATTCCAGTGTCATTTGAGGCATCCCGCCAGGCCTTCCACCTATTACCTTTTTACCTCTTAAATTTTCCCATTTAAAGTCCGGTTCAGGCTTTTTCCCCAAAAGGAAAGACCCATCTTTTCTTGTGAGCTGCCCAAAGTTTACAAGATAATCATCTCTACCTTCTTTAAGTACGTATACAGTGGTTTCGGGTCCTTGAAGTCCTATGTCTGCTGTGCCAGATAAAACGGCCGTTGCAGCTTTATCTGACCCTTGAGCAGTTGTAATGACGAGTTCCAGCCCCTGTTCTTTGAAAAAGCCTTGGCTTACAGCTACGTAATAGGGAGCGTAAAAAATAGAATGGACTGTTTCTACAAAATTAATTTTTGTAAGTTTTTGACTTTTATTTGTACACCCTGCAAATAAAGAAACTGTAAGGGCTAATACTAACAGGAATACAATTAAGTACTTAAGCCTCATACCCATCCTCCTTTTTCTATTTTCACTTTATTATATTCTTGCAATTAAAATGTGTGATTGAGGCAAATTGTGCCTTTTTGCGATTTTAAATTTGTAATTGATAGTTTGATAAAAAGAAGGAAAAGTGAAATTTTTGTCGAATATGTATATACTGTGGTCTTAATGGATTAAAATGCTACAAGAAAAGGGGATTGAAAATGGCACAAAAAGTAGCTGTAAAAAAGGGCAAGACATTAAAAAAACAAACGAAAAAAACCTACAGAAGTTTTGCAAGCTTAGACACAATATTTTATATATTGCTTTTAGTTCTCGTATTTTATCCACCTTTTTTTAGAGGCATGTACTTTGAAAAAGAAATGTTTCCCACGATTGCATTGACTTCTGCGGTATTTATTATATGGGCTATTTTTAAAATTGTGCAAAAAGAACCCATAATAAGTACTACCTTAGACTATGCTGCTTTATCTCTTGTAGTGGCGTATATAATCTCTAGTTTTTTTGCTGTAAATATAAGGGCGAGCATAGGGGAAGTTTTGAGATATTTTGATTATTTGTTCATGTATTTTATGGTTAGTAGAACCGTAAAAGATAACAAAAAAATTTTTATGCTGTTAAATGTGCTAGTTTTAAGCTCTTTTGTAGTAGCGGTTGTGGGGCTGGGATCTTCAGTTAATCTCATCCATTACAACGGTTCATGGGTAGGAGGCAGGATAAACTCTACTTTTCAGTACCCTAATACAACAGCTTCATTTTTGATGGCTTTTTTCCTTGTCAATTTAGCTTTAATTTCTTATACTGATAATAAATATTTAAAGGCAATATACGGCGTAACCGCTTATACACAGTTTTACGCCTATGTATTTACCTTATCTCGCGGAGCATGGCTTATGCTTCCTTTCCTTGGCATTATCCTCATGTTTTTGATGCCAAGAGGCAAAAGAATAGAACCTTTTATGTATTTTGTAGGGGTTTTAATTGCTTCAGCACTGCCTATAGTAAAATTTAATTCAGCAGTTGCCAGCGGTGTAGCTCTCAATTTAATCAAATGGTATTTGATTGGGGTTTTTGCTTCACTAATTGTTACATACGCAATAAGCTTTTTTGTAAGTGTTGTCAATAAAATAAATGTGAAAGTGGGAATAGCTATTGCTGCTGCAATTGGAATCTTTGTGTTAGCAGCAGGATACATAATTTTTACGACACAAGTTCCTTTGACTTTAAAACATGATGTAGAGGAGCCTGACAGTATAAAAAGTGTTACGAGATTTGTGAGTGCAGAACCTGACAGAGTTTATGTATTAAAATACGATGTTGTAGCCAAAAATTCCTCAAATAAGGATTGGGCTTACGGCATAATAATAAACAGCAGAAATGAAAATGACCAGGCGATTAAAATTGCAGAATTCTACGACAAAGACAATTTCATAGGAGAAAAAACAATAGAATTTTCTACTTTAAAAGACACAAAAAGGCTTGCCATAACATTTGTAAATAATTTCCGAAACACGTCAGTTACTTTTACAAAGGCGCAAATATATCCTAAAAATGCTCCTTATGAAGTACAAAACATAATGTTAAAATATAAATACTTGCCGGAGGATATTGCATCCCGCGTGCAAGATATAGACTTTACCAGCCGCAGTAGTTCACAGAGGATGCAATTTTATAAAGATGGATTTAAAATTTTCAAAGATTATCCTATATTTGGAGCAGGTGGCGGTGCATGGGCATCACTATATTTCAAATACCAATCTTACCTGTATTGGACTACTCAGACTCATAACTATTTCATGCAGGTACTTTTAGATACGGGTATTATTGGAGCTATCGCTATAATGTTTTTGCTTTTGTCACTATTTAGGGGTATGTACAGAGTGTATAAGGGATATTTGGAGGAAAAAGACAGAATATTAATTTCTGCTGTTATAACAGCAATAGTAAGTCTTTACGCTCATGCTGCAATGGATTTTGACCTGTCGCTTTCTGCAGTATCTATTGCACTTTGGGCGTTAATTGGTGTAATAAATTCTTTGGACATACTAAAAGTTAAAGTAAAAAACAAAAAAATTTACTTAAACTATTTAGCGATAGTTGTAGCCTTTGTTGTAATGTTTATGTCTACTTCTATGTCAGTAGCGTTAAGTTATGCCGTAAAAGGGGATAACTTTTTGAGACAACAAAATCTTATTTTGGCGGAACAAAATTATGAAAAAGCAGTATCCTATGACCCGTGGAACGCAAAATACAGAATGACATACGGGCAAATTCTCACCGCCCTTGGTGACCAGTTAAAGGATGCTGTAAAGCTTCAAAAAGCGATGTTTGAGGAAGAAAAAGCCGTGCAATTAGAGCCTTTTAATTCTCAACTTAATGCCCAACTGGGAGCTTTCTATCTTGCTCATGGACAAATTGACCTTGGCCTTAAATATGTATTAAAAGCAGTGGAAGTACAACCATTGAGGCCAGAAAATTACCAGCAATTAGCTGATGCTTATAACAAAGTTGGTATGTATTATTTAAACAATGGAGATAAAGAAAAGGCAAAAGAATTTTTGCAAAAAGCGGTAGATGTACAAAAAATGTTTGACAAAGCAAATTCCAAATCATTAGAGCCAAAGCCTATGACTGAAATGACCAAACAGATAATAGAAGAATCCCAAAAGACGCTTCAAGAGATACATTAAAAGTGTATCTCTCTTTTTTTATCTTGATTTACTATAGTAAAAATGGTATGATGAAGCTAGTAAAAGGTTTTTATATGTTGGCCATGAAATGACAAATGAAGATTTTGTGAATTTTATTGTTGACAAATTTAATAGTTTTGAAAAAAGGTTTGACAACTTTGAAAAAAGATTGGATGGATTTGAAGAAAGATTTGATGAAGCTATTACAAAAATAAAGATGAAGTTAGAGAAAACACTAGATTAGCATGATAAAAAGATTACCGAATTAAACCAAAAATCACAGGAAGTAAAGTTGGATATAGTAGAGAAAAATAACAAAAAAGTTAAAATGTATTAAAATTTTTTATAAAATATATTATCTAGAAAGTGAGGTGTATGAAGATAACAGTCAAGAGAGTAGAACAAATACAGATAAATAGAAATCACGAATTGTGGGATTACTGTGATAAAATATGTTTTGCAGCAAAAAATCTATATAATTACGCTAACTACATTGTAAGGCAGGAATTTATAAACAACCATAAATGGATAAGATACAGAAATCTTAATAAAATGCCAAAAGAACACGAAATGTACAAAAACTTACCTGCTCAGACAGCGCAGCAAACTTTAAGACTTCTAGATAGAAACTGGAAGTCATTTTTTAGAGCAATGAAAGAATGGAGTAAAGATAAAAGTAAATTCAACGGCAAACCAAAGCTACCAAAATATAAAAAGAAAAATGGCAGAAGTACTGTGGGGTTACACCCAGTTAGGCTGAACATAGCCTAACAAAGAATAGTATTTAATAAAATTTTAAATAGTTTTTAATATTTTAAATACTATTCATAACCTACAGCTTTTAAAGAGAGCAGTAGTAAATTTGTAGACATCGAGATACACTATAAAGTGTGTCTTTTTTTGTAAAGTGTAGCAGTAAATCTTGAGCCGAAGTGAAACGAAGCCTTAAGCCGAAGAATCTCATGCATAAAGGAACACGAAAAAAATGCAAAAAAGTATTAAAAAAGAAAGGTAGGAAGGTGCAGAGATGAAGAAAATACCCTATGGGATGTCCAATTTCAGAGCGATGAGAGAAGAAGGGTACCTGTATGTAGACAAAACGATGTATATAGAGAAGATAGAGAACTTAAATAGCAAATACCTGTTTTTCATAAGGCCGAGGAGGTTTGGGAAGAGTCTATTTCTTTCTACATTAGAGAACTATTATGACATAAACAATGAGAAAGACTTTGAGAAACTATTTGGCGACTTATATATAGGGAAGAACCCAACAAAGCTAAAGAACAGTTATATGATACTCAAGCTGAATTTTTCAGGCCTAAACACAGAAAACAAAGACCAACTAAAAGAGTCCTTTTTGTTAAGTGTGAAAAATTCAATAAATGCTTTATTAGACAGATACGAGGGTATATTAGAAAATACGGAAGAAATAAGGAAGAAAATTGACCAAATAACTGATATAAATGCAGTTATAATGACGATAATAAATGAAGTAAAAAAAGTAGGTAAAAAGATATACCTAATAATAGACGAATATGACCATTTTGCCAATGACATAATAGCGATGGGTGAGAGTGAATTTTACAGAGAGATAGTGAGGGCATCAGGTTTTGTAAGAGACTTTTATGAGACATTGAAGATAGGGACAGAGAGTGTAATAGACAGGATATTCATAACAGGGATATCCCCAATAATGTTGGACGACTTAACGAGTGGATTTAACATAGCATTAAATGTCACAATGGATTTAAGCTTAAATGAGATGCTAGGATTTACAGAAGAAGAAGTAGTGAAGATACTAGAAGAAGTAGGGATAGAGGAAAAAGAGAAAGAAAAATCATTAGAAGAATTAAAAGAATTATACGATGGTTATTTATTTAGTGCAGAAGCGGAGAAAAGGATATACAATCCCGACATGGTATTGTATTATCTTGACAGTATAGTAAGATACAAAAAACCGCCTAGAAATTTAATAGACGACAATGTAAAGACAGACTATGGCAGGTTAAACAGACTTACGATGAATGAAGAGAACAGGGCATTATTAGAGAGAATCATAAAAGAGGAAGGGATAGTAGCGGAGATAGTAACAAAATTTTCATTTGACAGGATGTACGACGAAGAATACTTTATATCGTTGTTATTCTATATGGGGTTACTAACGATAGAGAGGCAAGAAAAAACGAGATTATTTTTAAAAATACCCAATTACGTAATCAAGACAATAATGTGGGAATATATAGAAACGAATTTAAAGAAAGAATACAAAATTAATCTTGACCTAAATGAGTTAAGGAAGACCATAGAAGAGATGGCGTATGAAGGGAGAATAAAACCGTATATAGAGTATATAAGCCAGAATGTGCTAAAGGTGCTTTCGAACAGGGACATAATAAACTTTGATGAAAAATATATCAAAGTGATATTAATTACGTATCTTGTAAACAGTAAAGCCTATAGGCCAATAAGTGAGAGGGAGACAGAAGGAGGGTATATAGACATATACTTGGAGAGGGACATAAGGATACCGGATGTAAAATACGAGTGGTTAATAGAGCTAAAATACATAAAGAAAAGTGAGAAAGACAAAGTAGACAAGATAAAAGAAGAAGGTATAAGGCAGCTTAAGAGGTATAGAGAAAGCAGAGGGCTAAAAGAGAGAAAAGATGTAAAAGAAGCACTGCTTATATTCATAGGAAAAGATGAGTACCAAGTAATTGAAGTGTAGATCAAAACGTATGTTCCAATTTCTCATTAAAATTTCATATGATGGCGTGGTTTTTTTTTTAAAAAGATAGTAAAGAAAAATAATAAATGGTTTTAAATGTATTAAAATTTTTAATAAAACGTATTTGCATTATCTTGTGAATTATGTTACAATATTTACAAAGTGAGGTAAATATGAAAGCAAAAGATGTTTTGGAATTATTAAAAATATCGAGACCTACATTAACCAAAGAAGAAAAGTTCAAAGAATAAAAAAGCACACTGTGTTGCGAATCTGTCTTGTGAGTTTCAGCTTTACCTTAACTATATGAGTTGCTGAAGCGCTCTGGATATTGGAATATTCTGTGTTTTAACTAGGTGATAAAGTCAAGTGTGTTAATTGGTTTGCTGTGAGTGAACAGGTTTCAGTTACTTAAAAGATAAGAAGAGGGTGATTGTATGAAAATCACAAAGAAAATAGAAATTCCGGAGGAAATACTTATAAGTCTTAGAAAAAGTGAAGATGAGTTTATAGCTGAGCTGAAAAGAACAGCAGCAGTGAGATACTATAGGGAAAGAAAGCTTTCTCTGGGGCAGTGCGCAGCACTTGCTGAAATGAGTGAGGAAGAATTTATAAAATACCTTGCAAGTTTTGACACAAGTATTTTTTCCTTTGATGATAAGGAAGAACTTTTGGAGGACATTAAAAATGCCTAAAGTCGTTGCTAATTCAACGCCAATAATAGTTCTTTCCAATATAAACAAAATTGAAATTTTAAAAAAGCTCTATGAAGTTGTTTACGTACCTTATGGTGTTTTTGAAGAAGTAAGTTTTGGCGATAGTAAAGATACTTTTAAAACTAATGATTTTATAAAAATTGAGAAAATAGAAGACAAAGAAGCCACGTAGTTTTTTCCTGCCTACCTTCATAGAGGAGAAGTAGAAGTAATGATCTTAGCAAAAGAAATTAGCGCTGATCTATGCCTAATAGACGATTACCTTGCAAGAAAGCATGCAAAAAGCTTAGGGCTGACTGTCACTGGGACGTTAGGAGTATTAATAAAAGCAAAAGAGAAAGGCCTTTTAAAAGAAATAAAGCCTTTACTGGATGAGATGATACAGAAAAAGTTTTTTATTGATAAAAAATTGTATGATGAAGTTTTAGAAATTTGTAAAGAAAAGTAATGCATCGTCAGATGTTTTATTTTACAAAATTTTGAAATGAAAGCAGATCTTAATTTATATGTAAGATGATAAAATGTTAGAACTGAAAAAAGTTGTTCGGGAAAGAGGGAGTTTTATCTCTACAACAGTTAAAGTTTTCCATTACTATATGGGTTTATCCTAAAATTTTGCTAAAAATTTATAAAAAATTTCCTTAAAAAAGAAGGAAAATAGTATTTTATGTCGAAAATATATTAATTGGATTGGTTATCCATTCTTTTTGACATGACCCGATAGGACTTATGAGGCTGTTTCGGCGCCCATAAGTTTTATTGGTGGTAATATAGATTATAGATACAAAAAGCGGAGGTGGTGCTATTTAAGCACTTGCGCCCGCAGAGTGAGGCTTTATCTTTTTTATTTCCTGCAGTAGTCAAAAATGATGTGATATAATATAGGTGAGATATGATGGAAACTGATAAAAATAAAAAGAATTTAAATGCCCCTCATGATAAAGGTTATAAATATCTACTTTCTCATAAAAAAGTATTTATTGAACTTTTAAGAAGTTTTGTCAAAAAAGATTGGGTAAATGAAATAGACGAATCTAAAGTAATACGAATAAACAAATCCTTCATATTGCAAGATTTTAAAAATAAAGAGGCTGATTTGGTTTATCAAGTAAAATTGAAGGATAAAGAAGTTTTCTTTTATATATTGTTGGAATTACAATCAAAAGTTGATTTTCAAATGCCATACAGATTGTTATTGTATATAATTGAAGTGTGGAGAGAAATTCTTAAAGATACATCATTAAACCAGCAAAAAAGGAAGGACTATAAATTACCAGCGATTATTCCTATTGTGTTGTATAATGGTGTTAATAGATGGACTGCTTCTTTGAGCTTTAAAGAAACGATAGATTCATATCAATTATTTGGAGAAAATATAATAGATTTTAAATATATTTTCATTGATGTGAATAGATATAATGAAGAAGAACTTTTACAATTATCTAATCTTATAGGTAGTGTCTTTTTGCTAGACAGAAGGATAGACAGAGAAGAATTAATAGAAAGATTAAAAAAATTAACAGATGTGCTTAAAAATCTGTCTGAAGAAGAGTTTATATTATTGAGAAACTGGTTTGTGTCTATTATATTCAGATTTCTACCCGAAGGCAAAAGAGAAGAGGTAAAGAAAATATTCGAAAAGAGTGAGGGGGTGGAAAAAATGATTTCCAATTTAGAACGTAGTTTAAAAGAGGAATTTAAAAAAACTAGAAAAGAAGGAAAAATAGAAGGGAAAAAAGAAGGAAAAATAGAAGGAATACGAATGGTGCTACTTGAACAATTGAAAGAAAAGTTTAAAGATATACCTTTTGAATATATAAATGGACTTGAAAAGTTAGATGACAAAGCATTACTTGCTTTAGCAAGAGATATTTTGAAAATTGAAAAATTAGATGACTTAAAGAAGTATATAAATTAATTTTATAGGCATGGTCTTTTATTTTTTGGTGTAATAATGGACTAATTGTACGAAATCATAATTTAGTATAATTGGGTGGAGAGGGAATTTTTTTATTTTAAGGGAAATCAAACTTTCTAGAGAGGGTTTTAAGTATGGAGATAGAATTAATTAATTTGAAACGACAGTATAAAAATTTAAAAGATAAAATAAATCAAGCAATAGAAAAAGTTTTAGAAAATGGCCAATATATCTTAGGTCCAGAAGTAAAAGCTTTTGAAAGAGAAATAGCAGAATACTTAGGTGTAAAATACGCAATAGGTGTAGCAAACGGGACTGATGCTTTGGTGCTTTCATTAAGAGCTCTTGGTATTGGACCAGGGAATGAAGTTATAACAACTCCTTTTACCTTTTTTGCAACATCAGAGGCAGTTTCTCAGGTAGGTGCTACACCAGTTTTTGTTGATATAGATCCAGATACCTACAATATAAATCCTGATTTGATAGAAGAAAAAATTACTGAAAAAACAAAAGCTATCTTACCAGTACATATTTTTGGACAACCCTGTGATATGAACAAAATCATGGAAATTGCCAAAAAACACAATTTATACGTAATCGAAGATGCCTGCCAAGCAATAGGAGCAGAGTATAAAGGCCAAAAAGTAGGCACTTTTGGAGATGTCGCCTGTTTTTCATTTTTTCCCACAAAAAACTTAGGTGGTTATGGCGATGGGGGAATGGTTGTAACTAATAATCCAGAAATAGCTGAAAAAGTGGACATTCTCAGAAAGCATGGCAGCAAAAAGAAATATTATAACGAAGAAATTGGATATAACAGCAGACTCGATGAACTGCAGGCTGCAATTTTAAGAGTAAAATTAAAATATCTTGATATGTGGAATGGTCAAAGAATTAGTGCAGCTAATAAATATAACGAACTATTAAAAGACTTATCGGATGTCATAAAAACTCCATATAAATTGCCAGAGGTTAAACACATATATCATTTGTACTGCATACAAAGTGAAAAAAGAGAATTTTTAATGGAAAAATTAAAAGAAAATGGCATTGCAACAGGGATATACTATCCTGTGCCATTACATCTTCAAAAGGCGTATGCGGATTTAGGCTACAAAGAAGGCGACTTGCCAGTTGCTGAAGGAGTATGTAGAAAAATTTTTGCTATACCGATGTATCCTGAAATTACTGATGAAGAGATTAACTATGTTAGTGAGATACTGCACAAAATTGTAAACGAAGGAGATTGATATTGTGGAGAGGAAGAAAGAGTTTAGCAGGACATACTATGAACTTTTAGACAAAATAGAGAGCAAAAAGGCAGTAATAGGGGTAATAGGGTTAGGCTATGTAGGATTGCCTCTTGCGGTGGAAAAAGCTAAAGCAGGATATAAAGTAATAGGATTTGACATTCAAGAGCACAAGGTGGAAAAAGTAAACAAAGGCATAAATTACATTGGTGATATCCTAGATGGAGACTTAAAAGAAGTGGTTGAGCAGGGAAGATTAACGGCCACAAATGATTATGCTTTTCTAAAAGATGTAGATGCAGTTGCGATATGTGTTCCTACACCTCTTGATAAAAATAAACAGCCTGACTTATCCTACATAATTAACTCTACCAAAGAAATAGCAAAATATTTACATAAAGGCATGTTGGTTGTACTTGAAAGCACTACATATCCCGGTACCACTGAAGAAGTTGTAAAACCTATTTTAGACGAGACTGGCTTGATATGCGGAGAAGACTATTTTTTAGCCTATTCACCTGAAAGAGTGGATCCCGGTAACAAGCAATACAATACAAAAAATACTCCTAAAGTGGTAGGCGGCGTCACAAAACAATGTACAAAAATTGCCGCTGCTCTTTATAGAAATGTCCTTGACAGTGAAGTGTTTGAAGTATCAAGTCCCAAAGTAGCAGAGATGGAAAAAATATATGAAAACACTTTTAGAAATATCAATATAGCACTGGCTAATGAAATGGCTATCATATGTTATCGCATGGGCATAGATGTATGGGAAGTAATTGAGGCAGCAAAGACAAAGCCCTACGGTTTTATGGCTTTTTATCCTGGTCCAGGACTTGGTGGCCATTGCATTCCTATTGATCCTTTTTATCTCGCGTGGAAAGCAAGAGAATATGACTATCATACAAGGCTCATCGAAACCTCAGGTGAAATAAATAATTACATGCCAGAATTTGTAGTGGAGCGCATTTCAAGAATTTTAAATAGATTTAAAAAACCAATCAATGGTTCGACTATCTTGCTTTTAGGAGTAGCTTATAAAAAAGATATAGATGATATAAGGGAATCACCCGCTCTAAAGATAATCTCAATGTTAGAAAAAGAAGGAGCAAAAGTAAAATATAACGATCCCCATGTACCTGAATTTAAACATAATGGCAAATTGTATTATTCAGAGAATCTAACTGATGATTTATTAAGTTCCTCTGACCTTGTTGTAATTACAACAGACCACACAAAATACGATTATGAGCATATAGTTAAGACAGCAAAGTTTGTATTTGACACAAGAAATGCTACAAAAAACTTAAAAGAATTAAGAGAAAAAATAGAAGTGCTGTAGGTGATAAAATGGATAAAAAATTAAGATTTGGATTGATTGGTTGTGGCAGGATTTCTTTTAAGCATATTGAAGCCTTAGCAAATAATTATGATAATGCAGAATTAGTTGCACTGTGTGATTTGGAAATTGAAAAAGCTGAATTATTGAAAAAAAGATACATAGAGCTATTGGATAAAAAAAATGTAAAGATAAATAACATAGAAATATATCGGGATTATCAAGAACTACTAAAAAGAGCCGATATAGATATAGTGAGTATTGCTACATATTCGGGTACACATGCAGAAATAACTATAAATGCTTTGAAATCAGGTAAACATGTAATTGTTGAAAAGCCAATGGCTCTATCTATCAAAGATGTAGATGAGATGATTGAAACTGCTAGAAAATATAACAGAAAATTAACTGTATGCCATCAAAATAGATTTAATTCAACTGTTCAAAAATTGAGAAAAGCTATAGAAGATAAGCGCTTTGGCAAATTGGTTCATGGAGTTGCCAGTATAAGATGGAACAGAAATGACGAATATTATAAACAAGCTTCCTGGAGAGGTACATGGGAACAAGATGGCGGAACTTTAATGAATCAGGGCATACACAATATTGACCTTCTCCAGTGGATGATGGGACCTGTTGAAAGACTCTACGCTGAAGCAGACACATTTTTAAGAAATATTGAAGGAGAAGACATGGGAGCAGCAGTACTGCGATTTAAGAATGGTGCTATAGGAATTATAGAAGGAAGTGCGTGTATTTATCCTAGAAATCTTGAAGAAACATTGAGTATATTTGGGGAAAAAGGCACAGTAAGAATTGGTGGAGTTGCTATTAACAAAATAATTGACTGGAAGTTTGCTGATGGATTAGATGATGAAGAAGAAGTAAAAAAAGAAGCTAATTATGAAGATCCAGATACAGTATATGGCTATGGTCATACTCCTTTATATAAAGATTTTATTGACGCAGTGCTAAACGATAGAGAACCTTACATAACAGGCGAAGATGGTAAAAAAGCTGTAGAGATAGTGTTGGCAATTTACAAATCAAGAAAAACCGGTTTACCTGTAGAATTTCCTTTAAAAGATTTTTCAACACTTGATATGAAGGAATGATGAAAATGAATTACATATCTGAAAAAGCCAGAATTGGACAAAATGTAATAATAGGCTATTTTACAGTTATTGAAGATGATGTAGAAATAGGAGATAACTGTGTTATAGGGAATAATGTTACTATATATAAAGGAAGTATCATAGGTAACAATGTAAGAATTGACGATAATGTAGTAATTGGCAAACAGCCAATGAGAGCTGCGACTAGTATTTTTAAAGATAAGCAACAAAAACCTCCTTGTAAAATAGGGGATGATTGTATAATAGGTACTTCTACCGTGATATACGCTGGCTGTGAAATAGGTAAAAAGTGTTTAATTGCTGATTTAGCAACTGTTAGAGAAGATGTAGTGATAGGTGATATGACTATTGTAGGGAGAGGTGTGGCAATAGAAAATTACTGTAAAATAGGATCTAAATGCAAAATAGAAACAAATGCCTATATCACAGCTTATTCAGAGTTAGAAGATGAAGTTTTTATTGCTCCTTGCGTCGCAACTTCTAACGATAATTCTGCTGGAAGAGATCCAGACAGATTTAGCAAGATGAAAGGAGTAACTGTTAAAAGAAAAAGTAGAATTGGAGTCAATGCTACAATATTACCTGGAAAAGTAATAGGTGAAGATGCCTTTGTTGGAGCTGGTTCAGTTGTGACAAGAGATGTGGAAGATGGTAAGATTGTGGTAGGTAATCCGGCTAGAGAGTTTATGAAGTAGGAGGTCAAAATGAAAGTTATATCTTTAGTAGGTGCAAGACCACAATTTATAAAAGAAGCTGTTTTGCAAGAGCACTTTATCAAAAATGATATCCAAGAAATACTAGTCCATTCTGGGCAGCACTATGACTATGAAATGTCAGATGTTTTCTTTAAAGTTTTAAAAATGAGAAAGCCAGATTATAACTTAAATGTAGGTTCGGGTAGTCATGGTGTTGTTACAGGTAAAATTATGATAGCTTTTGAAGAGGTTTTAATGAAAGAAAAGCCAGATGTAATAGTTGTATATGGAGATACTAATACAACAGTTGCGGGAGCATTAGTTGGAGCAAAATTAAAGATTCCTGTAGCCCATGTGGAAGCAGGTATAAGGCAGCAGCCTAAGGATATGCCTGAAGAAATAAACAGAGTTGTGACTGACCACATTTCGCAATACCTTTTTTGTCCGTCGGAACTTGCTGTAAAAAATCTTGAAAGAGAAAATATAAGAGATGGTGTATACTTTGTTGGGGATATAATGTATGATTTAGGTCTTAAAGAAAATGAATATATTCTATGTACAATCCATAGAGACTTTAACACTGATGATCCTGAAAAATTGAAAAACATCTTGAGTGGTCTTTCTCAGATTGCCCATGATATGAGAGTAATATTTCCAATACACCCAAGAAACTAAAAAAATGATAAATCAATTTGGATTTGAGTCTCTATTAAAAAATATTACTGTCATAGAGCCAGTTGATTATTTAAGTATGATGGGACTTTTATAAAAATGCTTTATGGTAATAACAGACAGTGGCGGCTTACAGAAAGAGGCCTATTTTGCTGGAAAGAGAGCTTTAATTGTAATGCCGGATACAGGATGGCGAGAATTAATTGAGATAGGCTGGAATAAGCTTGTAAATATTCATGATATATATATTAATTACCAAGGCATTGTTTATGAAAGAAGTAATTCATTTAGAAAGACTTACATTTATGGAGAGGGGGAATCTGCGCGGAAAACATTCGAAATCCTTGAAAATGGAATAGGAAGACAATTTTGCGAAAAAAAGTTTGAAGATATTCAATAAGATAAGAAGAATAATTGCAAAAACGATAGAATTGCAGTTAATGTAGTAATTTATTCTTTATCTTGATTCTTTATCTTAGAGAAGAATAATAGGTAAGGCACTTCTATTCATAACATTTGTTGATAATTAAAGAAGTAGAAAGAGGAAAGTTGAAATGAGATGAGCAATCCTGGAAGGGTAAGAAAATAGGAGGTTTTGAAGTGAGAAAAAGAATATTGCATATTTTGTTTAGCAACAAATATTCAGGGGCTGAAAATATAGCAATCAATATAATTAAAGGACTTAATTCAAAATACGATTTTGCCTATGCTTGCCCATATGGTCCTATAGTAGAGGTTTTAAAAAAAGAAGGCATCAATTATATTCAATTGGAGGGTATGCCACTTCTTAAAATACGCCATATTGTTCAAAAATGGAAACCAGATATTATTCATGCTCACGATTTTAGAGCCAGTATTCTATCTGCTTTTTCGCTTTTATCGGTACCCGTAATATCACACCTACATAACAATCCTCTTTGGATTAAAAGCTTAAATTTATATTCGATCATTTTTTACATTGCTTCTTATAAATTTACTAAAATATTGACAGTTTCTAATGCATTTGGTGATGAATATATTTTCAGCAGACATATAAAAAATAAAATTGTTGTAGTGCACAATGCTGTAGATATCGAGAAAGTTAAAAGTATGGCTAAAAAAATTGAAAATACAGAGCAATATGATTTGGTTTTTATTGGTAGACTTACAGAGCAAAAGGATCCAATAAGGTTTATTGATATTGTAGCTGAATTACATGACAAATATCCTAATATTACTGCGGCAATAATTGGTGATGGTGAATATAGAGCTGATTGCGAAAGGCATGTGTATGAACGTGGAGCTGAAAAGTATATAAAAATGTACGGATTTGTTCAAAATCCATTTGCAATAATCAAAAATGCACGCATTGTGGTGATGCCTTCAAAATGGGAAGGTTTTGGTCTTTCAGCTGTAGAAGCTATGGCACTTGGAAAGCCAGTTCTTGCTTCACCTGTAGGAGGTCTTAAGGAAATTATTGACAATTCGTGCGGTCGTTTGTGCCGAACAAACGAAGAGTTTGTTGATGCTTGTATTGAGTTTTTGGTTAATAGTGATTATTACGCTAAGGCCAGTACGGGTGCCTACAAAAGGGCACTTAAATTTGGAGATATTGAAGGTTATTGTGGCAAGATATCAAACGTATATGAAGAAATTAAATAAATATATCATTTTAGTCCACTTTCTTAAGGGTAAGTAGGAGGGTTATTTAATGTGAGTAGATTAACGATATTTACGCCTACATATAATCGAGCATATACATTATCAAGACTTTATGAAAGCCTGAAGCAACAAACATGTAAGAATTTCATGTAAGAATTTCATTTGGTTGATAGTAGATGATGGTTCAACAGATAACACATATGAACTTATAAGAAGTTGGATGGATGAAAAACTTATAAGCATAAAATACTATAGACAGCAAAATAGTGGAAAACATGTAGCGCATAACGTTGGAGTAAATCTGTGTGATAGTGAACTATTCTTCTGTGTAGACTCTGATGATTGGTTACCAGATTATGCAGTTGAATTTATAATAAAATTCTGGGAAAATAATTATTCGCCTGAAATAGTTGGGATTGTGGGGTTGAAGGCATTTGAGAGTGGAGAAGTAGTAGGTTCATACATGCCACAAGGAATTACTAAATCTACATTATTTGATCTTTATAACAAATATAAGAAAAAAGGCGATTCAGTTTTAATTTTTAGAACAGATGTGCTAAAAAGATTTCTGTTTCCGGTAATTGATGGAGAAAAATTTATTACAGAAAACATAGTATATGATATGATAGATCAAGAATATCAGTTGTTGGTTGTAAATAAGGTTCTTTATTATTGTGAATATTTAAATGATGGTTTGACAAGAAATGCTGTTAGATTGCGAAAGAATAATCCTAGGGGGTATATTTTATACTATAGAAATCGCGTGAAAATTGCTCCTACTTTGAGCTTGAAGTTTAAATATATAACCATGTATTCTGTTTACAATATGTTAGCAGGAAAGAAAGGTTGGATAAAAAAATTCTCCATATAAATTTCTGACTCTTATATCAGTTCCATTTGCAATAGCAATTAAGTTTTATAGATATCATAATGTGAAATAACAAGATAAAGGTGTGGCAGTTATGGATGTAGTTTTGATGACATTTGTTGACTTCGAAGACACACAATCAAGTGGTTTTGTAAAGAAAATAGAAGGTCAGGCAAAAGCATTTAGATATTTTGGATGTAAGGTCGCACTTGCTTATTATCGTAAAGATTTGTATTGTATTGATTTACCAGATGGTAAAACAATCTGTCGATATGCAAATAGCACAAATAGGATTTTATATAGAAGAACAGCCTATCAAAGTATTGAAGATTACTTAAAATCTAGAAAAAGTACGGATCTTCTTTTTATAAGATCACTTTATTGCGATTTTCAGCTTATTACATTTCTAAAAAAAATTAGAAAATATGTAAATAAAATAGTTTTGGAAATTGTAACATATCCTTTTGATGGTGAGATAAAGCGAAATATTAGATATGCATTTAAAGAATATAAATTTAAGCGAGTATTTATTGAAATTATAAAGTATGTTGCATATCTTTTAAGCAGAAACTTTTTAAAATTTTATGTAGATTATATAGTGGTATATGGGAATAGCGATAAATATATATGGAAGATACCGTCTATTACATTAGATAATGGAATTGATACGGAGAATATACGCAAACGTATCCCTAAAAATTTAAAAAGCAACAAAATAGTAATGCTGGGTGTTGCTGGACTTAGAGATGTTCATGGTTATGATCGAGTAATAAAAGGAATTGCTAATTATTACAAAAAATACAATAATAAACCTGAAGTGGATGTGGAATTTAGAATTGTAGGGATAGGAATAGAGCTGCCAAGACTTCAAGAATTAGTTAAAAAATTGGATGTGGAAAACTATGTTAAATTTCTTGGCTTTAAATCGGGAAATGAATTAGATGATGAATATGATAATGCAGATGTTGCAGTTTCGGCGCTAGCATTACACAGAATAGGTTTGAAGGAGGGATCACCATTAAAACTTCGTGAATACTGTGCAAAAGGGATACCTTTTATTTACGCATATGAAGAGAAAAATCTTGATGAAAACGTACCTTTTGCATTAAAACTTGAAGCAAATGATAGCGACATTGACATTGATCAGATTGTTGATTTTTCCATGAGGTGCAGAAGTATTGATAATATAACAGATATAATAAGACAATATGCGGAAGAAAATTATGAGTGGAAAGTTCAAATTGGAAAGTTACTTAAAACTTTAGGAGTAATTTAGAATGTACATTATAAAATTATAAGTCATAGTTCGTACAAATGGAAATTCCAATAAAATCAAAAATTTGCAAATCGGAGTGTATAGATTATGATAACAAACTATGCTATTTTTTTGCTTTTAGGTTTTTTCTTAGGAATAGTAGTATTTGGTATCTTTCACCTATCTATAGATGCAGGTTTATTTTTAGGATTATTTTTATTTAGTGATTCTCTTTTGTTTATATTGAGTAAGGTTTTGCCTGATTACAAATCTTTACTAGTAATTTTTCTATTTTTTATAGGTGTAACTATATCATTAGTTTTACTTTTCCCTTATAGAACTTTTAAAGGATTAGATGAAAGGGGAGTTTTTTATTGGACTTTGTTTTTATTGTATACTTTATTATCTCTTATTTGGAGTTCAAATAGAGAATATGGGTATTTTAAACTTTTGCTTTTTTTAGTGAAAGGTTATTTTCCAGGAATAGTTGTTTTTATTGTCTTTAAAATATTTAAAAAGTTTGCCTATAAATCTTTAATTTTTTGGGGAGTTATATACAGTATTGTATTATTAATTTATGGAACTTATGAATATCATGGACGCATAAGCTTACCTGGACAAAATCCAATATGGACTGCGCGTTCTTTAATCCTTTTTATAACAATTCTTCTTCTATATCAAGAGAAGAGTCGACTATTGGTTATTTGGAAAATAGTACTTTTGTGTTGTAGTATATATCTATTTTTAAAAACTCAATCACGAGGTCCATTAATTGCTTTTATTTTTACATGGACATATTATATAATTAATAAGTTAATTGGACCAAAAAATGGTGGTTTATTTAGGGTTAAATTATCTAAAACTATTTTGACGTTTATGTTTTTAATATCTCTTTTTGTAATGACCGTTATGTTACCAAGTTTTAATCAATCAAGCGTATTTAACGGGGATAACCGATTTGCAGTTTTAATCAATAAAAACCTCTTAAGCGAAGATCAAAATTTTGTTTCACGAAAAATTATGTGGAAAGAAGCTTTAAATAAATTTTACAATAGTCCATTTTTAGGTGTAGGCGCAGGAGGTTATTCATTTAGTGGGATAGACTATCCTCATAATTTATTACTCGAAATAATGAGCGAATTAGGGATTATTGGTTTAATTTTATGGGGTATGTCTTTATACAGGTCTTTTAAAGCTACTAAAGGAGATTTAATAATGCGAATGTTTTTCTTGCAGACAATCTTTTTTTCATTATTTAGTGGTGATTTAGGTGGAAATTATGAGCATGTTATAATTGGATTGGCAGCTTTGGCAAAAAGACAAAAAGTTTAAGATATCAAACCATAGATATAAAATTATTTTTATGAGAAAACTTTGCTTACAAAAATTAGGGATACTAGTAAATAACACCCTTTTACACATAGTTCTACGCGTGTTCGTGCATCTATAGTAGAATAATAATTAGAATAAAAGCCTCAAATTATTATAAAAAACTGACAGAGTGGATGATGATTATATGAGCAATAAAATAAACACTTATAAAATTTTATTTATAGCAACAATTGAATCCCATATATTAAATTTTCATATTCCTTTTATACAATATTTTCAAAACAAAGGATGTGAAGTCCATATAGCGACAAAATTGGAAAATAGACAGGACGAACTAAAAAAATTGGGAGTTGTATATCATGGCGTTGATTTTGAAAGATCTCCATATTCATTTTCTAACATAAAGGCATTAAAGCAATTGATAAATATTATGAAGAGAAATAAGTATTCACTAGTCCATGTCCATACTCCTGTTGGAGCTTTTCTAGGTCGACTGGCTGCAAAAATTACAAATACAAAGCCTGTACTTTATACAGCCCATGGATTTCATTTTTACAAAGGAGCTCCTTTGAAAAACTGGATTATATATTACACAATGGAAAAAATAGCTGCTCATTGGACAGATGGACTTATAACTATGAATGAAGAAGATTTTAATATTGCAAGGAAGTTCAACTTGAGAAGAAAAGATGCAGTGTTTTATGTGCATGGTGTTGGTATAGATATTAATAAATATTGTGTAAATGATGAAGAGAAAAGAAAAAAGTTGAGAGAAGAATTAGGCTTTTCAGAGGATGATATTTTAATATTGACTGTGGCAGAAATAAATACCAATAAAAATCATAAGCAAATAATCGATGCCATAAAAATCCTGAAAAATTACACTGATATTTACTATCTCATTGTAGGCACTGGAGAAAAGGAAGAGAAATTAAAAAACTATGTTTTGCTTAATAATTTGGAAAATAGAATAATATTTTTGGGATATAGGAGAGATATTTCAGAAATTTTAAATGCTGTTGATATTTTTGCATTAACATCTTTACGGGAAGGTCTTCCAAGAGCTATAATGGAAGCAATGGCAGCAGGTAAACCTATTATTGCCACAAATGTAAGAGGGAATAGAGATTTAGTTAGAGATGAGGTCAATGGATGCTTGGTTCCTGTAAATAATATAGAAGAAACAGCTAAAGCAGTTGCAAAATTAGCCGAAAATAAAATGTTAAGGACCAAGATGGGAGAAGAAGGTAAAAGAATTATACAAGATTATGCTATCGAAAGAGTTTTAAAAGAAATGGATGAGATATATAGTCTGTATTTGTAACTAGTAAGACTTTTAGGGTAGGAAGGATGAAGTAGAAAAATCTTTTTCTCCTGAGAGAGTTAAAACTGCACTTTATCGTTTTGGAATTTTTCCTCCTGAAAATGTTCTTCATATTCATGAAGACTTGCTAAAACAAAAGTACGTAAGAAAGTCTTCTTGGACTATAGCTAAAGTATTAGTTACAGAGAATGAGATTGAAGGGAATTGGCTTAATCTGAGACTTGATGAGATAGATAGATTTATCCATAAACGGATTAAATTTTATTTGGATGATAAATATGCAGATCGTACATATTTCCCGAGTATTCTCATTCAATATATTACTTGGAAAGATAAGAATAGAATTTTAAATGATTACTGATATAATTTTTGAGTGTTTGGCACTAGATAGATATCAAATTGAAAATGGAAAAATAATTAATGCCTTGCCTGCATCTACAGAAACTAACCACATACGAAAAATAAACTTGAACAAAAATTATGTGCTTTAGGTTGTTCTGTACCTTTACAACATCTCCAAGATGCTTGTGAAGACTATGCTGAAGAGCGTTGGGCGGCAGCTAATGCGTCTATTCGTTCTTTTCTCCAAGAGATATTTGATAATATAACAGAGATTATACCAAATTTTCACAAAGAAGGGTTAGATCCCGAAGGAGCGCAACGCCAATTTCGAGAAACAATAAAGTTTTTAACCAATGAGGAAGCAGAATTTAGTGCGTGCTCTTTTTAGAATTCTTCACACCAATGGTCCTCACCCCGGCCTTTCGGATGAAAGTGATTGTTCTTCAAGGATTTTGATGTCCATTGGAATTTGCTTGGCGATTCCTCTCGCGATTTTTAGAAAAAGGAGGGAGTTATTCTTGGAGTTAGTTATAAAAAGATTAATTGACATTTTTGTATCACTTTTTTTATTAATTATTTTGTCACCTCTGCTAATTATTATCTCCTTAATTATTTTTATTACGATGGGGCCTCCTGTTATATTTAAACAAGAAAGACCGGGATTTAAAGGTAAACCTTTTACAATATATAAATTTAGGACAATGACTAATGAAAAGGATGAATATGGTAATCTTTTACCAGATGAAAAACGCTTAACTAAAATAGGTAAATTCCTTAGAAGTACAAGTCTTGACGAATTACCGGAATTATTTAATGTTTTAAAAGGAGATATGAGCTTAGTGGGGCCAAGACCCTTGCTTATGGAATATTTGAATTATTACACAGAAGAACAAATGAGACGTCATGATGTAAAACCAGGTATAACTGGTTGGGCACAAGTAAATGGACGCAATAGTCTTTCATGGGAAGAGAAATTTAAGCTTGATGTATGGTATGTAGATAATTGGAGTTTATGGCTCGATTTTAAAATATTATTCTTAACACTTATAAAAGTCTTAAAAAGGGAAGGTATTTCTGCTGAAGGTTATGCTACAATGCCAAAATTTACGGGAAGTAAGGATTAAGAAGTGAAACGGAGGTATCAACAATGAATAATATAAAAGATATAGTGATTATAGGTGCAGGTGGATTTGCCCGAGAAGTTGCTTGGTTGATTGAAGATATTAATAAAGACAAACGAAAATGGAATTTATTAGGATTCATTGATGAGGATATACACAATAAAGGAAAGATTTTAAATAACTATCCTGTATTAGGTGGTTTTGAAGTAATTGAAAAATTTAATGATTTGTATGTAGTTTGTGCAGTAGGTGATCCAAAAATTAAAAGAAATTTAATAACAAAAGCTTTAAAATATAATGTAAAATTTGCAACGCTGATTCATCCTAGTGTTATAATGTCACAATATTTGACAATTGGTGAGGGTTCTATAATATGTGCAGGAAATATTATTACTACAAACATAAAAATTGGGTCACATGTTATAGTTAATCTTGATTGTACTATAGGTCATGATGCTGTTATAAGTGATTATGCTACGATATTACCTAGTGTAAATATTTCAGGAAACGTATCTATTGGAGAAGGATGTAGTATTGGTACAGGAAGTGCGATAATACAGGGTAAAAAAATTGGCGAATGGTCAATTATAGGTGCAGGGGCAGTTGTTGTTGATGATATACCGCCTTATTGTACAGCAGTAGGAGTTCCAGCAAAGCCAATAAAATTTCATGAGGAGGAAAAATAAATGAAAGTTCCTTTGTCAAAACCGGATATTACCCAAAAAGAAATTGATGCAGTTGTAGAGGTTTTAAAGTCGGATATTTTAAGCATTGGACCCAAGATAGAAGAATTTGAAAGAAAGATAGCTGATTACGTAGGGAAAAAATATGCGATTGCAGTAAATAGTGGGACGAGCGCTTTGCATTTAATAGTAAGGTCATTAGGGATAAAAGATGGAGATGAAGTTATAACTACACCTTTTACTTTTATAGCATCTGTAAACTGTTTTTTATTTGAAAGGGCAAAGCCTGTTTTTGTGGATATAGATCCAGACACACTGAACATGGATATTAACAAAATAGAAGAAAAAATAACAGAGAAAACCAAAGCAATTCTAACAGTAGACGTCTTTGGGCAACCAATGGACATGGAGAAGGTAAATGAGATAGCCAAAAAATATGGTCTCAAAGTTATCGAGGATTCCTGTGAGGCGTTAGGTTCAGAGTACAAAGGTATTAAAGCAGGAACATTGTGTGATGCAGGTGTTTTTGCTTTTTATCCTAATAAACAGATTACAACTGCTGAAGGTGGGGTAATTGTTACAGATAATGAAGAAATTGCACAATTAAGTAGAAGTATGAGAAGTCAGGGAAGGCCTATTACTGGATTGTGGTTAGAACACGAACGGCTCGGTTTTAACTACCGTCTTAGTGAATTACATGCTGCTCTTGGAATAGTTCAGTTAGAGAGGATAGAAGAGATAATTAAGAGGCGGTCAGAAATAGCTGAGAAATATAATGAACGATTGAGAGATGTCAAGGGAGTTAAAATACCATACATTGCTCCTGAAGTAAATAAGATGAGTTGGTTCGTCTACGTGATAAGAGTAGATGAAAACATAGACAGAGATAAGGTTATGCAGTATTTAATTGACAATGGTATAGGTTGTAGACCGTATTTTACGCCAGTACATTTACAATCTTACGTAAAAGAATTAACTGGCCATAAAGAAGGAGATTTTCCTATAACAGAGAAAGTGGCAAGATCTACAATAGCTTTACCTTTTTTCAATAAAATAACAGATGAACAAATTGATTATGTAGTCGATAAGTTAAAAGAGGCGATAAAGATATATAGTAGGTAAATGGGAGAGATTTATATGTGGAAAAACAAGAGAAAAATTTTATTATTGCTTATTGACATTATCCTGTTGAATATAGCATATTTTCTAGCTTTTTATTTGCGCTTTGACTATACTATTCCTCACCAATATTTTCTCTTATACAAAAAAACCTTTTACATAGTAGTTGCAGTTACTGTCGTAACATTTGTCTTTTTCAAACAATACAATAAAATCTGGAGATATGCAAGTTTACATGATATTATGGATTTGATTATTTTTATTACCATTGGCAGCGCTATGGCTGCTTTTGTTTTACTATTTTTACAAATACGTTTGCCACGTTCTATTTATCCTTTATACTGGTTTTTGAGTGCATTGCTAATAGGTGGAAGTCGTATTGCTTATAGAAGTTATATGGAAAATAACAGTAAAGTTAAAGTAAAGAATATAAAATACAAAAAAGTGTTAATAGTAGGTGCTGGAGATGCTGGGCGTATACTTGTAAGGGAGATAAAAAATCATCCAGAAACAGGCCTTAAGCCTGTAGCAATGGTAGATGATGATGTGTCTAAATTACACAGAAGTATTGATGATGTGCCTGTTGTGGGGAAAATTGATGATATTCAGGAAGTTATTACGGAGAAGGAAATTGATGAAGTTATTTTTGCTATTCCTTCTGCACCCAGAACTGTTTTGAAAAAAGTTATTGATAAATGTAGTGAAATGCGCATAAAAGTTAAGACATTGCCAGCTATTTATGAGTTAGTTGATGGAACAATATCGATAAGCAGTATAAGAGATGTTGATATAAATGATTTGTTAGGTAGAGAACCTGTCAAAATTGATTTAGAGGAAATAAGCAGTTACATAAAAGGCAAAAAAGTTATGGTTACAGGGGGAGGAGGATCTATTGGGTCTGAACTTTGTAGGCAAGTAGCCAGGTTTTCACCCTCTCGCCTTATTATACTAGACATATACGAAAACAATATGTATGAAGTACAGCAAGAATTGAAAAGGAAATATCCTGAACTTGATATTGTTTGCTTAGTAGCGAATATAAGAGAGGAAAAGAAAATGAATAAAATTTTTAGTAAGTATACTCCTGATATTGTTTTTCATGCAGCTGCTCATAAACATGTTCCATTAATGGAGGACAGCCCTCATGAAGCTATTAAAAACAATGTATATGGGACATTGAATCTTGTAAAAGTTTCTGACTTATATAATGTCAATCGCTTTGTAATGATTTCGACGGATAAGGCTGTCAATCCTACAAGTGTTATGGGAGCTTCTAAGCGCATATGTGAGATGATAATTCAAGAATATGATAAAAAAAGTAAAACTGAGTTTGTTGCAGTGCGATTTGGAAATGTGTTGGGAAGCAATGGAAGCGTTATACCTCTTTTTAAAAAGCAGATTGCAGAAGGTGGACCTGTTACGGTGACCCATGAAGAAGTAAAAAGATACTTTATGACAATACCAGAAGCTGTTCAATTGGTTATACAAGCAGGTGCTATGGCAAAAGGGGGCGAAATATTTGTACTTGATATGGGTGAGCCGGTTAAAATTATAGATTTAGCAAGAACGTTAATTCGATTATCGGGTTTTGAGCCTGATGTAGATATACCTATTAAGATTATTGGTTTAAGGCCAGGAGAGAAATTATTTGAGGAATTATTAATAAGTGATGATAAATACGTGTCGACAAAGCATGAGAAAATTTTTATTGAAAAGCCTGTTTCTGTTGAGTATGGGAATTTAATTTTAACATTGGAAAAATATAAAGATAAGATAGACGATATGAATGAAGATGAAATAAGAGAGTTTATAAAATCCCTTGTACCAGAGTATAACCCTGATTATCAACGTTTCTTAATGGAAGAAATTGCTGCTACTGAAATAGAATAGTTTTTGAATTTTAATAAGTGAGGAGATACGTATAATGAAAGTTTTAGTCACAGGCGGTGCAGGCTTTATAGGTTCACATATAGTAGATTTGCTGATTGAGAATGGATATGAAGTCGTAATAGTGGATAATCTTTCAACAGGAAAAAAAGAGTTTATAAATAAAAAGGCTATCTTTTATAAAAAAGACATCACAGATGAAGACTTATGTGAAATATTTGAAAAAGAAAAACCTGATTATGTAATACATCAGGCAGCTCAAATAGATGTGCAGAAATCAATTGATAATCCTGTATTTGACGCGAAGGTAAATGTACTGGGGACAGTAAATTTACTGGAATGCTGCAGAAAAAGTGGTGTTAAAAAGATTGTATATGCTTCATCGGCAGCAGTATATGGAAACCCTGAGTATCTTCCTATTGATGAAGGACATAAAATAAATCCCATATCTTACTATGGCATATCAAAACACACACCAGAGCATTATTTTGAGGTATACAGTCAATTGTATGGATTGAAATATACGATTTTGCGCTATGCAAATGTATATGGAATAAGGCAGGACTCAAAAGGGGAAGGTGGAGTAATATCTATTTTTATAGATAAAATGCTTAAAGGGGAAAGACCTATTATTTTCGGAGATGGAAACCAAACAAGGGATTTTGTTTATGTAAAAGATGTAGCTAAAGCCAATCTTCTGGCATTGGAGAGAGGAGATAATGAGATTGTAAATATAAGCACAGGAAAGCCCACAAGTATAAATGCTCTTGTTGAGATGATGAATAAAATCATGAATACCTCTTTAGAGCCTATTTATACAGAGCCACGAAAGGGAGATATAATGCATAGTTATCTTGATAATAAAAAAGCATTGGAAATACTCAGATGGGAGCCAAAATATAGTTTGGAGGAAGGGTTAAGGGAAACAATTGAGTATTATAAAAGGGAACGTCAAATAACGCTATGAAGATTCCCTAAAAAATTTCGGGAGGGACATCAAATGAAAAAAGGCAAGTCTCCAACAGTAGGTTATTTATTGGCTTTTTTCTTAGGGGGTTTTGGAGCACATCTTTTTTATTATCAAAAATATCTAAAGGCCGTGATATATCTCTTGATTGTCATATTTTCTGCGGGCAAATTGCTCCCTTTGACCATGGTATTGGGTTGGGTAGATATGTTTTTTATTAAGAAATGGCAGAAGGAGTATTCAGAAAGGGAAGAAAAGGTTTCAAAGAGGCCTCCTGAAACATCAACTCAGCTTCCTTTTACGAAGGAAATCACTCAAGTCAAAAAACTTGAACCTTCTGCAGAAAAAGTTTTACCTCAAAAGGGAGAAGAGAAATTTTACAAGGAAGAAGATATCATACTGCCAGAATATGCTCATCTTGAAACTCCTTTCTACATAAGGAAAGAAATTGATGAACTAAAAAATTCTGTTAAAGCCAAAAAGTCGAGTTCACCTGCTATAGAAATTACCTTTTCCACTCGCGATACAGAGTTTATGAAAGATTCAATTAAATACGCTGATATGAAACTCAAGAAGGCGGATTTTGTGCCATTGAAGGTGTATTGGACTACTTTTAGAGATTTGGACGAAAGGCAGAAGAGGTGGTATTTCTACTGGAGGTATCAGGCGCTAAACGGCAATTATTTGGACACAGATTTGAGCTACGTAATATTATTTGTTTATGAACTCTTGAACTATACATTTAATCAAAATGCTGCGTTCAACGTTAGCATGATGGTCCGCTTACGGGAGGCGTACAAGGATAGACTTCCTGATCTGAACAGATATATTGTGCCCTGGATAAGGGATATGTTGGTAGAACTGAATGAAATTGAATTGGCTTATAAATGGGGATTAGGGGCAGAACCGTATTCTGGGCTCAATTTTTATCAGATTTTTAAAGAATATCAAGATGATATTAGCAAAATACCTATGGAAGAATGGCGAAAGGTTCTATATGGATATTCAGAAACTACCTTTTTTAAGGCCAATGCCAAAAAAGTATATGCTGTTTTTGAACAGGCTTTAAAATTATTTCAAAGGATAAATATAGAAGAGGGATTGGATCTGGAGAAAGCCTGGTTTAAACCAGAAGAAAAAATAGAGACATATCACTTTTTTAGTAGTGCAGTAATAGGTCGAAATGTTCCAAGCCGTATTATAAAGTACTTACAATATGTGCCTACAGATTATTTCTACAATGAAGTAACAGCTTTATTCCGGCTTTCAGAAAATGTTGCTCGATTGCTCGCTGGAATTACCAGACAGCTTCAAGTAAACGAAGAATTGTTGCCTCCTGGGTTCAAGGAAGCTTTATTAGAGGAAATAAAGAGATTAGATCTAACAGAGGATGTAGGACTAAAAAGCCGCTTTTCTCCAGATAAAAAAATAAAGAATCGTTTTTATCAAGTAGCATCGAAAGAAAAGGAAGAGTCGAAACATACTATACCTCAAAGACCAACCCAAACCACAGGAATAGACGGCGAGGAAATTGAACCTGAACTGGACTTGCCTGAAATAGACATTCCCGAAAATAGGTCTCGAATCCGCTTGTCTGATGAAGAAGTTGATGTGGAAGGATTTATTTCTTCCTTAACAGAAGAGGAATTCAAATTTATCAGCACGTTTTCTAATGGAAAGAAAAGTATAAATGAAGCAGAGGAGCAGTTAAAAGACCAAGGTGTTCCTGTAACGATTTTTGTCGAGCAGATAAATGCTAAAGCGGAGGAATATTTAGAAGATGTCTTTATTGAGCTCATAGGAGAAGAGTATGTGATAAACGAAGAGCTGATAACTGTATGGGAAGAAGTGGAGAGGAGGAATCGGCATGAAAATTAAAAGGAGAGATTCAGCAGATATTTTAAGTGCATTGGCAGGCGGGGTGGTTCCTAAAAGAGGTCTCCAGTATATAATGGTGGGCCGGCAAGCGGAAATGAAACAGATAAGAGAAGAGTTAAGAGAGATAAAAGAAAATGGAAACTCTATGATTAAGTTTTTTATCGGCGCCTATGGAACTGGGAAAAGTTTTATGCAAAATTTTGTTAGGCAAGTGGGTCTAGAAGAAGGATTTGTAGTTACCAATGCGGATTTTACTCCCCATAGAAGATTGTATGGAAGCGATAATCAAGCTCTGGCCTTGTACAATGAATTGATAAAAAATCTATCAACCAAGTCCGCACCCCAAGGGAACGCCCTGCCCATTATTTTAGATCAGTGGATAATGGGTTTGCAAAAGAAAGTAATGGAAGACCTAGATTATGAAGATAAAGCTGTTTTGGAGGACAGTGTATTTGTTCAAGCAGTAGAGAAAGAAATTATTAAAGCTGTTTCTCATTTAGATGAGTTAACGGGTGGTTACGATTTTGCAAAAGTTCTAAGTATTTACTATAAAAGTTTTGTAAAACAAGATAAAGAAAAACAGCGTCAAGCTTTGAGGTGGCTCAGAGGAGAATATTTGACCAAAACCGATGCAATGCGGGACTTAGGAATTAGAGAGATTATTGATGATAGCAATTATTATGCTTACTTAAACGTGCTGTGTAAATTTGTGAGGCAAGCAGGGTATTCAGGCTTGATTATCAATTTAGATGAAGCAGTCAATCTATATAAGATTACTCATAGAGAAGCCAGAGAAAAAAATTATGACTATATCCTAATGATCTACAATGACATTTTGCAAGGTTCAGTTGAGGGCTTGTATATAACGTTCAGCGGTACCCCTGAGTTTTTAGAGGATGAGCGCCGTGGGCTTTACAGCTACCAGGCATTGAAGCGACGTTTGAAGCCAGCGGTGGAAAAGGAAGAATATCAAGATTTAAGGCAGGCAGTAATGAAATTAACTCCCCTTACACCTGAAGAAACCTTGATCCTATTGATGAATATACGGGATATCCACGCAGCCCATTATGGTTATGAAATAAATGTGACGGACGAAGAAATTCGAAAGTATCTACTGTGGACATACAAACGACCGGGGGCTGAAAAGCACATTATTTTAGGAAATGTGGTCAGGCAGTTTATCAGCTTTTTGAATATTAAGATGGAACATCCTGCTCTGAATTTTGAAGAATTATATATAGGAGAAGAGACTAGAGAAAGCAACTCCTCGGAGAAAGTTATCGATATCCATGAACGTTTTAAAAGGGCTCGGATTTCATAACCTGGGGGTAAATAGATATGAGCCAAATATTTTATAAGCTATCAGATAAAGTGCAAAAGAAAATATGGGACATGGGATGGAAACATTTTACCCCTATCCAAGAAAAAGCAATCCCTGTGATTATCGATACAGAAAAAGATGTGGTTTTGTCGTCGGGTACAGCTTCTGGAAAAACTGAGGCTGCATTTTTGCCCATCATCAGCAAAATCGAGGAGACAGCTCCTAGCGTTTTGAAGGTTCTTTACGTTTCTCCTCTAAAGGCTTTGATTAATAATCAATTTGAGCGACTTCAAAAATTATGTGAAGAGATGAATATTCCTGTGCATAGGTGGCATGGAGATGTGAGCCAACACAGTAAGAAAAAATTAATTGATAATCCTGCTGGCATATTACAGATTACTCCTGAATCCATTGAAAGCTTGTTCATAAACAGAACACGCTCTTTGAAGCAATTATTTCAGGACCTCGAATTTATTGTAATTGACGAACTCCACGCTTTTATTGATACAGAAAGAGGAGTTCAGCTCCGATCCCTCTTATCTCGTATTGAGCGATACACCAAAAAGCCAGCCAGGATTATCGGGTTGTCAGCAACAATCGATAATTTTTCTCTGGTTAAAAAATGGGTTAATTGCAACAATCCAGATAATGTGGAAATCATTGAAGTAAAGGGATTTGAGAGGGACATCTATTACAGTTTAATGCATTTTGAAAAAACTAAAACAGGAAATTATCCTCTGGAATTATACGAAGATATTCTAGAACTGACCCGGAACTATACCTCTTTAATTTTTTTTAATAGTCGGGCGGCAGTAGAGGAGGCTACAGTAATTTTAAATCGATTAGCTCAAAGGGAGGGACTAGGAGAAAGGTATTATGCCCATCATTCTTCAATAGCTAAGGCAGAACGGGAATTTGTGGAGAAGCTAATGGCAGAGTCTACAGGGATTAAAAGCGTCATAGCTACAAGCTCCTTAGAACTAGGGATCGATATAGGGGAAATCGATCTGGTAATACAGGTGGATAGTACATTTACAGTTTCCTCTTTAAAGCAGAGATTGGGCAGATCAGGAAGAAAGCAAGGAGAAGGTCAATATTTACAGATGTATACCACAGACAAATATGGATTGCTACAATCTATTGCAGTGATGGATCTCTTGTTGCAAGGTTGGACTGAACCCAGCAAAGGCTATCCGTACCCATATGATATTTTATTTCATCAAATTATTTCTATATGTCACCAACTGAACGGTATCCCTCTTGAGGAACTTGTTTCATTAATAAGTGAAAACGCTGCATTTCATGAACTGCCGGAATCAGATATCCGTATGTTGATTGAGCACATGATTGACAGGGATTATTTAGAAATACTGACGGATACTCAGGAGTTAATTGTAGGTCTAGAGGGAGAACGACTGCTAAGGCAAAAAGATTTTTATTCGGTCTTCATGACCCCAGAGGTCTATGAAGTTTTTTACGGAACTAAAAATATAGGAGAAATCGAAAAAAATTTTCTTTTAAATGAAGGAGACAATATTATTCTTGCTGGGCAGCTGTGGAAAATAGAAGAGATAGATTTTCAGAAAAATAAAGTATATGTAAAAAAAGCGGTGGATGGAAAGCCTCCTCGATATTCAGGTGGACCAGGACCATTGCACCCCCGTATTCCTGAGCGCATGCACGAAATATTGTGTTCAGACTGTAAGTTTGATTTTATTGATGAGAGGGCCCAGACTGTTTTAGAAGAATTAAGGACACCTTATAGATATTTCAATGTTAAGCCAGACGAAAGGATTATCTGGAAAACGAAAGAGTGCTTACTATTTGAAACCTTTACTGGCACAAATATTTTTAGAACTTTGATATGGATGTTGCGCTATTATGGAGTTGACGTGGTGAAAACAGACGGAATCGGACGCATGGAGATTCCCGTTAATGACGAATTTATTGATATTTTACAGGATATTAAGAGAAGAAGATGGTCTTTAGAAAGTTTATTGCCCTATACTAGGGAACAGGAATTTTTTGTCTCCAAGTATAGCTATTTCCTCCCTCCCAAATTGCAAATAAAAATGCACGGAGCTCATAATGTGGATATCGAAGGGGTATTGAAATTTTTAGATAAATTCCGTATCAGGATAATAAGTTTAGAATAAATGACAGTTTGAAAAGAATTTCTTTGTTCTGTAAAACTTTTTTCTGTACAGAGAGCCCAGTAAGAGAAGTACTCCCTTGTCATTTCCAAGGATGGCCAGTTAGGAGATAAAGATTAGTTCAATTCCAAGCAACAAGAAGATACTTTTTCTTCTTCTCTTTTGGAGAAAGACATAATCCAGCAACTTGAGTTGGTGTCAAGCCATTAAGAGGAGAATTGGGGCCTTACAAAATTATAGAAGAACACAAAAAATCAAATTCCAGAAACAATTATTCAGTTATTGAAATAAGTGTAGTGAGATTTATTTTTTTGTAGATAAGATACTTAAAGATGAAATGTCTATTATTTTTGAAGAAGGGAAACAAACGTGAGATTTTGTTTATGTAAAAGATGTAGCTAAAGCGAATTTTCTGGCATTGGAGAGAGGAGATAATGAGATTGTAAATATAAGCACAGGAAAACCCACAAGTATAAATGCTCTTGTTGAGATGATGAATAAAATTATGAATACCTTTTTAGAGCCTATTTATACAGAGCCACGAAAAGGAGATATAATGCATAGTTATCTTGATAATAAAAAAGCATTGGATGTGCTTGGATGGAAGCCTGAGTATAGTTTGGGAGATGGATTGAGAGAGACAATTGAGTATTACAGAATAAAATGAGCTGAAAGTGAAGTTGCTGTCACGGAGGAAAAGTGGAGGGATGATGCATATTGTAATAATTGTAGATGCAGAGGATGCACTTTTAATTTGCTCAAAAGATAAGGCGCAGAATGTGAAAGAGATATTGAAGGAGTTGAAAGAGAAAGCAGAGTACTTATGAGGCTACTACTGTTTTAAATGTCACTAATGTGACACCGGCGACAGGGTTTTTAGGTTCCAATACTACTGGAATACTACCTGGCAAAGATTCAGCTGTACTATTCAAACACCCGTTTTTTATTTTTCTTGATATATGCCGAAATATTTTTAATATTTGAGTTGGTTTTTAGGAGACGAAATGGTAAAATGTTGTGATGTATCAAATATTTGCTTAATCGAGAAACCTAACTTAACTTTTTTTATAAAAGATGGTTGTTTTTATTACTTGTATAAGACTTAATGTAAGTTATATAATATAATCAAAGGAGACATGGAATTGAAATGTTGTGCAAAGTAATATACCCAAAGCAATTTTTTAGTGTTAAAATCTATATATATCTTTGTCTGTTTTAAATTTTTTCTCTGGAGGTATTAAAATTGCAAAAAACTTTTCTTGCTATTGCGATAATACTAGTTTTATCAGTAGTTTTTACGGGTTGCACCAGGGGAAATCAAAGCCCCGAAAGTAGTTTACCCAAGGAAGAAATAAAAGTAACCGATTACTTTCCGGTTTCGGAAAATCTTTATTGGGAATACGAAGGTATCGGCAATGAATTTGCAGGCGGAAGAGTAGATATAGAATTTATTGAAGGGAACAGAGTTCAGTTCTCTCATGACAATGGAGGTACTGTGACAGCAAAAGTTTTTGAAGTGAGTAATGAAGGCGTAAAGTTGATTAATTCTATCGAAGAAAGTTATTACAGGATAAACTATCTTGCAGAAGAACCTACCCGTGAGGAGTATTATCTAAAATCACCCATAGAAGAGGGAAACAGCTGGCAAGACGGCAGCATTGTCTGGACTATTGAAAGCTTAAATGAGAAGGTAAAAGTACCTGCAGGAGAATTTACATGTGTTAAAGTTGTAGGTAGGGCTGGAGAGTTTGTATTAGAAAGATATTTTGCAAAAGGCGTAGGGCTTGTCAAACAAAAATTTGTATCTGATAACATGACTGTAGAAGACAATCTTTCTAAATTTGGCAATGCAGAAGAAGACAACTGCCTGCCTGCAAAAGAGCTGGCAGTTTATTATCCTTCAAAAAACGTAGATAAACTGCTGGAAGATAGGGTAGTAGAGAAGTTTAAAACTGGCGAAACTCTTGTGGAGAAGATAACCGAACTTTTAAAGGACAAAAAATACAGAGTGCTGAGCAAAAACACCCGACTTTTAGAGATGAAAAAAGAAGAAGGTATTTTGAGGTTGAATTTTTCTAAAGAGCTTATCACCGAAATGAACGCGGGTTCGGGATATGAAGCACTGCTGATAGACAGCATAGTAAACACCTACGGCCATAACTTTGGAGCAGAAGGTGTCATCTTAAATGTGGAAGGTAAGGGATACGAGTCCGGGCATTTTCTCTTCGGCAAGGACGAAGTCTTGAAGGTAGGCAGGTAATTGTGCTGAGGATTTCAACATAGGGCGCAAAAAAATTTCTAAGGATAGTTGTATTTGTTCATTTCAATCTGAATCTGCCGTGGTTTTTGCTGCACTATTCATGATATGTCAATGTAGTAGGTTATTTCTTCAATTTTCCGTGTTGATACGCCGTTAACCATATAATACCTAACTAAAATGAATTGACAAAAATTAGATTAAATTAATTAATTGAATAGTTAATGAGGAAGAGAGGAAAGTCCTCTGTAGCAGAAAAGCTATTGAGAACTTTGCAATAGATTTATTTACAGAGGAATAGGGTTGTCATACAACATGAGGGGAGTGTTTAATGTAGTATGGATGAAAACTACAATGTCAAATACGAAATAAAAAAGGATTGGTGGTTAATTGGCATTATCATATTAATATGGATTTTTACATTTGCCATTTTTGGACGTTTACCGGCTAAAATTCCAATGCATTGGAATATTTATGGTCAAGTAGATAGGTTTGGTTCAAAAATTGAGATATTTATTTTGCCTGTCATTATTACAGTAATATACCTTATAATGCTGTTTATACCGCTTATTGACCCTAAAAGGGCTAATTACGGCAGATTTGCTGGAGCGTATAGGATAATAAGAGCGGTTGTGGTAATTATTTTCATGGCAGTATATTTTGCTTCTACGTATTCTGCATTAGGATATAAAATTGATATGAATATAGTAGGCAATCTTGTTATTCCTTTCATTTTGATTGGTTTTGGGAGTGTTATGGGTAAGCTTTATCATAATTATTTTGTAGGTATAAGGGTGCCTTGGACGCTGGCAGATGAGGAAGTATGGGATAAGACTCATAGGTTTAGTGGAAAAGTTTGGATTACTGCGGGTATCATTGGACTATTCGCTTCCTTTTTCAAAGGTACATGGGTGACTGTTTTTATGCTTGTGCTGCTAATTACTGCTGTTATAGTACCGATTGTATATTCTTATATAACTTTTAAAAACAAAGGAAAGTAAAGGATGGATGAGATTAACAGTAAAGTTTTTTGTGATATGATTTATAAGTGTGGTGGGACAGAGGGCTTTGTCTGAGAAAATTGAGTTGAATAGAATTTTTATGTAGATGGGTGCGATAGGCTATGTTAATACAATGTACAAAAAAGTTGTTGGATGTGATAGAGAGAAAACCCGTTACGTATGAAGAAGAAAATTTGTTATTTTCTTGGCATGCAAATTTGATCACCTTAAATCGAAGAAAGACTGTAGTCCTTGTAAATGATAAAAACAGGTATGTAGTTGTTTTATATGGACTTAAAGCAAGGGACTTTAAAAGGCTTGATGAAATTATTTTAAATGCTATTCGTCTGACGTTATTAGATGAATGTATTGATGAAGATATTGTAGATGAGTATTTAAGACAGTCTGGAGAAATTGTATATGGGAAAACGAAAAATAGTAGTTATGTAGGGAAATTAAATACAGCTTGTAATATAGTACCCTATTATGAAGAATTGCTTTTGGACAATACAATTTATCAAACCTTTGTGAGCAAAATAGCGAGTCGCTATTGGGTAGGTAAACAGGAGGGGGGACGTTATATATCTCCAGGCAAAGAAATGCTTAAAGATTTAGAAATTTTTGCAGGCAGACCCATTTTTAAATGCAAGGCAGTAGAACTAAAAGTGACACTTCAAATGGAGAATCATAATATTTGGCGCAGGCTTATCGTTCCTTTAAATACTACATTTACACAGTTTCACAAAGTACTTCAGGCTGCTTTTGGCTGGTTAGATTATCATCTTCACGAATTTTTCATTTACGGAGATGAGATGCAGGATATCTCATTTATTAATCATCCTGCTTATAATAAAGCGGGGTATAAACCAGTTGTAAATTTGGTCAGCTATGATGAAGACTTTGATTATCTAAGGGAAGATGGTATAGAGAGGAAATTAGAAAAAGGGATAAGATTATCGGAGTATATTCCAAAATACAAAAGGCTGCAATATGTTTATGATTTTGGAGACAATTGGCGGCATTATATCGAAGTAGAGAGAGTGATAGAGGATTATGATAAAAATTATGCTATTTGTGTTGATGGAGAAGGAAACGCCCCGCCTGAAGATGTAGGCGGTGAATATGGCTATGATAAATTTTTGGAAATAATTTCTGATAAAAATAATCCAGAGTATGAGAGTACACTGGTTTGGGGCGAGTATCAAGGATATAAGGATTTTAATATTGATGAAGTAAATAAAAATATTAAATTTGTGTATGATTCTTTTTTACTATGAAAGGTTTAATGTTATTACTAACTCTATGATAGTGATTAACTATCAAAGCTCTGTAGAAAAAGTGTGCCAGAAAAGAATTACTTTAATAGTTGAGCACATCTTTTAAGTCTATTACAAGGTCTTCAAAAATAGAGACTTTAATTTTATCTTCTTCCGTGTATATATTTGGCCTGCCGTATCTACCATTTTCCTGAAGCAGGAATACTGTTACCAATTTTATTTCTGGTTCTACTATCCAGTATTCTTTTACTCCATGTTTTTCATATAAGTTAAATTTTTCTACTTTATCTATCCTTGCAGTAGAAGGAGAAGTAATTTCAACAATGAGATCAGGAGTCCCTTTACATCCTTGATCATCTAATTTTGATTTATCGCAGACTACTATAATATCAGGTTCTACAACAGTCGTTATTTCTTTATCGCTTTTTTCATTACCTGATGGTAACCTTACTCCAAGACGTGCAAAATAAACCTCACATTTTTTATCTTTCAAGTAATTAGAAAATTGATAGGCTATTCTTCCGGAAATTTCTTGATGTATTCTTGGTGGAACAGTGTGCAAGTAAACCTGTCCGTCAATTATTTCTATTTTATGTTCATCTGGCCAGTTTAAATAATCCTCGTAAGTATAAACTTTTTTTCTTTCTGGCAAAGACATAATTGACACTCCTTGTAATTTTTATATTAAGCTTGGCATTTTAATAGCTTTTATACAGCTTTTATATTCTGTATTCTTAGGAATTCTTTCTTGATTTCATTATATTATACATGTTACTCTCCTTGCAACAGAATATTTTTACTCTTGTCAATGCAGTAGAAATTTTTGATGCTCATGCTAGTTTTTTGAGAAATAAAATGGTAAAATAAGGATAGAGTGAAAAATTATTATTCAAAACTTATCATTTATGAGATATAATGATACTAAGAAGGAGCAGAATGCCATGGATAATAAAAATGTAAAGGAAGCTATTCACAATCAGCATGACAAAGGGTATAAGTTTTTGTTATCCAGTAAGCGAGTATTTATAGAGTTATTACGAAGTTTTGTAAAGCAGGAATGGGTAAATGATGTAGACGAGGCAAATGTAGTTAAAGTAGATAAGTCATTTGTATTACAAGACTTTGCGGACAAAGAAGCAGACTTGGTTTACAGAGTAAAATTAAAAGATAAAGAAGTGATATTTTACATACTGATGGAATTACAATCAACAGTTGACTATCAAATGCCCTACAGGTTACTTTTATACATGGTAGAGATATGGAGAAGCATATTAAAAGACGTACCAAAAAAAGAATCAAGAAGGAAAGATTTTGAATTACCAGTTATAGTGCCGATAGTACTGTACAATGGGAGTCGTAAATGGACAGCAAAGACAAGCTATAAAGAAATCCTAAATTCTTATGAAACTTTTGGAGAATATGCAGTAGATTTTAAATATATACTGATAGATGTAAATAGGTATACGAAAGAGGAGTTATTGAGGCTGGAGAATTTAATAGCGTCTGTATTTTTATTAGAACAGAAGGTAGAATTCGAAGAAATGATGACAAGACTTAGAGAATTGTCAAACACGTTAAAGAAATTGGATGAAGATGAGATTTTGTTATTTAAAGCATGGTTTAAAAAGATATTAATGGCAAGGATGCCAGAAGAAGAGAGAAAAAATATAGAAAGAATAATAGATGAAAACAAGGAGGTGGAAGAGATGATATCAAATCTTGAAAAGACCATATTGCAAGAGATGAAAGAGCGTGAGAAAAGGGGTATTAAAAAAGGGATAAAAAAAGGGATAAAAAAAGGAATAGAAAAAGGAATAGAAAAAGGAATAGAAAAAGGAATAGAAAAAGGCATGGAGAAGGGAATAGGAGTAACTGTTATTAAGTTATTAGAGAAGAAATTTGGGAATGTTCCTGAAGAATATGTAAAGAAAATAGATGGTGCAAACAGGGAAACGTTGATGGATATTGTTGACAATATATTTGATATAGATAAGATAGAGGATTTAGATAAGTTTTTGAAATAAGGGCACTATGAAAGGTAGTGTCTTTATTTTTTATGGAAATATAAAGGATTTTCAATAAATTTATAGAATAGATAATATAACATACATTGATGTAGTTTTAGGGGGACTTAGGATGAAGATTGAGGATTTAAAAGGAAAATTGTTTGAGGACAATTATATTAACATTGCTATTGAGGAGTATTTAAAATTCAAGGAAACTAATGTTTATGATGAAGCATACAAAAGACAGATTTTAAGTGAACTGAATAATTATTTAAAAGATAAAAGGATTACTTCTGAAAATATTATTGAAATAGTCGAATATTTTCAGAAGAAAAATCCGCCAAGAGGTAGTTTTGTTCACTGGAGTAATTTGGATGACCTATATAAATATGCTAAAGAAAGACCTGTTGAAGTAGCTGAGTTGTTAAATTATTTATATGAGGAATCGGTAGAGGTCGGCGATAGAATAGAAAGATTTTTAAATACGGCTAAAAGTTATAATTTGTCAATTAAATTGGGTACTTCGCTTTTTGGATATTTGTTAGCAGGATTTAATATGAGAAAATATCCCCTATTTAAAGATAGCATATTTAAGGATTTTCTGGATTCTTTTGGTATTAAAGAAATTTTTGGTGATATACCTACTAAATATTCTGCCTACTACAATCTTTGCCTTATTTTACTTGATTATTTTAAAGAAAAGGACTACATAAAAAATCCTGATATGATGGATGTCCAAGATTTTATTTTTTGTATGTCTCCGAAAGACGGTTATAAAGATTTGTATGTTAAGGTTAGTGTAAGGTATCTTTATGAACATGCTAAAATACTTGATTCTTTTAACAGGGATGATAAAGTTTTTATAGATTATATAAATAAACTGGACAGAGATTATATAGGGGAAATGTATGATAGGTATAGAGATACAGAAAAAGTAAATGAGATAAGGTTTGAAGTTTGCAAAAAAGTAATAAACGATGGGAGTATAAGTATTGAAGATTTGGAAGAAATAAAGAGTAAAGTTTCAAGCAAACATAAAAAAGACATATTAAAGTCATGGAATAATTTTAAAATATTATTTCCATTTTATTATGAAAAATACAAAAAAAAGATAAATATAGAGCTTAGGAAAATCTATGATAGTGTTAAATCTATTGAAACTTTTAGAGGATATGACTTCAAAGAAAACGAATATATTTGTGACTTTTATGGTCCACAAAATTTTGGTGGTACAAGATCTTGGTTTGCCATATATTCCAAGGATAAAGATACTCACAAGGATTCGGCTCAATTGTTTTTTAGCCTTGAAAACAAAGAGATTTCATATGGTCTGTATATTGGTTCTAATCTTAGAAAGATTGATGAAGTGATAAAAGATGATATTGATAGTGTTAATGATGTAGAGGAGTTTACGTACAACAAAATGGAAAAGAAATTTGTTGAAGTTTTTGACAGGTTTAAGGAAATAAATGAATCTACTCAAGTAAAAGCGGATAATGGTGACAATGTTGCTAAAGACGATGGTGAAAATATCTCAGAAGATGTGATAAGCTTGGGGGTTGATTTTAATAAAGAAATCAAGATCAGAAAGTTATTTTTTGAGGATGCCGATATCTTGGCAAAGCGAATATCTACTGCCTTGAAATCAGGTAAACACATAATTCTTGTAGGACCTCCTGGCACAGGTAAGTCTAAGTTGGCTAAGGAAATATGTGAAAGCTATGAAGTAGATTATGAAATGGTGACAGCTATGTCTGATTGGTCTACCTATGACACTATTGGGGGTTATAGGCCTGAGGTAGATGGAACTTTGTATTTTGATGAAGGTATATTTTTGCGCCTTTTTAAGGATAAGAAAAATAATGCCCCTACAAATAAGTGGCTTATTATAGATGAAATCAATAGGGCTGATATTGATAAGGCTTTTGGTTCTCTTTTTTCTGCTCTGACAGGAGATAAAGTAACGTTAAGCTTTAAATCAAAATCAGGAAATAATATAGTTTTAAGGCCACAGCAAGATAACGAAAAAATAGAGCCAAATGATTATGAATATATAATCCCTAAGGATTTTCGAATTATTGGAACGATAAACACTTATGACAAAACTTCTTTATATGAAATGAGCTATGCGTTTATGAGGAGGTTTGCTTTTATTCCTGTAGGAGTGCCCCAAAATATTGATAAAGACCTTATAGAAAGATATTTGAATATATGGGGCATAGAGGATAGGGTTATTAACAACGTGGATTTAAAAGAAGGTTTGGCTGAAGTTTGGAGTATAATAAATAAATACCGAAAAATTGGTCCTGCTATTATTAAAGACATTGCCAAGTATGTGAGCGAAGAGGGGGATTACACTTCAGCTATAATACTTTACGTGTTGCCTCAATTTGAGGGGCTTATGGTCAATGAGATAAAAAAATTTGCCGAGGAACTGTATGGATGTAGTATTAAAGATTTTATAAATATAGAGCAAAGGAAAAGACTAGACAGTTTCATCGAGGACTTTTTCGGTGTATAAGGGGATGTTAGGGGTGAAAACCAGCAAGGAAGAATTACTGGATGCCATAAGTGCGGATTTGATTGCATATTTGAAATCCGGCGTATTTTCTCCTCGGCCTTTTCTCAATAAAATAAATTTAAACATAGACAGAATTGAAGATTTAATCAAGATACATTTTTTGCTGGATGAGAAAGTGAAGGATTATATTTTAAATCTACCTCAAATGATTAGAAGACTGACAGTTTCTACCGATTTATATCAAGAGACTGGCCGCGACCGGATTAAAGGTGCCATAGATTGGTCTAAAACTATGTTTCAAAGACTAAATACCTACTATAAGGATAAAACTCTTTTTAGCTACAGAGAAAGGGACAAGCTTTATAACACCAAAGAAAACATAGTTTTAAAAAAATTTATAGAAGTACTGTACAATATTATTTTTGTAGAAGTTAAAATGGAACGATTTGTAAACTATGAGTGGTATAGAGAAGGTTATGAAATAAATCGGATTATAAAGGAAATATACGAAAAGAATATTTATCTTAGCAGAATAAATATTGAAGGGATAAAAGTAAGCCATAGAATGATTGAAGATGTTGCTAAAAATAGAAATAAACTTTACAAAGAGGCAGCGGAATTGTTGAGGAAATACAAGAGGTTAGTAAATTTTGTAGACGAAGGAGAGGTCATAGACCTATTCCGAAATACTTTTGTAGAAATTGTAAATGAAAATGTGCTCTTTGAGCTTTATTGGGTCATTAGGCTTATAAAGGACAATACCTCCAATGCCAAAATGCATATTGTGGACGGTGGCAATAATAAAGTAGCTTCTTGGGAACAGGGTAATTTTTTATATAACGTTTACCACAATAGTACCGGCTCCGGAAGACTAATATTCCGAATAGACTTTGAAGAAGTAAAAAATATTGAAAATGAGTATTTTAGAAGAAGTATTGAGGTTGCCAAGAATACCTCTAGAATAGCAGCAAAACTTTTTGAGGACAACAGCGCTTTTTTATCTGACAGTTTATGGAGCGGTCGGCCTGATATTCTTGTGGAAGTTGTCGACAGAAATACTGGTAAGATAAAAAAGATTATCATTGGGGAAGTAAAATATACTACAGACAGGGATTACATGATACAGGGATTAAAAGAGCTTTTGGAGTATGTTTATTATATAAAGGAAAAGTCAATAAAAGGCATGTACGTTTTTGACAATCCACAAAGTGAAATAGAGGTAGGAGGTATTTTGTTTGTTGATGATATTAAGTTTTTATTCTTAGAAGGTGAAATTGTAAATGTTTATAAAACAAGTGATAAAAACATATTATTGCAGTCTATATGATGGATAAAAAAGGAGACAAATTTGACCCCTTTTTTTATTCTGCAGGTTGCATACTTTTTATCTGATTTATAATTTGACTTTCTATTTCGTTATTTTTGGTTCGAATCATACTGTTCATTAAGAATGCGTCTACTACCAACCAAATAAAAGTTGGTATTCCAAAAGTCCACCAAACAGTTAAAATAGTTACCAGTAATAAAATTACACCGGATGTTGTTTTACCAAGATAAAATCTATGTGCTCCTAATCCACCTAAAAAGAACCACAAAAGCCAAGCTACTACAGGATTTCTTTTTCTTTTTTTAAATTCCTGATTTAGAATTGATAGTTGTTTTTCTGTTAATTGATTTTTTATGTACATATTATTATCCATACAATTAGACCTCCCTTTAAATTAATTTTTAATAACTGTTGTTTTTGCAATAAGGTCATGTAAAGCCTGCTTGCGCTTTGTAAAGCCAGCCATAAAAAAACCTATGAAGAGAATTAATGCTGATAATAGCTTTGAAAAATATCTTATTGTTGCTAATTTAAAAGAGATTTTTTTACCTTCATAATCTACTACTTTAATATTTAGGGCTATTTTACCCACGGTAGCTTGAAATTTTGAGGATTCCATCAAAGAGAAATAAAGCCAATTCACTATTATTATTAATATTAATAAAAAGGTGCCAGCAATAATTTGTGAGGTCTCATCTTTGTTTATTGAATCAGTGATACCTGTTAGTTGTAAAACTAAACCTAAAACAAAAAGGAATACTAATTCTGCAAAGGCCAGAATAACATTGTCTAAAAAATAAGCTGTAAATCTTCTCCAAAAACCAGCATATTCCATTAAATATGCACCTCTTAAAGATAAAATAACATTAAATAATACTTAAATCCTCCTTTCTAAAAATTTTTGTATTTAAAAAAATAATATATTAACTATCTTTTCTTGTCAATAAAATTTAATTTTGATGAAGAAATCTTTTTGCTAAACTAAAGTTATTTTTTGTCGATAATATTTATGATAATTGCATACTTTGAATAATAAAATGGGGAGTGAGGAAATGAAGGGGACAGTTGTAGGAACGTGGATTAAAAGCTTAAAAAATTTATATGGTGAAGATTTAGTTGATAATGTACTAGAAAGTCTTGGTTGGGATATTAATCATGTTATTACCCCTTTAGAAGATAAAAATCAAAGATGTATTTGACGCTGTGAGTAAAAAGGTTGGTGTTCCTGTTAATGAGATTTGGAGAAAAGTGGGGAGGCAAAATATTAATAATTTTAGTGAATGGTTTCCTTCATATTTTACAGGGAGAAAACTTGTGAACTTTTTGTCAATGATGGATGAAGTGCATTTGCAACTTACAAAAATGACAAAAGGTGCTAATCCACCGAGGCTTTTAGTAAGACCTGTTTCTGTTGATACTATAGAGATGGAGTACATATCAAAAAGAAAACTTTATGATTATTTTTTAGGTCTTATTGAAGGCAGCTCTAAATTTTTTAAAGAAGATATAACTGTAAAAGAGATTTCGCGAGAAGAAAAAGACGGCAATGCACACTTAAAAGTACATATTAAGTTTAGTAAGCCTGTATTTGTTTATAAGAAAAATCTTTTAAGTAAGATTTTTGGTTTAGGGATTATGAAAAGTGTATCTTTAAAAACAAGCTTTGTAAGCTTTTTAGCAAGTTTTTTGGTTTTAGGGGTTGTATCTTCTTGGAATATAGTAGATGCAACAACTGGTGCAATAATAATTGGTTTTATAACGTATGCCACATCATATATTATTAATTCGCCAATAAAAAGCTTTCAGGACTTTATAAAAATATTAAAGAGTAGAAATTTTGAAGATGAGTTTAAAATAAAAAGTGGAGATATTTATGAGACAATATCTAAAGAGTTAAATGAGCTAAAGGACAATATAAAAAAGGATATGCTCTTCTTAAAAGGCGGAACTGACGATATGTATAATTTCACACAGAAGTTTAATCAGATTGCCAAAAACATGGAAAAAGTTTCAGATGATATATCGGGAGTTGTCCATGATGTTGCAACATCTACGGTAAGCCAGGCAGAAGAGATAGAAAAAGCTGTTGGTATATTAGATGAAAATATTAAGAAAATTAATGAAATAGCAGAGATAGAGAAAAAAGTAACGAAAAATTAGAGGATTCTATAGGTAATAGTAAAAAGACAAACAATGATATAACCTATGTATCTGAAGATTTGTCACAAGTTGAAAGTGATTTTTCAAGTATTTATGAAATGGGTAAAATCTTATCTGACAATGCTAAAGATATTATGAAGATAGTCACAACAGTTGAGCAGATTTCAGATCAGACAAATTTGCTTGCATTAAATGCAGCCATTGAAGCTGCAAGAGCTGGTGAGGCAGGCAGAGGCTTTGCAGTTGTTGCCGAAGAAGTCAGGAATTTAGCAGAAGATTCTAAAAATGCAGTAAAGACAATCACAGATAGTTTGTTAAGTTTTACTGGGCAAGTAGAGAATTTGGCTGAGAAAATTAGTGCTCAATTTGAAAAGCTAAAAAAGAGCATTGCAATATTAGAAGGTGTTGTAAATAACAATAAAGAAGCTACAGAGAAAGTAGCCAATATATCAAAAATAATTATGGATTCAGCCGATAAGCTTTATAAGGAGGCTGAGGAACTTTCAGAGGTATTTAGTCATCTTGAAAATTTGGCAGCTATATCAGAAGAAAATTCTGCTTCTTCATTGTTGATAATATATTTGAGATAGATAAAATAGAGGATTTAGATAAGTTCTTGAAATAAAGGTACTATGAAAAGGAGTGTCTTTATTTTTTTGGTAACAGAAGAGCAGATAAAATCCTGCTCCCTATCTAAAGTTTACAAATTCTTCTATGAAATAATCAATCGCATTTAATCGGCTCTTTATATACAAACCAATTTTAGTCCTTTCACACAAATCGACTAATAAATGAAATAAATATTCATCTCTTACAAATATTTTCTTTGGTTTACCCATATTTAAAATATATGGAATTACCATATCAAAAACATATTGTACTTCATTATCTTCTGGAGAAAGAATATGTTGATCTATTATCATCCCTGATTTAGAATCAGCAAGAATACAAATTCTCCCTGCAATTGGTCTATCATATTCTTTATCTCTAATTATGGTATTCAAGTACGCTATATCAACTTCTATTTCGGCAGAAGTAGTTGGTTGCTTTGCCATTCTTGATAAAAGAAGCTCATCTTTTAATATAGGGATTAAATATTTTCTTTGGGGTAACAAAAGGGGAGCTGCTAAAGTAACCCATTGATTTTTTTGCTCATCGTATTTATGAACTAGAGTTTCTCCCTCTTCGAAGTTAACTACAATATTTTCTTCAATGTAATTTTTTAGTGCTTGTAATAAATGTCTCATTATTGCTGTCTGTTTTAATACTTCTTCTTTATTCAAAATATAAGGAGCATATCCTTTCTTGAAAGATCTAAAATAGATCCAGTTATTCCTACCTCTAAACTTCAATCCCAGGTCTTTTACAATTTGCAATTCTTCTTTAAACAACTCTTCTCTATCCCCAAAATAGCATATAATTACATTATCTTCTTGAAATCGCTGAATTTGCTGTGGTGGCATATCAGTAGTCTCAATAATTTTGTAAAAATTATCCAAAGCATCAAACCCAAAATAAAAACCTATACCGTAAAATTCTCCTCCTCTTCCCATTACACTACAATATACTGGTTCTTCATTTTCTGGCAAAATTAATGTTATTATATCTACATCCCAAAAATATTTCCAAGGATTTAATTCCTTTATTTTAACAGCTACCTCATACAATTCTTTCCACTCTTCTAATGTCGCTTTTTCTTTCATTACTATTTACACCCTTCCTTATAAAATTTTCTTATGTCTTTTACATTGTAAGGCTCTTCAACCTCTTAATTCTCTCTTCAATTGGTGGATGAGTTGCAAATAACTTTTCCGCTCTTCCGAAAGGATTTGATATAAACAAATGAGCTGTTGCGTCAGAGGTAACTCTCATGGGTCTAGTATAACTACCTATTTTTTCAAGAGCTGATGCAAGACCATAGGGATCTCTTACAATATAGGCACCAGTTGCATCTGCCAAATATTCTCTTTGTCTTGAAATTGCAGACCTTATAATTAATACAATAAGAGGAGCAATAATAGAAAAAATAAGCCCAATAATGAGGAGAATTATAGCTCCATTGTCATTTTTATCTCTTCTTCTGCTTTCTCCCATTCCCCACCACATACTTCTTAGCATTACATCCCTGAGTAAAATTATAAGTCCTGCAACAACTGCAACAACCGTCATCAAAAGTATATCTCTATTTCTGATGTGAGATATTTCATGAGCTATTACTCCTTGGAGCTCTTCTCTATTCATCATTTGAAGTAGACCGGTTGTGACACAAACAGAAGCATGCTTTGGGTCTTTGCCCGTAGCAAAAGCATTAGGTTGGGATTCTTCCATTATATAAACATTGGGCTTTGGTATACCTGCTGCGAGAGCAACTTCTTCCACAATATTATGAAGAACATAATATTCTTCCGGATGTGCCGGGATGGCTCCCACCGACGCAAGAGCTATTTTATCCGACTGTTCATACGCTATCCAATTATACAGCACAATAAAAATTGCTAAAAGAACTATTCCTGTAAGTCCCCAGTTGAAATACCATACAAAAAAATAACCTATAGCAAAAAGTATAAGAGAAAATGTGACTATAAATAGATAAGTTTTCCTTACATTTTCTGCTTGAAGTTCATATAGAGTTTTTCTAGACATTACACTCACACCCTCGTTAATCAAAACTGAACATTAATAGGTCCTCTTTCACCTTCATCAACAGGATAATATTCCTTGGGTGTTAATCTCATCATATTTGCAACAATAGAAGCAGGGATTCTCTGTTGTGCTGCATTGTACTGCATGACTATATCATTATAAAACTGTCTTGCAAAAGCAATTTTATTTTCTGTATTAGTTAATTCTTCTTGGAGTTTTAAAAAATTCTCATTTGCCTTTAATTCTGGATAATTTTCTGCAACAGCAAAAATTGTCTTAAGAGCTTGTGTAATCTGATTATTAGTATCTCCTACTTCTTTTACTGATTGAGCTCCCATTGCCTTAGCCCTTAATTCTCCTAAATTTTCAAAAATCTCTTTTTCATGAGCAGCATATCCTTTTACTGTATTCACAAGGTTAGGTATAAGGTCATATCTTCTCTTTAACTGTACATCTATTTGCGCCCAAGCATTTTCTACTCTGTTTTTCAAATTAATAAAACTATTGTAAGTCATAATAAACCACAAAACTATAACTGCTACGATACCTAAAATTATCCATATCATTTGATTTCCTCCTTCATATTCATTATAAATTTCTGACCTACCATATTTGCTCCTTTAATTTCTTACACTAAGTTTGACATTTTAATAGCTTTTATATTCTGTGTTTTCTTAAATCTTTCTTAGTTTCATTATATTATATATCTATTATACATGCAACAGAATATAACTTTGGTATCCGGCGTTCCAAAATGGGGTTAGATTACTTTTGTCAGAGTATGTCTATTTGTATTGGAATTTGCTTTATAAAATGGTAAAATTAAAATTAAGATGTAGAAAGGTAGGGTGATATTATATGAAAATTGGTGTTATAAGTGACACTCATGGAGATTATAGGTCATGGGAAAAGGCGTGGGATTTTTTAAAGGATTCGGATATTATTTTACATGCAGGGGATGTATTGTATCATGGACCGCGTAATCCAATTCCCGAAGGATATGACCCGAAAAAACTTGCTGATGCTGTAAATGCCTCTCCCGTTCCAATTTTGATTGCAGAAGGGAATTGTGATGCTTATGTTGACCAAATGATGCTTGATGTACCTATACAAACACCGTATGTCTTTGCTTTCATTGAGGGGAAAAGATTTATGATTCAACATGGCCATAATATTTCTGATGAAGATATACATAAGTTGGTTAAGAAGTATAAATTAGATTATTTTATAATTGGGCACACGCATATTCCTTTAATAAAAAAGATTGAAAATTGTGTGGTGATTAATCCTGGTTCTACATCTCTCAGCAAACGGGAAGATAAGATTAATTCGGTAGGATTTATTGAAGTTGAAAGTGGAAGTGTTCATATAATTGATTTGGAAAGCGGAAAAGATATTTTGTTTTTGGAATGATATGTAAGTTTAGAACTGCTTAGTAAGTATTTAAACCAAAAGCTTATTATAAACCAATTGCAGTTTAGTATTATGCATAAAGGTATAATAGATTCTGGTTTTAATGTGAATATGAAAATAGATCAGTCTATAGATAGAGATGGCAATGTTTTGGAGTATTGCAGGTTAAAGAATATTACGATACAAGCATGGTCACCGTTCCAATATGGATTTTTTGAAGGCACTTTTTTAGATAACGAAAAATTTAAAGAACTTAATGACAAAATTGACGAAATTGCTGCTAAAAAGGGTGTGCCAAGTATTGCTATACCTATTGCATGGATTTTAAGACATCCAGCAAAGATACAACCTATTGTTGGTACGACAAATCCTGCTCGATTGAAAGATATATGCAAAGCATCAGAGATTGAACTTACAAGAGAGGAATGGTATGAGTTATATAGAGCTGCAGGAAATAAATTACCATAAAGGCGAGTATTATTTTTGTGATAAAGAAAATAAAGTTTACAAAAAGGTACTAAGCAATTAGTACCTTTTTTGTAATGAATCTGGTTAGAGTGCTTTAGAGAATTTTTTGCTTCTCCTCGGGTATCACAGAGTATTGTGAATACTTAAAAGTGAAGTAAAGTGTGATATAATGGAATTAAGAAGGAAATGGCAGGACAATTGAAAAGATTGTAATATAGATGATAATATGCTTCTATTTGTTAATTGTAGGGGAATAATGAGAAGAAGGGAGTGACTCCCTATGGGGTAGAAGTTATACAGGGGTATACAGTTCTAAAAGATGGGATTAATCGATGGCGAATTCCCAAGTTTGGAAAAATGAGAGTGGATGCTGTAATATATGTGAATGATACGTTAAAAGAGCTTTTATATGAAGACCAGTCTTTAAGGCAGCTTGTCAATGCTGCTAGTCTTCCCGGAGTTGTGGAACCTGTTATAGGTATGCCGGATATCCATGAGGGGTTTGGGCTTCCTATAGGAGGAGTTATGGCAATAGAGGAGAAAGGGGTCATTTCAACTGGAGCAGTAGGGTATGATATTAATTGTGGCGTAAGGCTTTTGAAAACTAATCTTGAAGCAGCGTATTTTAATAAAGAGCTTTTATATAAGCTTATAGAACGGATCGAGTATTATGTTCCTACAGGCATAGGGAAAAAGGGAAAACACAAGGGTATTACACGGGTAATTTTTGATGATGTAGTGCACAGAGGGGTAGAAGCGGTTATTAAAGCTGGTTTTGGAAAAAAATCAGATCTGGAGTATATTGAAGAGGGAGGAAAGCTTGAAGGAGCTGATCTTTCTGCGGTATCAAAGGAAGCACAGGAAAGAGGCGAAGAACAACTTGGCACTTTAGGAGGAGGCAATCACTTCATAGAGATTCAGCGAGTTGATTCTATTTTGGATGAAAAATTGGCAAGACAATTTGGGCTTTTTAAAGGGCAAATTGTCGTTATGATTCACACGGGAAGCCGCGGATTTGGGCATCAGATTGCTACAGATTACACCAAAATCCTTTGGGAAGCGGCGAAAAAATACGGAATTGAGGTTCCTGAAAAGGGACTTGCTGCGGCTCCTATTGATTCGAAAGAGGGCAAAGCGTATTATAAAGCGATGGCAGCTGCAGTGAACTTTGCTTTTTCAAACAGGCAGATAATCATGTTTGATGTGATAAGGGCTTTTGAGGATGTTTTGAAAAAGTCTGAGGAGTCTATGGGGTTCCAACTTGTATATGACGTTGCTCACAATATTGCTAAATGGGAAGTACATGGCGGTAAGAGGCTTCTTGTCCACAGAAAAGGAGCCACAAGGGCTTTACCAGCAGGACATTCTCAGAATCCTTCTTTTTACAAAGAATCAGGACATCCTGCTCTTATTCCCGGTAGTATGGGTACAGGTTCTTATGTGGTGGTTGGCACAGAAAAAGCGGCAGAGACCTTTTATTCTGTAAATCACGGAGCAGGACGAAAGCTTTCACGAAATAAGGCTAAAAAAATCAGTAAAGAGGAATTTGAAAAGGCTATGGGGGATGTAGTATACAATGTTCGGTCTTATAAAGATATCGCTGATGAGTCGCCACTTGCTTACAAAGACGTAGAAGAGGTTGTGTCTGTTCTTGAGAAAAGAGAAATTACTATACCTGTTGCTCGATTTGTGCCTCTTGCAGTTGTAAAAGGCGCAGATTAATGGGTAAGTTTGCAAATACATCGCTTTATAAGGTATTGTTGTGGACTATAGGAATTATAGTGACGGTTTTAAATGTGATGCTTCTTATGAGCTTTGTTGGATGATTGATACTTTTTTAATTAAATATTAAAATTAAAATATAAAAATATAAATATTTTGTTTAAGAAAGTTTAATTGAAGTGATATAATGATACCAGAAAACTAGACAGACAAAAAGTCAAAAATAAGTTAGAATATAGTTATGAATAAGAGAAGAAATTTTACACCAGAACAAAAAGCAAAAATTGTATTAGATGTATTACGAGAAGAAAAAACGCTTAATGAAATTGCTGCTGAATATGAAATACATCCGAATATGATTAGTCGCTGGAAAGCAGAATTTGTCAATAATGCAGCAAAGGTATTTGCCAAAGAAACCGACGAGTTAGAAAAGGTCAAAAAATCATATGAAAAGGAGAAGGAGGAATTATTGAAACAAATAGGGCAGCTCTCTTATGAGAATGCCTGGCTTAAAAAAAAATCTGGCCAATTCTAAATCTCGTGAGGAACGCATGAAAATGATTGATAGGGGTGATAAAAAGCTTAGTATTAGCAGACAGGCTGAGCTCTTAAGCATTAATCGCACAAGTCTTTATTACAAGCCTGTGCCAATAAGCGATGAAGAGTACATGATTAAGCGTATCATTGATGAGGTCTATACAGCCCATCCCGAATATGGATATCGCAGAATGACAACTATACTAAGGAGGGATTATGGAATTCTTATCAACCGTAAAAGGACTCGCCGTTACATGCGGGAGATGGGCATACACGGATTTTGCCCTGGACCAAATCTTAGTAAGAGACTGCATAGCAAATACATCTATCCATACTTATTGAAAGGACTATACATTGATCATCCTAATCAAGTATGGTCAATAGATATAACATATTGTCGGATGAAACGAGGTTTTATGTACTTAGTAGCCATTATAGACTGGTATTCCAGGTATATTGTAGGATATGGGCTGTCTAATACACTTGAACATACATTCGTCATTGATACACTCAAAAAAGCCATAAAGCGGCATGGAGCACCAGAAATCATAAACAGTGATCAAGGTTCACAATTTACATGTGAAGACTATATAAACTTGCTGAAAGAAAATAAGATAAAAATATCTATGGATAGTAAAGGTAGAGCATTGGACAATCATCGTATAGAGCGATTTTTCAGGAGCTATAAGTGGGAGAAACTCTACCTGGAAGACTGTGAAACTGGGCATCAGCTAAGAAAAATAACACAAGAGTATATTGAATACTACAACAACAAGAGACCACACCAGTCATTAGGGAATAGAACACCTTCTGAATATTACTACGGAAAATCTAATATTCTTGTGCAAGCTGGTTAAATCTGCGGCATTTATAACATATTCCCTGTGGTGAGCTTTTCATTCCATGCCTTGATGCATCAGTGGTTGCTATGAAATGGTTATGCTTGACATAGCTGTATACATCTATTGTAATAAGACCATACACTCAAATAACTTCAGTTTATGTATCTAACTTACATTTTATATAAAACTATCAAAATAAAGGAGGTGCAAAAAATCTAACTTAGATTTTTAAAAAAATTGTCTTGACAGATGGGGGCATTATATGAAAGCTGAGGTGAGTGATAGTGAAATCAAATTTGAATGAAATACTCAATCTGATAGATAATTTATCATTTGCAGAGAAAAAAATCATTTATAAAAAAATGCAAAACGAGATAAACAGCAAATTGCTTGATATATTAGAAAAAACTAATGAAAGAGCCGAAAAATATCCCATATCATTAGAAGAAATAACTGAAGAAGTAGAGTATATTAGAGGGAAAAGATATGAAAAAAATTAAAGTAGTTATTGATACAAATATTTTTATTAGTGCTTTTCTAGGAAGTAAAAATGCAAAATTTTTAATGAAAGAAATTTTTAACGATGAATATATACTCATAATGTCAGCTGAACAATTGCTAGAAATAAAAGAAGTATTGAATCGACCTAAGTTTAAAAAGTATATTTCTAAGTCAGAAATTGATGCACTTATTGAATTGCTTTCTTTGAAAATAGTTGAGCCTGTTATATATCAAAAAATCACAGATTGTAGAGATGAAAAAGACAATATGATTCTTGAAGAAGCTGTATATGGAAATGCAGACTATATAATAACTGGTGATGATGATTTGCTTGTATTAAATCCTTATAGATGGATAAAGATTGTTGAACTAAGAAGTTTCTTAAAAGAAATGTATGATTTATAAAGTAGAGATATTTATTTAAGAGAAAATAAGAAAATGATGATAAATTATGAGAGGGGACCGGTGAGATACCCTTGATTTTTTTATTAAAAAATTGAGGTATACTAGTGTTTTGCAAAGTTTTGTTGGGTGATTGATATAAATGCTATAAAATGGTAGAATATATGTAAAGAATTTTGTGTGGTGAGGAAGATGAGTATCACTGATGAAGAAAAAAAGAAAATACGTGAAAATTGGCGGTTAAAGAGTGAAAAAGAGAAAGAAATGCTAGAAATACGAAAAAAGGATGCATTAGATAAAGCGTATAAGATTGCTAAATTTTTGAAAGAAAAATATAATGTGAGTAAAGTTGTCTTGTATGGATCACTGGCAAGGGGATTTGATTTTTGGGAATTTTCGGATATTGATATTTTTGTAGATGATTGGGATGATGATAAGTTTAACTACTGGACAATGTTTGTTGAGATAGAGAATATTGCAAGGCCTTATAAAGTGAGTATAGTTACACAACGAGATGCTACGGAGGCTTTGTTAAAGGAAATAGAGAAAGAGGGGAGGGAAATAGGGTAGTGGATGTGGGTAAGGTAAAAGTTATTTCAGCAAGACTCAAAATGGAACTTGAGAATATACAAAAATTGTATGATACTTTAAAGACGAAAGATATGTTTGACAAAAAAACTTTGAAACAAAAACTGACTGATGATTTTGTGTTAAGAGCTATTGGCTCTATTTTCCATGATTTTTATACTGCTGTTGAAAATATGTTTAAAATTGTTGCAAAAAATATAGATGGTTTTATGCCATCTGGAGCTGAATGGCATTTAGAATTACTTGAACAAATGTCTATGCCGATAGAAGGGGAAAGACCAGCTTTTATAAATACAGATACTAAATTATTGCTTAATGAATTTAGGGGATTTAGACATATTTTTAGAAATATTTATGGATTTAATCTTATGCCCGAACGAATAGCAAGATTGTTAGATATTTTTCCAGAAGCTGTGGATAATCTAAAAAAAGATGTTGGGAAATTTATCAATGATATGGAATCTATTATAAAAGAGGAGTGAGATTTATGCCAATTGTAAATTTAATTACAAAAGAAAAGATTGCACCAGAAAATAAGGAAGTTTTAAAGAAAGAATTTGCCGATGTGATGTATGAAGTTGCAGGAAAAAGTGAAAATTGGCTTATGGTAAGATTTACTGAAGAAGAGGATATATTTTTCCATGGACAACCTCTTGAAGAGGGTGGCATTGTAGAGATAAAGCTTGTTGGCAAACTTCAAAGGGGACAAAAGGAAGAAATATCAAAAAGGATTTGTGATGTTTTAAATAAGGTTTTGGGTTATAGAAAAGACAACATTTATATAGTTATCCAAGAGGTAGAAGGACAGAATTGGGGTTATAATGGAAGCACTTTTTAAAAATGGAATGCTTAAAGGTGAAAATGATGCGAAGATTTTTTAAATCCTTATTATTTCCATAAATTTGGGAAGTGATAAGGATTTTTGTTTCAAAAGGTCAAAAAATAAATTGAAATGATGGAGTATTAAGTTTACAATATATATGAAATATAAATGCAAGGTGAAGTGTTATGGAAGATAAACTTGATTTGAATGTGATAAAACCGATTGAAGAGGTAAAGTATTTGTCTGCGGAAAATGCTTCGCGATATCGCCTCATCATGAGGTATTTTTATGAACAGTACCAGAAATTTAAATATTGGCTGTACAAAGAGGATGTATATGAATATGTAAGTCAATTTGATGTGTTTTCCGACTATACAATGGAAAAATGTGAGCAGGACTTAAAAGCACTTACTGAATGGAAAAACCTTATTGCGACACAAGATACCAGTAAAGCTTCTACGATTGACGAATTTAAAAACAAAAAATTCAGGTATCAGCTGAGTCCATATTCTATTGAGATAGAAAGAATGACCATAAGGCTGGAAAGCATCGTTGGTTATGGTGGGTCACTACAGCCGTCTTTATTTGAAAGGATTTACCGCAATTTAATAAAGATAAATGAAATGGCTAAAAAAGAGGATTTACAGGAAATAAACAGGTGGTGGGAAGACCTCAATACCGACTTTGAAAATATATATCACAATGCGACAGATTACATTGCAAGTCTTCAAAGCTCTAACGCTGATGAACTTATGAAGTCAGAGCAGTTTATAATTTACAAAGACAAACTTATAGAATATTTAAGAGATTTTATAAAAGACCTTCAGAGGTTTTCTGTTGCCATAGAGAGCTTTTTGAAAAAGGTGAGTCCGCAGATTGTCAATTCCGTTGTAGATAAGTTATGCCAATATGAAATGAGTATCCCAAGAATTGACAGGGTTTTAAATGAAGAGGAAGTAAAAGAAGATTTGATGGATAAGTGGAATAACATATCTTTTTGGTTTACAGGTCATAATTTTGAAGACAGCGAGGCAGTAAGGCTTCTTAATATATCAAATGAAATAATCAGAAAAATAACAATGTATGCGGCGAGAATAGCTGAAAACAGAATGAAAGCTGCCAGCAGAAAGAATGAATATATTGCTCTTTCTAAAATGTTTGCAAAAGCAGGTAGTATAAAAGAAGCACACCTTTTGTCTGCGGCGGTTTTCGGTTGCTTTTACACAAGGCACATAAAAGGTGATTTTGAAAGAAAGACAGAAAGTGTAAACCAGAGCGTGTGGGAAGAACCGCCCTTTAAAGTGATTATAAAGCCAAAAACAAGGAGCTACAGTAATTATGTTAAGACAAATGCGATTATTGATAAAAGTGCTGACAAGACGGAGATGCTGATGGACTATCTCAATCAGAAAAATATAGAAGATGAAATAATAGCAAGTTGCATTGTTGGCAATAGAATAAGGATAAAGGATTTACCTGTTGTAAAACCTTTTGTGAGGGCAACGATACTTAAATGGATAGGAAAAGCGATGGCAAGAAATAGTTTTACAGGAAAGACAGAAGATGGAAGAACATACAGGCTTCATATGCCAAAGAATGGTGAGAGGGCAATACTAAAATGCACAGATGGTAATCTTGATATGCCTGATATTGTAATTGAGTTTGTTGATTGAAGGTGAAAAAATGGAAGAACTTCAGATGCTTCTTGAAAATTTTTGGATACTGAGAGAGGATAGAGAAAATTTCAACAAAATAAGAGATGCGGAGAATAAAATAAAACCTTTTGTTGAAGAAAAATTAGGATATAGATTGATTATAAACCCATATATTATTAAGTTAGAAAAAGTGCCGTCAGATGTTGAAGAGTGGATGAGGATAGATGCATTTCAAACGCCTATGGATTATGCATTTTTGTGTTTGCTCTTAGCTTTTTTGGAGGATAAAGGACCAGAAGACCAGTTTGTGTTGTCTAATATAACGGAATACATAGAGGCACAGTATGATGGACCTGATAAAGTAGATTGGACGCTTTTTCAGCACAGAAAGTCACTTGTGCGGGTGCTCAATTTTGCTGTAGATATTGGCATAATTAAAATAGATGATGGTGACCATGAGAGGTTTTCAGAAAGTGAAGATACTGAAGTTCTTTACGAAAACACAGGTATTTCAAGGTATTTTTTGAGGTCTTTTAACAGAGAAATTACAGAAGACATGAAGATTGAGGATTTTTTGCAGGAGGATTTAAATCTTTCAAACCCCAAAGATGCGGTTATACAGAGAAGACACAGGGTGTACCGAAAACTTATTCTTTCACCTTCTGTGTATAGTGAAGGACCTGATGACCAAGACTTCATGTATATAAAAAATTACAGAAATACTATAGCGAAAGATTTAGAGGAGTATCTTGATGCAAAACTTCACCTCCACAAAACTTCTGCTTTTGTCCTCTTTAATGACAACAAATATTTAAAGTCCTATTTTCCCGACAAAAACAAAAACATATCTGATATAATGCTGCAGGTAAATAAAATTATAAGAGAAATGATTGAAGATGGAAAACTCGCCTATAATCCTGATGATACTATAGATATAACTGAAGCAGAATTTATAAATATTATTTTGAAAGTAAAGGAAAGATTTAGTGATGGTTGGTATAAGTCTTACAGGGAGATGAGTGAAAAGCAGCTTATAGAAGAGGTCATTGAAAACATGGAAAGCTTTAAAATGATAAAAAGAGTTGAGGAATTGCATTCTATTAAAATATTGCCTATGGCGGCAAAGTTAATTGGGGAATATCCTCCAGATTTTGAAAAAGGAGAAGGTGCAGATGAGTGAAAAATTAGCTGAAAGATGGATGATTAACAGGATTGGGCTTCTTAATTTTTGGTATTATGATGATGAAATATTTGAGTTTGCAGATGGAAGGCTTCTTTTAAGAGGTGCTAATGGTTCTGGAAAGTCAGTGACAATGCAGAGTTTCATACCTTTAGTATTAGATGGCAACAAAAGTCCTGAAAGACTCGATCCCTTTGGCTCAAAGGCGAGAAAGCTTGAGGACTATCTTCTTGGGGAAGAAGAGGTAAGTGGGCTTGATGAAAGAACTGGCTATCTTTTCATGGAATTTAAAAAAGAGAAAAAAGACAGCTACATTACAATAGGCATGGGACTAAAGGCGAAAAGGCATCAAAATATGGACTTTTGGGGCTTTGTAATACTTGACGGCAGGCGTATAGGTATCGACTTCTTTTTATACAAAATGGAAATAGGCGATGACGGCAAAAGAGTAAAAGTCCCACTTACCAAAAAAGAACTTAAGAATAGAATAGGTGAAGGCGGAGAAGTAGTTGAAAGCCAAAAAGAGTACATGGAAATGGTCAATAAATACATTTTTGGCTTTAGTTCTATTGAGGAATACGACGAGCTCATAAAACTGCTGATACAGCTTAGAAGTCCAAAGCTTTCCAAAGACTTCAGGCCTACTGTGATATATGAAATTATGAAGGCTTCACTGCCTTCACTCACAGATGATGATTTGAGGCCCCTTTCAGAAACTATAGAAAACATGGACCAGATTAAGATGCACCTTGATGTTCTTTACAGGAATATGGCTGCAGTAAAAAAGCTTAAAAACGAGTACGACAACTACAACAAATACATTCTTTATGAAAAGGCTGGGGATTTAGTAAAGGCATACAGCGATTTATACGCATCAAAAAAAGAATACGATAATTTAACTAAAGATATTGAAAATTACAGAAGTACAATAGCAAACTTAGGAAATGACATCATTTCTCTTGAAAGTGAAAGAGAAGCTTTAAAGAAAAAGGAAGAACAGCTTTCAAGTGGTGATGCTAAAAGAACCCAAAAGGAATTATTAGAAGAAGAGGATCGATATAAGCAGTATTTGGAGGATAAGTCTAAAAAAGAAGAAGAACTCCGGAATAAACAAGATAAATATTATGGTTTAGAAAGAAAGATAAAAAACACTGAGGAACAAAAATACAAACTGGATAAAGAACTACAGGATAAATTAGAGGATATATCTTCAATTGCCCAGGATATAGATTTCATGGAACATGAGTTTTCTGTAAGTGAACTTAAAAAAGTGTATGGAAAAGAATTTGATTTTACTTATTGGAAAAATGAATTAAAAAAGCATAAAGATAAAATAAAGCGTGCCATCAATGCATTGAGAGAAGAAATAGAAGCAAATAAAAGGTATGATGCCGCACTTAAAGAGCAGGAAAGGCTTAAAAAAGAAAGAGAAGACAGGGCTAAAAAGCTTAATGAGGCAGAAAGGCTTTTTGACGAACAAAAAAGAGAATACGTTGAAAGAGTTTATAGTTGGTCACAGGGCAATGCAGAGCTTAAGCTTTTAAGTAGCCAATTGGAAGGCTTAAGCCGTGTCATACTGGTGTATGGAGAGGATAAAGGATTTGACGATATTTTGGCTTTTGTGAGAAAACCCTATGAGGAAATACTAAATGGAATTCAGCAAGAAATTTTAAGATTAGAAAATCAAAGAGAGATAAAAGAAAATCAGCTTCATGAGGAAGAAAAGTTATTGGAGGAATGGAAAAACAAAAAAGACCCTGAGCCTGAAAGAGATGAACAAGTCATAAACAACAGAAAAAGGCTTAAAGAAGCTGGAATTCCTTACATTCCTCTTTACATGGCGATTGATTTTAAAGAGGATGTGGATGAAGATACAAGAGGAAATATAGAAGCTGCGATAGAAGACATGGGGCTTTTGGACGCTCTTATCGTGCCAAAGGAATATTTTGAAAAAGCTCTTCAAATGGACAGCAATATGGCGGATAAATATGTTATGCCTGGAAGCTTTAATATGATGCTAAATGTATCTCAATATTTTAAAGTAGTTGACAATGAAGAAGGAGTTTCACCAGAAGATATTTCAGATGCTTTAAGCAATATATTTGTATCAGAAGAAGGCGGGACAACCTATATCGATTCAAATGGCGCATATGGAATAGGAGTAATAAAAGGGAAAGCACGGGATAAAGTTAGATCAAAGTACATCGGGAGTGAGTCTAGAAAGCGCTACAGAGAAGAGCTTATTAAATCTATACAAGAAGAAATACAGGCTATAAAAACTGAAATATCTGCAATCGATGAGGAAATAAATGCAAAAAAATTAAGGATACAGAGGCTGGATTACGAATATTCGGCATTTCCCGGGAAAGAAGACATTGAAGAAGCGTATAGATATTTAAAAACGGCAAAGGCTGATTACGAATACACCTCTCATAAACTGGATGAACAGCTTTTCACAGTTAAAAACTGTTTTGAGGACCTTCAGAAAAAGAAAGCTGTTGTAAGAGAATTGACATCTGGCATAAACATACATCCAGATATTGATACCTATTCTTCTGCCTATGAGTATGCGGAAGAATACGCTTCAGGGCTTAATGAAGTAGAAATACTATACAATAAATATGTTTTGCAAATTTCAAACGAAGAAATGTTATTGCAGCAAAAACAAGATTTAGAATACGATATTGATAACTTAAAGTACGAAATAGACGTACTGGAAAACAAAATACAGAGTTCTGTTAAGAAAATTGAGATGCTAAAAGAGACATTAAAAGAACTTGGACTTGAAGAAATTGAAAAAGAACTGGAGATTTGCCTAAAAAGGCTGGAGGAAATACCTAAAGAGATTACAAATAAATCAGCCGAAAAAGCAAAACTTGAGGAGAGGCTACAGAGAAGCTTAAAAGACCTTTTAAACATTGAAGAAGAGATTAATCTTAAAGAGAAAATTTACAATATTGTTGAAGAGGGTTTAAAAAAGGAATTAGCACTTGGCTTTGTCAAGCAAGACGTTGAAATGGAGGATATGTTAAAATTAAGTAAAAGCATTCTTTCTGAATACAAAGGCTTTTTTGACAAAGCGGGCTTTGACAGAGAAAAGTTTACAGAGAGACTTCAAAATGTGTATTTTGAAACTCGCAACGAACTTTTGGAATATGGGCTTTCAATTGGCAATATCTTTGACGAAGCTTGTGAGGGAGACAATGAAAGAATAAAAGAGGCAAAGAATAAGCAGAGAAGGCTCAATATTACGGCAAATATAAATGGTAAAATTGTGTCTTTATATACGCTTTATTCTAATATTGAAGAAGATATAATGGCGAATGAAAGCCTTTTAAGAGAGACTGATAAGATTCTTTTTGAAGAGATTATAATGCACAATGTGGGAATTAAGATAAGAGCAAAGATTTTTAAAGCAGAAGAATGGGTAAAGAAAATGAACAAACTCATGTCTGAAAGGGATACTTCCAGCGGACTTAAGTTCTCTATTGAGTGGAGAAGCATTCCTGCTTCTAATGAAGAAGAACTTGATACAAAGGAACTTGTGGATATTTTAAAATCTGATGCTGATATGCTGAAAAAGGAAGTCTTCGATAAAGTTGTAAATCATTTTAGGTCAAAAGTAGAAAGAGCCAGGAGGGCAATGGAGGAAAAAAACAATACAGAAACTTTTCACAAGATTATGAAAGAAATATTAGATTACAGAGATTGGTTTGAGTTTAAGCTTTACTACAGAAAAGAAGGGGAAAGCCGCAAGGAGCTTACTGATAATGCTTTTAATAAATTGAGCGGCGGAGAAAAAGCGATGGCCATGTATATACCTTTATTTTCCGCGGTTTATTCAAGATATGAGGGAGCATTGCCGACTGCACCTCGCATGATATCTCTAGATGAAGCATTTGCAGGAGTTGATGACACAAACATAAGGGATATGTTTAAACTGATTGAGGATTTAAGATTTAATTATATAATGAATTCGCAGGTTTTGTGGGGAGATTATGACACTGTCCCCAAGCTTTCAATTTATGAACTTATAAGGCCAAAAAATGCAAAGGCTGTATTGGTCATGAAGTATTTGTGGGATGGAAAAGTAAAGCACCTTATACTTCCTGAGAAAGAGGAGGTTGCTGCTCTTGAGGTGGGTGCTATAAATGAATAAAGAAGAACTTAGATATTTTAAAGAAAAAAAGGGATACAAGAGGATTTTTGAAGGTATACGGGAAAAGTATAGAAGTTTAGGACGTCTTGGAGGCGTTGTAAAGCTTGATAATCTTACGGAAGATGAAAAAGAAGTACTTACAAACCATTTTAAAAAAGACTATAGGACAAAAAAATCTGCATCCATTGATGTGGCAAAGCTTGAAGAGTCGCTAAAAAATACGCGATTTGAGGAGTATACGCTAAAAGATATACTGGAATACTATTTTGGCGAAAAACTCACCAGCAAAAAAGAGGATATGGAAATATTGGCAAAAGAAAGAGAAGAGTTCTTTAAAGAGCTCTTCTCTAAATACCAGGAATGTAAGTGCATTGATTGGCTAAAAAGTTTGTATCAAGGAACCGCTGTAGGGGTAAGGGCAGTAAATCAGAGGTATTTAAATGATAAGGACGGATTAAAAAAAGATATAATGTGCGTATGCGATGCCATAAACAATTTGCCTGTTTATAAAGGGGAAAAGAAAAGACTGCCGGTGTTTTCTTCCCAGATTGCACGGAATCCTCACTATTTTGATTCAAATACAGAAGCTGGAAATATGTTTATAAACGCTTTATGCACTTTAATGGGGCTTAATGAAGCAAAAGGAAGTGAAGAAATATCAGAACTTTATTACAACGTTGGTATTTTGATAGATGAAATATCCAATTATGTCACACTCTCAGGACTTTTGGCATATGAGGGCGATATGGAAAATCAAGTATTTAAGGCTGCTTATGAAAGCAATCAAGTCTTGCAAGTTCCTCTTTTAAATTTGAGCAAAATTGAAAGGGTCATAAGCCCTTCTAAGAAAGTGTATGTTGTAGAGAATCCTTCAGTTTTTACATCTTTAATAGATGCTACAAGCAAAGTATTTCCTCTTGTATGCACATATGGCCAGCCAAAACTTTCTTCTCTCCTGCTTTTAGATATGCTTTATAAAGAAGGGACAGAGATATATTACTCGGGAGATTTTGACCCAGAGGGGCTTATGATAGCAGATAGATTGTACAAAAGGTATAAAGATAAATTTCACTTTTTAAGGTACGGCCTAGAGGATTATTTAAAATCTCTTTCAAATGAGGTCATAAATGATGTAAGGCTTAGTAAGCTAAATAAGATTGAATCACCTTTACTTTTTGATGTGGCAAATGAGATGAAAATAATAAAAAAAGCAGGGTATCAGGAGCTTATAATAGATGATATTATAAATGATATAAAATTGATTGAAGAAGGTAAGGGGGAGTGGTAAAATTAAGATAATAAGTATGCCTTCTTAAAGAGGTGTCTGTAGTGGTTCAGAGAGATTTAAAAGAAGTGGAAGAAATATTTAAGAGAAATTTGCAATATTTAAAGGGTAAATATGACATAAAGTTGATATATGTTTTTGGCTCATATAGTAAAGGCACTAATACAAAAAATAGTGACCTTGATATTGCGGTACTTTTAGGGAATGGATATGATCCTATGGACAAACTTGCTTTAATTGGCGATTTGGTTTCAATATTTAAACGAGATGATATAGATTTGGTAGTATTAAATTCTGCAAATCCAGTGTTAAGGCATCAAGTAATAAAGCACGGCAAACTTATTTTTGAAGAAAATGAAGATGTAAAGGTGGAATTTGAGGTTAAAACTCTAAGAGAATATATGGACATGGAATATTTTAGAAAAGTGCAGATGGATGTTATTAAAGAATGGGTAAAAAGTGTTGTAGGTGATAATAGTGACTAAAAGTATAATAGAAACAATAAATTCTAAAATAGGTAAGTTACAAAAAAATTTAATATTGTTAAAAAAAGTATCGCAAGAAGTAACTAAAGAAAATATAAAAGAGGATATGCTCAAATATTGGGGAATAGAAAGAGGAATTCAAATATCTATAGAATGTGTTATTGATATAGCAAATATAATTATTTCTTCTCTTGGTTTAGAAAAACCCGATACCTATAGAGAAACGGTTTTATTATTAGGTAAATCAAACATTTTGCCGGAAAATTTTGCCCAAAATATTTCTAACATGGTTTCTTTTAGAAATATACTTGTACATGATTATATGAAAATTGATGAGAAGGTGATTGTTGACATATTAAAGAACCATTTGGATGATTTTGTTAAATATATACATTATATAAATAAATGGATCGAAGAAAATTATTATTCCTAATATGAAAGGAGACGTTATTGTGAAAATAAGTTTTTTGGGAGCTGCTAAAGAGGTTACAGGCTCATGCTATTTAGTTGAGACGGAAAAGACTAAGTTTCTTGTTGACTGCGGAATGTTTCAGGGGGGAGAAGTTGAAGACGAACTAAACTATCAAGAATTTATTTTTGATGTAAATGATATCGATTTTGTGCTTTTAACTCATGCACATATAGACCACAGCGGAAGAATTCCTCTTTTGTACAAGAGGGGATACAGAAAAAGGATTTACGCTACAAAAGCTACCGTGGATTTATGCAGATATATGCTTCCAGACAGTGGGCATATACAAGAGATGGAAAGTGAATGGAAAAATAGAAAAAGAAAAAGGGCAGGCAAGCCTTTGAGAGAACCTCTTTATACTGCTGATGAGGCGAAAGATTCTTTAAGCATTTTCTATGGAGTAGATTATGAAGAAATAATTGAACCAGCGCAAGATGTGAGAGTTCGATTTAATGATGCAGGACATATGCTTGGCTCATCTATAATCGAAGTTTGGGTAAATGAAAAAGGTAAAGAGACTAAAATTGTGTTTTCAGGGGATTTGGGAAATAAAAAAATTCCTCTTTTAAAAGAAGTTACACCGATTAAGAGTGCGGATTATGTTTTGTGTGAGTCCACATATGGCAATAGGCTTCATGAAGATATTGGAGATAGGGCAAAAAAACTCATGGAAATTATCATAAAAACCGTAAAGAGAGGCGGAAATGTCATAATACCTTCTTTTGCCGTCGGAAGGACTCAAGAACTTTTATATGAATTACATAAAAACAGAGAATTGTACAAAGACGAAATAGAGTTTTTAAACAACGTACCTGTTTATGTAGATAGTCCACTTGCAACTTCTATAACAAATGTATTTACTAAACATCCTGAATATTGGGACAGTGAAGCTCAAGAATACATTAAAAGAGGAGATTTACCCCTTGACTTTCCCAATTTGCACTTTACTCACAGTGTAGAAGAATCAAAAGCACTAAATGAAATTAAAACACCTGTAATAATCATATCAGCCAGTGGGATGTGTGAAGCAGGGCGTATTAAGCATCATTTAAAACATAATTTGTGGAGGCCTGAATGCACAATATTGTTTGTGGGATATCAAGCGAAGGGAACTTTAGGGCGAAAACTTTTAGAAGGAGAAAAAAACGTCAAAATATTTGGTGAGGATATTAGCGTAAAAGCCGAGATAGAGTACATTGAAAGCTTTTCTGGACACGCAGACCAAAAGGGTATATTAGATTGGCTTTCTCAATTTACGGATAAGCCAAGGAAAATATTCATTGTACACGGGGAAGATGAAGCACAGGAAGAGCTGGCAGATAAGATAGAAAATCAACTTGGCATAGAGACTTTGATACCCTCGCGATATGATACATATAATTTTGAAGAAGATAAACTTTTTACTGCAGAAGCTGAAGATAAAGTTAAGCTGAGCGTTGAACTTACTAACAAGATCGAAGAAATGAAATTAAGAAGTGACAAAGCATTGAATAAACTTCAAGAGTTAATAAACAGTAAAGATATAACAAAAGATTTAAGTCCTATTGTAAGTGAGTTAAACAATATAAATGAAAGTTTAATGAAATTGTATAGAGAACTTTTAGATTAGAATGCATTATGCATTCTTTAGACTGTAGACAAACCTCTTTTTTTCATATAGAGGAGGCATTTTGCATAGGTGAAGCGACTTGTTACAAAGCGGCAACTAAACTTAGCGAGACCAAGGAACGGAGGCAGGGCCGAAGCCAAGGACGGCGGAGGCGGGCACCTGAGGCATGGACGCCACCTGACGTAGGAACCCTGCCGGAGTCCGATGTCGAGCTTATGTTTAGTCGCTTTGTAACTCTGGAGCGAACAATGCAAAATGCCTTCTTAAGAGAAGATAATTTTGTCAACAAACTGAAGAATGCGTTATGCATTCTTTTTTTGTATCTATAATGTTATGATTGATTTGTTTCGATTTAATAGGTACAATTGATATTAAGATATATAAAATACCGATACAATTGCAAGGAGGAGTAGAACAATGAATGAAAGGTATGAACTAAATAAAAATTTAGCCCAAATGCTAAAAGGTGGTGTCATCATGGATGTGACAACACCAGAACAGGCAATTATTGCGGAAAAAGCAGGTGCTGTTGCTGTCATGGCACTTGAAAGGGTTCCAGCTGATATTAGGGCAAGAGGCGGAGTTGCAAGAATGTCAGACCCTAAAATAATAAAGGAGATAAAGGCAGCAGTATCAATCCCTGTTATGGCAAAAGTTAGAATTGGGCATTTTGTGGAAGCACAGATTTTAGAGGCACTCGGGATAGATTTTATTGATGAAAGCGAAGTTTTAACCCCTGCAGATGAGATGTACCATATAAACAAATGGGATTTTAAAGTGCCGTTTGTATGCGGTGCGAGAAACCTCGGAGAGGCTTTAAGGCGCATAGGAGAAGGAGCTTCAATGATAAGGACAAAAGGAGAGGCAGGGACTGGAAATGTAGTAGAGGCTGTAAGGCATATGAGGACGATAAATGCCGAAATAAAAAGGCTTACAACTTTAAGGGAAGACGAACTTATGGCTGCTGCAAAAGAACTTCAGGCGCCCTATGACCTTGTAAAATATGTTGCACAACACGGAAGACTTCCAGTTGTGAATTTCGCAGCGGGAGGTATTGCCACACCGGCAGACGCGGCACTTATGATGCAACTGGGTGCAGATGGAATTTTTGTGGGTTCAGGAATATTTAAATCGCAAAACCCTGAGAAAATGGCAGCTGCTATAGTAAAAGCCACAACATATTTTGATAGGCCGGAAATAATTGCGGAAGTTTCAGAAGGGCTAGGAGAAGCGATGGCCAGCATAGATATAAGGCAACTGGAAGAAAAAGATTTATATGCAACAAGGGGATGGTAATTTGCGCGTAGGAGTTTTGGGAGTTCAAGGCTCTGTTAAGGAACATATGGATAAATTAAAGCTTATAAAAGGAATTGAAGCGGTAGAGGCAAAGGACAGGGACACTATCTTAACTCTCGATGCCCTCATTATTCCAGGTGGCGAAAGCACTGCAATAGGAAAAATACTTGTAGATTTTGGGCTTAAAGATGCCATTTTAAAGTTAAACGAGAGGAAAGTTCCTATATGGGGTACTTGTGCAGGCATGATACTTATGGCTAAACATATAGTTAATGATGAGAGGATACACCTTGGAATAATGGATATTACTGTTAGACGAAATGCTTACGGAAGTCAGATTGACAGCTTTAAAACGCGGCTTATGATACCAGCGGTATCTGAAAATGAGATAGAAGCGGTGTTTATAAGAGCGCCGTATATAGAGAGTGTAGGCGATGGTGTTAGGATACTTGCAAAATATGAAGGTAAAATTGTTGCGGCACAGCAGGACAATTTACTTGCTACAGCATTTCATCCAGAACTTACAGATGATTTGAGCTTTTATAGATATTTTTTAAGGCTTTAATTTGCTAAAGCCTTTTTTGTGCGCCTGGCATGGGTTAAAGCTTAAGCGGTGAAAGTCCGCTATGGCATGGCATTAAACCTGCCAAAGGCAAGGGTGTCTATCGTGAGGTGGAATCTGAAGGAAGTCGGCGGCAAACTCCCGGCCCGATGAACAAGAACCACATATGAGGCTAAGCTGGAATGGACGAGTTTGCACAACAAAAGGAAGTCCAACACTGCCCGAACTCCAAGCAGTAAATGTGGCGGGTATATGGGAGGAAAGCTATCGTTCTTACCCAGGGAGAGGGCGGAATAATACAACAAAGAGCCAATGAAGTTCTTACAAAAGCTTGCGAATTATTAAAAAAGATATATAAAAAGAAGACTGCGAAAAGCAGCCTTCTTTTTTACACGTTATTTTTGCATATTTAGTACGCTGTGGTATTTGCCGTAAGCGAAGTAAATTATCAAACCTACCAACATCCATATTCCAAACCTTGCCCATGTAACCCAAGGTAGACTTGCCATAAGGTATAAGCTGAAAGCCATTGTAAGAGGTGCTACTACCCAAACAAAAGGAACTCTGAATTTCCTTTCAACATTAGGCATTTTAACTCTTAAGACTAATATTCCTATTGATACAATTACAAATACAGACAGAGTACCTATATTGCAAAGCTCAATAATTATATCAAGTGGCAAAAATCCAGCAATAATAGCTGCTACTACACTTGTAATTATAGTGTTGATATGAGGTGTTCTATATTTGGGATGAACATGAGAGAAAACTTCTGGCAAAAGTCCATCTCTTGCCATAACCATAAATATTCTTATTTGACCGTAAAGAGTTACGAGGAGTGTGGATATCATACCCACAGCGGCACCAGTGGCTACCAAAGCAGAACCCCAGTTGATTCCTATGCTCATAAGGGCACCGGGTAGAGCATTATCCGGGATAATCTGTTTATAAGGTACCATGCCTACTAAAACAACAGCTACTGAAATATAAAGAGCCAGTATCAACACCATCGCCATCATCAGTCCCAAAGGGACGTCCCGCTTTGGATTTTTAGTTTCTTCCGCTGCGGTAGATACTGCATCAAAACCTATATACGCAAAGAATATGATGGCTGCAGCAGACATTATGCCTTTCCAACCGTAAGGTGCAAAGGGTGTTAAATTTGACAATTTTACATGGCTAAAGCCTAAGAAAAGGAACAAAAGTATTACTGCTATTTTTAAAAGCACTATTATGTTGTTTGTCGTTGCACTTTCTCTAACACCTATATACAAAATCCAAGCGACAAATGCTGTTACTAAAATTGCAGGTAAATCCATTACTCCTCCCCAAATAGGGGGTTTTGCTATAACTTCTGGCAAAGTTATGCCAAAAGATTTTAAAAGTCCCACGAAAGTACCTGACCATCCGGAGGCTACTGCGCTGGCAGATACTAAATATTCCAAGAGTAAGTCCCATCCTATTATCCAAGCTATAAGTTCACCAAATGCAACATAAGCATACGTATAAGTACTTCCGGCAACAGGAAACATTGTAACCAATTCGGCAAATATAAATGCAGCTAATGCCGCAGTTATACCGCCTATCACATAGGAAATTATGACGGCTGGACCAGCTCTTAATGCACCTTCCCCGGTTGCTACAAAGATTCCGGTGCCTACGACAGAACCTATTGCCAAAGCTGCGAGGTCTATAGCGGTGAGCTTTTTGTTTAAACCTGTTCGTTTCGCTGCTTCCAGCAGCTGGTCTGCTGATTTTTTCTAAATAAATCCATCAAAAAATCCCCCTAATCCAAAAATTTAAAATCATACACTTAAATATTTTATCAAAAATTTTGTCTCATGTCTCCCCCCTCTTTGTGAATGTTTTAATGTTATAAAGCTTTAAAAATTTACAACAATAATTTTTTAATATAACTTAAACTTATGCTTTCACCTTGATGGATTTACTACTCCTGCAGGATTGCCACTAAATTCTTTGTTTGTAAAAGCGTCAACAATAAAAATTTGCATAAAAAGTCCCCCTCTAAACGTTAATTTGTTTCGAATAATTATAATATAGCACAATAGCTGAGTTTTTCAAGTTTCCATTCGCATACTCATTTATATAAGATTTGGAAATTATATGTTGAATTTTGTAAAAATAATTGCTAAAATTATAAAATGGGGTGTAGAAAAATGAAAAAATGGTATGTTATTTTTACTCGAAGTGGATATGAAAACAAAGTTAGAGATATTATTGAGAGTTGCTTTAAACAAAAGGAAGTGAAATTGCTTATTCCGAAAAGAAAAATTATAGAGAGAGAAAAAGGACAACCAGTGGAAAGAATTAGACTTTTGTTTCCTGGATATGTTTTTGTAAATGCCGAGATGAGCGATGATTTATATTATAAAATATCTGAAGTTTTAAAAAGAGGTATTTTTCTGAAAGAAGGGAAAAGGCCTGCTTTTGTAAAAGAAGAAGAGATGAAAATAATTTTGTCTCTTACTAAAAATTCTGATTTAATAGATTTGTCAAAAGGTATAATGGAAGGAGAAAGAGTAAAGATAATTGAAGGACCATTGAAAGGGTATGAGGGGCTTATTAAGAAAATAGACAAAAGGAAAAAGAGAGCAAAAGTTATATTTAGTATAGCAGGTGAGCTAAAAAGTGTAGATTTAGCTATTGAAGTGATGGAAAATGTATCTGAGCAGCAAAGGAGTCTGGTTTATGCTTATTGACATATTTGCATAAAGTCAAGAAACAATTTTGTGAAGATTGTGTATTGAGGATTTTCAGTATTATCTATATAATTAAATTGTATGGCATAAAAAAGGAGGTTGAGACAAATGAAGTTGAATGAAAATATGTTTAGGATGTATGATATTAGAGGCGTATGGGAAGATGATTTGACTGTTGAAAGTGCTGAGCTTATAGGGAAGGCCTTTGGTACATATGTGAGACAAAAAGGAATTAAGGATGTGCTGGTAGGCAGAGATAATAGATTATCATCAAGACCTATACGAGATGCTTTGATTAAAGGACTTACTTCTACAGGCTGTGATGTATTAGATGTAGGGGTTTTGACGACTCCAGCTTTTTACTATTCTAATGTCCTGTACAATTATCAAGCAGGGATGATGATTACTGCAAGCCACAATCCGCCACAATTTAATGGTTTCAAAGTTATGGTAGGACCTTCTACAATTTATGGCGATGAACTTAAAAAACTTTACTATATAGCAGAAAAAGGCGAATTTGAAGAAGGTACAGGAAATGTGAAGTATGCTTATCCAATTAATTCGTATATTAATATGATAAAAGAAAAGGTTAAATTAGGCAACAGAAAACTTAAAGTTGTTGTCGATTGTGGAAATGGAACAGGTTCATATTTTTATCCTGATGTTATATATAACTTAGGTTGTGAAGTATATCCTCTCTATTGTGAATCTGATCCTACATTTCCAAACCATTTCCCAGATCCAGTAAAAGAAGAAAATTTAAAAGATTTAATTGAAGAAGTAAAAAGAGTGAAGGCTGATTTGGGTATAGCTTTTGATGGTGACGGTGATAGAATTGGCGTTGTGGATGATAAGGGGAATATAATTTGGGGAGATATGTTGATGATTCTTTATTGGAGAGAAATAATGAAAAAACATCCCGGTGCCGATGCCATTGTAGAAGTGAAATGTTCTCAGGCATTAGTAGAAGAAATTGAGAGATTGGGAGGCAAACCTATCTTTTTCAAAACAGGCCATTCCCTTATAAAAGCAAAAATGAAAGAATTAGGTGCTGTATTTACAGGAGAAATGTCTGGTCATATGTTTTTTGCAGATGAGTACTATGGATTTGATGATGCGGCATATGCTGCTGCAAGGCTTTTACGAATACTTTCTAATACAGATAAATCTTTGTCTGAGCTTTTAGCTGATGTTCCTAAATATCCTGCAACACCTGAAATAAGGCTAGAATGTGACGATGAGAAAAAATTTGATGTGGTAAAAGGTGTAACTGAGTACTTTAAAGAAAAAGGATACGACATTATAGATGTTGATGGTGCAAGAGTGTTGTTTGACGAAGGATGGGGACTGGTTAGAGCTTCTAACACAGGACCAGAGCTTATTGTGAGATGTGAGGCAAAGACAAAAGAAAAATTAGAAGAGATTAAAAAAGAGCTTTCAGAAGCTTTAGTTAAATTTGGCGTAAAGTTTAAATAAGTTGTAAAGCTTGTATTGGGAGGAAAAAATGGTGAAGATAAAAAAGGCGATAATTCCGGCTGCAGGCCTTGGTACAAGGTTTTTACCTGCTACCAAGGCCCAGCCTAAAGAAATGCTTCCAATTGTGGACAAGCCCACTATTCAGTACATAGTTGAAGAAGCGATACAGTCGGGGATAGAGGACATTCTTATAATAACTGGCAGAAATAAAAGAGCAATAGAAGACCATTTTGATAAATCTGTGGAGTTGGAGCTGGAGTTAAAAAAGAAAAAGAAGGAAAGCCTTTTACACCTTGTAGAAGATATTAGCAATATGGTAAATATTCATTATATAAGGCAGAAAGAACCAAAAGGTTTAGGACATGCTATATACTGTGCGAGAGCATTTGTGGGCAATGAACCCTTTGCTGTTCTTTTAGGGGATGACATAGTAGATGCTGAAGTCCCTGTTTTAAAACAGATGATGGAACAATACGAAAGGTACAACTGTTCTATTATTGGGGTACAAGAAGTGCCGTATGAGGATGTAGATAAATATGGTATTGTTGATTCTACACCTATTGAGGACAGATTGTACAAGGTGAATAATCTCGTAGAAAAGCCTAAAAAAGAAGAAGCTCCGTCAAATATAGCTATTCTGGGAAGATATATAATAACGCCAAGAATATTTGAAATATTAGAAATCACGCCACCAGGAGCAGGTGGGGAGATACAGCTTACAGATGCGTTAAAAACTCTTTTAAATTATGAAGCAATTTACGCCTATAATTTTATTGGCAAGAGATATGATGTGGGAGATAAATTAGGTTACCTTATGGCAACTGTTGAGTATGCTCTGAAAAGAGAGGACTTAAGGGAACCTTTTAAGAGGTATTTATTAGACGTTACGAGAAGCTTAGATCCTGTGATGGATGAAGCTGCAGTTACAATTACACAATAAGTTTAAAGCGAAAGGAGAATAAAATTGGAGGAAGAAATTTCATTAAGAGAACTTATTGAGGTAATTTTAAAATATAAAAAAACAATCATTATTGTAACTCTTGCTGCAACTTTAGTAGCAGCAGTGCTTAGTTTTTTCATAATAAAACCCACCTATGAAGCTACTACAACTTTGTCTGTTACTGATGTAACACCTGAAACAGGTTTTTTTGGTTCGAATACCACGGTTATTCTTCCGGGGAAAGATTCAGATCTGCCGGCAGTACAAAGTGACAGCATAGAAAAAGATTTATCTTTGTTGCTGTCTTCACTTTTGAAATATCCTGATATGTCAGTGGAGGCATTTAAAGAAGAGGTTACTAATCCTATTGTTCTTATGAATACTGTAAAACAATTAGGATTAGATCCTCAAAAGTACACAGTAGAAAATTTAAAAAAGCAAATTTCAGTTTCTGTTGTTAATAATACAAATCTTATAACAGTAACTGTAAAGGAAAATGATCCAAAGCTTGCGGCAAAAATTGCAGATACAATAGCCCAAAATTTTCGGACTTATATCATTGAGAGGAATAACAGGCAGACAGATAAATTAATCGAAACTTTGAACAAACTTATAACTCTCCAAAATGATAAAATAAAAGAGGCAACAGCGGAACTTAATAAAGTTCAAACAAATTCTCAAGACAAGCTTTTAATTGAGCAGAAACAAAAACAGTTGGATTTACTAAAAAGCACACGAGATATAATGTTAGAAAAATATAATATACTGGAATTGGTTAAAGAATCAGACCTTGGCAAACAGAGTATTCTTATAACTAGCAAAGCGTTAGTGCCGGATAAACCAGTAGCTCCTAAAAAGTTGTTGAATATAATTATAGCATTTATGTTGGGACTTATGGTCAGTATTTTTATAGTGTTTTTTATGGAATATTGGAAAAATACTGACCCTAAAAGAACTACTGTAAAAGCTTAGGAGAAAAGAGGAAAGGGGTTTAAAAATGGCAGAAGAGGAACTTGAATTGCGAGAAATTTTTCTTATTACGAGAAAAAGAGCAAAAATGATAGTAAGTATAACTCTTTTATCGATTATAATGAGTGGGATATTTTCATATTTCATTGCTACTCCTGTGTATAAAGCGAGTACTTCTTTGATAGTCAGCAGAACACAAAGTTCCGCGCTTAACAATAGTCAGATACAAGTTCAAGATATACAAACTAGTAGGATGCTAGCTGCCACTTATAGTGAATTTGTTAAAAGCAGGAGGGTTTTGCAGCCAGTAATTGAGAGACTGAGCAACTTTGGACAAGGCGGATACTGGATTAGCCCTGAGTTTTGCAGCCAGTAATTGAGAGACTGAGACTACCTCTAACTGTTGACCAATTAAAAAATAGTGTAGATGTAGCAGCTAAAGGTAACACAGAGATTATTGAGATAAGCGTAAAAAATAGTGACCCTCGTAAAGCAGCAGAAATAGCAAATGCGATTGCGGATTCATTTGTGGAAAACATTGTAAAAATAATGAACATTGATAATGTGCAAGTAATTGATAAAGCTATTCCACCAACCTCTAAAATTAGTCCTAAAACAAGTTTGAATATTGCGGTAGCTGCTATTTTAGGCTTTATGATAAGCGTCTTTATTGTATTTTTATTGGAATATATGGATAGAACTATAAAAAGCCCAGAAGATATAAAGAAATACTTGGACTTACCTGTATTAGGTGTCATTCCCGAAATAAAAAATTAAATTTAGGTGAGGATGTGAAAATGAATGGTAGCAGCAAGAAATCTAATTGTAGCAGATCCAAAATCGCCTTTTGCTGAGGCTTTTCGTGCTTTAAGAACTAATTTGCAATTTACAAGTGTAGATAAAAAAGTTAAAAGTATATTAATTACCAGTTCACTACCTAATGAGGGAAAGAGTACTGTTGTTAAAAACTTAGCTTATTCTGTAGCTTTGACAGGAAGTAAAGTTATTGTAATAGATGCAGATTTAAGGAATCCCACAGTTCATAAACTTTTATATTTGCCTAATAGTAGAGGCTTAACAAATTTATTGATAGATGAAGGGGACTATGAGGCTTATTTAAATATAGATAACAGCTACAGTAATTTACATATATTAACTTCCGGACCGATTCCACCTAATCCAGCAGAGTTATTGGGTTCGAATAAAATGAAAAAATTATTAAGTAATATTCAAAAAGATTACGACTATGTATTTATAGATAGTCCTCCTGTTGTAACTGTTACAGATGCAGTAGTATTAGCGCCAGTGGTTGACGGAATAATACTTGTTATACAAGCTGGGAAAACAGAAATTGAAGCAGTCAGCCGAGCAAAAGAAATTTTAGAAAGTGTAAAAGCTAATATTCTTGGGGTTGTACTAAATAGAGTAAAAGAAAGCCATAAAGGATACTACTATTACTATTATTATTATGATGATAATAACCCACAACATAAGAAAAGAAGGAAAAGATAATGGTGGATATACATTGTCATATATTACCTAACCTTGATGATGGTGCTGAGTCCTTGGACATTTCGAAGGAAATGGCACTTATTGCAGTACAAGATGGTATAAAGTCAATTGTAGCGACACCTCATTATATAGAATATGAGCATGAAATATCAAAAGAGAGTATTTTAAATACTTGTCAGCAGGTAAATGAGTTTTTAATTCAAAATTGCATAGATTTAAAGATAATTCCAGGGTGTGAAGCTTTTGTTTCTCCTACATTAGTGGAAAGTTATAAAAAAGGGGAAGTTATGTCAATAAATGATATGGGTAAATATATTTTGATAGAATTACCAGTAGCTAGTTATCCGGAATACATAGAGGATGTAATATTTGACTTTAAGGTGATAGGAGTTACTCCTATTATAGCTCACATAGAAAGATATTCATATGTTAAAGGAGATTTTGATATAATATACAGGTTAATTAACGAAGGAGCGCTTATGCAAATTAATTCTACAAGCATTACAGGCTTGTTTGGAGATGAGATAAGGTATAAGTCATTAGAGCTTATAAAACACAATATGGTGCATTTTATAGCTTCTGATGCTCATACAACAAGGGGAAGAGCGCCTAAGATATCAAAAGCTTTAGAGACTTTAAAAAAAGAAGGAATTGAAGATGCCTACATAGACTATTTGATTAGTAACAGTCAAAAAGTGATTAATGGCGAAGATATTGAAGTGATAGAACCAATAAAAAAGAAACTAAGTTGGTTTCACAAAATAAAGAGACGCTTCTAGCTGCGTCTCTTTATTTTGTGAATTCTTGAAGCACCTCGTTTAATTTTTCTATATCTGGTTTCCAATAACTTATTCCATTTAAATCATAAAAGTCTCCTGGCACTGTGAATTTTTCTATCGAATCTGGTGATACGTCTTTAACGAAGTATATTAAGGCAAGTATTTGCTCATAATTGAGATTAGTGCACAACTTTCCTTTAAAAGTATTGTATAAATTTATATAAGTAGAAACATCTTTTGCTTTACTTTTAAGCTGGCTAGCAAAGGCAATTATAAACTTTTGTTGCCTTTTAACTCTGTTTATATCTCCCATGGGGTCATATCTCCATCTTACATACTGATAAGCCTTTTGACCATCCAAAATTTGGTATCCTTTATCTAGGTTGGCTCCATGGCTATGCATGTTTACTTCTACATCGAGAGGTACACCACCGATTGCGTCTACAATATCTGGTATTGTCTGCATGTCTATTGAAATGTAATAAGGCACATTGATACCTAAAAAATCACTTATGGTTTTTAAGCTAAGAGCATAACCTTTTTCTCCCATACCGCCATATACATATGCAGCATTTATTTTGTCTTTATGAAATCCGGGAATATCTACATATGTATCTCGCGGAATAGAAAGAACTTTTACGACTTTACCATTAAAATCAATTGAAAATATCATTATAGTATCAGTCCTAAAATTTCCTATGGTGTGTACTCTTTCATCATCTTTGTCTAAGCCTAAAAAGGCAATATATATTTTACTTTTAGATAGTGCCTGTTCAGAATTGGAAATATTATTTTTGTTATCATTATTAAATACAGATTCTGGATGTTTTGTTATATGGATGTATTTATAATATACAAAAAAGGCACATGAAGCTATAATAGCTACTATTAAAAAGAAAATAGACCATTTTCTTTTTTTCATTTGTTTTCACCCTGTTGCTTGTGTATAAAAAATGTAACGTATTAGAATATTTTGTTATGGCACAACTATTATTTTAACTCATTTTATGATAAAAAGTAAATAGTTTTTTACAAAAGAATAATATTTTTTCTCCCGCCAAAAATATATTTAAAATAGAAAGAAAGGCGGGATTTTTTTTGAGTAGAAAAGAGATTTCGGCTTTTAAAGTTGCTGCAAGCTATATAGGAACAGTAGTAGGGGCGGGATTTGCTTCGGGACAAGAAATATTGCAGTTTTTTGCATATCACGGAGTAAAAGGAACTATAGGGCTTGTAATTGCTGTTTTTATGTTTGTGTTTTATGGGTATATAATTTTACGATTAGGTAACAGGCTTAATGCCTCTTCCTATAAAAAGGTCATCATGAAGGCTGGGGGACCTTTATTTGGAAGAGTGATAGATTTAGTAGTTACATTTTTTTTGTTTGGAGCACTATCTGCAATGATAGCAGGTTGTGGTGCAATTTTTGAAGAGCAATTTGGGCTTCCTTCTGCTTTTGGTGGTGTAGTAATGGCAGTATTATCGGTTGTAACAGTATTAACAGGAATTGGAGGAGTTATTTCTGCCATTTCTTTTGTAGTGCCTTTGCTCTTGCTTGCCATAATCATTGTGGGTATTTTTTCCCTTTTTTATGGACCAGACATTACGGTTATAACAATTGCTGACTTTCCTTTTAAAGCTGCAGTAAAAAATTTTGCATTGTCGGGAGTACTTTATGCTTCCTATAATCTTTTGATGGCAGTTGCCATTCTTGCTCCTCTTGGACAGAAAACCAACGACAGGTCAAAACTAAGATGGGGAGCTATATTAGGAGGAATGGGATTAGGATTAGGTGCGTTTTTGATATTTTTTACAATTCTTATAAATATGCCTACTGCTTCTTTATATGAGATACCCATGCTTTATGTTGCTGGTAATATTTCACCGGTTTTGAAATTTGTATACAGTTTTATTTTGATTGCAGAAATATATACTACGGCTGTTGGAAATCTATATGGGTTTGCGGCAAGGTTTACAGAAGTTGGGTCAGTGAAATATAAGATTTTTACTGTTGCCTCGGGGGGAATGGCCCTTATAGCTAGTGGGTTTGGTTTTGCAAAACTTGTTCATCATTTATATCCTATCGCTGGTTATGGAGGCATTATTATGCTTATTGGCCTTACATATAGAATAATAAATCACAAATAATTTCAATTTTTGAGGTATAGCTAATTTTTTATCTATAGAATGTCGAAAAATGTAGATGAGTATGTTAAAATATTTAATAGGACTAATGTTGGACGGAGGTGTAATATTGGGAAACAAATATTTGTACGATAAAAAAACTGTATGCCCAGTATGTAAAAAAGAGTTTACATATACCAAAGTAAGATCTTCGCAATTGAAGGTGGAAGAAAGAGAAAGAGATTTTTATACTAAATATAAAGATGGCATTAATCCTTTCTTTTATGAAGTTATTGTATGCCCAAATTGTGGATATGCTGCTTTGGAATCTGAATTTGACAGAATAACTAATGACAAAAAGGAAAAAATCTTATCACTGGTAACGGCTAAGTGGGTTAAAAGAGAATTTTCTGGTGAAAGAACACCTCAAAAAGCGTTAGAAGCCTATTTATTGGCTTTATATTGTTCCCAGATAAAAGAAGATAAGCCCATAGTTTTTTCGAAGACTTGTCTTAGAATTGCTTGGATATATAGGATTTTAAATGATAAGGCAAATGAAGAAAAATATTTGAAATATGCATTGGATTCTTATATAAAAGCCTATAGTGGTTCAGATATATATGAAGAAGAAGTACTTCTCATATATATGATAGCAGAACTTAATAGAATGTTAGGCAACAGGGAAGAGGCATTAAAATGGTATAATAAAGTGATAAATCATCCTGATAGGTCTCGACATAATTTAATAGTCAATCTTGCAAGAGATGGATGGCAAAGTTTAAAAGAATGAGGGCATGTTTTTTAGAATGCCCTCATATTTTATTAAGAGAGCAAAAAGTTTAAGAAAGGGGATTGGGATGTCTTACGGTAAGAAGCAAATGCAACAAACAATTTACTACTTTGATAAAACTGACTTTACCGGCTTAAATAGTCAAGAAGCGCAAAAAAGGTTATTGAAATATGGGCCGAATATATTGGAGGAAGGGCACAAAGTTAGTCCTTTGCAAATATTTTTAAATCAGTTTCAAGATTTTATGGTGATGGTTTTATTGGCAGCAACTTTAATTTCTGCTTTGATGGGAGAATTAGCGGATGCTTTGACAATAACGATAATCGTCATTTTAAATGCTGTATTAGGATTTATCCAAGAATATAGAACAGAGCAGTCTTTGGAAGCTTTAAAAAAACTTGCAGTGCATATTGCAAAAGTTTTGAGGGATGGAGAACAAAAAGAGATAAAGGCTTCTCAGATTGTAATAGATGATATTATTATATTGGAGGCGGGAGATAAAGTTCCAGCAGATGCTGTTTTGATAGAAAGTCATAATTTAGAAGTGGATGAATCGATTTTGACTGGTGAGTCAGTCCCTGTCCACAAGGAAGCTGTAAACAATGTAAAAAGAGCGGCAGTAACTAATAGTAATGTAGTTTATATGGGTACAATTGTTACGAAAGGAAGAGGGAAAGCTATTGTAACTGCTACAGGTATGCAAACAGAAATGGGGAAAATTGCAGGGATGATTAAAGATATTGAAGAAGATGAAACGCCATTACAAAAAAGACTTAATAAACTTGGAAAAGTGTTAGTAGCTGGAGCTCTTGCTATATGTGGTATTGTAGTAGTATTAGGAATAATAAGAGGAGAGTCTTTGTATTATATGTTTTTATCAGGTGTAAGTCTTGCAGTTGCTGCTATTCCTGAGGGACTTCCTGCTGTTGTTACAGTTTCTTTGGCTATTGGGGTACAAAGGATGCTTAAAAGAAATGCGTTAATAAGAAAATTACCTGCTGTTGAAACTTTGGGATGCACTAATGTAATATGTACGGATAAGACAGGTACTTTGACAGAGAACAAAATGACTGTGACAAAAGTGTTTTGCGATGAAGAAGTTTTTGAAGTAAAAGGTGATAAAAGTAAAGAATTTACTAAAATAAAAAATAAAGAGAGAAGTGCCTTTAGAAAAATGTTGGAGATAGGGGCATTGTGCAATAATTCAAAGATTAAGAGGGAGAAGATAAAAATTGGCAAAGAAGCTTTAGAAGAAGAAAAATACTTAGGAGACCCTACCGAAGCTGCTATACTTTCTTTTTCAATGAAATCAGGACTTTCGCTTGAATTGGTAGAAAATGTTAAAAGAATAGAGGAAATTCCTTTCGATTCATATAGAAAAAGGATGTCCGTTATTGTGGAGATAAGCGGTGAAAAATATGCCTATGTAAAAGGTGCACCAGATGTAATGTTGGACCTTTGTACATATAAATATACAGAAGGAAAAGAAGTGCCACTTACTGTTTTTGATAAAAAAAGAATATTAGATATCAATGAAAGTTTTGGCAGGGAAGCTTTAAGAGTATTGGCCTTTGCTTATAAAAAGCTTCCTCCTAAATTTCCAATGGTTGCGGAGTTTATAGAAAAAGATTTGGTTTTTGTAGGATTGGAAGGGATGATAGACCCTCCTCGAAGGGAAGTATATGAGGCGATTTTAAAATGCAAGATGGCAGGAATAAAACCTGTTATGATAACAGGTGACCACAAGATTACTGCAACTGCTATAGCAAAAGAATTAAAAATATTAGGGGAAAATGATAAAGTAATCACAGGGCAGGATTTAGATAAAATGGGCGATAAGGACCTTGAGAAAGCTTGTACAAATATTAGTGTTTATGCAAGAGTAACCCCAAGACATAAGCTCAGAATTGTCAGAGCCCTTAGAAACAAAGGTTTTACAGTAGCTATGACAGGGGATGGTGTAAATGATGCCCCTGCTTTGAAAGAGGCAGATATAGGTATTGCTATGGGAAAAGGAGGAACAGAAGTTGCAAAAGAGGCTTCCTCTATGATTTTATTAGATGATAATTTTGCTACTATTGTGGCAGCTGTTGAAGAGGGAAGAATAATTTATGACAATATACGAAAGTTTATACGATTTTTGCTTTCTTGTAATTTTGGAGAAGTTTTGACTATGTTTTTTGCAGCTTTAATGGCCTTAAAATTGCCTCTTGCTCCAATTCAAATATTAATGGTCAATCTTGTTACTGATGGGTTACCAGCTTTAGCTTTGGGGATGGATCCTCCTGAAAAAGATATAATGATGATGAAACCAAGAGAGGCTAAAGAAAGTGTGTTTTCAAGAGGATTGGGTATAAGAATCATTATAGTGGGCTTTTTGATGGCAATGAGTACTCTTGGGTCATATGTATTTGCGTTAAGCTATGGGACATTAGAAAGAGCTAGAACTATAGCTTTTGCTACATTAGTGATGGTAGAGCTGATACACGCCTTTGAATGCAGGTCAGAAAGAAATTTAATTTTTGAGATAGGGATTTTTACTAATCCTTACTTGGTGTTAGCAGTTTTAACATCATTTTTGCTTTTCTTAGCTACAATATATGTTCCACCTTTAAGTGTTGTGTTTAGGACAACAGTGCTTACTGGCTATGATTGGCTGGTGGTGGTGTTTTTCTCTTCAATAGAATTTGTATTTAACAATCTTTATACTGCTTATATAGTACCATTAACTAAGGCGAAGTGAAGTCACTTCGCCTTAGACTTTAATACTTTTAGAGAATATCGAAGTTCTAAATAATTTACTAATCTTGTAATTAGCTCTTTTTTGTCTTTTTCTAACCAATTCCATTTATGTCTGTAATCAGCCACTACTGATTTTATAAAGTTATTGGGAATCTTGGAAGAAAATTTTTTGTAAACAAACAATCTTGAAACTTTCCCATCTCCTTTTTCTAAAGTAACAGGATTTATTCCGTAACTTACTTTTTCTTTTTGTACCAATGCGTACCAGTTATAGTCATCAATTCTTCCGTAGATGATTCCGTACTGGTTATTTTTACTTTCTACTGTTATTTTGGGCATAAGGTATACCTCCAATAGTTTTCTCTATTAGAGTTTATGCCCTGTCCACAAAAATATTCATGCTAATTCAGGAAACCACAGTGCTATTTCTCTCTTTGCAGATTCAATACTATCTGAGCCGTGTATGATGTTAAAAGTGGTGCTTATGGCAAAATCACCTCTTATCGTCCCAGGAAGTGCTTCTTCTACTTTTGTGGCACCATTTAAAAGTCTTACTATTTTTACGGCGTTTTCTCCTTCTAGTACCATTGCAAAGACAGGACCTGAGGACATGTACTGTATTAAAGGTTTGTAGTAAGGCTTGCCTTTGTGTTCCTCGTAGTGCTTTTCTAAAAGCTCAATTGTTGGAGTTATTACTTTTGCCGCTTTAAGCCTTAAACCTTTGTTTTCATATCTTTTTAATATTTCTCCTATAAGCCCTCTCTTGACACCGTCGGGTTTTACTATAGCAAGAGTGGTTTCCATTTAAATCAATCCTTTCCTTGTATTAATTTGACATTATTTCTCACAAGAGAAGTAAAGGCGCATATCAATGAAAAGATTCCGGCGGCTATATAAGCTCCTTTAATACATTAGCATGCCAGCTCCTATTGCTTGGAAAGCTCGCATAATTATTAACATATATATATTTACAGAAAGACTCAAGATCGCAGAAGATATTGAAAAAGTCAAAAGGCCGTATTGATACAGTTTTTTATAACCCATCATATCGCCAAGTCTTCCAAAAGTCATCATTAGACTATTTAAAACTAATAAATATGTCATGGAGACCCAGCTTACTGTTGTTATATTTGTGTGGAAAATCTTTGTAAATTCTGGCATTGCTATGTTGACTATACTTCCGTCAATTGGCCCCATTATGCTACCAATGACAACTGCAGAAAGAATTAACCATTTGTTGTACTGTTTTTGTGACATTTATTTTCACTCCGATACTATAAATTATACCACAATCTTTGGCAAAAGTCTGTGCAAAATGTCAGCTAAATAAGTTATCTACTAATTCTTTACACGCACTTAGCAAAAGATAAATGTTGAAAAAAAAGGCATTGTACAATATAATTATAGAGGAATTTTAAATAAAGAAAAGAATGGATGGGACAAATGATAGATGCAAAAAGACTGATGATAGTAGCTTTTTTCACAATGGTCATAAATCTGATTGACACACTTTCTTATTCAATAAGACCTTCGGGTGTAAGAACTCGAAAGCTTGCTGTTGCTCTTTCGCTTTTTAATATTATGGCTGTGATATCAAGATTATCAAATATGATTCAAGCACCTTTTCTTGGCAGTATTGTAGATATGGCGATAAAAATGGACAAGGTCTATCTCCTTCAAAATGATATGAGAATTGTACTTTTTTCAGCTACATTAGGGGCATTGATAGGAGCACCTTTGATGCCCACTTTTGTATCGATTTTTACTGTTGCCATAAACGGAATGGAAGGAGCAGGGACAGTACCAAAACTTATCCTTCAGGTTTTTAGATGGAAAAACTTTAAAAAGCTTAAGAAAAAAATTGTTGTGCCAAAGTTGTCCATGTTAAAAGGGGTGCTGGAAGCGGATATACCCAAAAGTTTTTTGATATATAACGTGATAATCACTTCTATATACACCACAGGTATTGTGTCTTCTCTATACGCTGGGGCCATTATACCAGAGTATAGAATTACAGCCAGTCAGCTTTCAGGAATAGTGAATGGATTTGCCACTATTTTATTTACGGTTGTAGTTGACCCTGTTGCTGCCCTTATTACTGACCAGGCTTTAAACGGAAAAAGGCCACAAAGTGATGTAGATAAAATGGCGGTACTTCTGGTTTTCGGCAAAATATTTGGAACTTTACTGGCGCAGCTTGTTTTTGTTCCAGCAGCAGAGTTAATATTATTTGTCACAAAATTGATAGTTTAACAAAAACGTAAAAAATTTTTAATACACTTTTAACGAAAATGTTGTATAATTAAAAATATAAAATAGTTTAATTGCGCTAAGCAATTGGCAATTAAAGGAGATGGGGTCATTGTATTTCATTAATCCAACGAAGGGAAGAATGGATATCGACAAAATGTTCGAAGATATCATGGAGTTTGTGGAAGGAGACCGGCAATCCAGCTACAAGCTGATGGTGGGTACGGATTCTCAACCGGGCAAATCCGTATGCTTTGTTACTGCTGTAATCATATATCGAGAAGGGAAAGGTGCGAGGTATTATTATAGGAAATTTTACAACAAAAAAATTCCTTCTCTGAAACAAAGGATTTTTATGGAGGCTACTTACAGCATAGAAGTAGCAAACCAGCTTTTTGAAAGGCTTAATCAAACTGACAAAAAAGATATAAACATTGAGATACATCTTGATGTGGGTGAAAACGGCAAAACGAGGGACATCATAAAAGAAGTTGTAAACATGGTATTAGGGTGTGGATTTGAAGCTCAAGTAAAACCCTCTTCTTATGGTGCCAGCAAAGTGGCTGACAAACATACTAAAAGCATGGCTAATATTGGATAAGACCTCTTAAAAAAGGGAGGTCTTGTTTTTTTACTTAATCTATTGAATCAAAGGGAGACTTTTCAAATATTATAAATAAAGGATTTAGTGCAAAAAAGGCATAGGTAAACTCTATGCCTTAATCAGTTTGTCATTTAGTTTAAAAAGGTTAAATACATAAGGTGCACCAAGAGAAAGCCACAGTCCACAAATTGCATACCTTATTGCATTAAAAATATTTCCAGAAGGCAACACAAATTTTAATCCATCTTTAAGTACAAAAAATACAATTATGCCAATTAGTAACTTCAAAATTTGCTTTTGAAGAGGAGCATGGACAGTAAAATCAAATTTTTCTTTGTCCATAAAATAACCTATTAAAGTACCAGAAATTAAACCCATGTATTCATAAATATCCTTGTGAGGGAAAATTAATATAAAAAGCGCAGGGATTAAAATTGACAAAATAACTTTAAAAGATAAACTTATGTTAAAATTGCTTTCTTTCACGATGCTTTCAATAAGTTCACTTAAAATTATTATTAAAACAGCTATCAATATTCCGCCAATAATATCTATCGGCCAGTGGACACCTAAATACATTCGCGAAAATGATACGAGTAATACGATGGCGATTCCTACATACCACAGCCATTTTTTTTGATAGTGTACCATTAAAGTCCCCCAAACAGTTGTAGAACCTTGCGCATGACCGCTTGGGAATGAATATCCTCCTGCTGATTGTGTAAATACAGACCTTATTCCCGGATAGCCTATTGGCCTATTTATTTTTGTTATTTCTTTTAATATTGTATTTACGTATATGGAGCTTATCAATATAAGTCCAAGCTTTAAGCCAAATCGTTTATCTACACACCAATAAAATAGCGGGATAAAGATAAAGTAAAAGCCTGCACTACCTAACATTGTTATAGCTATAAAAAAATAATCTAACAATGGATTTGTTATGGTTTGTATGGCTTTTAATATGTCAGCTTGCATTTTATCACCTCACTATATATAATTCACCGCAAAACTTTATTTTCCTTCATGATTTAAAAATTTTAACGTAAAATTAAAGAAAAAGATAAAAAGTGTGATAAAATGTTTATAGGAATAATTTCAAAATTTAAGAATAGGAGGTTATATAAGTTGAATTTTTTGGAAAGATTGTATGGCATATTTTTTCAACCTGTCGAGACCATTAAAGAAATTGTAAGGAAAAAGCCAATTTGGCAGGCTGTTGTTGTCATCATAGTTACAGGTTTGTTGACTATGACAAGCAGTAGGTTTACAATGGTTGGTCCGGATTTATTTTCCTCCACTCCAGGTATGCCTGATTTTGGGAGGTTAAGGTCACTGTTTGTTCTGATGGCTGTATTTGGGAGTATATTTATAGCTCCTTTGACTTACTTTCTTTTTGCGGCAGTGTATCACTTTTTAGCAGAAATTTTAGATGGAAAAATGTACGCTAAAACAGAAGACAATACACCTTTAACTCAAAATGAAGACAATAGCGGTGAAATTCAGCAAATGACGGCTGGTGACGGCGATGAGATAGTAATAGGCACAGCAAAAGGACTGTATTCCGCAATGGGGTTTGCAAAACTTCCCATGATTTTTATGGTGCCCGTAAATTTATTTGCCCGTCTGTTGAGCGAGAGAGGTGGCGCAATACTTACGGATTTATTTATAATAGCATTTACTATATGGGTAATTGTTTTGAAAATTATATCCATAAGAGAAAATTACAAAATGACTACAGGAAATGCAGTGCTTGTGTATTTTCTTCCGTACATAGTTTTGATTGTTTTATTTATAATAATGATGATTTTTGTGGGAGCGACTTTTGTAAGCGTATTTTCTACGATTTTTAAAAATATACCAATTCAATAAAATGGAAATTTTTTTCAAAGAGGAGTTTTTCTCCTCTTTTTTATGTGCGCCCGGCATGGGCTAAAGCTTAAGCGGTGAAAGTCCGCTATGGGCATGGAATTAAACCTGTCAAAGGCAAAGGTGTCCATCGTGAGATGGAATCTGAAGGAAGCCGGCGGCAAAATCCCGGCCCGATGAACAAACCACATATGAGGCTGAATTGGAGTGGACGAGTTTGCATAACGAAACGAAGTCCAACACTGCCCGAACTCCAAGCAGTAAATGTGGCGGTATATGGGAGGAAAGTTATCGCTCTTACCCGGGAAGGTCTTTAAGATACGCTGTGGAAGAAACAGAATACATTTACAAGCGGAACATTTCTGGAGAACTTTTAGAAATTTATAAAAACAACATTTTGTTCAGGAAAACCTGAATTAAGGATTTTTAAAGAAATGTTAACCTTATAATAAATATAAGTTGACAATTAAGTTCGAAGTGAGTATAATTAGAGTAAGCAACAAATTATGGCAAAAACAAAAATAACCAAGCAAAGAAAATAAACCTATCAGGGGAGGAATGTATTTGTTTAGATTTTTAGAGAAGGAGCTGGAGTTACTAAAAGAGAGCTCACTTTATCGTCAGCTTCCTGGACCATTAGAGGAGTTTAATGGTTCCAGGGCAATCATCAACGGACAGGAAGTGCTTCTTTTTTCTTCCAATAATTACCTTGGCATGTCTCATCATCCCCGTGTTAAGGCTGCGACCCTAGAAGCTGTGGAAAGGTGGGGGACAGGAAGTGGAGGTTCTCGTTTGACTACTGGTAATTTTGTTTTGCACCGTCAATTAGAGGAGCGCATTGCACGATTTAAAAGCACGGAGGATGCTATTGTGTTTAGTTCTGGTTATCTGGCCAACTTGGGAGTGATTTCAGCCCTGGTGGGCCAAGGAGACCTGGTGCTCAGCGATGAGCTAAACCATGCCAGCATAATTGACGGCTGCCGCTTGAGCCGAGCCACAGTTAAAGTTTTCCGCCATAAGGATGTAGCCCATCTAAAGGATATTCTCCTGGCGGAACGTAACTCATACCGTAGGTGCCTTATCGTTACCGATGGTGTTTTTAGTATGGACGGGGATATAGCTCCTTTGCCCCAACTGTTGCAGTTGGCCGAGGAGTTCCAGTCCCTTCTCATGGTGGACGATGCCCATGCTACTGGGGTTTTGGGCAAGAGGGGGGCAGGAACAGTGGAACATTTTGGACTGGAAAATAAAAATATTATCCAAGTAGGTACATTAAGTAAAGCCCTTGGGAGTGAAGGTGGGTACGTAGCTGGCAATGTTATTTTAATTGATTATTTACGGAATCGTGCTCGCAGCTTTATTTTTTCTACTGCTCTTTCTCCACCGATAGTTGCTGCTGCTATAGCGGCCCTGGATGTCTTAGAAGAAGAGCTGTACCTCCTTGATCAGCTACACGCTAACGTCCGCCAATTTTACAAAGGCTTAAAAGAATTAGGCTTTGAGGTGTTACCCACGGAATCAGCTATTATTCCCCTGATGGTAGGGGAATCCCATCGGACACTGGCTCTTTCGTCAGCTCTGGCGGAAAAGGGTGTATTTGTGCCGGCCATTCGCCCGCCTACAGTACCGGAAGGCACTAGCCGTTTAAGGATTACTGTCATGGCTACCCACAAACCGGAAGATATTCAAAGGGCTTTAGAAGCTTTTTTATGGGCCGGGAAAAGGGTGGGACTCATTTAAAAAGTAGGGGAGGAGGTGAGACCAAATACATAAAACAAGAGGATCACTTAGGGAGGTAGTAAGAATTGCCTTACTGGCAACATTCATTATTGTTAGTGGCTCTTTTAAGTTACCCGGTATCATACCAGGTACCGAGTTTCAACTCTCGGCTCCTATTGCGGTAGCCATTGCTGCCAACTTTGGCTTTAAGCGCTATTTTTTAGCTGGGCTAGTGGCCAGCGTTGTTTTATACAGCATTGGGGTGCACAATTTCTTTAATGTGATAGTGTCCATAGTTTTTCGTTTGGTAGCTGGCGGTATCATTGCGATTTTAGGTCCCAGTTTCTTTGTGGTTACCATTGCTGGTCCCCTGGGTTCTGTAGCTGCCCGTCTGGTTCTTGCTGGCCTTTTGCACAAGGGGGTAAGTGTTTTGTTGGTTGCTGCTTTGCCTGGGATGTTCTACACGGCTTTAACGGCCTGGCCTTTAACCAGACTTATGGACAGAGTTAAGAAACAAATTAAGGGAGGGACTTTTTTTGGAGAAAGTGGTATATAGCGTCCGAATGAGGGCTGCCCAGGGAGCTCCCCACGAAAAAGGAGGGCGACACATATCGGGGGCGGAAAGGATTGTTTCTGCCCAGGAGGTAGCTTCTATTGTCCAGAAAATGTTCTTTCGTGCCAAAAACCATGCCCTGGGTGAACCTGATTTTATAAATATCAGCATCGAGCGCCTAGAGTTTTCTGAAATAAAGCAGATTGCTGCTTTGCCGCTTGTAACGGTAAAAGCTAATGACCATGGGCAAGCGCTTTTTTGTGCACGGCAGCTTCTTTTGGCTAGCGGGGTGGAAGAGCAGGTTATAGAAGAGGCTATAGAAATGCTTGCCCGAGGACCTTCGCCTGACGGGCGAAACATGAGAGGGGCGGTAATCATGGATGCCCAGAGTGGTCGGCGTCTGGAGCCCGACTCTTGGCGAGGTGTACGTGCCTCCCATATGGATTATACTCCACAGGCTGCTAAGCAGTTATCGTGTCTGCTAGAGCCGCTGGGGTTAGATCATTTCCGGGTCAAGGAAGCCCTGGCTCTGGCCTCTAAGGTTATCTGGAGCGGAACTCTGGCTGAAATATGTTGTTCGGATGACCCCCATTATACCACGGGTTACGTTTCTTCCCGGCGCCTGGGCTATGTGCGTATACCCCATTTAAAGCATCCCTCATTTAAAGGAGGGCGGGTGTTCTTTGTTCGTCTCAAGGATGTGAATCTTACGGAGTACATAACCAGGCTTGAGGAGGAACCAGTTTTGATAACTCAAATCAGCGCTGTGCGGGGTGTAAAAGATCTTACATCATTACTAGAGGAGGGACACCAATGGACTATGCCAGAAAGGGTTACTTCATAACCGGAACGGATACTGGCGTGGGAAAAACAGTAGTTACCGCTGGCCTGACGGGTGTTTTTCGCCACCATGGTATTGACGCCGTAGCTATCAAACCTGTGCAAACCGGGGCAGTTATCAAAAACGGGAAATTAATTCCCGAAGATGCGTTCTTCTATCGCCTGGCAGCTGACCTTCCCCAACCCATTGACCAATTAAACCTTTACCGCTTTGTTCCGGCGTTATCTCCTCACTTGGCAGCCAAACTTTGTGGGGAAAAGAT